>NZ_JMCC02000332.1 GCF_000737335.2 Enhygromyxa salina | reverse complement strand
TTAACCATTCCCATACAATTAGTTAACCAAAAAGGGGGGATTTTATCTCCCCTTTAATTTTTCCTCTATTCTCGGCGTTGAATGTGGGGGAAACATCCCATAAGCGCTAACTTAAGGGTTGAACCATCTGAAGAATGCGACGCCTCGGTGCCTCGTTAAGACGATGCCTCGCGTTCTTCAATTGCGTTTTGTAGGCTGTCAGGGATACTGTCCCACGAATGGCCACCTGTAAGCTCCAGATGACCATTTTTGTTATTCTCCACAACGAGTTAGTTCTTCTTTTCGGATCCGGCACTTCTGGGGGGGAAATCCAGCGATGGCTGGATTATGTCGTCAATTAAAAATGCGGCGAGTAGATTAGCAAATATCCACGCTTTCGCGAGTTCAGGTTCCTTTGCACGCAAAGCATCCAGGTGCAGCAAACTTTTGAGCCGCTTAAAAGCCAGTTCAATTTGCCATCGCAGACGGTAACAATCAGCCACTTGCTCTGCTGAATATTCATC
>NZ_JMCC02000331.1 GCF_000737335.2 Enhygromyxa salina | reverse complement strand
AAGCGTGACGCTGCGAAGATCATGCAGGTTCCCGCCCGGCTCGTCGGCCCCGTAGCGTGCGTAGCGAACCGTACGGGCATCCTCGGGCCCAAGCTGCGCGGTGACCTCGGCGATATGGCCCGTCTCGTCATACGCGAGCTCCAGCGACTGCCCGCTCGCGTTGACCACTCGCTCGAGCCGGTCATGTTTGTCGTACTCCAGCTCGATGATGTTCTGATTGCGATCGACAATCCGCCACAGCCTACGAACATCACCCGGTGCCGAGTCGTGTTCCGAGTGAAAGATCCACTGACCACCGTCGGCGAAGGTCAGCACAAACCGGCGGTCAGCGTCGAACTCACCCGTGCGATGATAGCGAGGGGCCGTCCAGACACCCTGCGCATCCGAGCGAAACTCGGCAGGACGGGCGTTGCCATCGTATAGGGTAATCGGCTGATCTGGACCGGCGCCAAGCTCCGCATAAATATTGTAGCTGTGGTCCCAATTGTTCCCAAGCGGCGACCG
>NZ_JMCC02000330.1 GCF_000737335.2 Enhygromyxa salina | reverse complement strand
GAGCGGATCCCAACCCTCACGGTCACCCGTGACGACATCCTCGACGGCGCCCACCCGGTCACCCTCCCCGCCGGCAGCAGCCTCCCGACCGCCGACACCGACATCATCATCCAAGACGCCGAGGGCACCGCGATCCTGGCGAAGGGCGGCGGTTCAAAGGCCAACGGCATCCCCAAGATCACGATCACCCAGATCCTCGATGCCGACCCCGAGCGCGAGCTCGTCAAGCCGATCACCTTTCTCTGGGGCCTGACCAAGGCCACCCGCGGCGAGACCGTCAGCCGCGAGATCATCGGCTCCGGCAACGCGCTCATCCCCTGGCAGTCGCTCAAGCTCGCCAAGTCGCCGCTCACCTACCTCGCCGATCCCCTCGCGCCCGGCGGCCGCAAGCCCGAGCTCCAGGTCTACGTCAACGGCCTCAAATGGACGCGCGCGCGCTCCTTTTTCGGCGCCACCCCAGCTGACGAGATCTACGTCATCCGCCACGACGCCGACCACCAAACCCA
>NZ_JMCC02000329.1 GCF_000737335.2 Enhygromyxa salina | reverse complement strand
AATTCACCAGAATACAGCCAGTTCTGGCAGCGCCTTGCCAGGGGCGAAAGCTTTAGTGGCAAGTACCTGCGGCTGGCAAAGGGAAATCGTTCCGTATGGCTTGAAGCCAGTTATATCCCCGTTACTGACCGGCGCGGCCGTGTGACCAGAGTCATTAAAATTGCTGCCGATATTTCTGAGCGCGTGCATTCTGCGCTTGAGCAGGAAGCAGTCGTAAATGCCATAAACCGTTCTATGGCCATCATCACCTTCAATCCTGAAGGGATCGTGCTTGAAGCAAATGAAAATTTCGTCAATGCCACTGGCTATAAGCGGGATGAAGTCATCGGTAAGCATCATCGTCTGTTTTGTGCCGAGACGCTCTACAAAAGTGATGAATACCGACAGTTCTGGGAGAGGCTGAATCAGGGTGAGTTTTTTTCTGGTCAGTTTCCACGTCTTAACCGTCAGGGAGATCCTCTGTGGTTCCATGCAACTTATAACCCTGTCTTTAACAGTGACGGGCAGCT
>NZ_JMCC02000328.1 GCF_000737335.2 Enhygromyxa salina | reverse complement strand
ACAACGAGGAAATCTGATAAATACGGCCACCTGAAGTCTAGCTCGGAGTTAACAATTTACCACGTTTAGAGCGGCCGCGATATCCTGCAGATGCATCCAGTACTAGTATGGCCCGGGGGATCCGTTAGCTATCGTTCGCGAGAAAGTTAGTAGACACACAGGACCCAGGCGTGCAAGTCAATTTCAGCTGACTACACCGATTCTGGTTAAAAGAGCCTATGGCCACCCTTATTTTAGAGAAAAAAAACCACACCTCTAATGTGTTGGGCACTAGAAAAAGCTAACTACCTAGTCCGTTTCTGGACGACTTCATTGGGAATAACATACCCCCCACTGTGATTAAGACTGGCACTGTCCTAATGCTTTCTTCAATAGGTTTGGCTCATGTGTGATTCCCTCTGGCAAACTTATAGAGGACAAGCAGAATAAACCAATTCAAGGTCGTTGTAGCTGAAGGCCTGGCCTGCCTGACAGTTAATTATGAGCATGTCTTGCCCTTCATGGTGGATATTC
>NZ_JMCC02000327.1 GCF_000737335.2 Enhygromyxa salina | reverse complement strand
TAGCGGCGGCCGGGGTAGATCGGGCGGGCGCGGACGCGCTCGTAGCCACGAGCGTCGCCCCGGGCCCGGTTGGTCTCCCGGCGGGCGGCGCTGGCTTGCTTCTGCGCGGAGGTGGCCACGCGAAGGTCATCGGCCCGGCGACGGCAGCTTTGCAGAGTTCCGGCTCGATCTCTCGAATGCCTATCGTGAGTGAAGAAGATCTGATCTGAAGATCAACTCGATGACGCCAGGGCCGGACGCTTCCGGGGCCGGTGCGGGGCCTGATCTTAAGGTCAACTCGGTGACATCGGGCCCGGGGCCGTTCGGGCCGTGACATCGGGCCCGGGGCCGTTGCGGTTTAAGGTCAACTCGGTGACGTCGGGGCCGGACGCTTTGAATGCCTGGGCCTGATCTTAAGGTCAACTCGGTGACGTCGGGCCCGGGGCCGTTCGGGCCCGGGGCCGTTAAGGTCGGGGCCGGACGCTTTGAATGCCTGGGCCTGATCTTAAGGTCAACTCGGTGACGTCGGGCCCGGGGCCGTTG
>NZ_JMCC02000326.1 GCF_000737335.2 Enhygromyxa salina | reverse complement strand
TCGTCACGACCAGGGCGACCGGCGCGAACCCGATCGAGGCCAAGCCAAACCCGCCAGGTCGTCGGCGTCGCCTGCATCACCGTCGGGGCCGCAGCCTCGAGCCGAGTCCGCAAGGCGAGGCCGTCGGCGGCGACCTCTGCAGGAAGGATCTCGACCTGCCCGCCGCGGACGAGGGGCAGGTAGAGCTCGAGCCCGGCGATGTCGAAACAGACCGTCGTCACGGCCAGCAGCGAGTCGCGGCCGTCGAAGCCCGGCCTGCGCCCCATCGTCCACAGGAAGTTGAGCAGCGCGCGGTGTCCGACCTCGACGCCCTTGGGCCGCCCCGTCGAGCCCGAGGTGTAGATGACGTAAGCGGTCGCGTCCGGCGTCGAGCGGTCGATGGGCGTGAGCCCGGGCTCGCGCGGCCCACCGAGTTCGCCGACGGTCAGGGTCTCGACGCCGAACTGGGCCAGGCTCGCCTGGGACCCGGCGTCGCTCACGACGACGCGCGCGCCCGAGTCCGCGAGCATGTAGCCGATCCGCGCTGG
>NZ_JMCC02000033.1 GCF_000737335.2 Enhygromyxa salina | reverse complement strand
GGACGCCGCCGCGGGCTCGGACGCCGCCGCGGGCTCGGACTCGTCAGCCGGCGCGTCGACACTGGAATCGCTGGCGGCGGGCTCGGCCTGGGCGTCGGCGGGCACGTCAGCGATGGTTGTGATCTCGGACTCGGGCCGCTCGCTCGCGGGTGTGGTGGCGGGGCTGTCGGCCTTCTCAGACTTCGCGGACGCGGCCGCGTGGGCGGCTTCTTCCTCGGCTTCTTCAGCCTCGATCTTGGCCTGCAGCCGCCGGACCCACGCGCGGTGACGCAGCTGGGCTTGGCGAGGCCACAGCCAGGTGTTGCGACACTCGGGGATCTTGCACGCGAGCTGCGTGTCCTCGGTGGTCTTCTCTTCTTCGAAGCAGGCCTCGCACAGCCGGTGCGGCGGCTTGAGCTTCTCTTGGCGCTCGCGCTGATACAGCTGCGCGCCACGGCTCCACAACCATGTGTTGGTGCAGTAGTTGTTGCGGCAAGGCATCGCGCGGTCTTCGATGCCCTCGAGCTGGGCGAGGTGCTCGGCGCACATTCGCTTGGGCTCCGGCTTGCCGAGCGAGCGGATCTGCTGGGTGCCGAACCACGTCCAGGTCTTGGTGCAGCCGGAGATCCGGCACGGCATCTCGCGGTCGGCCACGCCCGCGAACAAGCCTGCGGTCAGCGGTGCTTCGCTACGTTGATCCCGAAAGCCGCCGTCGCGGCCACGACCGCCCCCGCGACCACCACCCCCGTCACGCCGAGAGCCCCTGGAGTCCCGTCGGTCACCACGCTTGTCGCCGCCGCCACGATTGCCACCACCGGAGCGATCCCCGTCGGTCTTCTTTCCGTGCCGGCCGCCACGGCGCCGCTCGCGTTCAGGGCCGTTGCCCCCGCGAGCCGCGTCCTCGACCTCCGCTTTCGGATCCTTGGTCGGGGTGTCGGCCATCCGCCGAGTATCTGTCCCAGGCGCGCCGCCGTCCAGTGCCTGGGCTGCCCGTTCCTCGTGCGCTGCAACTCGACAGACCAGTGTCTGTGGGCCCGAGCGCGACCCGGGTGACACCACGCGTGAGCGGCCGATCCGAGCACCCCGGCCGAAGTGGCCTATACTCGCAGCCGCTACCCCGTCTGGAGACCAAATGTCGATCGGAGCACTCGTCCTTCTCTCTACCGCCGTTGGCGGAGGGACCTACGCCTACGCAAAGGCCAAGAACGCCAGCAACGGCCAAGCCGTGACCGCGGGCGTCGCAACCGGCGCAGGAACCGCGGTGACCGCTGTGCTGGTCTCTGCCTTGCTGCCCTTCTTGGTCATCGCCGCGATCGTCGGGGTTCCAGCCGCTGGCGCGTACCTGTACCTCAACAAAGACAAGCGCAAGGCCCTAGGCCCCGGCTCGGACTACTAGTTATTACCCCCACATAGGCCTTCGCACTGCGCCGACTGCAGCCGCTTCGCGTCTGGTCGCTTCGCTCCTCGGGGGCGTTTGTTCGCATCCGCATGTGTGGCCCCCTGGTAGGGGGCTCGGGTGGCTTCGGCGGACGGGTACGGGTGTTCGCCGACCGCTGACGCTGACGCGTTGGTCGCTTCGCTCCTCGGGGACGTTTGTTCGCATCCGCATGTGTGGCCCCCTGGTAGGGGGCTCGGGTGGCTTCGGCGGACGGGTACGGGTGTTCGCCGACCGCTGACGCTGACGCGTTGGTCGCTTCGCTCCTCGGGGACGTTTGTTCGCATCCGCATGTGTGGCCCCCTGGTAGGGGGCTCGGGTGGCTTCGGCGGACGGGTACGGGTGTTCGCCGACCGCTGACGCTGACGCGTTGGTCGCTTCGCTCCTCGGGGACGTTTGTTCGCATCCGCATGTGTGGCCCCCTGGTAGGGGGCTCGGGTGGCTTCGGCGGTCGGGTACGGGTGCTTCGGCGGTCGGGCACGGCGGTCGGGTACGGGTGCTTCGCCGACCGGGGGTACGGGTGGCTTCGCCGACCGCTGACGCTGACGACGCGGTTGGTCGCTTCGCTCCTCGGGGCTGGCTGTTCGCCTCCTCAGAAGAGGGCTACAGCATGAGCTTGGCGTAGTAGTAGACGAGCGGGGCGACGAACAGGAGGCCGTCGACTCGGTCGAGCATGCCGCCGTGGCCGGGCAGGATGTTGCCGCTGTCCTTGACCTTGAACGTTCGCTTGATCATCGACTCGACGAGGTCGCCGCTCTGGCCGAGCGCGCTGCCGGCCAGGCCGAGCACCACGGCGTGGAGGATGGGGATCTGCGGCGCGAGCCAAAAGCTGCCCATGCCGACCATCGCGGCGACGCCACCAAGTAGGCCACCGAACGCGCCTTCTACCGTCTTCTTGGGGCTGACGGCCTCGTAGAGCTTGTGCTTGCCGAACGCGCGGCCTGCAAAATAAGCCCCGGTGTCCGACAAGAACGCGAGCGCGAGGGCGAGGAACAGCCACTCCGGGCCAAGCTCTTTTTTGAGCAGCGGCCACACGCAGCCGAGCATGGGGACGTAGACCAACCCAGCCAGCGCATAAGAGAAGTGGCGGCCGGCGTCCGGCAGCTGGCGCTTGCGCATGAGCACGGCGGTCGCGGTCAGCACGGCGGCCGCGAACATGGTCGGCGCCATGGCTGTGTGGGTGCCCAGCAAGGTGTTGCCAATGACCACGCCGGCGCCCGCGACCCCGAAGGTCGCGCGCAGCCCGAGCGCGCGATCCTCCGCGTTGACACCAACGGCCATGCGCAGAAATTCATCGGCGGCGAAGAACACCGCGAGCGTCGAGGCCGCGAGGATCGACCACGAGGTGGCCTCGACGAACATCGACACCACCAGCAGTGGGATCAGCACCGCAGCAGTGAGCAGGCGCTGGGCGAAGTTGCTGAGCCCACCCTTGCTGGTGCTGGTGTCGCTCACGGGGTCGAGCTGAGCTTTCGCTTGAGCTCTTCGAGCTGCGCGTCGACTTCGGCGGCCCGGAGATCGTCGGCCTCTGGCGAGGACTCGTCACCCTCGTCGTCGGCGCTGACGTCGGCCTGCTCGTCCGCATCCGCGTCGGGGCCGACGTCAGAACTGCCCGAACGGATCGCTTTTTGGGCGCCACCGCCACCGCCCGCGCTCAGGGCCATCTTCTGCTTGAGGGCCTCGAGCTCGGTGTCGACGCTGGACCCGGCGGCGAGCGCCTTGAACTGCGACTCGAGTGAGGTCTCGGGCAGCGCGCCGAGCTCCGCGGTGGCCTCGGCCTCGGCCTCGAGCTGGGTCACGCGCTCGTCCATGCGGGCGAAGGTCGAGTCGTGCGAGTCGCTGCTGTTGAGCTGCGACAGGGTCTTGTTGATCGTCGCCTGGGCCTGGGCCCGCTTTTGCCGCGAGACCAGGATGTTGCGCTTGCGCTTGGCCTCTTCGATCTTTTGATCGAGGCCGCGCAGGGCTTCCTTGAGCTGCTCGACCGACTGCTTTTGCGCCTCCCACTGGTCTTTGAGGGTGGCGGCGAGCTCGTCGTGCTCGGTCTTGCGGGCGAGGGCGGCCCGCGCCAAGTCGTCGTTGCCAGCCCGGACCGCGAGCATGGCCTTCTTCTCCCAGTCGGCAGCCTTGGCCTCTTCCTGCTCGTACTGCTTCTTGATCCGCTTCTCGTCGGCGATCGCTACCGCGACCTGCTTCTTGGCTTCGACGAGCTGGCCCTTCATGTCGACGAGGACCTGGTTGAGCATCTTCTCCGGGTCCTCTGCCCGGTTGATCAGCTCGTTGATGTTGGAGCGGATCAGCGTCCCGAGTCGTCCAAACAGTCCCATTTAAGCCTCCGTGGTCCCACGGGTGTCGAGCTTCCAGTCCGACAGTTTATCGAGGTGTTCATCGAGCGTCATCGTCAGGTCGTCGATGATCGCCTGGAATTCGTTGGCGTCGAGGTTCTCGGTCTGGAGCGCGCCGGACAGCAGCAGGCGTGAGTTCTCGATCGCGTAGGCGTTGTGCATGAAGTCTGCGTTGAGCTCGAGCAAGGTGCGGTAGAGCTGCTCGCGGTTGGTGATGGTCTCGTCGAGCGTGCACAGCGGCAGCGAGAACAACACGATCGGATCCTCGACCTTCACGACCACGCGGCTGCGGTGGCGGTTGTCGAGGTGCAGGACCCACGTTGTGGGGTCTAGCTGATCGAACACGGCCCCGCTGCGAAACAGCATGGACTCTACAATCTCGGAGCTCGTGCTCATCGCCTCGCTCCTTGCGCGCGGTCCATCTTGTGCGGAGGCATCGGGTGGGTGGAGGGCGAGGGCAGGCGCTCGACAGCGCGCGCCAGGAAGCCGGAGACGAGTCTATGCCGCGGCGTGAGCACCGGCAAGGCGCGGATTTACGGCGCTGGCGTTCGCCTGACCACGGACGGGGCGGCTCCAAAACCTGGCCTGTGCCGGCAGCAGTCGAGATCTTGGGTTTATGGGCTTTTTTGTGCAGGCGAGCGGCCGCCCAGGACTGGCCTGCAGTGTATCTTTTTGCGAACAAAGGGCACAGGACACGCGTGGACGGGGGTTTACGGCCATGGTATCCCGCTTCCCTGCGATGTTGGACGCTTCAAAGTCCCGGACCGGAGTCTCGATCGAGCGTCTGCCACGGCACGTTGGGATCATCATGGACGGCAACGGGCGCTGGGCCCGAGAGCGCGGCTTGCGGCGTGAACAGGGGCACAGCAAGGGCGCCGACTCGGTCCGCGAGGTGGTCCGAGCCAGCCGCCGGCTGGGCCTGACCGCGCTCACCTTGTTTGCGTTCTCCAGCCAGAACTGGGACCGGCCGCCGCGCGAGGTGTTTCACCTGATGCAGCTGCTGCGGCGCTACCTGATCGACGAGCGCGCCGAGATCCTCGACAACGACATCCGGCTGGTCACCGTTGGCGACATCTCGCGGCTGCCGGGTCTGGTCATGCGCCCGCTCGCCGACCTGGTTCAAGCCTCGTCGCAAAACCGCGGCATGACGCTGTGCCTGGCGCTGAGCTACGGCGGCCGCGAGATGATCGCCTCGGCCGCCAAAGAGCTGGCCCGCGCGGTCGCCCGCGGCGAGGTCGACCCCGACGACATCGACCCCGACTTGTTTGGTCGCTACCTGCCCTCGAGCACCCTGCTCCCACCTCTGGATCTGTTGATCCGCACGAGCGGCGAGCGGCGCGTGTCAAACTTCTTCTTGTGGGAGGTCGCCTACGCCGAGCTGTTCTTCTCGCCAGTGATGTGGCCCGACTTCGGCGAGGACGAGCTGTGGAGGGCCCTGCGTGAGTACGGCCACCGAGAGCGCCGCTTCGGCCTGACCTCCGAGCAGCTCGACGCCGGCAACGGCGTGATTCGGGCCAATCGGACCGGTCCAAGCATGGGCGGCATGGCCGGCATGTCCGGCATGTCGAACAAGGTCGGGGCCCCGAACTCGCGCGGGTCAACTCACCTCGAGTCGCTCGAAGCCGTGCTTGGCGACCCCATGCCCGAGACCGGCTAGGCCAGCGCTAGACTCCCAGTTGGGGGGATTGAGAAATGCAGAGAGCTTCCGTGAGCATCATTCTTGGCCTGCTGTTGAGCGGCTTGTTGGGCGCGGCCTGCATGCCCGAGCCGTCCGCTCCGCCCCCGCCGCTCACGGATACTGCCGGCTCGGCGACCACGCTGCCGCCGGATCCAACCTCTGGATCGGAGCCCGAGCTAGAGCCCGCACAAGTCGTCGCAGAGGTCGAGGCCGAACCCAAGCCACCGCCTCCACCGCCTCCACCGCCCTTCGTCGACCGCGAGCGGGTTCGAGTCGATGAGCTGTTGGCCGCGATCACTGAAGAGGTCCCGGGCGTCGCCAACTCTCCCGAAGTGCGCGCCGACTACCAGGCGTTCCTCACCGCGTTTGAGATCGAGCACCTCGATGACCCCGAGATCTACCTGGACTACGTGCGGGTCAAGATCGCGTTCGAGGCCACGCGCGCCGGGGGTTGGTGGGGCCTGAAGTGGGACATCACCAACGAGCAGCCAAACTCCGACAAGGTCTGGGCGCACTGGAAAGATCTCGAGCTCGGGACTGGCGAAGGTGCGACGATCCCCGAGACCACCGCGGTCGCGGAGTGTGACGAGCTCTCGGCCCTGTTTGCGTTTGTCGCCAAGCGCATCGGGCTATCGCGCCGATCCGAGGTTGGGTTGCTGTGGCCAACCGGCAACCACACCGTGGCGGTGTGGACGATCGACCGCAAGGGCGACGCGCCAACCCGGATCATCGTGCCGACCTCGCAGATCTTCTTGAACGGGGATCAGAGCCTCGGCACCCAAGGCTTCGACGCGTGGAAGCAAAAGAGCATCTTCGACTACCGTCGGCAGGACGCGGCCGGGAAGCTGCAGATACCGGCCGCGCTGGCCAACCACTTCGTGATGACGATCCGCGAGTATGGCGGGCGCTCGCAGGCGGTTCTGCAAGACCAGCGCAACGACAAGGAAGATCGGCAGTAGCTGCCGGGACTCAGCGCCGCAGCGGGTGATCCAAGATCGGCAGGCGCTCGTTCTCGCCGTGCTCGACCACCAGCTCGAGCCCATCGAGCAGCAACGCGGGCGTGGTCACTTGGGCGTCAACGGTCTGCGCGAGCAAGCCCGCCAGCCCAAGCTCGGCCCCAAACCCGCCAGCCATGCCCGGCGACAGGCGCAGCGGCAGGGTCTGGGCCTCGCTGCCGACCGCGCGGATCCTTCGAAACACGCGCATCGAGACCGGCGCGATCAGGGCCCCGCGCACGAGCGTGCGGACGATCGCGCTGCCCTTGCGCTCGAGCTTGAACACGCGGCTTGGCAACGGCAGCGAGATCTTCCGGCCCGAGGTGAACAGCGCGGCCGAGTCACGCGGGACCGAGCCCAGCACCGAGCCGTCGCGCAAGCTGTCGATCACATACGCAAACTCGTAGCCATCTTCGCGGGCGCGGTCGAGCAGCTCGCGCTCGAGCTTGGCTTGATCCAGCCCGCGCTTGCGGCTGCTCAGCGTGAGGTTGGAGATCGTCGCGCCCAGGTAGCCGCCCGCGGTCGCCCGCGCGTGACCGTTGCTCTGATCAATGTGCTTGTTGGGCCGCCGCGTCATCAGCAAGCTGTGCAGCACGCCCGCGCGGACCAGCTCGACCCGCTGCGCGGCGATGCCCTGGTCGTCGCGGGTGTAGTGGCCAAAGCCGGCGGCCAAGGGATCGTCGACCAGATCGATCATGTCCGGCATCACGGCCTTGCCAAGTTGCCCTTGCCAGTGCGGCTCGTACTCGAGCAGGCTGCCGTAGTCGGACAGCGGCGCCGGCTCGCCGCCGGCCTGCACGGGGATCGTGCTGGCCAGCAGCTGCGCCGCCGCGGTCGGGCCGAGCAGGATCGGGCCGTCGTAGTCCTCGTCGAGCATCGGCGCGGCGATGAATTCCTCGAGCTCGCGCAGGACCTGATCCACGAGCGCCGCCCCCTGCTCACGCAGCTCCTCGGCCGTGGGCGCCTGCTGAAAATGCAGCGCCAGGCCGTGGTCGAGCTCCATGCCGTCAGGGGCCTGGGTCTGGGCGATCACGCCAAACACCGCGCGCGTGTAGACCCGCCCAAGCGCGACGCCCTCGGTGTCGATCATGGTCTCGTGGCTGCGCAGCACCTGAATGATCACGTCGCCGTTGTCGATCGTGGGGTGCGCGGAGAACCGACCCGAGAGCTCGCCCGCGAGCGCGCGCAGGCCCGCGCGATCAAAGCTGGCGCGGGCCGGATCGGGGTCGACGAGCGTGGTCGCGTTGGGCGCCCACTGCAGGTCGATCACCTGCGACGCCGCCGGAAGCGCGGCCCGGTCGACGGGCAGCTGTTTGTCCGCCAGCCGATCGATCGCGCTGAGCTTGGCCTTGTAGCCGGCGCTCGCGGCCCGATAGCTCTGATCCAGCGCGAGCCACAGCCGCTTGCGCGAGGCGATCGGGTCGGGGTTGAAGCACAGCTGAAAATTCGGCTGCACGTTGCCGGCGCCAAAAAAATTACCGTTGTCCCGCTCGTGTGAGCCAACCCGAACGGTGACCGAAGCCAGCGCGTCGCGGGAGTACATGTCCGCGATCACCCCGCCGTAGGACCCATCGAGGATCAGGCTGTCGGCCCGGACCGCGCGCAGCTCCGCCGCGTAGGGCTCGGCCGCGTCGGGCAAGCGCAGCTCGGCGACGCCGCGCAGCAGCTCGGCCTGCATCGCCGCGAGCTCCGACTGCCCCTCTTCGCCGGCCGCCAGCGCGGCCCGAAGCGGGACCAGCTCGGCGATCAACACCCCCAGCCCGAGGCTCTGGGCAAAGAACCTTCGCCGACCGTTCACTTCGACACCGCCTTCTTTGCAGGGGCGCTGCCGCCAAGGCCACGATCCCGCGGTGGTGGTGCCAGCAAGGGTGGTTTGTCGCGCTCGTGCATGGCCTTTTCGATCTCCAGCTTGCTCAGCAACAGCGAAGGGCTGACCGCGCTGACGGGCACCCAGCCGCTCTCGGCCCCGCACACGCCGTTGAAGATCCCCGGCTCGTCGCCCGCGGCGACGATCGTCTCGAACGCAGCGAGCGGGGTCCCAACGATGTCGACGCCGCGGACCAGCTCGTCGGGGCGGCCGTCGGTCCAGACCCGATAGACCATCAGCGGCAGCACCTTGAACGCCTGCGGGCCCGAGCGATCCGTGATCGTGTAGCCGCCTTGGATGTCCGAGAACCACACCCCGTAGGGCTTGCCTTGGGCCTTGGCCTCTGCGATCAGCCGCTCGCGCAGCTCGGCTTCGGGCACGGTCTCGCGGGCCGAGACGATCAGGTTGCCCTGCCGCGAGACCACCCGGTGGCCCCGCTCGCGCCGACCGTGACCGTTGCTCTGCGTGAACGGAGACACGACCGAGCGCGACAGCAAGAAGCCCTCGAGCACGCCCTCGCTGACCAGCGAGACCCGCTGGGCCGAGATCGCCTCGTCGTCGACGAAGTAGTGGCCGTTGAGCGGGGTCCCGTCGAGCGTGGCCAAGGTTGGATCGTCGTAGACGTCGATGAAGGGCGGCAGGATCTGCTGGCCCAGCATCTTGGTGAAGGTCTGGCCCTCGTAGTCGTCTTTTTGCCGGTGGCCCTCGAGCCGGTGGCCGAAGATCTCGTGAAAGAACACCCCGGCGGCCGGGCCCTCGAGCACGGCGGGCCCGGTGTAGGGCTCGGCGATCGGCGCCAGGCGCAGGGCCAGGAGCTCGCCGCGCAGCTGCTCGGCCATGGCCTCGAGCTCCGCGGGTTTTGGCAGCTGGTCAGCGGTGTGGCGGTCGAACGACAAGAACCGCTCGATCGCCATGCCGTCTTCGGCCTGGGCCGTGCCGACCATGATCAGGCGAACGCGAACCCGGCCGCTCTGGACCTTCGCGCCCTCGGTGTCGACGTAGCTGCGGTTCTCGACCACCGCCTGCAGCATCACGCTGGCCTGCTGGACCACCGGGTCCGCGTCCAGGATCCCCGAGAGCTTGGTGACGACCGGCGCCCACTGCTCGGCGACCACCTCGAGATCGACCTCCTGCCGACCCTCGATGTGGACCAGCGGCTCGTCGACCATGGTGAAGTCGGGGTGCAGCGGCTCGTCTTCGCGGGTCAGCATCGACTCGTCGCTCATCGCCTGGATCCACGACTCGAGCGCGTCTTGATACTGAAGCTCGGTGATCAGCCACAGCGCCTGGCCCAGCGACAGGCTCTCGTCCGTGAGGCTGACCTGCATGCCCGTGCCCAGCCCGTTGCCCCCGTAGTAGCCGTTGGTGGGGTGGCCGTTGTCGAGCATCGGATCCCCCACGCGCAGGTCCACGTCGACGCTGCGATCGTGGTCGACGTGGCGCTTGTCGAGGGCCCCGTCGTTGGCCGCGAGCCACAGCGACTCTTGGTCGACCAGGTCGTAGGCCATGAAGTAGGCCGGGTCCTCGACGGCGTCGGAGTTCAGCTTTGCGAAGTTGATCGCCAGCTCCTGCTCGAGGATCGCCAGCGCGGGCGTGGCCTGACCGAGCGTGGGCTCGAGCGTCGTCGTCTCGAACGACAACGGCGGGCCCATCGGCGCGCGCGTGCCAGGCCGATCACCGCGCTCGCACGCCACGCCGAGGATCAGCGCCAGGCTGATCAGCGCGCAGCCAAAGCCAGAGCGGGCGCGGAATCCTTGGTCAACACGGGTACGCTGGGGTGGCACCGCGCGAACTTACCAAACTTGCCAAACTTCACCCCCCGCGCTCGGCGAGCGCGAACTCAGGCGGCCGGGAGCTGGATCCGCGGCTTGCCCGGCAGGTCCTTGGCGCGGGGCGTGTAGAGGATCAACACGCGGCCAAGCAGCTGGACCAGCGCGGCGCCGCTCGCAAGCGTGATCTCGTTGGCGAGCGCCTCGCGGGCGCTGGCGTCGTCGAGCTTGGGCAACTTCACCTTGATCAGCTCGTGGCGGAGCAAGGTCTCGCCGAGCACGCGGACGACCGCCTCGCTGACGCCAGCCGCACCAACGTGAACCACGGGCTCGAGCGGATGGGCGAGCCCCTTGAGGTGCTGACGTTGGCGCGGACTGAGCGTGATGGGCATGGATCGAGTCGGGGTGGGTGGGGGTAAAAAAGGGAGCGAAGCGTTCCCACAGACGCCCCGACCTTGGGCCTGAGCGAAGCGAGGGTGTCGAACCGCACGGAGGCGAAGCCGAGTACGGGTCGAGTCGGGGTGGGTGGGGGTAAAAGGGAGCGAAGCGTTCCCACAGACGCCCCGACCTTGGGCCTGAGCAAAGCGAGGGTGTCGATCCGCACGGAGGCGAAGCCGAGTACGGGTCGAGTCGGGGGGGCTGGGGGCAAAAGAGAAAAAACCGAAAGACCCCGGCATGGGGCCGGGGTCTGTCGGAGTTTGTGGAGCTGAGGGGGATCGAACCCCTGACCTTCGCATTGCGAACGCGACGCTCTCCCAGCTGAGCTACAGCCCCAAGGGGCCGACAAGCTAGCCGAACGCCAGCACGGGTGCAAGGGCCCCGCGTCAAGTCAGGGATTGCCTCGCCAGGCTGACCACGCGGCCCGGCACGCCGGCCACGCCCCCCACGCAGCGAGCAGCGCAGCCCCGGCGAGGATCGCCCACAGCACGCGCTCGTCGGGCGTGGCCAACCAGCGCCACGACTCCCAAACAGGAGCATCGGACTTCGGCGGTGCGAGCACGATCACGCGGGCGAGCATACCGGCTGTCCACGATCCCAACCGGCGGTTTCGCACTTTGGCCAGCAGGTCGCGGCTCGCTCGCCGCCGCGGACTGCTGTAGGCATTGGCTCGTCGCCCCAACGTGCCCCCGGGGGGCTCTGAACACATTTTCTGTGTGCATGGGGCGCCCACGAACCAACCGCATGGCTCACTCGCGCAAGACGGAGGGCGGCAAGCTCCGACTCGACAAGTTGGTCGTCGAGCGGGGCCTGTGCGACTCGCGGACGCGGGCCCAGGCGTTGATCTTGGCCGGCGAAGTGGTCGTTGGGGATCACACCGTGACCAAGCCGGGCACGCCGGTCGATCCCTCGGTTCCGCTGCGGCTCAAGGGCGGGGATCCAAACCCCTATGTCTCGCGCGGCGGGCTCAAGCTGCGCGGCGCGATCGATGCGTTCTCGGCTGGACCCGACGGCGTCGATCCACGCGGCCGCGTGTGCATGGACGTGGGCGCGTCGACGGGTGGGTTCACAGACTGTCTACTGCAAGCCGGCGCCGCGCGGGTCTACGCGATCGACGTTGGCTACGGGCAGCTGGCGTGGAAGCTCGTCAACGACGAGCGGGTGGTCGTGATGGATCGCCAGAACATCCGCAAGCTCGAGCCCGGCCAGATCCCCGAGCCGATCGATCTGGCCGTGGCGGATTGCTCGTTCATCTCGCTGACCAAGGTCTTGCCACACATGCGCCCCTGCCTGCGCCCGGGCGCCGACGTGATCGTGCTCGTCAAGCCCCAGTTCGAGGTCGGCCGAGCCCAGGTCGGCAAGGGAGGCATCGTGCGCGACGACGAGGCACGCAAGGCTGCGCTCACCAACGTCGAGGCCGCCGCACAGGAGCTGGGCTTCACGGTTCGCGGTCACATCGCCGCCACGATCGCCGGCCGCGACGGAAACCGCGAGTGGCTATCCTGGATGAGGGTTGTTTAGCAGCCGCCGAGGTCCATGTGGGGGTCATATATACTCTCCATAGGCTTCTCCGCATGTACAAACTGTTCAAGCGTACCCACCACGCCGGGACCTTCGAGATCCAGATGGCAGGCGCCTGCGATCCCGGCCGGGCGCGCGACCACAACGAAGACGCGATCGCCATCCAAGAGGACGACGGTCGCGGCTACTACGTCGCGCTGGTCTGCGATGGCATGGGTGGCCACAACGCTGGCGAGGTCGCGTCGGCGCTCGCCGTCGAGGCGATCCTCGGCTACCTTGAGCAACACTTCGGCAAGGTCGACAACGAAGCGCTGCTCAGCCAAGCCTTTCACGTGGCCAGCGAGGCGATCGACGAGCACGCGATCGCCAACCCCGACGCCCAGGGTTTGGGCTGCACCTGCGTGATGATCATGGGCATCCGCGACCGGATCTGGGTCGCGTGGGCAGGCGACAGTCGGGCCTACGCGGTCACCGAAGAGGGAATCTTTCAGCTGTCCACGGATCACACCGTGGTCCAGGAGCTGGTGGATCAGCAGCTCATCACGCCCGAGCAGGCGGCCGTGCACCCGTACCGCGGTCGCATCAGCCGGTGTCTGGGTCACGGCAAGAAGAAGGGCGCGCCCACGATCCGCGAGTTCGAGTTCCCGCTCGGCACCAACCTCATGGTCTGCAGCGACGGGCTCTCGGATGTCCTGCGCATCGACGAGATCGAGGCGCTGGTCGGTCAGCGAGACGTTCGCAGCTCGGCGCGGCGGCTGATCGAGGCGGCCAACGGCGCGGGCGGGCCCGACAACATCTCGGCGGTCATCATGCGCCGCGTGGTGTAGCGTCGGCCGGCTTGCGACCAAAGCGGATCCCGATCCACGCGCGCTCGTGCAGGTAGTACGCCCCGATCTTGATCGCAGAATCGGCGACACCGATCGACACGGCCACCGCGACGCTCTCGCTGAGCATGTAGCTGACACCCGTCGTGATCGCGAGCGCAAACACGCGCCAGCTGAGTGCCTTGGCGAAGCTCCGTGAGTGGCTGTCCGAATCCATGCCTGAGTTACTCACTGCCGCAGGATCAGACGCGATTCAAGTCGTAATACACTGTTAATAATGTTGTAATATTGTCGCCGCAGACGCGGAACCCCGTTAGATCGCCCTAATATCCAAAAATTATCGGAATTAAAACACTGTTGATTGCCGTCATATGATTCTGAACGAGTCGATCCGCGCTTGCTCACGCGAGCGTTCGTCGGTTCGTTGGAGTTGCCGAGGGTTTGCGGCAGGATCTCACGACGTGCGTAATTCCCGTGCCCGGCTGACTGCCTTCGCTGTGTTGTTCGCCCTGGTGATCGCGTGGCCTGTGGTCGCGCGGGCGGCCGCGCGGGTGGTGGCGCCGCTGGGTTGGTCCGAGAGCGCCCGCGCAGCGCCGGCGGCTCAACGGCGGGCGGGCGAGTGGAAAGATGCGCTTGGGCTGCGGCTCGAGCAGGTCCTCTCGGAGCGCGACGGTGATCTCTTCGCGGAGACGGTCGCCGTGTTCGAGCGGCCCGAGCCGGTCACCGAGCAGGTGTTCTCGACCGACGCGGCGGCGATCGAGGCGCTCGCCAGCGTCGTCGCGCCGATCGTCGGCGAGCAGCCCCCCGAGGCGGCACAGATCCGCGAGATCTCCAACGGCGAGCGCGTCGTCTGGGCCCGCTGGAGCGTGAACGAGCTGGTCTACGAGTGCGTGCTCGCGCCCTCGGGCAGCACGGCCACGATCGTGATCATGGCCGCGCTGCCCAACGACTTCGGGTTCCAGCGCGAGCGCCTCGACGAGATCGTGGCCTCACTCGAGGGCGTGACCGCCCCGATGCCGCGCTTCTCTTTGGTGTCCTGGTTGGTCGGCGCCGTGCTGGTGTGGCTTGCGATGGCGCTGGCGCTGCACGCCGTGATGTTGGCCTTCGTGGATCAAGATCACGACCACAAGCAAGCCGGGACCCGGGCCTCGCTGGTGCTGCTGGCGCTGGTGGCCGTGGGGACCGTCGCCGCGTACATGACACTCGGCGACCGCGAGGCTGCGATCATCCACTCGGGCGGGAGCCTCAACGGGCTGACCGTGTGGATCTTGCTCGCGGGCATCATCGTGGCGGGCGGGCACTTCTTGATCACGTCGCGCCTGGACCGAGGCGTGGTCCGCAGCGCGCCCGAGACCGGCGCTTTTGCCTCAGGTACCTATGGGACCTCCGACGTGCTCCGGTCCTCGATCACGCGCACCAACATGCGCATGCGGACCGAGGATCTCGCCGCGACCAGCGGGAGCTGGGTCAGCGGCCCGGCCGGGGTGCCCGCCGACACCCAGCAACCCAACGATCTCGAGGATTCGGGCGTGTACGGACCTCCATAGGGGGGCGGGTCGGTCGCTGCGCTCCCTCGCAGAGCTGGCCAACCTGGGGTGTTCGCGGGGGAATGATCGGGCGTGTGGCTCCCCCAGCGCGCACCTTTATAGGCCCGTCATGGTCGATCGGGCGCCGGATGCCCTACACTCCGCAGCGGTGGGATGTCCCAGCGTTACCTGCGAGCTCGGCAGGCTAGACTCGTGAACCAGCGGGTGACTTCGCTGTGGAGCTGGGCGGTCGTTGGTTCCGCGGTGTTTCACGTGGGCCTCGTGTTCGCGGCGTCGCTGCTGCCCGACGGAACCGGGCGCGGAGGCGCCGGGGTGGCGGATCAGCTGTTCACGCCTGGCGCTGTGATCCCACTCGAGACCGTGCCGCTGCCGTACGCGCGGACCGAGCCAACGGGCGAACCCGGCTTGCCCGCGGTGAGCCCCGACGCCCGCGCCCCGATCGATCAACCCAAGTCCAACAACCCGAGCCCGCGTGGAGGGTCGGAGCCGCCGCCGGATCTCACCCATACAGAGTCCGAGACCCACGACACTCCAGGCGTGTCGCTGCATGGCATGCGAGACGGCGCGCGCGCCTCGACAACGGGGAGCGGCGTGGTCGTCGATCCAGCGCTGCTCAACGGCTCGCGGGGCGTCTACGAAGACTCGGTCAACAACCCGGGCGTGGGCTCCGGCGCCATGCAAGGGCCAGCCGCGCCTGCGGGTGCGCAGGTCGACTACTCGTTCAAGAACGAGAAGGGCAAGCTGGTCTACCGCGATCCCAGCGGACGCTTCGTGGCGACCCTGCGGGCCGACGGTCGCGTCGATTTTCGCAACAAGGGCGCCAAGGCCAGCTGGACGCAGATCGGCATGGGCGGCCCGGGTGATCTGTTGTCCGCTGCAGCCGGCGATGATCCCTACGCTCGGATCAAGCACAAGCTGCTCAAGGCAACCTTCGAGATGCGGCTGGGCATGGCGGTGACCTTCCAGAAAAAGCAGCTCGACAAGCGGCTGCAGCGGCTTGGCGGTGAGCTCGACAAGATCTGGGCCGACACGGGTCGCGGGCTCGGGGCGCGCAAGGAGCTGTTGTTCCAGCGCTGGGACGAGTGCGACGAGCCCGAGGCCAGCGCCAACGCCCAGCTGCCCGGGTTTGGGAAGGTCGACAACTCGGAGCTCGACGACGCCCGCCAAGACACGGCGCTGTCGGCCCGCCGCCTGATCGAAAAGTTCATCCGCGAGCACGCGCCCAAAGGCAGCGCCGAGGCGTTCACGCCCGCCGAGCTGGCAGACATGAATCGTCGCCGCGCGAGCACTCAGAAATTTCAGCCCTATTAGGTGGGAAAATCTGGAGCTTCGCGGCGAGCGGGCGAGAGATCCTCGCCCGAGCTGAGAACTGTTTCAGCTCGGGCGAGGGCTTCTCGTCCGCTTGCGGACGCCTTCGTAGACTGGCTCACCGTGGGCAGCGAAGTAGCGGTCGCACGCTCGGCACCCCGCGAGGGGCGGCTTCTCCGAGCGTTTACGCGCGACGCTAGAGCGCGCTGTAGCGAGTGCCCCTGGCCTTGCCTTGCCAGGTGACTTGCTCGGCCTCGATCAACCGGGCGACGGCCTTGCGGACTTGCAGCGAGGTCCCCCCGATGTGGTTGCGGATCTCGGTCGCCGATACGGCTTCATCTGAATCTCGCACGAATGCGAGCACCTGCTGGTCGTACTCGCGGCGACCGGCGGCGGTCCGGGTGTTGACTTCTTCGCCCGACTCGCCCGGATCGAGGGCGCCCATCGAACCAGAGCGAGGGTCCGAGACTGGCCCAGCTGCGCCGCTGGGACCGCTCAATGTCATCAGCGACCCAGAAGTCCTGGCCGCCTGCGGCCCGGTGTCATCAAACTCGCGCCCAGCGTTGATGACCTCACCCACGGTCACGCTGGACAACAAGCCCGAAAACTGACCTTTGCTGAGCTTTGATAGCTCCGCGAGGGTCATCTCCGGATGTGAACGAATTAGGTCGAGAAAGACGGATCGTTGCACGTCTTTCACGGCTGCGGACATTTCGCGTTCGAAACTCGACACGGAGGCAAGATAGCAGCTCCAAGTCATGAAAACTATCCTGATCAAACTGGGGCATTCTGGAGTACCGCTAGTCTTGTATGTAACAGTTGGTGGGTTCATTATTTGTAGGCCGGACGATCAAGCTGGTCCCGAATGCCCCGAGCCCTCCAAAATACCAGTAATTTCAATATCTTGATAACGTCTACCCCGGCCGGAACTTCGTATCTCGACAATTCTCTGGGCGCCTGACCTGCGGGCACACGAGCGATCAGACCGCATGATCTTCCTGTACAGCCTGAGGTGGCCAGATTTGGACATTCAACAGTGATCGGTGCCACTGTGATCATATCGCCGGCGCGAATATGAGCATTCTGCCCTACATTTTTTGCGCCCATAGCAGCGGTCATCTCACTGCTTCGGCATGCGGATGCGCAAATACGCGCCGCCATCGCCATGGGCATTTAACCCCACACAAGGGAAGCTCACCACGCCCTTTCTGTGTCCCTGGGACGCGCAGCGCGCGTCACATCTAGCCGGACTGTAGACTCGAGCACGGTCAGGGGGTTGGTGCCGTGTGCGCGTCGAGCCAGCGCAGCACCTCGTCGTGCCACTGCAGCGAGTTGGCCGGGCTCAGCACCCAGTGGTTCTCGTCGGGGAAGTGCAAGAAGCGACTCTCGATTCCGCGCCGCTGCAGGGCGGTGAAGGTTGCGAGGCCCTGCTCGAGCGGGACCCGGTAGTCGAGCGAGCCGTGCACGACCAGCATCGGTGTCTGCCAGCTCGAGACGTGGTTGGCCGGGTTGAAGCGCGCGTAGGCAGCGGGCTGCTCATATTCGGGGCCGCCGTGTTCCCACTCTGGAAACCACAGCTCTTCGGTCGCGTAGTACATCATGCGCTGATCAAAGATGCCGTCGTGGTTGACGAGGCAGCGGAACCGGTCGGGCCAGTTGCCGGCGATCCAGTTGACCATGAAGCCACCGTACGAAGCCCCGAGCGCGCACGCCCGGTCACCATCGATCCACGGGTTGGCCTTCAGCACGTGGGCAAGGCCGAGCTTTAGATCTTCCAGAGGCTTGCCGCCCCAGTCGCCCGAGATCGAGTCGGTGAACGCCTGCCCGTAGCCGGTCGAGCCGTGGAAGTCGATCATGACCGTGGCGTAGCCAGCACCCGCGTAGGTCTGGGCGTTCCAGCGAAAGTGGAATTTGTCCCCGAACGAGCCCTGCGGACCGCCGTGGATCAAGAACGCGAGCGGGTAGGTCGTGCTTGGATCGAAATTGACCGGGCGCACCAGCCAGCCGTAGACGGTGTCGCCGCCATGACCCACGAACTCGAATTGCTCGGGCTCGCCAACCTTGGTCCGGGCCATGAGCTCGTCGTTGTGGTGGCTCAGGCGGGTGACCGCCTCGTCCCCGTTCTCGCCCCCGTTTTTTGGGATCGGCACGACGTAGAGCTCCGCGGGGTTGCGCAGATCATGGTGGGTGATCACCAGCTGCTCGGTGCCAACCGCGACCTCAGAGACGGTGCCGTGATCGAGGCCCGCGACGATCGTGGCTTGGCCGCTCTCGAGGTCGATCGCAAACAGCGGCTTGCGCCCGAGATCCTCCACGGCCGCGAACACCCGGCCACCGTCGGCCGCGTACTCGAAGCTGCCGACCGAGCGATCCCAAGCCTGCGTCACAGCTCGCGGCTCGCCCTCGAAGCCCTCACCCGTCCACGCCACGGTCATCAGGCGAAAGCGATCCGCCTCGAAGCCGGGCCGCTGCATCGCAACATAGGCGAGCTGCTTGCCGTCGGGCGAGAAGCGCGGGTGGGTGTCCCAGGCCGGGTTGCTGGTCAGCTTGACCGGCGGCTTGCTGGCGTCGACGGGGGCCCAGAACAGATCGAAGTTGGTCGACCACGGCTCGGCGGGGCCGCCACCCGAGGCGCGGGCGGTGAACACGACGCCGCGGCCGTCGGGGGTGAACACATACTCCTCGGCGCCCCCGAACGGCTTCGAAGGCACGTCGGCGTCGAGGCCCTTGGTCACGATCGTGGCTTGGTCCGTGCCGGGGACCGCGTCGGCGACCAGCAGCTGCGAGCGGCGGTGATCCTTCCAGGTGTCCCAGTGGCGGACGAACATCCGGTCATAGCCAACGCCGGTCGCGGCGCTGGTTGTTTCGGAGGCCTCGCGCGCGACGTTGCAGGCGAGATCCGGGCAGTCGGGGTAGAGCTCGGCCGAGACCGCGAGCTTGCTCGCGTCGCGGGACAGCACCAGGTTGGCGACCGCGACCGGGAAGTGGGTGATCTGCTCGACCTCGCCCGCCTCCACGTTGACGCGAAACACCTGACTGGTCCCCGCGCGACTCGACATGAAGTAGATGTGCTGGCCATCGGGCGCCCACTGCGGCTGGCTGATCCCCTTGGGGTGGCGATCCAGCTGGCGGGGCTCGCTGCCGTCGACGCCGGCGATCCAAAGACTGGTGCGGCCCTTGTTGGCCTCCATGTCGGTCTCGCGCAGGACGTAGGCGACGCGCTTGCCGTCGGGGGCCAGGGCCGGGCTCGAGACCCGATCGACGTCGAGCATGTCGAGGACCGAGAAGGGGTGCTCCGCAGACGGGGCGATCGGCGGAAGGATGCCGAGCTCGGTGTCTTGCTCGGCCTCGGGCGAGGCGGGGATCGGAGCAGGCGGGGTCGCGGTGGCTGGGTTGGGGTTGGTCTGGACCGGGGTCTGCGGTTGGGGGGTGCAGGCGAGCAACAGGGCCGGAACCAACGGGTGCCACATGCGGGGGGTCATTGGGGGGAGCGTAACAGGCGTGACCTGTCGATGGGGCGGCGAGCGAGGGGCTCGAGATCATGCTCGATCCTGCGCAGCTGCCACCGGCGGGTCGAAGAGCCAGCGTCGAGTCTTGCGGATCCGAGCTCGCTGCTCGCTGCTCACTCGCGTGGTCGGCCAGCTCGGACAGCTCGGACAGCTTCGAGCGGGACCCTCGCCGAGGTCGCCCGCCCGTACCCATGAGCGATGTTTACTCCAGTCCGGCAGACTGATCCGTGCGCGGCGGCACCCGTGCGCGCAAATCAGACCGGACTCGGGCATGATAATACGAGCTTCGGACATGAGGGGTCATCTGCACTTTGGGGCGCCGCTGTTGGCGTCGGTCGCCAGCTGGGTGATCGCGCCTGGGTGCTCGCTCAACATCGTCGACACGCTCGTGGGTAGCAGCGCCGATGCAGCTGCAGACGGCGCGACCGAGGGGCCGCTGGGCGAGGACGGCGACAATTTCGAGGACTCGGGCGAGGACGGCGACAGCTTCGGGGACGAGCAGGGCGAAGAGGGTCCGAGCTCACCTCTGTTCGACGTGGGCGAAGCGGCGTCGTCGATCTCTTGCGAATTCGCGGCCCAGTTTCCCAGCCACATCGGCTGCGAATTCTATGGGGTCGATCTCGACGGACCGGGCCTGTTCGAGAAAGACCCGTTCGGGTTCGTGGTCATCAACCCGCTGAGTGGCCCGGTCGAGGTCACGCTCGAGCGCCACGGTGAGCGCGGCTGGACCATCGTGGAGTCACGCATGGTCGCGGGCAGCGACGAAGCCGTGCTGCTGCCGGGTGACAGCGAGGTCCACGGGACTGGCCTGCACGAGCACGCGACGCTGCGCATGACCGCGACCGCGCCCGTCATCGTGATCCAGGCCAGCCCGGCAACGGGCGCGGGCTACAGCGCCAGCGCGACGATGCTGCAGCCAACGGCGGCGTGGTCGACCCGCAACCCCGTCGCGGGCTGGCGCACCCACCCCGGCGTTGGCGAGCCCTCGTTCTTGGCCGTGGTCGCGCAGAGCTCCGGGACCTCGGTCGCGGTCACGCCGATGTTTGGCATCGCCAACATCCCGCCAAGCTGGGAGCCCTTCATCGAGATCATCGACGAAGACGCCGAGCCCGTGCAGATCGCCGTGACGCTGCCAGTCGAACCGGGTCAGCTGCTGCGCCTCGACGCGACGGCGATCGACGCCGCCGAGGTCGACCATGGAACCAGCGGCACCATGGTCGAGTCCGGGCAAGAGCACCTGACCTCCGTGTTCTCGGCCCACACCTGCGCGGCGATCCCCGACTACGAGGGCTCGTGTGGGCACATGCAAGAGCAGCTGTCTGCGCAGTTGATCGGCACCCAGTTTGTCGGCCCGCGCCTCGTCGCGGCCAACGTCGGGCTGGGACCCAACGGGGAGCTTGGCCACGAACGAACAATGATCCAGGTCGCGGCGACCGAGCCCAACACCGAGGTCGTGTTCAGCTACCTCGACGCGCAAGACGCGGTGGTCGAGCTCGACTCGGTGATCATGGATCCCGACGAGCCCTTCGCCATCTACGAGTACGACCACGAGCTGAGCGTGAGCGCGGATCGCCCGATCCTCGCGGCCGCGTACATGACCAACGCGCAGCTGACCGGGCTGGGCTCGGCGTCCATGGTTCAGCTCGCGCCGGTGGATCAGTGGACCGGCAGCCACTGGGTCTGGGTCCCCCAGGGCTTCGAGACCCACCTGCTCGTCACCGCCAAGGCGGGCGCGGCGGTCGAGGTCGAGTGGCTGACCGGGCTCGAGGAAGACAACACGCCGCAGTCGGCGGTCTTGCTCGAGGACAACGAGACCGCGGCCGACGGCGCGGGTCCGTGGAGTGTTCGGCGCTACGCGGTGCCACCGGGCATCTATCGGGTCGAGACCAGCGGTCGGGCGTCGGTGGTCGTGAGTGGTTGGGCGCCAGGTGACGGGTTCGCCTATCTCGCCGGCTGGGGCCCGTCGCTGGCGGATCTCGGCCCCGCCGGGTGATTTCCACTACACTGCATCAGGTGAGTGATCCGGGCGCCAACGACTTCCGCGAGCGCGCGCAAGTCGAGGCTGATCGCTACGGCCCGGATCCCTGGATCTTCGTCCGCGAGCTGCTGCAAAACGCTCGCGACGCTGGCGCCACCGCGGTCGAGATCGAGATCGCCGATCGCGACGGGCAAACGCGGATCAGCTGCACCGACAACGGCGAGGGCATGGGCTATGAGCACGCGCGTCGCTACTTGTTCTCGCTGTACGCTTCCAGCAAGGAAGACCGCGCCAACCAAGTTGGGCGGTTTGGCGTGGGGTTCTGGTCGATCCTGCGGTTTGACCCGACCCGGATCACCATTCGATCGAGCCCGCGCGCGCCCGAAGACGGCGGGCCGTGGCAGGTCACCCTCGACGGCGCCCTGCAGCACGCCGAGCGAGCACAGATCCAGATGCGCTCGGGCACCCAGGTCGTGTTGGTGCGTCCAGCGGGCGACGGGGCCGACGAGCGGCGGGTGTTCGAGGCAGCCCACCAAAACGCGCGGTTCCTGTGTCTGCGCGACGACCCCGACACGCCGCTGCCGATCAGGGTCAACGGCCAGCCGGTCAACGCCAGCTTCGCCCTGTCACCACCAAGCTCGGCATTTTCACGCGGGCACGTGCGCGGGGTCGTGGGGCTTGGGACCGCGCCGCGCGTCGAGCTGTTCTCTCGCGGGCTGCGGGTCCGCTCGGCCGCGTGCCTCGACGATCTGCTGACCAACGCCGGCCACACCAGCCACTCGCGGGTCCGGTTTCCCGAGCTGCCCGGCGGGCTGGCCCCGCAGGCGCTGCTAGAGAGCGACGGCCTCGAGCTGTTGTTGTCGCGCAGCGACGCCCGTGACACGCGAAGCTTGCGACGGCTGGTCCGGCTTGGGCAAAACGAGCTGCGCCAGCTCGTCGAGCACCAGCTCGCGCGGATCCGGCCGCCGGGGATCGGCGAGCGGGTCGCAGGGCTGCTGCGCAGGCTCGCGGGCGACTCGACCTGGTGGCGAGCGACGCTCGGGGCCCTCGCGGGGGCCGTGCTGGCGGTGGTGTCCGCCCAGCTGCTGTGGCCAGACGAGTACGGGCTCGCGGGGTTTGGGCCGGGCGCTTCGGGCACCCAGGCCGGGGACGAGGTCGATCGCACCCGCTACGGGGATCTTCGCAAGCGCTACCACGGGCCGCAGGTCAGCGAGCTCGACCCGGCCGCCGCCGAGCCGCTCGCGCTGCGCTACGAACCGGCCAGCGCACGACCCTACTTCGCGGCGTTGATCATCGAGCAAGTCACGGGTGACGCGGGCGCGATCGCACCGCTGACCACCGCCCGCTACCCCGGCCAGGTGTGCGCGAGCCAGTGCATCGAAGTCGCCCTGCCGGTCAACGTCAACGGCGGGGACGAGCTGCCGCTGCCGGTTCCCAGCGGCCATCGGCTCGACGTCGCGAGCTTGGTGTTCGAGCCGATCCACAGCGCGGACGCGCTCGGCACCAGCGTGCTCGCGGGGCCCAAGCGGGTGTTCCTGAGCGCCGCGGGTGAGCCCGTGCTGGTCGTCGACTGGTCGCTCGAAGGCACGCTGCGCTACCGCACCGGGCCGGGGCCGATCGTCAACTTGCCGCCGCGCAGCGACTCTGCGCTGCCCGAAGACCTACTCCGCGAGGCCCGAGCGCTGCGCGAGCTCCCGGCCCAGCAGCGGCCGCGGGCGGCGATCGATCTGGTCCAGGACCGGGTCCGCTACGAGACCAGCAACACCGTTGCGATCCAGCACCAGATCGCGGTGGTCGAGGGCAAGGACTTCGTCACGCGGACCTTGGAGATCGGCGCTGGCGACTGCGACGTGCAAAACGGTCTGTTGGTCGCGGTGCTCCACGCCGCGGACATCGACGCTCGCTTGGCGGTTGGCTGGGTGGGTCACGAAGGCGGCGTGTCGGCATGGCTCCACGCGTGGGTCGAGTACCTTGGCGACGACGGGAGCTGGCGGGTGGCCGACGCGACCGCGCGGACGACCGGCGCGGGCGGCTCGATCCCCGGGCTGCCGCCACCGCCCGCTGGGGTCGCGGTCGCGAGCCTCGATCCAGATCGTGAGCCGGCCGGGGTGGGTGATCCGGGCAACCCAGCTGATCCGGCCGACTCGGATGCCGCGGACGCTGGGCCCGATCCCGAGGTCGACGGTCGTCCCGAGCTGGCCGTCGCAACGTCTGACGCCGCCGCCCAGTCACTCGAGCCCTCGAGCGGTGAAACCCCCGAGTCGCCGCCGTCCACCCCAAGCATCCAAGATCGACTCCCCCCGGCGCTGGTGGCCGCGCTGGGTGGCCCGTGGGTGCCGTTCTTGGCGTTCGGCTGCGGCTTGCTCGGCTTGGGGCTGCTCGGCATCTCGCTCTCGCGTCGCACGGCGCGAAGTCTGACGCTCGACGCGGGCGTGGATCTGTCGGGCTTGTTGCAGGGCGCGCTGGCCCAGCCGGCCGCGTTTCGCCACTTGCCGTCGCTGTTTCATCGCCGCTTGATCCCGCTGCGCGGCGGGGCGGCGATCTCCCTCAACCGCGTGCGGGCGCTGGGCTCACAGGGGCGGCTCTACGCTGGCGGCGAGCAGACGGAGCTGTGCCGTGAAGCCTGCCGACGCGGGGTCCCCATGCTCGACGCCCAGACCCCGGTCGGGCGGACCGTGGCCGCCTCGCTTGGCGCGATCGATCTCGATCGCTGGGGTCATCGCTTGGCGCGTGGCACCGACGTCTTGGTGCTCGGGATCGTCGCCGCGTACCTCCGCGACCATGGCGAGCGCTGGCGGTGCGCCGCTGTGCGTGGGCTGGGCGAGAGCGTGGCGACCCTGGATCTGCGATCGCTGGGGTCGAGCCGGCGGATCGGAGACCGCCTGGTGCTCCTCGACGTCGAGGATCCCTGGCTGCTCGAGGCCGAGCGGCTGCGACCCACGCGACCGCACGCGGCCGCGTTCGCGTTGCTCGATCATCTGCTCGAGCACCTCGACCTCGGCAGTGATCGACGCGCGCGCCTGCTCGCGCCGCTGGCCGCCCTCGCCGTCGCCGAGACCGCCAACCTGCCACATGCGCCCACGCGCGAGCCCAGCGGGGAAGACCAAGCCCATGGTTGAGCGGATCGACGTCGCCAGCTTGCTGACAATCGACGTCTCGTCGGAGCTGCGCAAGCTGACCCAAGCGCAGCTGCAAGGCCCGTGGCAGCTGCCGGCCGAGCTCGTGCGTCGGGCGCTGCGCCACGGGGCCCAACGGGTCGAGATCGAGATCGGCCGCCAGCAATTGCGGGTGCGCTCGCGCGGCGGCGGCGTGCCGCTCGCGACCTTGCACGAGCTCTCGGTCCTGCTCGACGCGAAGCGCTCTCCCCAGCGTCGCCACCGGGCTCTGTCGGCGCTCGAGCGCGCGGGGGCGCTGTCGCTGCTCGGGATCGTTGGTCTGGAACCGGCGAGCGTGCAGATCATCAGCCCAAACGCCAACGAAGAGGGCGAGACCATCGGCCTGAGCTGGCGTCGCGGTGAAGGGGCGGCGTTGCAGCGGTTTGCAGGGACGTCGCGCGCGGCCGACCCGGCGCAGACCGATCCCACCTTCGCCGAGATCATCGTCCGCGGCGCCAAGCTCGACCGCGCTCGCGCCCGCGAGTGGCTGCAGAGCGTCGCTCGCTACGCGCCGGCCGAGATCATCATCGATGGTCGCTCGCTCGGCCAGGCGAACCGCTCGCTGGCTGGCGGGTTCGACGACGCGTTCGCGGTCATCCCGATCACCGCGCCGGTCAACGGCACGCTCGCCCTGCCCCGCGACGGCGAGCTCACCCGCCTGTACCTGCTGCAGGACGGCCTGGTGACCACGCACATCAGCGTGACCGAGGCGCCGTGCTTCGAGGCCGCGATCGAGACCCGCGAGCTCGCCGAGGCCAGCGCCAGCGCGGCCCGGCTGCGCGACGTGATCCAGCCGCACATACCCAGCATCGTGTCCGCGGCGATCGACCACATGATCAAGCTCGCCCAAGGCTCGTCGCTGCCAACGGCCGACCGCGGACGGCTCACCCAACTGCTGCTTCACAGCGCTCGCCGAGACCGCGAGCACGCCAAGGCGATCGCCCAAGTGCCGCTGTTTCGCGGGATCGAGCGCGACGGCCGTGAGCGCTGGTCCGACTTGCTCGCGCTGCGCCAGTCGGTCCACGAAGACGGCGGCGAGCGCCTGCTCAGCGCGCTGTTCCCCGACCAGGATCCGTCGGAGTTCACGATCGACGGACGGGTCTACATCCTCGACGAGAGCCAGCGGGCGCTGCTGGGTGAGCTGCTCGAGCTCGGGTTTCGCCAACCTCGCCGCCGCGTCGAGGCCCGCCGGGGACTCGCGCGGCTGTTTCGTGAAGGCCCAAGCTTGCTGCGCAGCCGCGATTGGTTGCTGGGCCTGCGCCCTGGCGGCCGCCAGCTCCCAGACGCCGAGCTCGAGCCCGAGCAGCGCAGCTTGCTCGTGCAGCTGCGCGCCCAGGTCGAGACCTGTGAGGTCGCGATGTGTACCGGCTCGGGCCCGGTCCGCCGGATCGGCGCCACGCCCGACAAGCTGTTGCTGCCGCGCGACTCGGAGCAGGTCCGGGCCGCCGTGCGTGCCGTCGCCAGGGATCGCGCGTGGGTGTATCCGGCCTTGCTCGCATTACTCGACGGGCGAGCTTTTCCGGAACGGGCGCGACGCCGCTGGAGTATCTACAAGCTCTAATAGATGGCCGAATCGGGCTGTTTCCGGCACCGATTCCCAATTGGGACCCGCAACCCCTCCTTGCCCCGGGGCCGGGCATCGGCGAAGATCGCCTGCAGATCGTACGGAGAAATCATGACGCGCGGACGCCTTTTCAGCATCCTCGGTCTCGGACTCCCGCTGTTGCTCATCGCCCCTCACGCCGTCACGGCTGGGACCAGCGAGCAAGCGCTTCAGCACAGTTCAGACGCCGAGTTCGAGATCGACCACGAGCGCTACACGCTCGACAACGGACTGGAGGTGATCCTGCACCGGGATCCAACCGCGCCGCTGGTCGCAGTCAACATCTGGTACCACGTCGGCAGCGGCGACGAGGTGCCGGGCATGTCGGGGTTTGCCCACCTGTTCGAGCACATGATGTTCCAGGGCGCCAAGCACATCGGCGAGGACGTGCACTTCGACACCCTGCGCGAGATCGGGGCGACCGGGGTCAACGGCACGACCAACTCGGACCGCACCAACTACTTCGAGATCGTGCCAAGCCACGAGGTCGAGACCGCGCTGTGGCTCGAGAGCGATCGCATGGGCTACCTGCTCGCGCTGCTCAACGAGGCCAGCCTCGAGAACCAGATCGACGTGGTCCGCAACGAGCGGCGCCAACGCTACGACAACGTCCCGTACGGGCTCGAGCGCTTCGCCGTGGCCGCGGCCCTGTACCCCGAGGGGCACCCCTATCGCTACCTCACGATCGGGCGCCACGAGGATCTCGAGAACGCCACCCTCGACGACGTCAGCAACTTCTTCAAGCGCTGGTACGTGCCCAGCAACGCGACCTTGGTGCTCGCGGGTGACTTCGAGATCGACGAGGCCAAGGCCCTGGTCGACAAGTGGTTCGGAAGCTTCCCCAAGCTGCCCAAGCCCGCGCACACGGTCGTGCCGGCGCCGGAGCTAAAGCAGAACGTTCGCACCGAGCTCGAGGATCCCTTCGCTCGCCTGACCCGCATGCACTTCGTGTGGCACAGCCCCGCCAACCTGGCCGAGGGTGATCTCGAGCTCGACGTCGCCGCGGCGGCGCTGGGCTCGGGCGGCTGGGGCCGGCTGACCAAGCGCCTCGTCGACGTTGAAAAGATCGCCCAGAGCGTCTGGGTGTACCAGTCGGCCAGCGGGTTCTCGGGCACCTTCGACGTGGTCGTGACCCTCTCGCCCGGTCAGCCCGACGCCGCGGCCCAGCAGGCGGCGGTCGCCAAGGCGATCCAAGAAGAGATCGACAAGCTGGTCGCCGAGGGCCCAACCGCCAAGGAGCTCGCGCGCCACGTGATCGGCATCGAGGCCGGGTTCGTGTGGGGCCTCGAGGATCTGGGCGGCCGCGCCAACCAGCTGCAGTGGTTCAATCACTACACGGGCGATCCTGGCTACGCCAACTCCTACGTCGCGCGGATCCGCGGGCTCACCCCGGCCGCGGTCCAAGCCGCGGCCGCGAAGTGGCTGACCAAGCCACGCGCAGAGATCATCTCGGTCCCGGCGCCCGCAGACGCGGCGGGCCCGAAGTCAGGCAAGCAGCCCGCCCCGAAGGGAGCCAAGCAATGAAGTCGCAATTCACCACCCGCGCGGGTCGGCGCCTCGTCACCAGCGCCGCGCTGCTCATGTCGATGACCGTGTCCATGTCCGCCTGCGAGCGCGAAGCGACGACCGTCGACCCCGACACCACCACCGTCGACGTGGTCGTGGAGGATCCGGCCCCGCGCTGGCCCGACGAGCCGTTTCGTGCCGAGCGGCCCACGCCCAAGCCGATCAAGAACGTCACGATCCCCAAGGTCGAGACCTTCGAGCTCGACAACGGCGTCGAGGTGTTCCTCGTCCAGCAGCAGACCCTGCCAACGGTCCTGATGTACATGGAGTGGGATCTTGGCGAGGTCAACGATCCCAAGGGCAAAGCGGGGATGTCCGCGCTGTGCGGCTCGCTGGTCGGCGAGGCGACCAAGAACAAGGACAAAGAGGCGTTCGCCGCCGCGCAAGACGATCACGCCGTGAGCGTGGGGCTGCGGGCCGGAACCGAGCTCACCAACCTCAGCCTGCGCGCGCTCGAGCGCGAGCTTGGCCCGGCGTTGGATCTGGCGGCCGAGATGTTGTTCGAGCCTGGCATGCGCCAGACCGACTTCGATCGGCTCAAGGATCAGCGCAAGGCTTGGATCGAGCAGAGCAAGGGCTCGGCCTCGTCGATCTCGCGCCGGATCTTCCCCTCGCTGATCTGGGGCAGCAAGCACACCTACGCCAAGATCGAGACCGCCGCGAGCCTCGACAAGGTCACGCTCTCGGACTGCGAGAGCTGGGTCAAGCGGCTCAAGCCCGACGGCGCGCGGCTGTGGGTCGTCGGCAAGATCACCGAGGCCGAGCTGCGCACCCAGTTTGACGCGCGGTTTGGCAACTGGAAGGGCAAGGCGCCCAAGCCGGTCAAGCTCGGCACGCCCAAGCCGGCCAAGGCCACGATCTTCTTCGTTCACGTCCCCAACTCGGCGCAGTCCGAGGTGCTCATTGGCCACCCCGGTCCGGCCCGCGACCTGCCGGACTTCGAGGCCACGCAGCTGATGGCGATGATCCTGGGCGGCTCGTTCTCGAGCCGCATCAACATGAACCTGCGCGAGGACAAGGGCTGGTCCTACGGTGCGCGCGGCGGGTTTTCCTACAACCGCGGCGGCTCCTCGTTTGCCGCGAGCAGCTCGGTCCGCTCGGACGTGACCGGCCCCGCCGTGCTCGAGATCGCCAAAGAGATCGAGCGCATGCGCAGCGCGGCCCCAACCGCCGAGGAGCTGCGCCGCGAGCAAGAGGGCGCGCTGCTGGCCATGCCCGCAGAGTTCGCAACCGCCACACGCACGCTGTTCTCCATGCGCGAGCTGGACTACTTCAGCCTGCCCCTCGACTGGCACGGCGGCCACCAAGAGCGCCTGCGCGCCGTCGACACGGCGGCCATTCACGCCGCCGCGCAGGCCCACTTGCAGGCCAGCGACCAGGTCGTGCTCGTCGTCGGCGACGGCGCCGTCGTGCTCGAGTCACTGGAAAAGATCGCCGAAGACGCCGTGTTCGGCGGCGGCGGGATCCAGTACCTCGACAGCGACGGCAACCCGATCACCCGCCCAGACTTCGCCCAGCCAGACCCCAGCCAGCCAGACCAACCAGATCCCAAGTAGCTCACGACCGCGCCCGATCCGGGGCTTCACGGCCCCTGCTCGCGCGCTCCAGTCGAGTTGGTCAGCCCGAGCTGCCTGCCCTGCTACACTGCGCGGGTGCAGATCGAACTGCTCGTGGTTCTCGTCGCCGTCGCGGTACTGCTTGGGCTCGCTGTTGGTGTCATGGCCCGAAAGATCATGCAGCAGCGCCGCCTCGCCCGAGAGGCCGAGCAGGCGACCCTCCGCGGTCGGGTCAAGGCGGGGGTCCGCAAGGGGGCCGAGCGAGTGGCGCGAGAGAGCGCGAAGGCCTCGCGGAAGAGCGCATGGTGGATGATCAGGCGACGCTTTCGTCGGGATCGCAAAGATGGGGATGAGTGACGCTGCTTGGTTGTTTGTGGGGAACTGCGTGCCGATGGGGCACCGCGCACGGGCTGCCGATGGCCCCAACCCGGCTAGGTCGTTTTTGGGAGGGCTGCTCCGATCCGGGCATGCGGAGGGGCTCGTCCGTTTGGTTGTTTGCGGGGAACTGCCCGCCGATGGGGCAACGCGCACCTCCGCAAACAACCAAACCGACGAGCCCCCCCGCATGCCCGGATCGGAGCAGCCCTCCCAAATACGTGGAGCGCACACAAGGCCGCAGACGACCCCAACCCGGCGTATCTACGCACGTGGAGATGAACGAAGAGAAGACAAGTCGGGCCAAGAAGAAGACGCGAGAGGAAGCGGGGTCACGAGACTGGAGTAGACCTAGCCGGGTTGGGGTCGTCTGCAGCCCGTGCGCGGTCCCCTTCGGCACCCACACCTCCGCGAACAACCAATCAAACGCCTACTCAGCAGGCACATCACTACCAATAGCCGGGCAAGCACATCCCCAACTATCCGGCAGCTCCGGGCAAGCGATCTGCGCCAGCAACCGGTGCCCATGCTCGTTCGGGTGGATGTCGTCGAAGCTATGTAGCTCCTTGCGCATGTACCAGCGAGGCAGCTCCGCGGCCCGCTGCGCGTACTCGTCGAGCGCCAGTTCACGCGTGGACTCATCCAGTTCGGCGAAGCGCCGCTTCCACTCTTTCGAGCGCTCGAGCTCCCTCCGCAACGGTTGAATCTCACGCAGCGGCGCGTCGCGGTCACGCATCGCCGAGTCGTACAGATCCACGCCAATGTCCGCGAGCTCGCTTGGATCCCACGGCGCGTCTGGTTGGTCGCGGGCGTCGAGGTACCGGCCCAGCGCCTCCTGTGGACTCAGCCGACCCAGCTCGAAGTCGACGATCTTCTGCGTGTAGCCCTGATAGGTCAGGCCCGTCAGCCCCTTCCAGCGACGGCTGTCGCCCTCGTCGCCCCACGGGGTCAGCGACAGCGCGACGACCTTCATGTTGCGCTGGTGGGCCGACATGAACAGCTGGCGGATCTCCTTGTTGGTCTTCTCTGGCATCGCCACGCTGTTGAGGCCGCCCTGGAACACCAACCAGTACTCGTTCGCGGGGTCGCGCAGGTTCACGTAGCCGTTGGCGACGACCTGATCCATGAAGCGCTGGCGCAGCTGCCAGGCCCCGTAGCCGGTCTTTGACAGGTTCTTGACCTCGACGTTGCTGCACCAATTTTCGAAGTGCTGCGCGTAGGGATCGCGCTGCCACGCGCCGACCGAGCCCGCGAGCACGACGACCTTGACCGGCTTGTCGGCGTGACGAAACCGCCACGTTGGCGGGGGCTCCGGCTCCGGCTCGGCCGCGGGCTCGGGCTCGACCTCGACGCCTTCGGGGCTGGTCTCGGTCTCGGGGGGCGCGAGCGTGAGGGCTCGAGCGTCCTGATCCGGCGCGGCCAACAGCATCAATGTGCCGAGCACGCCAAGGCCACGGCGGGCGAGTGACGAAGCGGGGAGACGACGAGCAAAAAATGTAGAGGCAGACATCGCGCTCGGGGGCCTTGCTGGGCCTACTCGATCTGGAACTCGGCGACGGCGAGGTCGGTGTCTTCTTCGCCCTCGGGGACGATCCGAACCCGCCAAGACCCAACGTACTCGGGCCGAACCTGAAGGTAGGCCCGGGTCTTGTAGGCGTGCAAATTGTCGGGGATCCGCACCTTGCCGCGCCGGGTCACCGTCCCGTCTTTCTCCCAGATCACGCGCAGCGTGTCGGTGGCCCGGGAGTGGACGACGCGAATGCACACGTTCACGAATTCGGTGCCGGTCGTCGAGAACTTCCGGGTTGGATCGTTGCACTCGGTGTTCTCGCGGCCGGCACCCATCAGGATCTCGTCGATGTGGATGCCGTTGAGGCCAATCGCGCCGATCGGCGGCCCGTCCTGAACCGAGACCGGGAGCTTGGCGAACGCCTTGGCGTTTTCTTCGGGGGTGCCCGGCGGGATCGCGCGCGGATCCGTGACCTCTGGCTTGGCCGCGGGTGGCTCGGGACGCTCACCGTCTGGATCGCCGTTACCCTCGTCGTTGTTGGCCGCTTGTTCGCGGGCCTGTTTCTCCCGCAGCGCGGCGAGCTTGGGGTCGGCGGCGTGGGTCTTGACCTGCGGCGGTCGTGGTTTCGGCTTGTCGGCGCGATCACTGGGCGCTGAGTCGTCCGGCTTGTTGGGCCGGGCCGACTGCGAGCCGCTGCCTGGTTCTGGTGAGCTTCCGCGATTGACCAGGACGACCGCCAGCACGATCGCGGCGGCGATCCCGACGATCCACACCAGGCTGCGCCCGCCACCGCCCGGCTCAGCCTGGTTCGAGCTCACGCGCGGTGGCTCGTTCGCGGCCGGCTGTGTGATGATCGCAGCTCGTTGGTCTTCGTCGGACGGGTCGTCGTCTTCGTCGTCCTCGCCGGACGGGTCGTCGTCCTCGTCGGACGGGTCCTCGTCCTCGTCGGACGGATCGTCGTCTTCGTCGGACGGATCGTCGTCTTCGTCGTCGTCCTCGGTCTGGTCGCCCGCGGCGGATGGCGCGTCGTCCTCGTCGCGCTGACCGTCCCCAGCTTGGTCGGCCTTGGTGGCCGCCGGTTGCGCCGACGGGCTGCCGAACTCGCCCGACACCACCGTTCCCGCTTCGGAAGTACGGGGCTTGTCAGTTGCCGGCACGAAGCTTGGGAGGCTCACTGGTTCGACTGGCTCACCTGGCTCGACTGGCTGGCTGGGCGTGCTGACGGCGGCCCCAGGTGGCGCGAAGATCGGGCTGGCAGACGCGGGGCTGATCAGCGCGTCCCACCCAGTGTTGAACAACGACGCTGGCTTCGAGTCCGCGGCGGGGGCCGCGGGCGCGCTGACATGAGGTGCCTGGGGCACGCGGATCGGTAGCGTGTCTTCCTCGCTCTCGGGTGTGAGCTTGGTCGGCACTCCCGGGCCCAATTCCGACGCTGGGTCGGGTGTCTCGGACTCACTCATCGACCACCTCGGTGTACACGAGGCGAGCAGAATATTGAGCGATGCGCGGGGATCGGCATGGGACGGGCCCTACACGAGCATGCTGCCTCAGCCGTGACACCATGAGCAAGGGGGCTGTCGTTGCAGCAAGCCCACCCACCAGTACCAAAGAGTGGCACCAGCCTCGCGCCTGGCCAGCGACCCAGAGCGCTCAGCTCTCGGCGTCTTCGTCGCTGATCGAGTCACCGGACTCGTCGGTGTGACGATCACCGCAGATCTTGCCCGTGTCCGCCTCGAGCGTCTTGATCTGCTTTTCGGCCTGGGTCTTGTAGCGCTCTGGCGCGTCGGAGCCCTTCTTCACGATCGCGTTGAAGTAGGCGATCGCCTTGTCGCACTGGCCCAGCTTCGCGAACGCCAACCCCGAGTAGTAGACGGCGTCATGGATGACCTCGTTGTCGGGGGCGTTTTGAACCAGCCAGTAAAATTCACCGAGCGCGCTGCGATAGTCCCGCTCCGAGAACAGGGTCTGGCCGATCTTGAAGCGAACCTCTGGCTCCTTCGGATCGCTGGGGTAGCGCGAGAGGTAGGTCCGAAACAGGCGCCGGGCCCGGCTGTAGTCCTTGGCCTTGAGCTCGCGCTCGGCGGCCTTGAGCAGATCGGTCTTACCCTCGGGGATGTCGGTCTCGGCGTTGAGGGTCTGCTCGACGGCGGTCAGGCGTTGGTCGAGCTCGGTCCGCGAGTCCGCGACGTTCTGCGCGAGCGCGGCGAGCTCGTTGAGGCTGTCCTCGGCGATGCCGCGCACGTCTTGGCTGTCGAATTCCAAGTTGTCGACGCGCACGCCGATCGAGGCCTGGTTGTTGCGCAGGATCTTCTCGGCCGCGGCCAGCTGCTCTTCGACGACGGCCATCTGCTCTTGCGCCTTGATCAGCGTCTGCTCGAGCTGGGTGTCGCGCTCGGACACCTTCTTGCGCAGCGTCATGACCTCGGCCGCGAGCTCGTCGTGCTCGGACTTCATGGTGATGCAGGCTGACAGCGGCGCGATCATCAGCAGCGAAACGACAACTCGGGTTCGGATCATGGTGGTCCTCAGATCGAACAACCCGACGCGGGGTCGGGCTGGGTGGGGCAGGCAGCCCATGTCAGTTTTTTTCAGGTCGTGGGCGAGCGTTGACCGCTCGCCCACAGCTGAAGGCAGTCTACTGCCAGATGAACTCGACGCGACGATCGTCCGCGTAGGACTGGTCGTCAGTGCCGCGGGCCTCGAGGCTGCCCTTCGAGATCACCTGCATGTTCTCGGGGGGGACCCCAAGGTTTTGCAGGAAGCTCTTGACGCCCTGGCCGCGGCGATCCGTAAGCAGGATGTTGTACTCCTCGGTGCCACGCGGATCGGCGTGGGCTTCGAGGTAGACCAAGCGACCCTGGTCGGCGATGCACTGGGCGGCGGCCTTGAGGCTGGCCTCGGTCTCGGGGCTCAGCTTGGGGCTGTCGAACCCGAAGAACACGGCTTGCAGCTCACACAGGACTTCGCCGTCGCCGCTGTAGTCACCGGAGAAGATGCACATGCCGCCGTCGCAGATCTCATCGATCGCGCAGTCGTCGTCGACGGTGCACGAGCCGGGCGCGCCGGGGATGCCGTCGCTGCACAGGCCGGTGCCAAAGTCGCAGGTGCCGGTTGGGCAGTCCATGTCTTGGGCGCAGAAGTTACAGGAGCCGGCTTGGCAGACCAGACCGCCGGTGCAGTCGAGGCTGCTGGTACACGGCGAGCCCTGGCCCGAACCGCCCGCGATCGCCTCGGAGGGATCGACGCAGCGGAATTCGTAGCAGACGTAGTCTTGGCCGTTGGGGCCCTTGCCTGCGCACTCGCTATTTTCAACGCAGTTTTGGCAAGTGCCGTCGACGCACTTCTCGTCCATTTCCTGGTTGCAGTGCTTGTTCTTCTTGCACGCGGGGTACTCGGGCTTCTTGCAGCCGGTCAGCGACATGGCGGTCAAGCCAAGCGCGAACACGCCGAGGAAAGAGAGGCGGGAAAGTCGAGCGGTGAGGGAACGCTTCGGCATCTGGGAGCTCCGGGACCTCGGCCCCGTCTTGCGGGTGCGCGAGTTCGTAGAAGGATTATCCGTCGTGGGAATGGGTGTCAACCGCGCAGACTCGCGGCGTACAGGCGGATCTCGTAGCGATCCCCATCAACCGTGAGCGTCTGCCTGTGTGCGGGTTGGTTGGGCTGTTCGCGGGTCTCCACGATATCGGCGCGGGCCGCAGCCAGGGCGCTCTGTCCGAGCGCGGGGCGGGGCGCGAGGGACAGGCGGTGGAGCAAGTAGCCGGTCCAGGTCAGCCCGTTGAACCGGGCTTGGCGCACCTGAAGATCGTACTCGAGCTCGATCGCGTCACCTGCGTGGTGCCGAGCGACGAGCTCGAGCTCGAACGCGTGGGAGCCCTTTGGGGTCGCGACCACCTCAGAGAAGATCGTGTGTTGGCCGTCGGACACGACCAGCTCGCGGCGCGGAACCACGACCTCGCCGGACTCGCTGACGATCTCCAGCCCGATCTGCAGCGGCCACAGAGCCTCGCTGCGATCGCCGAACATCGGGACCGACAAGCTGTTCACGCGAGCGCGGTCACCCGGTGCGGCGAGGCTCGTGTCGGCCATGCCGGTGGTTGCGACGACGCCGGCGAGCAGTGCGAGTGCGATGCGGAGAGCTTTGGTTCGATGCGCCATGCACATCGGATCCACCGAATCGCTCGCCAGCCCAAATTTCGTGCGGGCCCGCCCAGCGCCAACGTGATCCGTGAAAAATTTTGGTTGGCGGGCGCTATAAAGACCGCTGCGGATGAACAGCAGCGATACGCATGACCAGCGCTGGCGCTCGATCGCGGTGAGCGTTGGCGTGCTTGGCTTCGCGGTCGTGGGTGGCTGGCGCTGGTGGTGGCAGCCGCGTGCCAACGCGGCGGAGCAGGCGGCCACCGCTGCGCTCGAGCAAGCGCGAGCAGCAGCGATCACCCGCGGTCTTGCGATCGAGTTCGACGCTGATCCAGGCGCGCCGCTCGAGCTGGCTTGGCGCGCGCCGGGCGAGTGCGTCGAGGTCTACCGCGTCCGCGTCGACGAGCAGTTTCGGGATCCGAGCGTGGCGGTGTTCGTCGGTCGCGAGGAACAGCACACGACCTGGGCGCTCGCGCTGACGGGCCGGCCGGGCGCGCGTCATGCCGGGGTGGTCGGGGTCGAGGGGTTGCTGATCTCGCTCGATGATCCCGGTGGCGCAGCGCCCGAGCCCGAGCCCGAGCCCGAGCGCCGTCGACAGCTGTGGTGGTCGGCGCGAACGGTCGGGCCGGCCGCGCCGGACTTCGCCTGTCGGCAGCGCAGCTGGGATCCCCTCGAAGACGCGCTCGCGCTGGGTTGGCCGGAGCTGCCCGATCATCCGGTTCGGGTCGGGCAGTCATGGCAGGGAGGCGCAGTCGAAGGCCGCTGCCACGAGACCACCTGCGTCGACGATCAGGGCCAGTTTCCCCACGACCGCCCCTGCCGGGCCCGCGCGTGGCGCGAGACGGCCGTCGGCGCGGGCCAGATCTCGGGCGAGGACGGCCCACCCGCCCCGTTCGTGCTGATCCAGGGCGACTGGGACGACGGGCACGATCTCGCGCGGCCCGAGATCGGGATTCTCACGTCGCGCCAGCTCCTGATCGCCGAGGGCCGTCCACTCTGGGCCCGTGTCCGCATCGAGCAGCGCTGGGTGGGCGTGACGCGAGAGCTCGAGCTGACCCGGCTGGACGACTGTGGGGATCCGTCCCCGGGCCTGAGCGACGATCTATCTGACGAGGGATCTGACGATCGATCGGTCGTCACCCAGATTCGTGCGAGGCTGCGCCTGCCGCCCACCTAGGCCAGCGTCATTGCCGCGCTTCAACTGAACCGCGGACACCGGAAAAAAGCTCCGCGGGTGGGCGTAGAGCGACCATGGACAAGCTCGAGATCATCGGAAAGCCGCCCGGCATGCCTGGCACGGGACTCGTGGGAACCCTGCCGATCCGCGGGGCCAAGAACGCGGCCCTGCCGATCCAGTGCGCGGCGCTGTTGGGGTCGGGCCTGACCCGGCTGCGCCACGTCCCCAAACTAACCGACGTCTCGACCATGAACCGGCTGCTGCGCGAGGTCGGCTGCGCGGTCGAGGTCATCGCCGACACCGACGGCCGCACGGTCGAGATCGATCCCCGCGGCGTCGCGCAGGGCAGCCTCGAGGCGCCCTATGAAATGGTGAAGACCATGCGCGCCTCGGTCACGGTCATGGGGCCGCTGCTGGCTCGCTACGGTCGGGCGCGGGTCTCGTTGCCGGGCGGCTGCGCGATCGGTGCCCGGCCGATCGATCAGCACCTCAAGGGGCTTCAGGCGCTCGGCGCCAAGGTGACGCTCGAGCACGGCTACGTGGATCTCGAGGCCAAGCGGCTCACGGGTGGGCGGTTCTTGTTCGACAAGGTCACCGTGGGCGGCACCCAGAACGTCATGATGGCCGCGGCCCTCGCCAAGGGCCACACCACCCTCGAGAACGTGGCCCGCGAGCCCGAGGTCGAGGAGCTCGCGCTGTTCCTGAACAAGATGGGCGCGCAGATCTCCGGCGCGGGGACCCCGACCATCGAGATCGACGGCGTCGACGAGCTTAGCGGGATCGATCACGCGATCCTACCCGACCGGATCGAAGCCGGCACCTTCGCGGTCGCGGCGGCGATCACCCGCGGGGACGTGCTGCTCGAGCACGCGCCGGTCGACCACATGCACGCGATCATCGACACCCTCGTCGCGGCCGGGGCCGAGTGTCGGGTCGAGGCGGGGGGCTTGCGCGTCATCGGCCCGGAGCGCTTGCGCCCCTTCGACGTGGTCACGCGGCCGCACCCCGGCTTCCCAACCGACATGCAGGCCCAGATCATGGTGCTCGCGACCATGGCCGACGGGGCCAGCGTGATCCGTGAGACCATCTTCGAGAACCGATTCATGCACGTGCCAGAGCTCAACCGGCTTGGGGCCAACATCGTCGTCAACGGCAACACGGCGGTCGTCCGCGGGCCCACCAAGTACTCTGGCACCACGGTCATGGCCACGGATCTGCGGGCCAGCGCCTCGTTGGTGCTCGCCGGGCTGGTCGCGCGGGGCACCACCGAGGTCCGCCGCGTCTATCACATCGACCGTGGGTACGAGGCGATCGAGGCCCGGCTGTGTCCCCTCGGCGCCCAAATGTCGAGGTACCATGGTGGCGGTGCCTGAGTCGCCAACGACCTCCGTACCGCTGACCTGGGCGCTGCCCAAGGGGCGGATCCTCGAGCAGGCGCTGCCCTTGCTCGCCGCCGCCGGCATCGAGATCGCACCGTCGCTCGACGAGGTCGGTCGCAAGCTGCTGTTCGAGCTGCCAACCGGTGATCGGATCTTGCTGGTCAAGCCGGTCGACGTTCCGACCTACGTCGAGCACGGGATCGCGGACTTCGGCATCGCTGGCCTCGACACCCTGCTCGAGCAGGGCCGGGATCTCTACGAGCCGGTCGACCTCGGCATCGGTCGCTGCCGGCTCGCGGTCGCGGCCCCCGCGGGGGCGGCGGGTGACCGCAAGGCCCTGCGCCGGGGCATGGACCTGCGCGTCGCCACCAAGTACCCGCGCTGCGCCCTGCGGCATTACCGGGCCCGCGGCATTCAGCCCGACATCATCCCCCTGTACGGGTCCGTCGAGCTGGGCCCGATCACGGGACTGGCCGACCAGATCGTCGATCTCGTGGAGAGCGGCGAGACCCTGCGCCAAAACGCGCTCGTCGAGGTCGAGACCATCTTCGAGGTCACCAGCCGGCTGATCGTCAATGGCGCCAGCTTGCGCTTGAAACAACCGGCCGTCTCGCACACCATCGCTGGACTACGGCGTGCGGTCCAGGCTGCAGCCAACGAGCGACCACGCAAGCACGCGAGCGAGGTCAGGGAGAAGGTGGCGAGTTCGTGAGTCTGTTTGGGCGCAACAAGAACAAGGGCAAGCCACCGCCGATCGAGCCGCCGTCAAAGCTCGTCGAGCAGGCGTTCACGGATCTGCGCGTTCACGTGCGTCTGCAAGAGCAGAGCATCGCCACGACCGAGCAGTTTCGCGTGCAGCTGCACGAGGCAATGCCCAAGCTGGTGCCCTACGGGTCCAACCAGTACGCGGCGGTCCGAGCCGTGCTCGACTGGGATCACCAGATCCCCAGCGAGTACATGTTGCTGCGGATCTACACCGCCTACAGCCGCCACGAGGCGCGGCTGCTCGACACCCAGATCCGCGCCCGCGATCAGGCGATCGCCAGCGACAACCTGTTCCCCGAGTTCGACCTGCAAGACTACGGTGACCTCGACGCGAGCGAGACCTACATCGCCGTGCTGCGGCCGGGCAGCCCGAGCTTCGAGGAGTTCCGGTTCTTCAGCGACTGGCGCAAGGAAGTTCGGCCGCCGGTCGCCCGCGCGGCCCTGTCCGCCGTCAAGCAGCTCGAGAGCTTCCAGGCCGCCTACCGTGCCCGGCAAAACGACGCGCTGGGATCCGCGGTCGTCGTTGGGTGGGTGCCGCCATGCTTGGCGGAGTCCAAGGCTTGGGCGGTGGAGATCTGGTTGGTCGTGGAGTTTGACGGGCAGGTTGGCAAGGCCAACGTGTTCATGGTCGACTCCGAGAGCCTGGCGATCACCCGCGAGTACGTGACCGAAGTCCACGTTCCGTGAGCGCTCGCCACCCCCCGCGCTGGTCATCCATGTCCGTGCTCCTGGTCGCTCGCTGCGCCGGGCCGCCCTTCGCGTGCGCTGGATGGTCACGCCCAGTCGGTCCCGGCTGCGACGTCGGTAGAGTGCCGTGTGTTTTTTCTTGGTGGGTCCAGCACTGCCTATTTAACCGCAGTATGATGCGTGCTAGGTTTGTGTCGTGACGGCAGCCGCGACATCCGTGTGGCTCCCAGCGGTCAGCTCGGTCGAGCAGTCACTTCAGGAGGTCTGGACCGTTGATGAACTGCTGGGCAAGCTCCGCGCGGTCATCCGTGACTTTCGCGGATTCTTGAACGCCGGACGGGTCGTCGCGGGCTCGCTGAGGTTGGTGCTGGCGGGGGTTCGCGCTCGACCTCATGCGATCACATCAGCCCACGAAGCTTGGATCGTAGCCGAGGCGATCGAACCACATTTTTCTGACGTCTTCGTTCAGCTGAGTGGTCCAACGCCCGAGTCATCTGTTCACGAAGCGTCGCTGGCGTCGCTGCTCGGCGACGAGCTGATGAGCCGCCTGAGCTATTTGCAGACGCTCACCGGAGAGCTTCACGAGCGTCTTGGACAGCCTCGACCCCGCCGAAGCTACCGCGCGCACCGAGAGAGCGGCCAGGCGCTCATCGAAGACCTGACGATCCCTCCCGAGATCCGACTTGTCGTCCATCAAAGCCGGCTTGTCCCGATCTTGATCTTCTTGATTGGCTACCTCGATCACGCCCGCCGACGAGGCGCAGACGACTCGGGCAGGGTGAGGGAGCTCTACCTCGAAGCGCTGCGCGAGGGTCTCGACTCCAAGATCAGCTTTCTGCTCGCGCTGCTGCAGCCTTCGCCTCCACAACCACCGCCAGCGCTCGACCGCAGGCTTCCAGATCCGATGCCGCTCGAGGCACTCGACGCCCGGTGGCGGAACGTTCGAGCATCTTTCGGCTAGTACCGGCAACGCATGGTCTTTGGTCGTCGCCGGCACAAGCCGCCTCAGCGGGGGCATGTTCGTCACTGCGAAGATCCTCGCACCAGGTCAGGCGGCCGCGGCGGTCATCACTACGTGGTGCTCCTGCAGGAAAAACCCAATGGGGTCTGGCTCGGGGCGGTGATCGAGTCGAACCCTGCGAATCCCGTGTTCACGTTCTCCGAGCCGAACATCGCCAACCGAGCGGGTGTGAACATCGGAAGTGGGATCCGCCTACCCGTCGCCGCGATCCCGGCGGCTCGCGTGGGCGACAAGCGAGGCGCGGTCGCCGAGATCACCGTTCTCAAGATCGAGATAGCGATCGCTACAGCGATGAGCCCCGGCTCCTGAGAGCAGCGACGATCACTCCGCCCAGCTCAGGGTGGGGTAGTCGATGTAGCCCTTCGCGTCGCCGCCAAAGAAGGTCTCGCGCCGGGGCTCGTTGAGCGGGGCGCCGCGGCGGAACCGCTCGGGCAGGTCGGGGTTGGCGAGGAACGGCGCGCCAAAGATCGCGGCGTCGGTGTGGTTGCGCTTCAACGCTTCGCGCGCGCTCTCGGCTGTGAACGCGCCGTTGGCCAGGTACGCGCCAGTGAAGCGCTGACGGATCCGGCGGTGGAGATCGCTGGGTTCGGTCGGGCGCTTGTCGGACGGGCCGAAGTACTCGATGACGTCGAGGTAGGCGAGCGAGAGCCGGTTGAGCTCGTCGGCGAGCGCCGTGTACAGGGGGATCGGGTCGGACTCGCTCGCGCCACCCATGCCGCCAAGTCCGGGGCCGATCCGCAGGCCGACGCGGTCCGGGCCCCACACGCTGGCGACGGCCTCGGCGACCTCGACCGTGAGGCGGATGCGGTTGGTGATGCTGCCCCCGTAGGCGTCGGTGCGCTGGTTGGCGCCGTCGCTGAGGAACTGGTGGAGCAGGTACGCGTTGGCCCCGTGGATCTGGACGCCATCAAACCCAGCTCGCTTGGCACGCTCGGCGCCCTGCCGGAACTGCTCGACGATGCCCGGGAGTTCGGTCAGCGCGAGGGCGCGTGGCGTCGAGGTTGGAGCGAAGCCGCGCTCACCACCCAGGAAGATCTGGGCGTTGGCGTTGATCGCCGAAGGGGCGACCGGGGGCTCGCCGCCATGGAACTCCTCGTGTGACATCCGACCGACGTGCCACAGCTGCATGACGATCCGGCCGCCGTTGGCGTGCACGGCCTCGGTCACGCCGCGCCAGCCCGCCTCCTGCTCGTCACTGTGGATGCCCGGCGTGAACGCGTAGCCCTTGCCCTGCGGGCTGACCTGGGTAGCCTCGGTGAAGATCAGCCCGGCGCTGGCCCGCTGGGCGTAGTAGCGGGCGTTGAGCTCCGTCGGTAGGTCACCAGGCTGTTGGGCCCGCGAGCGCGTCATGGGTGACATCAACACCCGGTTGGGCAGGCGCAACGCGCCGAGCTCGAGGGGCGCAAACAAGGGGTCGGGGCTGATCTCGCTCATGCGCTGACCCACTACGCGCCGGCCCGAGGCTCGTTACTTGGACTCGAAGACCATGACCCGCGGCGGCATCCCGGTCGGGGTGATGACCAGATCGTCGTCGCCGTCGCCGTCGATGTTGGCGCTGCGCAAGCGGGTGTACGAGACCCCGGCGAGATCGTGGGCGCGACCCGAGAAGCCGTCGCCGGTGTTGGGGTAGATCGACACGCGCCAGTCGTTGCCGGGCACGTCGGTGAGCAGCTCGGGGAACCCGTCACCGTCGAGGTCGCCGAGCGCGAGGATCGAGAAGGTGAACGGCCAGACCAGCGCGGCGCTGATCAGGTCGCCGTTGCCTTGGCCAAGCCACGGGTTGATGACGGGGACCTGGCCGAGGCCGGTGACGAGATCCCCAAACAGATCACCGTTGAGGTGGGCGACCGCGGCGGCGTCGTAGCTGCCGACCTCGGCGCTCGCGAGCAGGGTCAGCGTCCCGTCTCCGGGTCCGCTCCAGCTGTGGACCAAGGGCGGGGCGGCGTTGGTTTGGGACGTGATCGCCTCGCTGCGGCCGTCGCCGTTCATGTCGATCGCCCACAGCCGATCGTAGGTGAAGACCTCGCTGGTGATCGCCGCGCCCAGCTCGAAGTTGTCACTGCTGAGGTGCACGGATACCCGCGGCGGCGCGCCGGTGGCTTGCAGCAGCAAGTCGGCCCGGCCGTCGGCGTCGAGATCTCCGAGCGCGAAGCCATCGAAGCTGGCGAGCTGGTGGGTGATCGGCGGCGCCAGGAAGCCGCCGTTGCAGTCGCTTGGGTACACGTTGATCCGCGGGGGTGCGCCCGTGCCCGCGAGCACCAAGTCCGCGCAGCCGTCCGCGTCGAGATCGGCGAGCTGCAGATCATCGAACGCGAACACCTCGGTGGTCACCGGCGACGCGAAGCTGAAGCCGTCGCCATCGCCGTCCCCGTCGCCGTCCCCATCGCCGTCCCCGTCCCCGTCCCCGTCCCCGTCCCCGTCCCCGTCCCCGTCGCCATCCCCGTCCCCGTCCCCATCGCCGTCCCCAGTCTCGGAGCCAGTCCCGCCCGTGGTTCCCAAGCTCTCGCCGGGTCCGCCGTTGTCAGGCGGCTCCTCGATCGGTGGATCTTCACACCCAAGCGCCAGCGTGGCAGCGGCAGCACAGGTCGCGACAAAGCGGCGCATACTCGGCACGTTAGCACCGCGAGAATACGCCGCTCGAGCTGAGCCGGCCTCAGCCGTTGCGCCGCCGACGGAAGGTGGCAGCGAGCAGCAAGATCCCGAGGCCCGTCGCGCCGAGGTCGGTCGCGCCGCCATCGGTCACGCTGCAGCCCTTCTTCTTGGCGGGGCTGTCGTCGATCGGGGGAGGCGCGACGTCGGCCTCCTCCCCTTCGCCCTCGTCCTCGTCGTCCTCGTCGTCCTCTTCCTCTTCCTCTTCCTCTTCGCCCTCGTCCTCGGGCTCGGGCTCGTCGGCGCCCTCGGCCTCGCGGCCGGTGTCGATCAGCGTGACCTTGCCCTTGGCCAGCACCAGATCGCGCTTGCCGTTGTTCTGGACGATCTGCACCCGGTACTCGCGGTCCTTGTTGAACCCGATGTTGGCCTCGAGCAAGAGCACCGCGGTGTACGAGCGCGAGCCGTCGTAGTCCGCGTCTTCGTGGCGATACACGATGTACTCTTTGCCGCCGACGTTCTGATAGAACTCGACGTAGACGGGCCCCTCGGCTGCGTGCCCGCTCATGCGCGCGTGGAGCTTGAGCTCCCAGTCTTCCTCGCTGGGGATCCGATCGACCTTGTCGGTCTTGGTCTTGGCGCCCTCGGAGGTGACCTGGCCCTTCTCGTCGGTCTCGAGCGAGTCGACGCCAGTACCAAACCAGATCTGTTCTTGTTCGGGTCCCGCCAACGCCTCACTCGGGGCCAAGCCCACAGCGAGCCCACAGGTAACCGCGGCGACAGTGACAGTGGCGGAGATGACGATGTTGCGAAGGAGCGATTGCATGGTGCGGGCGTCCGTATACCACGACAGCGCCCAGCGTCTCAGCCCCGATGGTCGGACCCCCCAATCGCCCGGTTCGCTGTTCAAACCTCGATGAGCAGCTGTTCGAGGGGCTTGCGCGCCAGGTCGGGCACCCGGCAATCGGGGCTTGGGTAGCCAACCGGCAGCAGCATGAACGGCCGCTCGTTCTTGGGCCGCTGAAGGATCTTGGCCAAGAAGTTCATGGGGCTGGGCGTATGCGTGAGCGTCGCCAACCCCGCGTTGTGGAGCGCGGCGATCAGCATCCCAAGCGCGATCCCGCAGCTCTCTTGCACGTAGTAATTTTTGCTGCGAGATCCGTCGGGGCGAAGGTCGTAGTCGACCCGAAACATCACGATGATCACCGGCACGTGATCGAGGTAGGGCTTGTTCTCATCGGTCCCCAGCGGCGCGAGGGCGGCCCGCCACTCGTCGCTCATGCGCTGCTCGTAGGTCTCGCGCTCCTCCACCTCCGCCGCCAGCCGGATCTCGTGCTTGAGCGCCGGGTCCGTCACCATCACGAACCGCCACGGCTGCTTGTGCGCCCCACTCGGCGCCGTCCCGGCCGTCCGGATAGCCTCGCGGACGGCGTCGAGGGGGATCGGCTCCGCGCTGAACTGCCGAATGCTCCGACGCAGGTCCATCAGCTCATAGAATGCGTGGGCACGCTCACGCACTTGTGCCTCGGGACGGCGCGAGAACGACAGGGGAACGGTCGGGTACTCACTCACCGCCCCACCATGCCCGAACCAGCCTCGAGATCGTCCCGGGTGCGCGTGAGCTTTTCCAATCCCAAAAATGCCCCAAACACGTGCCCACGCGCGCTAGCCGCTTTTCTGCGGTGCCGGGCGCACGGCGAGTTCGGCGACACAGACATCAATGTTCAGGGGCGTGCCTGCCGGTGTGGGGCGATTTTCTCCAGCCTGCTAGGTACTCTTGCGCATGGCCGACATCCTAGCGGAGCAAGATGGTCCCCGCGCCTCGCACAAGATCCGCCGACTCACGGTCCTCGGCGGGTTCTGGGACGGCCTCGAGCTCGACTTCGCCGCCGGCCTCAACTGCATCATCGGCGCCCGCGGCACCGGCAAGACCACGATCCTCGAGCTGTGTCGCTACTGCTTGGGTCAGATGCAGAGCACCGACCCCACGCGCCAGCTGCAGCTGACCAAGCTGATCAAGGCCAACCTCGATCGCGGCACCGTAGAGGTCACGATCGAGACCCGCGACGGCATGAAGTACCGGGTCGTGCGCGGCAGCTCTGGTGAGCCCGAGGTGTCCGACGAGCGCGGCTCACCGGTCGAGGTCTCGCTCTCGCGCGGGCAGGTGTTCGCCGCGGACTTCTACAGCCAGCACCAGATCGAGGACATCGCGATCAGCCCCCGGGCCCAGCTCGAGGTCATTGATCAGTTCGTGGCCGACGAGATCGCCGGGCTCGATCCAACCCGCCGCGACGTGATCTCGCAGCTCGAGAAGAACAGCGCGGACATCCACCAGCTGCGCCAGGCGATCGCCGATCGCGAAGAGATGCTTGGCGAGATCCCCGAGATCAAGAAGCGGATCGAGGCGCTCGACGTCGGCGGCGAGCAGGCTGACGACATCAACCGCGAGGTCGCGCTCAAGGGCGCCCGCGACCAGGAAAAGCGCATGCTCAAGCGCGCCGACGACACCCTGGCTGGGGTCGTCGACCAGTTCGAGGGCCTGAGCCGCATGGTCCGGGGCTTTGGCCAGCTCGTCGAGCGCAGTGAAGGCGAGAACGGCGAGCTGTTCGAGCGCCTGCACATGGTGCTCGAGGCGGCCGGCAACGACGCCGTCGGCGCGATCGCCAGCGCCCGCAAGATCGTCGAGGGCGCCCGGCTCAGCGTCGAGGAGCTCGATCGCCAGCTGACGGAAGCCCACGGCGGTCAAGAGCAGCGCTACACCGAGCTGCTCCGCGCCCACCAAGACGCCCAGGCCCAAGCCCGCGAGGGCGCGCGGCTGCAGACCCGGCTCAACGAGCTGCTCGAGCAGCGGCGCTCGGTCGAGCGGCGTCGCAAAGAGCTGCTCGAGCTGACCAAGAAGCGCGGCGAGCTGCTCGACCGCCTGTCGGAGCTGCACGACAAGGTGTTCGTGCTGCGCCAGAAGATCGCCCGCGAGATCACCTCCCGGCTCGAGCCCGACATTCGGGTGAGCATCACGCAATTCGGCGAGCGCGGTGACTATGCCGAGCGCCTGCGTGAGGCGCTCAAAGGCCAGGGCCGGCACTACAGCACCTTGGTTGGCCGGATCGAGCAGAACATGCCGCCGCGCGAGCTGGTCCGCTTGGTCGAGCGCTCGGCGGTGTCCGAGATCGCTACCACGTTGGAGGTTCGTGACGAGCAGGCCGACTGGCTGATCGATCGCCTGCGCGGGGCCGAGGACGGCAAGCTGCTGCTCGACCTCGAGGCCCTGCAGCTCGAGGATCGCCCGAAGATCGAGCTGCGTGACGGCGGCACTTACAAAGACGCGTCCACCCTCAGCACCGGTCAAAAGTGCACGACGATCCTCCCGATCTTGCTGCTCGACAGCGATCGCCCGCTGCTCATCGATCAGCCCGAGGACAACCTCGACAACGCGTTCATTTATGAAACCGTCGTGCGCAACATCGGCGAGGTCAAAGCCCGCCGCCAGCTGATCTTCGTGACCCACAACCCCAACATCCCCGTGCTCGGTGACGCCGAGGCCGTGTTCGTGACCGAGTCCGACGGTCAACACGGTCGCCTGCGCACCCGCGGTGACGTCGAGCAGGTCAAGTTCGAGATCGAGAAGATCCTCGAAGGCGGCGCCGAGGCCTTCCTCGAGCGCAAGCGCCGGTATGGGCACTGAGATGAGCGCACGACCCAGCAAACGCAAGCCGTCCGCGTCGAGCAAGAAGGGCGCCAGCACCAAGTCGCGGGCCAAGAAGCGCAGCAAGCCGGCCGAGCCCCCGCCCGAGACCGCCAAATCGGACGACGACGGGGCCGAGCCCAAGCCCAAGTCCGCGGGGCTCGAGAAGCACGACGATCGCTCGTGGAAGGATCGGGGCGCGGCCGTCAGCGCGATGATCGAGGAGCTGCACAGCCACCCCTCGGCCCAGCGGGTCCGGGCGATCGCCGAGCAATTGCTGATCTACAGCGAAGACAGCAAGTGGGAGGTCCGGCTGTTGGTCGCGCGCGCGCTCGCGTACCTCGAGCACCCCGACTACGCCGTGATCGCGGCGCGGCTCGACACCGACGACAACAGCTTCGTGGCCAAGGCCGCGCGCGGATCCGCGGCCAAGCGGCGCGAGCTCGACTTTGCCTACCAAGCCAAGACCGACGAGATCGACGAGGTCGCCATCGAGCTCCGCAAGCTCCGCGAGGATCACGGCGAGCGGGTCGCCAGCGCCGCCGAGCGGATCGCGGATCAGAAGTATCGGCTGCTTACCAACGAGACCACCCACGAGATGCGGACCGTCGTCGCCAGCTTGCTCGACGCGCTGACCAAGCTGCACGCCAGCCTCGAGCAGAGCAACACCAGCAAGAACGTGTATGAGCGCACGCTTCGGATCGCCCGCGAGCGCACCAACTTCTTGCAGCTGATGCTCGACGACACCAAGCGCCTGGTCGACGAGCCCAAGCTCGACTGTGAAGACGTGCCCGTGGTCGCGATGCTCGACAAGGTCGCCGAGATCGTGCGTGACGCCCTCGACATCCCCGCCAGCGTGAGCTTCGAGGTCGAGGCTGGCATCGCCTCGGCGACCTGCGTTCACGTGCCGCGCGTGCGCCTGATTCAGGCGATGTCGAGCTTGGCCAAGAACGCGATCGAGGCCGTCGAAGGTGACGGACGCGTGACCTTGAGCGCGACAGTTCCCCGCCGCGGCTGGGTTCGACTCAGCGTCGAAGACAGCGGCTATGGCATGGGGCCCGAAGAGATCCGCCAGGCCCTGTTGCCAATGGTGTCGAGCAAGAAAGACGACAAGCACACCGGGGTCGGGCTGCCGCTGGCCAAGAAGATCATCGAACGCGAGTGTCGTGGGACCTTCGAGATCGAGAGCACGCCGGACTCGGGGACTGCTGTGATCTGCATGTTCCCGACGATCGAGGACTGAGCTCGGCCGGCACCTGGCCAAAAGACCACTTTGCGGGAAGTCCGCGGCGCACTCGGTGATCACGCAAATCTCCCGTTTTCGGCCACACACGCCAGATCTACCCGGATCTGCGATCCCACCCGCGCCACGATCCAAGCCAGATCATCGGGATCTCGCGAGGCCCCTATACTGTGCCCAATGGCCCGAACCAAGCAGGTAGCGCTCGTCGTCGAGGACGATCCAACGTTGCTCGATCTCATCAAAGAGACCATCGAGTCTCTAGGCCACGAGGTCAGCTCGGCCAGCTCGCAGGAGAACGCCCTGGCCCTGCTCGAGGACACGATGTTCGACTACGTGCTGCTGGATCTCAAGATCCCGCTGCGCGAGGGTCGGCTGCCGCGGCTCGAGATTGGCTTCACCTTGCTCGAGCGGATCGTCTCGCTACCCGACGCGCGCCGGCCCGGCGTGATCGTGATGACCGCCCACGGCGACGACCACGAGTACTGCCGTCGCGCGCTGCGTGAGGGCGCGGACGACTTCATCAAGAAGCCCTTCGACGGCGGCAAAGAGTCACCGGAGGCCGCGATCAAGCAGCTGCTCGCGCGCCGCAGCGAGGAGCGCTACGAGGCCGTCGCCGATGTGCCAGGGTCCGTCGCCCGCGAGCGCGGACCGGGCGGTGCCACCCGCGAGGCCGGGGCCGAGCAAGGTCCACCAGCGATCCACCTGATCGGCACCTACGACCGCCGCCGCTGCAACCTCGAGATCAACGGCAAAGAGCTGCTGTTGTCCGAGCAGCGGTTTCGCCTGTTTGGCCGGCTGGCCGTGCACGCCAAGCGAGCGCCAGGGCAACACCTGTCGCTGCTCGACGTGCCAGAGATCCAAAGCGGCACACGCCAGGCGCTCAATCGCCTGCGCAAAGATCTAGAAGAGCAAGTCCCCGGGTTCTGGGATCGCTGGATCCGCAACGACGGCCACGGCAGCTACTGCCTGCAGGTGCCCGGCGACTCGATCACCTACGACGCCGACTCGATGGCCGCGCACGGCGAGCTGCTCGTGAAGCTGCGCTCGTAGCTGGGTCGGGCCTCCGGTCCGGTCAACCTCCCAAGAACATGTTCGTCACCGCGCCGGAGGTCAGGATGTTGGTCATCAGCAGCGCCTTGCCGTCGCGCGTCTGCGAGATATCCAAGTTGCCCATGAAGTCCTCTTCGCCCGCGCGCGCGGCTTCGTCTTCGTTGACGATCAACTTGCGGGCGAGCGAGAGCAGCACCCAGGCCTTGACCGAGTCCTCGGTCGGCACGCGCACGAACAGCCCGGCGTAGTCATAGACGACCGCCGCGATCATGAGGCCGGCGGGGTTTGGCAGCAGCCGACCCATCGTGCCCATCTCGGCCAAGAACGCTGCGGTCGCCTCTGGGGTGATCAGCGACACGAAGGTGACCTCGGGCGGGACCTGGCCAAGCAGCTCTTGCAGCTTGGGGTGCAGGCGATCCTGGTCGTGCGCGCGGGCCTGCAGCAGACCTTGAATCATCGCCTTGGGCGCCATCGTCAGCTCGCCGCGGTCGAGGGTCAGCAGCTGGACGGGCGCGCCGTCGTACTCGAAGTCGCTCAGGGTCCAGACCCGCAGCTTGTCGCGCATGCCCTGGGTCATGGCGGCGAGGTCCCGGCCTTCGATCTGTGGCATCGGCTCGGCGACGATGTGGCCGGCCTCGGCCGCGGCGGCGAGCTTGGCCTCGAGCTCGTCGATCCGCATGATCGCCAGCGAAACCCGTTGATCCGCGTGGTTGCTGGCGCCTAGAAATTTTTCGAAGTCGCGGGGATCTGCGAGCCCGAGCGCGGCCGCGAGCTTGCAAAAGCCACCGGCCGAGTACACGGTCTCGATCTCCTTGGGCTTGGACTTGCCCTTGGACTTGTCATCGCCGCGTCCAAACCGAAGCTGCTTGCGCCGCCTTTGGTAGTCCTCGCGCTCTTTCTCGGTCATCGTCGCGAGCTTGGCCTGCTCTTTGGCCTCGCGTCGGGCCTTGGCCTGCTCGCCCAGCCGCTCGCGCAGGGCCTGATCGCAGGTGAACATCATGTCCTTCGCGTCCTGCGGGAGCGCGCGGTGCAGCCCGCTTTGCTCGAGCCGCTCGACGTCGACCATGAACAGCGTGGTCACGGTCTCGGGCGCGAACCGGGTGCTGTGCGGCACGACCCCAGCGCTGATCCGACCCATGCCGAGCTCCCAGAACTTGCGCAGCAGCAAGGTGGCGGACTCGGCCTTGTCGTGGCGGCGGTACAGCTCGACGAGTCGAAACGTCGCGTCGCCGATCAGCTCGCGGCGGTCGGGCCCAAGCTCGATCAGCTGCTCGAAGTAGTCGATCGCGCAGTCATCACGCTCGATCGTGTCCATGCAATCGCGGCCGTGCCGGTACAGGCGATCGGCCTCACTCTCGCCTGGGCGCACGACCGACGAGCGATGGGCGTCCGTCGCCTCCCACACGGCCTCGCGGTTCCAGCAACCGCTCAGCAGCGCGCTACAACACAGGAGGAGCACGAACACCGACGATCGCGAGCGCAACACGTAGAGCTAGGTAGCACACGCGCTGCCCGCTCACATGTCGAGGCGGCGGGCCATGCGGTGGAGGTTGCTGCGATCGATCTGGAGCCGGCGCGCGGCCTCGGCCCAGTTTCCGTTCGACAGCGCGACCGCTCGCTCGATCAAGGCCCGGCGCAGATCTTCGACGGCCGCGGCGAGGCCGTTGGCGGGGAGCTCGTCGAGCACGGCCAGGTGAGGTCGCGCAGCCTCGTCGCGCTCGAGCTCGAGGTCTTCAGGGCCAACGACGGCGGGCAGCACCGGTGAGCGAGCGGCGACGCGCAGACACGCGCGGGCGACCCGGTGCTCGAGCTCGCGCACGTTGCCAGGCCACGGGTACTCGACCACGCAGCGCTGTGCGGCGGGCGAGAGCTTGGCCTCGAGCAGACCCAGGCCGGCGCCAGCTTGATCCAGGAAGTATCCGGCGAGCATCAGGATGTCGCGCTCGCGCTCGCGCAGAGCCGGAACCCGAACGCGGTAGCCAGCGACGCGGTACCACAGATCCGCCCGAAACCGACCCGCGGCGACGGCCTGCGAGAGGTCCTGATTGCTCGCCGCGATCACCCGCACGTCGACCCGTTGGGTCCGCTCTTCACCGAGCACCGCGAGCTCGCCGTCTTGCAGCACGCGCAACATCTTGGCCTGCAGGCGCGGCTCGAGCTCGCCAAACTCGTCGAGCAGCAGCGTGCCGCCGTCGGCCCGCGCGAACGCTCCCCGGTAGTTTGTGACCGCCCCCGTGAACGCGCCGCGACGGTGACCAAACAGCTCGCTCTCGGCCAGCGACTCTGGCAGCGCCGCACAATTGACCCGCACCAAGGGACCCGCGGCGCGCGTCGACGCGGCGTGGATCGCCTCTGCGACCAGCTCCTTGCCAACCCCGGTCTCCCCTTCGATCAACACGGGCAAATTGCTTGGCGCGACCAGCTCGATCTCGCGGCGCAGCTTCTGCATTGCGGGGCTGTGGCCAATGAGCTCGCGCGTGGACGCGCGGGTGCGCGGCGCGAGAGCAGGCTGATCCATGTCGATCGCCAGCTCGAGCAGCGCGGCGAAGCTAGCCAACTCCCCGACGATCTCGCCGCCGAACGCCTGCGGTGACGCGGCGTCGAGCGTGACCACCCCGCACGAACGCGCGTCGGTCCCACGCAGCGCAGCGCCAGCGCAGGCGTGAACCTTGGCCTTGGGATCCACCAGCAAGAAGCCGTCCCAGGGATCCGGGCGCGGATCGTCGGGCGCAAACACCAGCGGCGACGAGGCGTCGACCAGCGCGCTCAGCCGGGGGTGCGCGTCGACCTCGAGCCGAAGCCCACGCGCGCGCCCGAGCAGGCCGGTGGCCCCGCTCACGCGCAGCGCCTGACCCTCACCGGTCAGCAGCGCGACCGCGTCGGCGCCCGTGGCATCCCGCAGGAGCCCGAGCACGCGCCCGACCACCGCGGGGCCCGGAGCGCGCTCACCCTCGAAGCAGCGGGCAGCGGCGAGCAGGTTTCGAGCAAAGGTCCGGCGCACCATGCCTACCTAAGAGCAGGGCTCGCGAACGGCAAGCGCCAGAAGTGCGGCCGTTGTCCCATTGACAACACCGTCGGCGTCCAAACGACCACGCTCGCTCGCAGCGACCCCAGGCATCGCCGCTAGATCGACCGGACGCCTAGAATTAGCGGTGGCACGACGCTTGCGTTTGAGCCGCGCAATGCTCCCCACTCAGATCGAGCTCATCCGCGCTTCCCTCCCCACCCTGCGCGAACAGGCCATCCCAATCACGCAGGCAATGTACCGGCGCATGTTCGCCGCCAACCCGGAGGTCGCGCGCATGTTCAACCCCGCGCACATGCACCCCGACGGTCAGCAGGGCGCGCTGGCGGGGGCGATCGTGGCCTACGCCGAGCACCTCGACGAGCTCGAGGTCCTGCACGACGCGCTCGCGGTCATCGTTCACAAGCACGTCGCCGTGCAGGTACAACCGATCCAGTACGACGTCGTGGGTGGCCACCTGCTCGCGGCGATCGCCGAGGTGCTTGGCGACGCCGCCACGCCCGAGCTCATGGACACGTGGGCGGCTGCCTACGGTGAGCTGGCCGACGTCTGCATCGCCGCCGAGCGAGGCGTGTACGAGCAGCAACGCGTCGCCCCGGGCGGGTGGACGGGCCTGCGCGAATTCGAGGTGGTCGAGCGCCGCGCGCTGACGCCCATGATCACCTCGCTGCGGGTCAGCCCAGTCGACCGCCAGCGCCTGCCTACGTTCGCGCCCGGGCAGCACGTGTCCGTTGCGCTGCCGGGCGCCGACTCGCTCGCGCTGCGCCAGTACAGCATCACGCAGGCGCCGGGCGGCGACAGCTGGCGGTTCGTGATCAAGGCCGAGCCCGCCAGGGATCAGCACGAGCCGGGGGTCGTCTCGAATCGCCTGACGCAGGCTCTCGAGCTTGGCGCGAAGCTCAACCTGACCATGCCCTGCGGCTGCTTCACGCTCGATCCGACGGCCGGCGATCACGCGATCGTGTTGCTCGCGGGCGGCGTGGGGGTCACGCCCTTGTTCAGCATGGCCGCCGCCAGCGTCGCGGCGAAACCTGCGCGTCCGCTGTTGTTCGTCCACGCGGCGCTCGACCGCTCGTCTCGCCCGCTCGAGGCCGATCTGCGCGAGCTCGCCAACGTCGCGCCGGGATTTCGCTACGTGCGAATTCATGAGCAGCCGGCGGCCACCGAGCGCCTTGGGGTCGACTACGATCACGTGGGCCTGCTCGATCACGCGCGGCTCACCTCGCTGCTGCCCGCCGACCCGGTCGAACGCGCCGAGATCGAGTGCTGGACCTGCGGGCCCGACGGATTCATGGTGTCAGTCGACGCGGCGCTCGAACGCCTCGCGGTCCCCCGCGCCCGGCGACACTTCGAGTTCTTCGGCCCCGCGCGGCCCCTCACGGAATCATGACGACCACCGCCTCCGCATCGAAGACCACGGCCCAAAAACAGCGACTGCGCAGCTTGATGGCCAAGCACGCCGCAGCGATCCCCCAGTACCAACGCGTGCGCGCCGAAGCACAGATGCTCCGGCGCGCGCTCGCGCTGCCCGAACTTCGGGCCGCGCGTGGCGTGTTGGCGTGCCTGTCGTTTGGCGACGAGCCCGAGACCCGACCGCTGATCCAAGCCCTCGCCGACGCCGGCAAGCAGATCTACCTGCCCCGGGCCGACCCCAAGGATCGCCAGCTGCACGCCCACGCCTGGCCCTGCGAGCTACACCAGCTGCGCTTCGGGTTGCAGCAACCGGCGCGGACCTCCCCGCAGCTCGACGACGACGAGATCATGGCGCGGATCGACACGGCGATCATCTTGGGTCCGGCCTTCGATCGCAGCGGCGTCCGGTTGGGCCACGGGAGCGGCTACGTCGATCGCTTCTTGGCCAAGTATCCGGTGTACGCGATCGGCCTGAGCTTCGAGATCCAGGTGGTCAGCGAGCTGCCGCGAGCGCTCCACGACGTGCCGATGTCGATGGTCCTCACCGAGCGCCAAGTGCTCAGGATCCGCGCGCCCAACCCCGCCTCACCGAGCGCAGCCTGACCCGCCCCCGCGACCCACGGACGCGGTCCCCCCCAAGGTCCTAAAGGACCTCCGCGAGGCGCAACAATCGGCACACCACGAGCAGCGGGAGCCCCATGATGCTGGTGAAGTCGCCGCCTTCGATCCGCTCGAACAGCCGGATCCCGGCGTCCTCGATGTGGTACGCGCCAACGCTGTCGAGCGGCTGATGCTTGGTCACATAGTCCTGCGCCTCGACCAGCGAGAACGCTCGCATGGTCAGGTGTTGCTGATCGATCTCGTGATGTTCGACCGCCCCGCGGGTCAGCACGACGGCGGTCACCAGCTGGTGCGTGCGCCCCCGCAGGCGCATCAGCTGCTCGACCGCCCGGGCGCTCGTCCCTGGCTTGTGGAGCAGCTGCGGGCCGCCAGGTTCGTCGAGCACGGCGAGCTGATCCGCCGCCAAGATCCACGCGTCGTGGTCGGCTGCCAAGCTCTGCGCCTTGCCGCGCGCGAGGTGCAGCGCAAACGCCTGGGGGCCAAGCTGCGCGAACCGGTGATCCTCACCGCGCTCGTCGAAGCGCGGCGCCGCGCAGGTGAACGGCAGCTCGAGTCGAGCGAGCAGCTCGGCCCGCCAGCGCGAGGTGCTTGCGAGCACGAGGTTGGTGTCGGTCATGGGCGAGCCAGTCTACACACCCGCGCTCATGGTTTGGGCAGGGCCTGGGCCAGCGCGACCAGGTCCAGGAACTCGTGGCGATAGTGCCCGGGATCGTTCCCGAGCGCGCCCGCTGCCAACGACGTCACACCGGCCCAGCTCGCCCGCCCCCGGTGCTTCGAGTCGCGCAGCAACATGCCGAATTCGGCGACTGCAGCGCTGAACCGAAAGTCGTTGGAGCTGGCCGCGAGCGTGGTCCCGGCGTCGACGACGGCAAAGCTCGACAGCTGGCTGTGCTTGGCGTCGGGGGCCTTGAAGCGCAGGCGCAGCTCGGCCATGGGCTGGGGCGCCTGGGCTGCGTCCCGCTTGCGCTGACGCTTGGTCCTGGCGTCCGGCTTGGGATCCGCCGGGACGAATTCGTAGAGCGCCGTGACCGAGTGGCCCGCGCCGATCTCCCCGGCATCTTTGTGATCGTCGTCGAAGTCCTTGGCCGCGAGCGCCCGATTCTCGTAGCCGATCAGCCGGTAGGATTTGACCTGCGCGGGGTCGAACTCGACCTGAATCTTGACGTCCTTGGCGATCGTCACCAGCGTGGCGCCGGCCTGCTCGACCAGCACCTTGCGGGCCTCGTGGATCGTGTCGATGTACGCGTAGTTGCCGTTGCCCTTGTCGGCCAGCATCTCCATGGTCTGGTCCTTCAAGTTGCCGGTCCCGAGCCCGAGCACGGACAAGAACACCCCCGACTCGCGCTCCGCTTCGATCAGCGCCTGCAGCTGGGCCTGGCTGACGTCGCCCACGTTGAAGTCGCCGTCCGTCGCGAGGATCACCCGGTTGATCGCCTTGGGGTCGAAGCGCTCGCGGGCCAGCGCGTAGGCCCGCTCGATCCCAGCGCCGCCGTTGGTCGAGCCGCCAGCGTGGAGCCGGTCGAGGGCCGCCATGATCACGGCTTGGTCGGCGCCCGAGGTCGGCGGCAACACGACCCCCGAGGCGCCCGCGTAGACGACGATCGACACGTGGTCGTGGCGCGTGAGCGTCGAGACCATGAGCTTCATGGCGCGCTGCAACAGCGGCAGCTTGTCGGCCGAACTCATCGAACCAGAGACGTCGAGCAAGAACACCAGGTTGCGGGGCGGGAGCTTGCCCGCTGGGATCTCGCGACCCTGCAGGCCAATGTGCAGCAGCCGCGCTTTGGGGTTCCACGGGCAGTCTGCGACCTCCGTCGTCACCGAGAACGGCGCCCCCGTGGTGTTGGGTGCGGGGTAGTCGTAGCTGAAGTAGTTGATCAATTCCTCGACCCGGACCGCGTCGGCGGGCGGCCGGGCAGCGTCGCGCAGGAACCGGCGGACGTTGCTGTACGAGGCGGTGTCAACGTCGATCGAGAAGGTCGAGCTGTGCGCGGCCTTCGTGAAGCCGCGCTCTTGGATCTCGCCGTAGGTCTCGGCCCCGGTGATCCCCGAGACGTCGCGGCTCGCGGTCGGTGAGAGGTCGACGACCGCGGTGAAGTCACGGCTGCTCCGGACCCCGACCGGCAGCTGCTTGGCCTCCTCCATGCTGATCGTCATGGCTGCCGCGGCGGTCGAGGCCACCGGCGGCGCCTTGACCACGATCTGCACGACTCGTTCGGGCTCGGGGTCGAGGCTGAAATTCGCGCGGAACTTCGCGCCTACTGGCAGCTCGATGATCTTGGTGATCCCGCCCGTTCCCGCGAACGCGCGGACCGTGTAGCGCCCCGCCGGTAGCGCGCCAAAGCTGTAGATGCCGCGGGCGTTGGTCATGGCCTCGCGCGAGCCGGTGAAGCAGTCGCAGGTCAACACGACCAGCGCGAATTCGATCGGGGCGCCGGTCTCGGCGTGCTTGATCACCCCGTTGATCTGCCCGCGCGTCTCCTCGCCTGGGTCGGAGCCGGGACCAGCCCTTGCCGCGCTCGGGCTCACGTAGCTCAGGCCCCCGGCTACGAGCGGGGTGAGCAACAGCGCCAAGATCGAGAGCGAACGAGTCAAGCCATGGGCGCGCATCCACGACGCAACTGGGCCCACGTGGCGGTCTTACACGCTAGCCTCTAGCGCTTCTTTTTCTTCTTGCTGTTGTTCTTCGGCTTGCTCGACGTGTACTTGGCGGCCTCTTCGGGGTGCGCGGTGGCCATCAAGTCGCGGACGACGACGAGCCGGGCGTCGAGCTTGGCGCAGACGGCCGCGTCATCGACGTCCTCGCCCGCGACCGGCGGCTTGGCGCTGAAGACATGCTCGACGAAGTACACGTCCTTGGCCTCGATGATCGTGTCGAGCACCTTCGCAAACTCGGCGCAGGGCTTGGGCGCCTCCGGGGCTTGGTACAGATCCCGCGCCAGGTTGAGCTTCGAGTCGACCAGCTTGAGCGAGTCCATGTCGCTGCGCAGGACATCGAGCACGCGGTGGCGGTCCACCCAGCCCAGCATCTGGTTGGGATCTGCGACGTTGACCAGCTCGAGCAAAAATTTGTGTCCGGCCGGCCCAAGCTTTTGCAGCGCGAGGTTGATCGCCTGCTCTTGCAGCGTCTTGTTGCGCAGCAGCACGTAGAGCTCGCCGTAGAAGTCTGGGTTGTCGATCAGCGTGCGGTCCTGATCCAGCGCCTGGCTGTAGCGCTCGAGCGCGGTCACGCGGCTGCTCTTGGCCCGCTTGATCGCCAGCGCCCGACCTTCGCGCCACAGCAGCTGTGGATCGTTGGGGAACTTGTCGCGCGCCGGCCGGATCAGGTCCAAGGCCTGGTCTTCGTTCTTGCTGGTCAGGGCGACGTCGATCGCAACGAGGGTCTTCTCGTCGGCGCGCGGCTTGGCGGCCGGCGCCGTGTCGTCGTCACCGTCGTCGTCGTCGCCCGCGACCACGGCGTTGTCCTCGGGCGCGGCGGACTCGACCGCGTCGTCGTCCGTTCCGTCGTCATCGTCGCCGCCGCCGCCGCTGGGCCACAGCGAGATCAGCAGCAACACGCCCAAGATCCCGCCGCTCACGTACCACCACGTGCGGGGGATCGTGGCCATCCACGCGGCGATCGGGGACCGCTGCGACACCGTTGGGTGCGACTGCGTGAGCGCGTCGGCCAGCGACATGTGCGTGGTCCGGGGCGCGACCGGGGGCACGGTCGAGCTGTGGCTCAGGCCCGGGTTGGAGCCCAGCTCTGCGGCGAGCGGCCCGCTGATCTCTGACGGATCGTAGGGGATCGGCGTGTTGGGCCCCAAGCCAGAGCCAGAGCCAGAGCCAGAGCCAGAGCCAGAGTCGAAGCCCGAACCCAAGCCCGAACCCAGTCCAGAGCCGCTCGCGGCCGACATCGAGCCCGAGCCCGCGCGAAACGCTGGGTTGCTGACCAGCGCCTCGTGACCGGGTGGATAGATCTCGCGCGGATCGACCAAGCCCGTGTCGTGCGGGCTGGTCTTGATTGGGATGCCCGCGTCGCTCGACAGCCGGGCCTGCACGGCCTGCAGCGCCTTGCGAGCCGAGCGGGCGTCTGGGTAGCGCTCGTCGCGACCCTTGGCCATCATCATGCTGACGACGCGCTGCAGCGGTACGGGGATCGTGTCGGGCAGCGGCGGCGGATCCACGCTGACCTGCATGCGGATCAGCGAGACCGGGTCATCGTGCTCGAACGGCAGGGCCCCCGCCAGCATCTGGTAGAGCAGCACGCCGGCCGAGTAGATGTCCGTGCGCTTGTCGATCACCGAGCCGGTCGCCTGCTCGGGGCTCATGTAGTGCGGTGTGCCAAACACCAGGCCCATGCGGGTCAGCGGCTGCGCGGTGTCGTCGTCGTCCTCTTCGTCGATGATCTTGGCGATCCCGAAGTCGACGAGCTTGAGCACCTCCGCGTTGTCGTGGTCCTTGGTGACGAACACGTTCTCCGGCTTGAGATCCCGGTGGATCACGCCGTTGTTGTGAGCGTGTTCGAGCCCACGCAAGATCTGAATCTCGAGATCGATCGCCCGCAGCGGGTCGAGGGCCTGATCGAGCAGCTCGCCGAGCTCTTGGCCCGACAACAGCTGCATGACCATGTACTTCATCCCATCGGGGGTCGAGCCAAACTCGGTGACCGGGATGATGTTGGGGTGGTCGAGCCGGGCCGCGCTCTGGGCCTCGCGATCAAACCGCTTGGAGATGTCTTCGTTGGCGCTCAGTCGCGGGTGCAAGACCTTGACCGCCACGTCACGCTTGAGCAGCAAGTGTCGGGCCCGAAACACAGCCCCCATCCCACCGATGCCAAGCAGCTCGTCAATGCGATAGCGCTCGGCCAGCGTCGAACCGACGAGCTCGTCTAGCAGCTCGGCTTGGGTGGCAGGCTCGCTCACGGCCGCGAAAATACTATTGGACGGCCGACATTGCATGTCATGTGGCATGCAACCGCCGCGAACACCCCATCGCCCGGCGTGCGGCGGCCTCACCGTCCGCGGTCGCGACGGCGCGGAGCGGGTCGCGTGGCAGGAATGTCGGATCTCGCCGAGCGATATCGGAGGCCGTGCTTACCGCGATCTCCCCAGCCTCAGGGTGGCCCGGGAGGCGCCCGGCCGCGGGCGGGGGGCGCGTTGGGATCGGCGGGGAGTGATGGAGTTGGGCAGAACCTGGGTAGAGTGTCGGGGTGACGGACCGCGAGCAGCTCGCGCCCGAGGGTGGGCTCGAGGGTGTGGGCGTGAACTTGGAGCGCTACCTCGCGGCTCGGCTCGGGCCGCTCGCGTTCTTCTTGTTGGTCGTCGTCGCTATCTCGGCGCCGCTCGTGTACCTGGGCATGGGGGTCAAGACGATCCGCACCCGGGCGAGCTCGACGGCCAAGTTGGTCGCGGAGCTGATCCACGAGGAGGCCCAGCAGCGGCCCGTGCTGTGGCGCTACGACGCACCCAAGCTGCTGCGCCACGTCAGCTTGCAGACCCAGCACCAGAGCATCGTGCGGATCGATCTGACCGACGAGGACGGGCGGCTGATCGAGCTGGGCCAGGCGCCCCCCGGCAACGCCGACCGCCAGCTGCTCTGGTACTGGGAGCCGATCGAGCTCGAGCGCGAGGTTGGGCGAGTGTGGGTTGGCGTGACCTCGCGCGACGTCGAGCGCCAGGCCTCGCTGATCTTCCTGGGCTTCGCCGCGCTCGGGGCCCTGCTCGCGGGGGTCATGTACGCGCTGCCGCTCAAGGCGATCATCGAGGCCGAGCAGCGGATCGACGCGTCGCAGAGCGCGCTCGAGCACCTCAACACCAACCTCGAGGCCACGGTGGTCGTGCGCTCCTCGCAGCTGCAAGAGGCGCTCGAGGAGGTCCGCGACAAAGAGCAGCGCCTGCGTGACCTCTCGGGCCGCGCGGTCGCCATGCAGGAGGCCGAGCGGCGGTCTTTGTCGCGCGAGCTCCACGACTCGGCCGGGCAGGCGCTCACGGCGATCCGGATCAACCTGCAGCTGCTCGCCGAGATCGCCGGCAACCCCAGCGCCAAGACCATGGCGACCCGGACCATGGAGCTGGCCGACTCGACCCTCGAGGAGATCCGTCGCGTCGTCGATCGGCTCGCGCCCGCGGTGCTCGACGACCTTGGCCTGCAAGGGGCGGTCGAGCGGCACTGCGACGACTTCTCCGAGCGCACGGGCGTCGAGATCGACTACGCGTTCGCGGACCTCGACAAGCCTGGCGTCGACACCGGTGTCGAGACCGCGGCCTATCGGATCGTGCAAGAGAGCCTGACCAACGTCGCCCGCCACGCCAAGGCCGAGCGCGTGGAGATCCACCTGCGCCGGCTCGACGCGGGCTCGCTCCACGATCGGATCTCAATCGAGATCGTCGACGACGGCGAGGGCTTCGACGTCGAGCAGGTCCGCGCCAAGGGCCGGCGCGGGCTCGAGGGCATGCGCGAGCGCGTCGAGCTGCTGGGTGGAACGATCGAGATCAGCGCGACCCCAGGCGAGGGGGCATCGATCCGGGTCGAGCTGCCCGTCAAGCCCGACAGCGTTTGATCGGCCAAACGCAATGGCGACCCGTATCAGCCGGGACACCGAGCGCTTGGACCTCTCTGTGTACGCCGCATGCCGCGGGTGCACCCGTTGCGATCCTCCCATGCACACTTCTCGGGTATCCTGCCCAGCCATGCGCAGCGCAGAGGAGATCGTCCGGCTTGCCGCTGACCTCGAGAGCTTTGAGGTCGAGCGCAAAGCCTCGGTCAAGGCGGTCAAGAAGGAGATCGAAGAGGCGATCTGCGCCTACTCGAATGATCTCCCTGGCGCCGGCGGCGGCGTGATCCTGGTCGGGGTAACGGATCGGACCGGCAAACCCACCGGGCTCCCAATCACCGACGAGCTGCTGCTGTCACTCACCAACATCCGCAGCGACGGGAACATCCTCCCGTTTCCGCTCATGACCGTCTACAAGGCTGTCCTCGACGGCAAGGCCATCGCCGTGGTCGAGGTCGAGGCCTCGCCGAACCCGCCCGTCGAGCTACGCGGCCGGGTGTGTGTGCGTGTTGGTCCGCGAAAAGGAACGGCGACCCGCGACGAGGTTCGGATCTTGACAGAGCGGCGCCGGGGCTGGGACGGGCCTTTTGACCAACGCGCGATCCCCGGATCCACGCTTCGTGATCTCGACCTCGATCTGTTCCGGCAGGAGTACCTCCCCAGCGCGGTCGATCCCGAGGTCCTCAGCGAGAACGGCCGCTCGGTGCCCGAGCAGCTCGCGGCCCTCCACCTCGCGTCCCCCGACGGCGTCCCCAATGTCGCGGGAATGCTCGTGCTCGGCCATGAGCCCACGACCTTCGTTCCTGGGGCATATATCCAGTTCCTGAGGGTCGACGGCGCCGAACTCACCGACCCAATCATCGACCGCAAGGACGATACCTTGGTGGGTCCGCTCCCGGTCGTGCTTCGTCGAATCGATGAGATCACGAACGCGCACATCCGGGTGTCGACATCGCTCGCGGGCACCGTCGAGACTCGTCGCCCAGACTACCCGATCGCCGCAATGCAACAGCTCCTTCGCAACGCCGTGATGCATCGCAACTACGAGACCAGCAACGCCCCCGTGGTGTGGTACTGGTTCACCGATCGGATCGAGATTCACAACCCTGGTGGTTTGTTCGGGCGGGCGACCGAAGCGAGCTTCGGCAGCCCCGGGGGCAACGACTATCGCAACCCGACGATCGCTGCGGCGCTCCATCATCTGGGCTTCGTCCAGCGCTTCGGGATGGGGATCGCGTTAGCGCGAAAAGCCTGCCGGGACAACGACAATCCCGCGCCCGAGTTCATCTTTGGACCCTCGTCGTTCGGCGTCATCGTCAGGAGGCGAACCTGATGCGTGTCGCGTTTTTCAACAACAAGGGCGGCGTTGGAAAGACCACGCTCGTCTACCACATCGCGCACATGCTCGTGGATCACGGGCACAGGGTCCTGCTCCTCGATCTCGATCCCCAATCAAACCTCACCGCGATGTGTGTGGAAGAGGAGCGACTCGAGGAGCTCTGGCCCAGCGACGAGGAGCACAGTCAGACCATCCTCGGCTCCATTCGCCCCATCCTACGAGGCATCGGCGACATCACCACGCCGCACGTCGAGGAGCTTCGAGACGGGTTGGGGCTGGTGCCCGGAGATCTGGGGCTCTCAACCTTCGAAGACAAGCTCTCGGATGCTTGGCCGCGAGCGCTGGACCGAAGGGAAGACGCGTTCCGGGTGCTCACCGCCCCGCATCGGCTGGCCAGTCTCGCAGCCAGCTCGCAGTCCGCAGACATCACCCTGCTCGATGTCGGCCCAAGCCTGGGAGCGATCAACCGCGCCGCGCTGCTCGCCGCCGACTTCGTCGTCACTCCGCTCGCGCCAGATCTCTACTCCATGCAAGGCTTGCGTCATCTCGGCCCGACCCTCATCGACTGGCGAAAAGGCTGGTCTGACCGAGTTCAGCGGAACCCTGACTCCGAATTGGATCTCCCGGGCGGCCGAATGGAGCCGCTTGGCTACGTGGTCATGCAAGCGGGCATGCGATTGTCCCGACCCATTAAAGCGTACGAGCGCTGGGTCGAGCGGATGCCGAGGGAGTATCGGCGAGCGATGCTCCGCGAGGAACCCAGCGCTGGCGACGGGCACCCGCCCCATCTCACCACCGCCGGGGATCCGTTTTGCCTCGGCATCATGAGGCACTATCAGAGCCTCATGCCGCTAGCGCAGGATGCACGCAAGCCGATGTTCCACCTGCGACCGGCAGATGGAGCACTCGGCGCGCACATGGACGCCGTCCGGCGTTGTCGCGAAGATTTCGGTCTGCTCTCGCGGTCGATCCTCAGCCGCATCGAGCACACCAAGGCCAACGTCTCTGTGGAGGTCTGACGGACCACACACGCGGATCCGAACAGCCAGACGCAAAGCGGCTGCGGTCGCCGAAGTGCCAACGTCTCTGTGGGGGCCCGGAATATCCTGGTAGTGTGCCCGCACGATGCCGGACAAGACGATTCGCGTGCTACTGGCCGAGGACCACACGATCGTGCGCGAGGGCCTCAAGGCGCTGTTGACCGCGACCGAAGATCTCGAGGTGGTCGGTGAGGTCGCCGATGGCCGCGAGGCCGTCGACGCGGCGGCCCGGCTGCAGCCCAGCGTGGTGGTCATGGACCTCAACATGCCCAAGCTCAACGGCGTCGACGCGACCCGCGAGATCCGCGAGAAGCCCAACGCGCCCAAGGTCCTGATCTTGTCGATGTACGACGGCGAAGAGTACGTGCGCCCAGCGATCCGGGCCGGCGCGAGCGGCTATTTGCTCAAGGGCTCGGGGCTGTCGGATCTCGTCAAGGCGATCCGGGCCGTCGACGGCGGCGAGGCGTTCTTCTCGCCTGCGATCGCCATGATTTTGCTGCGCGACAGCCGTGGCGAGACCCCGGCCGAGACCAAGGATCCCGGCGACGGCCTGACCAAGCGCGAGCGCGAGGTCCTGACGCTGGTCGGCGAGGGCAAGTCGAGCCCCGAGATCGCCAAGCAGCTGCACCTGAGCGTCAAGACGATCGAGGGTCACCGCGGGCGGATCATGGCCAAGCTCGAGTGCCGCAACGTCGCGGGCCTGGTCCGCCAGGCGATCCGGCTTGGCCTCGTCACCGCCGAGTGAGCTGGCCGTTCTGGGCCGCTACTTCTTGGGCTTCGCGTTGGGCTTCGCGTCTGGCTTGGGCTTCGCGTCTGGGCCAGGGGTCATGGGGGCGCGCAGATCCAGATCCTGGATCATGTCTTCGAGCTCGATCTTCTTCTCGAGCCGCTTGCTCTCGAGCTCGACGATCTGCCGGCCGCGGGTGTCCGCTTCGGTCGAGAACTCCTCGAGTCGCTTGTTGAGCTTCTGGCGCAGCGACCCAGCGGCCGGATCCTTCTTGATGCTGTCGAGGTTGCGGCGGGTTTGATCCGCGCGCTGCTCGAGCTCGGCTTGCTGGCGGCGCAGGCCATCGACCTCGGTGTCGATCCGGCCGATGTCGCGGCGGATGTCGACGATCGGCTGCAGCTTCTTGCGCGCGGCGGCGTCGAGGTTGTCTGCGGCCAGGAATTTCTCGAGCAAGGCGAGCGCCTGCTGGTCCCAGATCGCAATGCTGATCTTCGAGGGCGTCTGCTCGACCACTTTGATCGTCGCGCTGCGTTGGTTGGCGGCAACGGTCAGGGGGATCAGCCACGCGCCCTCGAGGTCTTCGGTGCCCTCGGGTCGCTGAGCCAGCTCGTAGTTGGAGCCGGTCTGGGGCTGGCGGATCAACACCTTGAAGCCCTCGGGCTTGGCGGGCCCGCGCACGTCCCAGGTCGTGGTCGTCTGGTAGAAGCTCTCGACCTCGAGCACGCCGCGGACGATCCGGGTCACGGTCATCTCTTGCCCGCTGTACTGGGTCGACGAGGTCACCATCACGTCGGTCTCGACGGCGAAGGGGATCGTCACCGAGGTCCCGGCGCCCACGGCCTCCGACAGGCCCTCGCCGACGAAGCTGCCGCCTGAGTAGATCGAGATCGGCCCCGGCTCGAGCACGTACTGGGTCGAGTTGGTGAAGCGCACGACCCGGTAGGGGTTGGACTCGTAGCCATAGCCGGCGCCGCCGGGCTTGAACAAGAAGGTCTCTTCGGCCTTCACGGACTCGTTGATCAGCGCGACCATCGTCGAGGTCCCGTCGGGCACGGTGACCGGGTCGGACAGGTCGACGCGGGTGAGCCCAGAGATCCGCTGCGAGCGAGACGAGGCCAAGGTGCTGCGGCGCAGGGTGTCGACGTCGATGCCGGTCGCGTCGACGGGCGCGGCCTCGTTTTTCCAGCGCGTGCTGGTGGACGTGGAGCTGGGCTTGGCCTTGGGCGGCGAGGCTGTCCGGCCACTGCCGCCGCGGCGGCTCTTTTCTTCGCGCAGCTCGTCCTCGAGGGTGTCGTCCTCGTATTCGTAGTCGTAGGCGCCGCCCGACGCCACGTCGGAGGCGTAGGGCTCGGGCTCGGGCATCGGCTCATCGGGCGCATACATCTCTTCTTCGTCGCCCCAGCTGGTCTCGCCGAGCGCGACCGCGGCTCGCTTGTCGGCGGCGCTGGCGGTCATGTCGGTTCGGTAGACCTCGCGGGGGGTGTGCAGGTCATAGCGAAACGAGATCGGCGCCCCCGAGGTCAGGCTCAGGCCGATCTCTTCCCAGTCCTCGCCAGAGATGTTGTCGACGACCGCCCAACCTTGCAGCAGCGCCTGGCCCTTGCTGTCTTTGGGCAGCACCACGCGATAGGTCGGCTTCCACATCGGCGAGCCGACCACATAGCTGACGACCAGCCGGTGACTGCGGGCGTTGACCAGGCGGATCTCGATGTCGACCTGCTCGAACATGCCTTCGCCAGCCGAGGCGTCGAGGCTGCGATGCAGCTGCATGGCGAGATCGCCGTCGTGCAGCGTGATGCCCTTGACCTTCGACAGGCGCACGACCTCGAGCTGGCCGCGCGAGAGCAAGGTCAGCTTCCAGTCGCGGCTGTCGGCGCTCTGGCTTGGGCCACCGCCGCGCACCGGGTTGCTGAGCTCGGGGTCGGGCTCGTTGATGATCCGCTCGACCATCACGATCCGCCCGCGAATGTAGCGACCCGACGCGCGCGCCGTGATCTCCGTCCCGCGCAGCGAGTCGAGCACCGCCGGCAGCGAGCCGTTGCCCGGCGCCAGCGTCGACATCGCCACGCTCGCCCAGGTCTGCGGATCCAGGGGCATCGACACGCTCACGGCCTTGCCGTCCTCGTCGACGACCGTCAGGCTCTTGAGCAGATCATTGACCTGATCCTTTCGCACCCGCAGGCGCAGCAGATCACCGTCAACCTTGCCGCGGCGCTCGAAGTAGCCGACGCCGTTGCGGTACAGAACGACCGTGTCGAGCTCGAGCGCGTCACCGCTGACGCTTGGGAACGGGGTACGTCCTGCGCAGGCGCTCAGCGTTGGAAGGGTCAGCAGCGTACACAGGAGCAGCGGGCGGAGGGATCGCATCGCGCGCACGGTAGCGAGTCCGGCGGTCCCAGCCGAGTTTTTAGCGAAACAGCGTGCCCGCGAGGGTGTGGAACTCGCGACGCAGCTCGCGGATCCGCGTGTCTTCGCGGGTTGGGTGCACGCGGTTGCTCAACAGCACGTAGATGCTTCCCTCGCCCGGCGCGAGGGTGGGGCTGGGATCGATCCACACGCTGGTTCCCGTGTACCCGAGGTGCCCGACCGCGCGGGGTGAGAGCGCGGTCGCGGTCGAGCCGGCGCCGTCGGGGCTGGTGCCGTCGAAGCCGAGCCGGCGCGTCGAGCCTGGGACCGTCGAGGGCGTGGTGAAGGCGCTCCAGACCTGCGCGCTCGCGCTGGCGTCGAGCCCGGGGATCCTGTGCTCGAGCCACGCCCGCGCGACCGCGAGCACGCCCATGCCCGTGCCGAACAGACCCGCGTGCCCGGCCACCCCACCCATCACCAGGCCGTTGTCATCATGCACGAGGCCGCGCGCCACGGCTTGCCCGGCGGCAGCGCGGATCGGGTACCAGTGCTGGGCCGCGCCGTCGTGGAGCCGCGCGTCGTAGACCTCGGTCGCGGCGAGGTCGACCTGCGGCAGCGGCCGGGTGCTCCCAAACACGAGCGCGTCGCTGAGCCCGAGCGGCTTGGCGACTTGCTCGGCGAACAACTGATCCAGCCGCGCGCCGCCGAGCTGCTCGAGCCACGCGCCCAGCAACAAGAACCCGAGGTCCGTGTAGATCGCCCGCTCGCGCGGGGCGGCGGCGAGCGGCACGGCGCGCACCGCCGCCAGCAACGCCTCGCGCTGATCGATCCCCAGCGACCACGGCGCGTGAAAAAATTCTTGGTGGGCGACCAGCCCGCTCGCGTGCTCGAGCAGGTCTCGCAGCGTGGGCCGATACCCGCCGACGGCGAGCGCGCTCGGGAGCTGATCCTCGAGCCGCAGCTCCCCGCGCCCGATCCCCCGAGCAACCAGCGTCGTCGTGCACAGCACCTTGGTCAGCGAGGCGAGGTCGTAGATCGTCTCCAGGCTGACCGGCCGCGGCGCCACCGGCCCCAGCCGGGCGGTCACCCCGTGGGCGCCCGCGTAGCGCAGCGCTTGGTCACGCCAGACCAACGCCACGCAGCCAGGCGTGACGCCGTCCGCGACCGCGTCGCGCAACAGCTGGTCCACACGCTCGCGGCCGTCCACCCGGGCAGCTTGCCCGACCGGTGCCGGATTGACCAGGTTGTCAGCAGCTCGAGCGAGGGCTTCTCGCCCGCTTGCGGACAGCATTCGTGGACTGGGTCCCTGTGGGCAGCGAGCTGTCCGCTCAAGCTGACAACGGCCGCCCGATCTCATACGTTGCCCTCGATGTCCGCCGCTCGCTCGCGCCTGATCGTCGCCCTGGATGTACCAGATGGTGAGTCCGCCCTCGCCCTCGCCGGGCGCCTCGCCGGTCACGTCGGCATGCTGAAGATCGGCCTCGAGCTGTTCGTCGCCGAAGGTCCGGGGATCGTCCGCGAGCTGCGTCGGCGTCACCCCGAGCTCGACGTGTTCTTGGACCTCAAGCTGCACGACATCCCCAACACCATGGCCGGGGCGATCCGCAGCGCCAGCAGCCTCGGCGTCCGCTTCATCACGGTCCACGCCGGCTCGGGGATCGCCCACCTGCGCGCCTGCGTGGAGCAGGCCGGGGACAGCACGGGGATCCTCGCGGTCACCGTGCTGACCAGCCAAGACGAGCAGGCTTGCCGCGAGGCGGGCCATACCCGCGGTCCGGCGGAGCTCGTGAAGATCCGGGCGCAAGCGGCCGCGCAGGCCGGCTGCGCAGGCTTGGTGTGCAGCGGCCAAGAGCTCGAGTCGCTCGCGGACGTGGCCCCCGGGCTGTTCAGGGTCGTCCCGGGGATCCGCCCCGCTGGCGCCGACGTCGGCGATCAAAAGCGCGTCATGACCCCGGCCAACGCGATCGCGGCTGGGGCCACGCACCTGGTCGTGGGTCGGCCGATCCGCAGCGCCAGCGACCCGGCGGCGGCCGCCACCGGGATCGTCAACGAGATCGCGCTGGCGCTACCCAACTGACACCCTCTGCGGCCCGGCGCGAATGGACTACACGCTCTCCAAGGCCCTGCACATCGTCGGGTTCATCTCGTGGTTCGCGGGGCTGTTCTACATCGTGCGGCTGTTCGTCTACCACGCCGAAGCCACCGAGCGACCCGAGCACGAGCGCGAGATCTTGCTGCCGCAGCTCGAGCTCATGGCCCGACGTCTCTGGCAGATCATCACGGTCCCGGCGATGATCCTCACGATCGCAGCCGGTGTCTCGATGGTGGTTCAGCTGGCCCAGCTCGGCCCGCTGCCCGGCTGGCTGCACCTCAAGTTCGCGCTGCTCGCTGGGTTGATCGGGTACACGCTGTGGTGCGGCCAGATCCGCCGCAGTCAGGCCGCCAAGCGCTCGGGCTGGACCAGCAACCGGCTGCGCATGTTCAATGAGCTCGGGACCATGTTCATGGTCGCGATCGTGTTCCTCGCCGTGTTCCGGTCGGCGCTCAGCGTCGCGTGGGGCGTGGGCGGCCTGCTCATACTGGGTGTGTCCCTGATGCTCGGCGTTCGCTTGTACCGAAAGATCCGAGAGCGCAGCGCATGAGCCCCAAGCCGATCAACCTCCGCAGCGACACCCAGACCCTGCCCACGCCCGCGATGCTGCAGGCGATCGCCAGCGCCGAGCTCGGGGACGACACCTACGACGCGGATCCAACCGTCAAGCGGTTCGAGGCGATGGCCGCGGCCGCGATCGGCAAGCCCGCGGCGATGCTGGCGATCAGCGGTCACATGGCCAACCTGATCGCGTTGATCGTCCACGCCCCGGCCGGCAGCGAGGTCATCCTGGATGCCGACTCGCACATCTTTCACTACGAGGTCGGCTCGCTCGGCAGCGTCGCACACCTGATGCCGTGGCCGGTCACCAGCGAGGCCGGCATGCTCGACCCGCAGCGCGTGGCCGCGGCGATCCGCGAGCGCGACATCCACTACCCAACGCCGCGGCTGCTGTGCCTGGAGAACACCCACAACCGCAGCGGCGGCCGGGTGATCCCGCTTGGTCTCCACGACGAGCTGTGCGAGGTCGCCCACGCGCGCGGGCTCGCGGTTCACCTCGACGGCGCGCGGATCTTCAACGCCGCGATCGCGGCCGGCGTCAGCGTTCACGCCTACACCGCCAAGGTCGACTCGGTCATGTTCGCGCTGACCAAGGGCTTGAGCTGCCCGCTCGGCTCGGTGCTCGCGGGCGACGAGGCGTTCATCGCCGAGGCCCGCCACGTGCGGCGGCGGCTCGGCGGGGGCATGCGGCAGGCTGGGATCATCGCCGCCGCGGGGATCGTCGCGCTCGAGACCATGATCGAGCCGCTCGCCCACGACCACGCCCGCGCCCGCGCCCTGGCCGAAGGGCTCGCGCGGATCCCCGGCTTGCGCGTCGACATGGCCAGCGTGGAGACCAACATGGTCTACGTGAACCACACCGCGACGGGCCGCTCGACGGACCAGATCATCGAGCTGCTCGCCCGCCACAGCGTGATCGCCAGCAACCGCCCGCCGGATCACATTCGCTTGGTGACCAACCGCCACCACGACGACGCGACGATCACCGAAGCGATCACCCGCGTCCAAGCGGCGATCAACTCAATCGTGTAGCTCGAGCTGCCGCAGCGCCTCGATGTCGGCCAGCATCCCGGCGACGATCGCCTCGACCACGCGCTCACCTTTGGCCTGGGTCGCCAGCGTGGGGTCGCCCCAGATCCCCGTCTTCGAGTAGGTCCCCTCGCCGTCGGCGTCGCGGGTCAGCCAGCCCTTGTCCCCGCGCGGATGGTAGTCGGCGACCGCCTGGCTCATGTCGACCCGATCCGGGGCGATGTAGAGCAGCATCGAGGTCTCGATCTCGTCGGCGTGGGTGCCCCCGGGCTGCTCCGATAGCTCGCGCTCGACGGGCCCGGCGACCTTCAGCAGATCCGTGTAGCGCAGCACCACGCCGTCCTCGGCCAGCAGCTGCGCGGCCGCGGGCTCGAGCGCGCGATTGGTCGAGACCCCCGTGTTGATCACATAGAAGCGCCGCGGCCCATGCCGGGCGACCGAGCGCACAATGTCGACGATCAGATCCCGCGCGGTCTCGAGCCGCAGCGTCGTCGATCCAGGGTACTCCGAGAACGCTGGATAATAGTGATAGCCGACCGTCGGCAGCATCACGACCTCAGCCTGGGCGAGCACGCGGTCCCGGAAGTAGGTGGCCAAGGTCAGGTCATTGTCGAGCCGCAGGTGCGGGCCGTGTTCCTTGGCCGCCGCGCCCAGCGGGATCACGACGATCGTGTCTGGCGTGAGCAGCTGCTCGGCCTCGAGCCAGGTCTTGTCACCCAGCACGATCCCCTGGGTTGGGATCCGGCTTGGCGCCGCCACGGGTTGCGGCGCAGCTGCGGGCGCGGTCGTTGGCGGTGGGTCTGACACGGGAACAGCCTGGCCGGGCTCGCCGCGCTCACAGGCGAACAGCGCCAGCGTGCACACGAACCAGCTGGAGTAGCCAAATTTCATCACGGCCAGCAGCGAACAGATTGAAAACGGTGGCCCCCCGCCGAGGCGTGAGGACCACCCGCTCGCGCACCAGGCGGCTACAGGTTTTGGAGGGCGAACAGCACCGCGGCGTTGATCGTGTAGACCATGTCCACGGGGATCTTGCCTTCGGGATCGGGGGTGGTGCCAGCCGAGTGCCAGCGGATGATCCCGTGCTCGTCGAGCAAGAAGATGTTCGGCGCCTCGCCGATCGCCTCGTAGTACGTGAACGCGCCCTCGAGCCCAAGCACCCGCGTGGGGTTGTCCTCGGTCTTGTTGGGCATGCGGTACAGGGGCGGGGGCGGCAGCGGACCACCCTCGGTCGGGCCGACCTGGTTGTCGGTGAAGAACTTGCGCAGATCCGTGTCGTTCATCGGCGCGATCTCGCGTTGCTGCGGATGCGCGATCTGGGCGAACACGATCTCGACGCCCTTGTTCTTGAGGTCGGCCTGGGCCTTTTGCAGCACCTGCATCGACAGCGCGCCGTTTTGCCGATCCGACGACGCCGCCCAGTCGAAGAACACCATCAGGACCTTCTTGCCGTAGAGGTCGCGGCCGTTGACGAAGCCGCCGTCGGAGTTGACGAGCAGCAGCTGCGGCGAGGCGTGACCAAACAACCGGCGTCGCGCCCAGTCTGGCGCTTTGTTGAGCTCCTCTGCGCCAACCGTCCAAAACGGCGGCGCGTCCTTGACCGGCGCCATCGAGTTGTTGGGGTTCGCGGTGATCTCGATCTCTTTGAGCTCGTTGTCCGCGCTCTTGTCGAAGAACTTGACCTTGTGCGGCTGACCGTCGGTGAGGTTCTTGGCCAACATCTCATCGGCGGACTTGACCGGGGTGCCGTCGATCTCTTGGATCAGGTCGCCGCGGTTGAGCGCGTCGCAGCCGTCGCAGTCCTGCGGCTGAACGTAGGTGATGTACAGACCACCCGGCTTGAGCTCCTTGGACGAGACCTTGAACTCGTCGTCGCACGCGGTGGACAGCAACAGGGGTAGGGACAACAGCGCGGCCGTGGCGAGTTTCTTCAGCATGGGGCTCCTCGGTGGCTCGCGGCGTGGGTACCAACGCTGGCGAGCACGATTGGCGCGGAATGTAGGACGCGCCAGCGCGCCGCGTCAACGGCGAGGGCTCACCGCGATTTCACGCAAGGTTCGCGCGGGCCCACGCCGTCCATACGTGTGCTGGCTCATGGCCACGATCTGGGTCGTCTACAGCTGCTCGAGCGCCGGCAGGAACAGCGCGTCGGCGAGCTCCGTGCAACTTGCGTAGGTCTGCACAATCTGCCGCGCTTCCTTGGTGTCGGGCGCGACCGCGCCGAGCTGCTCATCGAGGCTGCGCACGCACGAGCAGAACGACAAGGACTGCTTGAACACCGCGTCATCGCTGCAGGTTTCGACCATCTGCACGAGGCTCCAGTGCATGAATGGCAGCCGGCAATCGAGCGAGGGGTACTCCACGGCCAACACGCACTCGCACAGCGACTCGTCGCGCGCGAGGTCCATGTTCGCGCAGACACCCTGCATGTACGCGTCTTCTTGCCGCAAGCGCGCGTCATACTCGACCGCGTTGCCGAGGATCAGCCCCGGGAGCCAGCTGCTGGCGAACCACCAGAACACCAAACCAACTGGCACGGCGATCGCTGCCCCGATCAGGAATCCCCGGACCCGCGAAGGCCGGGGATCATCGATGTCGGCGAGCATCGGCATCTGGGCAGTCTACGATCATGGCTTGGGCTGTCGAATTTCTACAGGTCCCGGGTCTTGCCCGGCGGCCAAACGCCGCCGGCCCTGGATGGCGCGGAGCGCTTTTCATCACATTCGTGGCTCGACGGCGCGTGAGCGGCCAGGCACCCGCCGGCAGTTTCGCCGGCACGGCGTGTTGAGAATGCCCGTAAGACGGTGCGTAAGCTCGACCCCCTCCAGGGGTTGTGTACGCGGCGCCAGCCGTACCATACTCACCCGGCACGCGTCGGCTATTGCCTGCGACTCGAACGCCATGAACGCTACCAAGCTCGGCCTCCGCATCACCTCTTCCGTGCTCGCCACCGCGTTGACCCTCGCGCCGGTCCGAGGTGCAGTCGCTGCACCAGCCGCCGCGCCCGCTCCAGCGCCTCTGGATCCGCAGCCGGTCGACGAAGTGGACGAGGGCGAGGATCCCGAGGGCGAGGACCCCGAGGGCGAGGGTGTCGATCCCGAAGCGGTCACCGAAGGCGAGGAGGGCGAGGAGCCCGTGGCCGAGGAGCCCGTGGAGCCCGAAGAGCCCGAGGTCGAAGAGCCCGAGCCCGAAGAGCCCGAGCCCGAGCCCGAGCCCGAGGAGGAGGAAGCCGAGCCCGAGGAGGAGGAAGCCGAGCTCCCGATCGTTCCCGAAGGCCCACTCCGCCCTGCAGAGCCAACCTGGGGACCCAAGGACCAGTTCCCGATGAACGGCAAGGGCATGCTGATCACGGGTGGCGTCGTCACCGGCCTCGGCGCTGGGTTCATCGTCACGTCAATCTTGATCACCGGCTGCGACTACGAGTCAGCGTTGAGCTGCAAGCTCGCCCCTCAGCGAGACTTCTTGGTCCCGCTCGCGGTCGCCTCCACGGGCCTTGGCCTGCTGCTGCTCGGCGTCGGCGTTGGCAACCGCATCAAGTACAAGCGCTGGGAGCGATGGGCCCCCGAGACCGCGGTCGTGCCCACGATGGTCCCCGGCGGTGGCGGCGGCGTGGCCATGGTCGGCCGGTTCTGAGCGCAGCTCCGCTCCAAACAAAAAGACAGCCGGTGTTGCCGGCTGTCTTTTTGATTTGGAGCGCTCAGCGGGAACGCGATGACCGCGACGGGCTCGATGACCGCGACGGGCTCGATGACCGCGACGGGCTCGATGACCGCGACGGGCTCGACGAACGCGACGGGCTCGACGAACGCGACGGGCTCGACGAACGCGACGGGCTCGACGAACGCGACGGGGAGTACGACGGCGAGGGGCTCGACGAGCGCGACGGGCTCGACGAGGACGGCCGCGGGTTGTTGTTGTTCGCCGGTGGTGAGTACGTGCGGTAGGTCGGCGACGAGCTCGAGCTTGGGCGAGGGTTGGGATTGGTCCCCACGCTGCGTGAGACCGCCCGCGACGGTGCCGGGGCCCGGCGAGCCGTTGGCGGGGAGTACGTCGCCCGCGTGGCATTTGGCGAGCTCGAGTGGACCTGCACCTGCGGCACGCGTGCACGCGTTGGGCGGGCGCTTGGCGTGGTCGCCGACGCAACGGGCGCACGCGGCGGCCTGCTTGGCTCGATCCGGCGCGCGTCGATCGGCGCCCGGCCGGGGTTGGGATTCGCTGAGGGAACGGGGCGCGCACGCGGCGGTGTGACGTCGGTCCGGCCCGCCGCGACCGGCGTGGGAACGGGGCGCGCCCGCGTGGGCGCTGGCGCGGCCACGTCGATCGGGCCACGACAGTCCGACAGATCCACGCCGTCGAGCACCCGCAGGTTCGA
>NZ_JMCC02000325.1 GCF_000737335.2 Enhygromyxa salina | reverse complement strand
CACATTGCTTCTTTCACGATGAATTACAAAATAAAGCATGCTGAAGATGAAGATCTGATAACGCAAATCGACGACTATCTTGACGATACCTTTATGCTATTCACTAATTACGGTATCAATGCGCAAGATCTGAATCGGTGGCAGCGTTCTGCCCGACGCTTATTTAATCTTTTTAGCGAAGAGTGCGCTTTCCTTCAGCAACCCAGCCACTCCATTTAGGTAAACATGAGACCGGTTTATTTATGAACGATAAAAATCTGACTAAAACTGATTATTTGATGCGGCTGAGACGCTGCCGCTCAATCGACACGCTCGAACGCGTAATTGAAAAGAATAAGTATGAATTATCTGATGACGAACTGGCGGTATTTTACTCAGCCGCCGATCATCGTCTGGCTGAACTGACGATGAATAAGCTTTACGATAAAGTTCCTGGCTCGGTATGGAAGTTTGTGCGTTAACACACTGTTTTTCCTTCCTCTTAGCGACAACTCGCCCGCTTTATTCTGAATAAACTTTTAACTGGCCAT
>NZ_JMCC02000324.1 GCF_000737335.2 Enhygromyxa salina | reverse complement strand
ACTTTGATTCATGTCGCGTTATACCATCCGTAAGTGAAAAAGAGTCCCCTGTTTATTCACAGGGTTATTCAATGTGAATAATTCTGTGGATAAACACTATATGTTGGGGGTTGGGAGAGATTGAGTAACAATATGGAGGTTATTCTAGTGACCTGCCGCCAGATAACAAGACAGAAAAATGATGGCTATGGGGCTTGTATTTTGTGCGGAATTTCTTAACCCCGCGACTTATAAGGCCCAACCGCGTGTCAACTGCCAGGGTAAAAAATTCGAGATTTTGATCGACCGCTGATTTTTCGCACATCGCTGTGTTTTTTCCCGACAACCGACTAGCGGTGGAGCGGTTAGGAGAGAGAAAACGAGAACGGCAAGGTAACAGGCGCGCAATCGCCTTGCGCGCCAGCGGGTTACTTTTTCACGTGGCGGGTATGCACCATATAGTTCACATCGACGCCGCGGCCGAGGCGAAACTTGTCGCTCAGCGGGTTGTAGTGCAGGCCGATGATATGCTGCTCGCGCAGCGCGGTTTCGT
>NZ_JMCC02000323.1 GCF_000737335.2 Enhygromyxa salina | reverse complement strand
TAGGATGAGCTTCAATGAGAACCAAGCCCATGCTGATGCTCAGCGTCGTGCTGGCGGCGTGTCAGCCCGAACTAGTCGATTGGCGCGACGACCATGAGTTCGTCTGGGAGGGCGAGCACGTGACGATCTACGGGTATGAGCGCGCCCCCGAGGATGCCTGTGGCGGGAGCTTCGGGACCCTCGATCGCCACTCGGGCTCAGTCATCGAGTTGTTCGGTTACGAGCCCGCGCTCCACCACGACTACCTGTGGCTGTCGCAAGACGTTTATCAAGGCAAGTGCCGTCCGGGAGCCGGCGCCTGCACGGCATACGGCGTCCCGTGGACGAGGAGCGTCCCGGACATGCACGAGGCCGCCCATGCTGTGATGTACGCGACGCATGGTTCGCAGTGTCCGAGCGTCCTGGAAGAAGGAGCCGCCGAGTACCTGTCTGGGCCACGGTATCACTCGGACTGGACGCCCACGGCCCCCACGTATCCCGCGGGGGTCGAAGACATCCTGACCCTGGCGCCGCTTCCTTACCCGGAGTACGAGCGGGCTGGAAA
>NZ_JMCC02000322.1 GCF_000737335.2 Enhygromyxa salina | reverse complement strand
CGTGTCAAAGATCGGGCGAATTGATCCACCTCAGATCGGATGATTTGACCCACCCCCACGAGCACTCCCGGGACCCCGCGTTGGAGCACTCCCCGCACTCGCGTTCGGATCGGATCATCTGACCCACCCGCGTCACTCACGCGGCCCGCTTCCCCTTCGCTGGTGGGTTGCGGAAGGAGTCGCCTTCGATCTCGATCACCTGCCGGTGATGGAGCAGCCGATCCATCGCAGCCCCCGCGAGCAACGCGTCGTTGAAGAGCGGCGACCACTCTTCGATCGCGCGGTTCGAGGTGATGATCATCGAGCCTCGTTCGTAGCGGCAGCGGATCACCTCGTAGAGATCGAGAGGCTCATCGCCGGTCAGCGGCCGCAGCCCGAGATCGTCGATGATCAGCAGCGCGGGCGCGGTGTAGCGAAGCAGCTTGCGCTCGTAGCTAGCGTCGGCCCGCGACGCTCGTAGCTGCTGAAACATCGCGTGGGCTGAGGTGTACAGCACGCCATAGCCACGAAGGCAGGCCCGCTGCCCAAGCGCCTGCGCGATGTGG
>NZ_JMCC02000321.1 GCF_000737335.2 Enhygromyxa salina | reverse complement strand
CGCAAAGTGGCCCGTCACCGGGACGGTGGCCCGCCACCGGGCCACCCATGATCCTTCAGATCCAAGCCGACGCGATCCAATCCAGCGTCGCCGGTCGCGGCCGCCAACACCAGTATGCGCAGCGCCGCGTCAAAGCACATGGCGTCGATCGCAATGAGCGAAATGACAATCGAGCCCGCGGTGCTAGAGGAGCTGACGCGCTAGTTTCGTGTGACGACCAAGCTGGACGAATCAGGCGTCGAACAGCAACTCGACCGATGCGTGGGCTGGGAGGCTGCGAGCTTTTGTGTACCAGCCCTCGAGGGTTTCGAGGGAGTCGCATGATTGGATGCGGGCGCGGTGATCGGCGGTGACCGTGAACCCGCGAAGCTCGAGGATGTCGACGAGCACGCGGCGCAACACTTGAAGCTGCGCACGCCGGCCTTCTTCACGGCCTTCTTCACGGCCTTCTTCACGGCCTTCTTCACGGCCTTCTTCACGGCCTTCTTCGCGGCCTTCCTGCTTGCCGATTCGGTGGGCCTTCTCGCCCAGGAAGCTGTTGCGCT
>NZ_JMCC02000320.1 GCF_000737335.2 Enhygromyxa salina | reverse complement strand
AACCACCGTTATGTCGTTGTTCTCGCCGACCAGGTTTTCCGCCAGCGTGCCGCCAACCTGGCCGGCGCCCAGAATGATAATTTTCATTGCGTCTCGTGCTCTTTGGTTAGTGCGCTTTTATCAGCTTAGCGTAGAAAAATCCGTCTCCGCCGTCGATGGTCGGAAAGACCTGTAGCCCGCTGGTTTTGCCGCCCGGCAAGGCTTCGGCGCGTGCGTCGGCGTGGCGCGACAGAAAGGCGGCGATCTGCGCCTCGTTCTCATCCGGCAGCACAGAGCAGGTCGCATACAGCAGGGTACCGCCTGGTTTCAGATGCGGCCAGATAGCGTCAAGAATTTCGCGCTGCAGCGAAGCCAGCTCGGCGATATCCCGATCGCGACGGAGCCACTTGATGTCGGGATGACGGCGGATAACGCCAGTGGCGGAGCAGGGCGCGTCCAGCAAAATACGATCGAACTGACGCTCGCCGCACCACGCCGCCGGGGTACGTCCATCTCCCTGTTTTACCTCTGCCTGCATATCAAGGCGCTGCAGGTTCTCTTTAACGCGCGTCAG
>NZ_JMCC02000319.1 GCF_000737335.2 Enhygromyxa salina | reverse complement strand
ACTAGTATGGCCCGGGGGATCCGTATACGTTTCTAATTTGTAGTTAACGGTTGGATACCACTTTGAGGCATGTAATATGGTACTGAGCTTCGGCACAGGGCTCAAATTGCATCATTAAATGTCTCCGATGTGGCTATATGTCATGGATAAAGGCAGCCCCCTATATCTTTTTTTGTGGCAGCATGGGTCCATCAAAGCAATTATTCAGGGTCTTAATGACCTCCACAGCTCTAAACGTAATTCATCTGGCTTTGCCTGTACTTACTTCCTCCATGAAAAAAAGTGTTGATAATGCTCATAATGCTGCCCAGCAATTTCCTCCCTTCTCAAGACTATTCTGGCTTCCTGGGTACTTAAAAACAGGGCTTAGAGTATGGCTGCTGACAAAATTGCACTCTAAACGCTAGCTTAGGTCTTCTGCGGCCGCGATATCCTGCAGATGCATCCAGTACTAGTATGGCCCGGGGGATCCGTATACGTTTCTAATTTGTAGTTAACGGCTGGATACCACTTTGAGGCATGTAATATGGTACTGAGCTTCGGCACAGGGCTCA
>NZ_JMCC02000318.1 GCF_000737335.2 Enhygromyxa salina | reverse complement strand
GCTGGGCGTGCCTTACGTCGGCAGCATTATGAACATCGTGGTGCTGAGCGCGGCGCTCTCCAGTCTGAACTCCGGCCTCTACTCTACCGGCCGTATTCTGCGTTCGATGGCGATGGGCGGTTCGGCGCCGAAGTTCATGGCGAAAATGAACGGCCAGCAGGTGCCTTACGCCGGTATTCTGGTCACCATCGCGGTCTATGTCATTGGCGTGGTACTCAACTACTACGTGCCTTCGCAGGTCTTCGAGATCGTGCTGAACGTCGCGTCGCTGGGCATTATCGCCTCATGGGGCTTTATCGTGATCTGCCAGATGCGTCTGCGCAAAGCGATCAAGGAAGGCAAAGCGGACGACGTCAGCTTTAAGCTGCCGGGCGCGCCGGTCACCTCCTGGCTGACGCTGCTGTTCTTGCTGAGCGTGCTGGTGCTGATGGCGTTCGATTACCCGAACGGCACCTATACCATCGCTGCTATCCCGATTCTGGCGGTGATTCTGGTGCTGGGCTGGTTCGGCGTGCGCAAGCGCGTGGCCGCCGTCGCGCAGCACGAGCACGATCACCT
>NZ_JMCC02000032.1 GCF_000737335.2 Enhygromyxa salina | reverse complement strand
CCCGTTGCTCTCTAAACTCTGTGCCAACTGGTATCAAACTTGTTGACAACTTCCGGAGAACTCGCCACCGGCGAACGCGCTAGGGTGGCGGAAACTCTGACACGCCTTGCGCTGCATGATCCAGATCCAAAGTGGCTCGAGGACCTGCTGTTGCACTGGCTGCAGTCATCCGAAGACGTGTGGTTGCGTGGTGTCGCTGCCACTGGCCTCGGTCACGTGGCACGTATTCACCGACGCCTAAATTGCCAGCGTGTGATCGGTCCGCTGTTGGCCTTGCGGTCTGACCCGGAGGTTGGTGGCAAGGTGGAGGATGCCCTAGAGGACATCGGCCAGTTCGTTCGACCGGAGACGGGCGAACATGCATCCACACGCCTCGGGTCACAAATGAGAGTTCTTCAAAAAGGTGATGTGATGAACAATTCGGAAGACGATACGCATGACGAACTCCGAGCCATGAATTGGGATTGGATTCCTGGGTTGCGGTGTGGGCCGTTTCGGTTCGGCAAGCCGCTGCCGTCGCTACCGGAGATTGAGCTCGCACGTCTCGAACCTTCCTGCGAGGGGGCCGACTGGCACGTCTATCGAGTCGGCGATGAGGAGGCTCGTGTTCAGGTCGATGACGGAACGGTCACGGCCGTGGAATGCGTCAGGTCACTGAGCTATCTGGGTAGCAGCGAGTTGCTCGGGTTGTCTATACCGGCGGTGGAAAGCCTCCTCGGACGGGTTCTTGTGCGAGCGGAGCACTGGGGCGATGATACGGCGATGTACGAAGCGCAGAGTCTTGGACTCACTCTTTGGGTCGAAGGTGGGCGGGTAGAGTCCACCACCGTGGAAGCGCAAGAGGTGCCCGGGTGAACCCTGGAGGTGTGTGAGCTCGTTGAATTTTGTGGCCCTTCTTTAGTTGTGCGGCAGTACCTCGCATGCGAGGCTGCCGACGCCCACCATCGTCGGGGTGATCCCTGCCCGAAGGTCCTGTACCTTCATATTCGTCCAGCATGGGCAAGTGAGCAGTCAACAGGTGGTCGCGGTCGCTCCGGCCGACGGGCCTGGTCCCGAAGTCGCCGACGCTCGAACTCGACCAGCTGCGGCACTGCACGGTGGCCTCGCAAGACGTCTACTTCCAGTACGCGGGCGGACAGCGGGTCCGCCTCCTGTCACACTTGTAAGCAACTCTATGAAAGCAGAGGCAAGGTTTCTGAAGACTCGCGGGGGCATTACCGTTTTTGCCCGAGTGAGGCTCGAGTTTGTCCCCGACCCCACGAAAGGGCGGACAAGCGCCGAATTGGCGCTTGGCAAGCGACCCAGTCGGGAAAACGGGGAGATAGATGAGCAGACCGCGCCAGGTTGGTGCGAGGGTGCACTCACGGGCGTCCAAGATGCCCTCTCAATTCTTGGAGAGGTTCCTGCGGGTGTAGTTGTCGTCACGGTCATTCAGGGTTCCCCAGTAGATACGACCGTCGACGCCGTTGCCTGTGCGGCGGCGCTTGCAACCGCTAGGTTGTTCGGTCGGGAGTCGCTCCGAGTGTCCCACGAGCCTCCTTGGCGAGTTCTGCCTGCCTGAGCCGAATGATCCCTGCCCGAAGGATCCTGGCGATCGCAGGGGGATCAGGTACACGTCGCCGCTGACGTAGTCGATGCGCGCGCAACCAACAGGTGGTGGCCGTCGCTCCGGTCGACCGGCTTCGTCGTGAAGTCGCCGACGACCGCAAGTTCGGCGAGCGCCATGACGGGATGAAGACGCCTCGCCGGGCGCCGGTCTCGCCGACTGGACAGTGCTCGTCAACCAGCACACGATACCCGCGATGCCGACCGCCGCCGCGCCTTCGCTAGAGACGACCGTGTACATGGCGGCGATGGCCTCGGCGTTCGTGAGTGACATTTTGACGTCAACTTCACCCTTCATCATTTTCACCCCGAAAATCAGGCGACAACCGATGAAAACGCAAATTGAGAGCGCAAGTGCCTTCCAGATGGGGGCAGGGAAATACGCAGTGCGCCTGCCGTGGAGGCAATACCGAGGACTCGCGCTCAGCGCAGATGCCGTTGCCTTCGCCCATGCGATGGCGACTCACCTGGCGCCCGAGATTGAGGGCACCGAGACTGACGTTGATGGCCTCACCGAGATCGCTGACGCCCTGCAAGGGTTCCTGGACCTACTCAAATCAAAGACTGCCGCCAGCCTGGTGGATGCACCCTCACCGCCCGAGGGAGTTGCGCTCTGCATCCGACCACTTCAGATTGCGAAGACCTGGGACAACAAGCTGTGTGCGGAGGTGCATCTTGACACGATCGCATCATTTTCAAGTGTAGCGCACGGAATTGTCCGGGAGATTGGTGCGACAAAGGCCCCGCACGCGGCGGAACTGCTGGCGGTGTTGCACGGTTGGTACAATGACCTCAAACCAGCCTTGACGCCCTGATGAATCTAGAACCGAACATTCAGGAGGCGTTGCGGGCCCAGGCCAGGGGCGGTTCAACCGTTGCAGATCTGATCCGGATGGTGCGTCGGCGTGCGGAAGTGGACGGACCTGGGGAAGGTCGAATGCTCGTTTCTGCCTATTTGACCCGGACTTTCGCCATCCCGCTTGACCGCGTTGCTGAGATCTCCGGCTGGGTCGGCTTCGGCGACACCGACGGCCAGACGACCGATGATGAACTAGAGGTTCTTCTCGGTCCCTACGTGCACCGCGCGTAGGCGGGCAGCGGGATCACGCGGGGGTAGGGATCACGCGTGCCGCCGGCAGGGATCACGCGTGCCGCCGGCACCTGCTCGAAGGTCCTGTGCCTTCATATTCGTCCACCATGGGCAAGTGAGCAGGCGTCGCCGGGAGTGGGTTTCGCCAACTTGTCAGTGCCGGTCAACCCGAACACGATAGCCGCGATGGCAACCGCCGCCGCGTCTTCGCTCGAGACGACCGCTTTCACTTCGTCGAGCACCACGCCGCGCTCGGGCGGGTGCTGACCGCTATCTCCCGCGACAACTCGCAGGTCGCGTACGGGTACAACGAGCGCGGTGCGCAGACCGTCGACTGCAAGCACCGCGGCTCGAGCACGGCCACGCCCGCAGTGCGGACCTCACGCATGGCGTAGCCCTGAACGAAGGTGAGGAGATCAAAGATGCCGGCACTGAGCGAACACGTGAACATGTACAATTCTGCTCTCAATGTCCTTTCCAAGAAGGGCTTTCAGGTTTGGACAGTAGACAACGGCGAAACTGTGTGCGCCGAGCGCGGCGGGTGGGATTTTTTTTTCGCCGACAATCCCGTTTCTCTACTGGGACTGGTTGCCATCTTTGAACACTTGAGTCTCACAATGTTTTCAGATTACTGGTGGAGGCCGACGGGGGAATTGACTACCGAGACCTTCCGACAGAACCCCAACCCTACGAGTCAGTCATCACCCACCGACGGTAGCTGTCGGCATGCATATATAGCGGGGATCTGCAATTGCGACTGAGGCCGTGATGGGCCCAAAACTAAGTCGGGGAAGCTATACTTGGCAATTCTGGCGAACGAGCGAGCGGGTGTCCATACACTGAATGTACGGAATGAGTGATAGATCGTCGCTGCCATCGCCCACGACACCAGCAATCCCGTCCGCCGCCCGTTCGGGGTCCGGTTTGCGGCCCCAAGGGGTGCTCGATAGGCCCAAGATGCCCGTCGTGTGATCCCTGCCCGCAGGTCCTGTACCTTCACATTGGCCCAGCGTGCACAAGTGAGCAGTGAGCAGTGAGCAGTGAGCAGTTAGCAGTGGTCGCGGTCGCTCCGGCCGACCGGCCTCATCGTGAAGTTGCCGGCGATCGCAAGTTCGGCGATCGCCACGACGGACGAAGGCTCGCCGGTCTCGCCGACTGGACATTGATGGTCAACCCGAACACGATGGCCGCGATGGCGACCGCCGCCGCGTCTTCGCTCGAGACGACCGCGTACACGTCGTCGAGCACTCACGACGCGCTCGGCCCAGTGCTGACCGCGATCTCGCCCGACGGCTCGGAAGTCGCGTACGGGCTCGCCGACGCCGGCGTCCAAGGCGACTCCGCCGGTGGCATCCGCGCGAACAACCGGACTGCAAACCGCTATCTGCGGGTGAAAGGGATCGAATGATGTCCGCAATCCTGGAGCCGTGCCCCCACTGCGGAAACCTGACCGACACGGGAGTTGGGCAGTATCTTCGGGCCGACGGAGTCCTGGTATGGTCGCTGTCCATACACTGTGCTTCCTGTGGCCTAGTTCAGGAATCCGATGACCTGGGCTTCCCTCCCAAACGCTATCGGGAGTATATTATCCGACAGGAAGGGCTTTGGATGCTCGTGGTCGTCCCGACCGAGAAGTCGGGGAGGGCGCGGGCTGGGCTGATCATGAAGCAAATGCTATCCTTGGACACACGGGATGTCGCCCGATTGCTCAAGGCAATGCCGGGTGTCATTTGGCAAGGGACCAAGAGTGAAGTTGATTGGCTGTGCCGCCGGGTCTCTCAGGCAGGGGTTGATTGTGAGAGTCGACTGTGGAACCTAACTGAGGGCGGGCCACCAGAAATCGGGCTCGGAACCAGTCGGTTTGGGGAGTGACCTGATCTGGGGAGAAGTCCGGGTGATCCCTGCCCGCAGGTCGGGTACCTTCAGATTCGTCCACCGTGGACAAGTGAGCAGTCAATAGGTGGTGGCGGTCGCTCCGGCCTCGTCGTGAAGTCGCCGGCGATCGCAAGTTCGGCGATCGCCACGAGGGATGAAGGCGTGTCGTCGGCACCGGTCTTGCCGGACTGGACAGTACTGGTCAACCGGAACACGATCGCCGCGATGGCGACTGCCGCCGCGTCCTCGCTCGAGACGACCGTGTACACGTCGCCGAGCACCCACGCCGCGCTCCCCCGCAACTCGGCCGCGGCGATCTACACGAACAAATAGACGATGATGACTAACTGGTAGGCGAGTTCCCCCTGCTCGAGCTAAGGGGTGTCCGTGACGTCGGCATTCACGTATGATCCCGAGTTGGTCACAGCCCGAGAGTCCTGTACGCTCATGTTCGTCCTCCAGGTACCGCCATGACTCTCATCGAAGAAAACACCCAGGTCCTAAACCTTGTCCAGGCAATGATAGGAGCCGTCTCGCCGAACCTACGCTGGGTGACACTCGATGCACCGAAGCCAGGCAAGGTGCACCTACGGTTTGTAATTGAGCGGGACAGCTCCGATGATCGAGAAGAGATCGAAGACATCACATTTGAGTTTGAGGCACTTCAGGTGCAGGGCATTGATCTCGACGTCGATGTCATCGTCGACGACGGACCAATCGCCGAAATCGGGTTGCCGGGCCGAGTCGTGTTTGGCCGCAAGGGGTGATCCTTGCCCGAAGTGCACCTAAGACGGCAAGCCCGTACTGGCGGACACCAGCCCCGACGTACGGTGGATCGGCAACAGGCGAGCGATCCTCACCCGCAGAAGGAACGCCGCATCGCCGAGCTCGCGTACGAGCGCCGCGAGACGCCGAGCAAGATGATCTTCGATAGCCTCGGGCGGCCGTTCCTGGGCATCGAGGACCTTGGCGGCGGGACGAGCTACGAGACCAAGGGTGGGCGCGACCTACGACGCGCAGCGCCGGCCCGGCGACGGCTACGTGCAGTCGGCGGTGGGGAGCGAGATCTTACTATCACCCGTGACCTACGGGTGATCACTCGGCAGCACGTCAACAAGGACTGGACAATGCTTGTCAACCCGACCACGATAGCCGCGATGGCGACCGCTGCCGTGTCTTCGCTCGAGGTGACCGTGTTCACGTCGTCGAGCACCCGCGACGGGCTCGGGCCGCTGCTCGCTGCGATCTCACCTGACGGCTCGGAGGTCGGGTACGGGTCCAGCGAACGCGCCGCGCTGAAGACCGGCCTGGCCCGACCGCTAGAGGACATCGAGCAATTCGTTCGACCGGAGACGAGCGAAAATGCCTCACACGCGTCGGGTCACGAATGAGCTGGTACGAGGATCTTACCCCATGCGAGTACTCTCCGATTTTCTCGTACCCAACATGTGCGACAAGGCAGCGATGAGGCCTCTACATGCGATATAGTGACCTCAGCAAGTATAGCTACACCAAACTCAGGTCGAGGGCATCGCTTCTCAACGTGGGATGGCTCGACCTGGACGCGCCTTTCCTCGAGGGGGCGGTTCCTGCTCAGGCCATCGCCAGGATCGAGGCGGCCATTCCTCTGTACCTCAACGCGATGCGAGGCATACATGGGTGCCCCTTTTGTGGGGACAGTGACATCTACGCGGATATTGACGGGAAGAGCACGCTGCTTGGGATGTCAGATATTTGGATTCCCTCCAAGCTCAGTGAGACGGTGTACATCGCGCCAAGCCTGATCCTGCACTACATTACGGCCCACCAATACATGCCACCTCGTGAAGTCGTTGATGAACTCCTCGCACTTCCCCCCTTCCCCGCACTCTGGAACACGCCTGAAGGGAGCTATGCTAAGCTAGTCAAGCGCTATGGTGATCGGGATTGATCGACGTGCTGCCCTGCTTCCTCTTCCTGGCCGAGCACCCGCTCGGACAACCCCAACCACGCTCCGAAGAAGCGGCGGCTGCTCGCCCCGTTGTGCGACCGAGGCAACCATGGACAAAGTAGAACGGGTCATCGAGGGCCCTACATCTGAGCAGGATGCGACCAAGGATCTTCGTCGCTGGCAAGCAAGGCATCCAGAAATATGGGACAGGCTGGACGAGGGCCACATTATCGTGGATCATATTCGCTCAGAGCACGGCAAGACTCGAGTGCAATACCGCGCGTTTCTTCATCCCGATGACGCGGCCTTGATCGACTCCGCCGATCTCGAGGATGCTGAGTGACCACCATGTTGCGTCTCGCTAGCAACCTGAAGAGGAAGAGGAGGAAGTAACATTGGCAAGGCTCAAATGCGCCCGACACGGAATGCGGTTCGCCCCCCGATTCTGCGAGCACGCAGCGTCAGCAATAGCGTCCCGTGAGCCCATCAAAATCTATCTTCAGCTGGATGAGTTCGGCTGGTACTCGTTGTGTCCCGCTTGCGTCCGATCTCCAGGGAACAGTCACATTGCGGAGGAAGAGGTATGCGAAGAATGTGTCGCCGAGTGGGCTACCCAAACGGGCAGCGACTACTTGGCGCGATGTGAGTCTCCGGTCGAGGAGTATCCCGAATTAGTGAACTCAGGGTGAGGATCGTGGCCACGCTTACCGAGCCTACGCCACCAACGAGCGGGACGGTGTGGACGCGCCCACCGTCGTCGCGGACTGGCGCGCGAGCGGCCGGCACCGCACTGCGTTCTGTGAGCGCCACGGGATCGACGTCAACGTCTCGATCGCTGGGCGAAAGCAGCTACCGTCAGTTCCGGCGTCGGCGGCGGTATTCTGTTCGGGTTGCTCCCCCCGCGACGATGACCGCGAGTGCCCCCTAGACCGGATGCATCTGACCCAGGAGCTCTGTCCCATAGTTGGCGCGCGAGGGCTTACCATTTGGCCGCGGCGGAACGCCGTTTCATTTCAGCAGAGCAATCGATGACTGCCGCAAAGACAGCCCTCACGCTAAACACGACCCTGCCCATCGACGACGTTCTCGTTGCAATCATGTCGGTCGTTGGCATCTCGCTTGCCGCAGCACAGGAAGGCCTCTGGAAAACTAGCGGTTTCGAATCTGTCTCGCTGACTCTCAAAAGGCACGAGACACACAGCGATGAGTACGAGTTGAGGATCGATATCGACCAGGAACACCCTCGGTACGTCCGCGAAGCTCGGCATCTGGGTGACCCAACAGGCATAGCGGATAGGATGAGGATTTGTCTACCACAAGAAGGAATAGTGGTCCTGAGCTGATCCTGCCCGAAGCGGGCAACCACGCGTGAGGCCACCGGGGACAATCTTTCCACTATGCCATCATGAACAGCGATCTTGACAAACAACGGATAGATCAGTACCTGGCCGAAGCGCCGGGGCTATCACCGAGGATTGCTTGTGGAGAACCACGACAGCTAGGTCGCAAGTTGATGTTCGCCACCTCAGATCCCGCAGGGCGCGCCTATTTTGGCCCCGCACTAGCGTGCCCCCTGCCCGAAGGCCCAGTGGCTCTGCATCCGCTCATCGGGCACAACTGAGCAGTGGGAGTGGTCATGGCCCCGGCCCACAACCTGCCGTGTTGTCGTCGAGACGCCGATGATGAGCAGGGTCGGAGATACCGACGACGCACGGGGGTCTTCATCACGCGACCGCCGCTCTTCCCACCTGGACAGCGCTCGTCAATCAGAACACGATGGCCGCGATGGCGACCGCCGCGGCCACGGCCTACAGGAACTGGCGGTTCGACCCAAATTCGCCATCCGCGGGCGCGGCACCTGTACAGACCGGAGCATGACTGGAAAGAATCAAACTAGCTGGCTCGGTGACAAAAGCGCCTTTCCGGTTGGAACCGTTGTTGAGGTGCGGGTCGAAATGGTTCATGAGTTCGGGGCATTTGTCTCGATTCCAGGATCCTGTTTTCCCGGAATAAGATTTACCTCGAGTAGGGACGACTGTGCTCGCTGTCGTCGTGGGGCACCGAGAGTTGAATCGCCAAATTGCGCTCAGCCTGCGAGACTCCGATTTTCACGAACATCGAGACGAGGACGGCGAATGTGGCCCAACTGGGCGCCTCGACCGGGAGCGACACTAGGCAACCCCGGCGGGAGAACTGTGGCTTGGCTTCTCCATTCTTTCCTCCAACTGACGTATACCGCCTTTCCTATAGCTGACCGATCGACCAGGCGGGCCCACCGCCAGCTATCTCGCTGCCACGGTGGACTACGCGCCTGAGGCCAAGATCAGGGTGCCACGTGTTGCCAATGAACGTCAATGCACTGAACTTGGAAGGCTAGTGCGGCCGGCACCTGCTACAGTGACGCCCATGAGGGCCCTCCCACTGCTCACGCTCACCCTGTCGATCGGATGTGGGCGTGCGACCGGGTGCGCTGTTCCTCGCTCCAACCCGCAGCCCGAGTTCATCCTGAAAGGTCACGAGGCCGGCCTGACTGGAGGCAAACTCGATTCGCGCGGCGGAGTTGTCGTGACCTACGCCAGCGACGGCGCAGCCCAGCGCTGGTCGCTCGAGACTGGAGAACGCCTCGGGCCCCCCGTCCTGCTGCTCCCGTTCGCTGAGTCAGTCGATATCAGCACCCAAGGAGAGGTCGCAGTCCTAGGGGAGGACGATGCTGTGGTGCTGTGGAAACCCACTGGTGGCCCGAACAGCGAGGTCGTCGCCAGCGACGCGACCACGGCTAGCTTCGCAGACGGACCGCCATGGCTACTCGTCGGTGGCCGTGATGGTGCCGTGAGGATCTGGAGCGTAAACGAGGGAGCACTCCTCAACGAACTCGATGGACACGAGAACGAAGTTTGGACTGTTTGTTCCGACGCAGATGGCAAGACAATCGCAGCCGCGGGAAATCACGAGAGTGGCTCGCTCTGGGACCTGCAGACGGGCTCCCGCAAGAGCCTGGAAGGTCACTCCAAGTTGATCATGGATATCGCCCTCTCCCCAGACGGCTCCAGGGCGCTGACCGTGAGTTGGGATGAAACAGCGATCTTGTGGGACGCTCACACAGGCGACGCGATCAAGACGCTAGTTGGCCATTCGGGACCCCTCTGGACCGGAAAAATCAGCCCAGATGGAAGCAAAGCCATCACCGCAGGGGATGACGGCAGCATTCGTATCTGGAACACTACAAACGGAGATCTCGTTTCGAAAACAATCAACGCCCATGACAACACCATCGACATCATCGAGTTCTCTCCCGATGGAAGCCTCTTCGTCACAGGAGGATGGGACCACGTGGCTCGCACCTGGAAACTAAGCACCGGTGAATCCTTGGCCACGTTGGGTATTCACTCTAAGCGTATCACCGACGTGAGCTTTGACGAGAGTGGCCGCTACATACTCACAACGAGCATCGATAAGACGGCGGCTGTATGGACCATGGCGAATGCTGGGCCACCGTGACCCCGCGAAGCCCTCGAAAATGAGGGGTCACATCCCCCCAAGACCACCGCATAGCATGTCGACGTGGCCGGTCATTTCCTACTCCTCAACATCTCCCAAGCCGACCTCGGCATCGCGTGCTCGAGTCTCGGCGGGGAGCTGTCGCCGCCAGTACACACCAATGTCCCAACCTCCGCAAAGTCGTTGACAAGCCTGGCTTCGGTCTTGAACTGCGGGTCGATCCGCAATCGCAAGCACCTTCCAAGACACATCTACCTCCACTTCTACACGCTGTTCGAGCCAGACATCGTGCCGCAGTGGATCCACGCGCTGCGCCGTCCGCATGGCGTGGGGTTCGGTCTCAAGTCGTTGTGCGGCCCAGCGCAGAACGCCTGGGACCAGGGCGACCAACAAGGTGCAATCTCAGCTCAGGCGGCGAACGGGCGCGCGACAGTCGAGATCTACTTCATCGGCGGATCCCGGCCATAGGCCACCCACCCGTCCACGCTGCCCCCCACTACCAGCGCGACTGCACGTCCTTCATGAAGCCGTAGGGATAGCCCAGCTCGAACGCGCTGGCCTCGTCGAGCTGCTGCATGTCGGCCTCGCTCAGCTCGAGCGCCGCGGCTTTGAGGTTGTCGTCGAGCTGGGCGACGCTGCGCGCTCCGAAGATCACCGAGGTCACCGCCGGCTTGTTCAGCAACCACGCCAACGAGACCGCGGCCGGGGTTGACTCGTGCGCTGCCGCGACCGCCTTGACGGCCTCGAGGATCGCCCAGTTGCGGGGGGTGTTGAAGCCGGCGTAGCGCTGCTTCCACTTGTCGAGGCGGCTGCCTGCCGGGGCCGCGCCGTCCTTCTCGTATTTGCCGGTCAAGAACCCGCCGGCCAGCGGTGACCACGGAATGATGCCGAGCTGGTGGGCCTGACAAGCCGGCACGTGCTCGCGCTCGATGTCGCGGGTCACCAGGCTGTACTGGGCCTGCAGCGCGATGAAGCGCTCGAGCCCCTGGTGCTCGCTGGTCATCACGCTCTGGGTCAGGCGGTAGGCCGCGTAGTTGCTCGCGCCGATGTAGAGCACCTTGCCTGCGCGGACCAGATCATCGAGGGCGCGCAGGGTCTCTTGCTCGGGCGTGTCGATGTCTTGCATGTGGATCTGGTAGAGATCGATGCGGTCGGTTGCGAGCCGGCGCAGGCTGTCTTCAACGGTCTTCACGATCCGCCGCCGCGAGGCCCCGGTGTTGTTGGGGCCCTCGCCCATGCGAAACCGAAACTTGGTCGCGAGCACGACCTCGTCGCGGCGCTTGGCCTGGGTGAACCACTTGCCGATCACCCGCTCGGTCAGGCCGTCGTTGCCGTAGACGTCGGCGGTGTCGAAAAAATTGATGCCGGCGTCGAGCGACTTGTCCATGATCGCAAACGAGGTCGCCTCGTTCGCGCCAACCCCGTGCATGAAGGACGTCTCGTCGGCCTCGCCGAAGGTCATGGTTCCAAGGCAGAGGGTCGAGACCTTCAGGCCACTGTGTCCGAGCTTGCGGTACTCCATCGCGCGCGATGATGCCCGAGCCGTCGGTCGATCTGACAGGGCAATGGTATAGACTGGCGGCTGCCGTGCCCGGACCCGTGTTCATCGCTGGCGCGACCGGTTACACCGGCCGCGAGGTCGTGCGCGAGAGCGTTGCCCGAGGACTCGAGACCGTCGCCCACGTGCGGCCGGACAGCTCGCGGCTCGAGCATTGGCGCAAACATTTCGAGGGCCTCGGCGCGCGCGTCGACACCAGCGCGTGGACGCTCGAGCAGATCGGCGCCACGCTCACGCGCCTGCAGCCCAGCCAAGTTCACGCGCTGCTCGGGACCACGCGCAAGCGCGGCAAGCAAAACGATGGCGCGGGCACCGGGTCGAAGGTCGCGGACACCTACGAGGCGGTCGACTACGGCCTGTCGATCATGTTGCTCGAGGCCGCCCTCGCGTGCGGCAGCAACCCGCGCTTCGTGTACCTGTCTGCGCTGGGCGCTGACGGCCGCTCGGTCAACGCATACATGGGCGTGCGCAAGCGGGTAGAGGCGGCGATCCGGGGCAGCGGGCTGCCCTACTTGGTGGTCCGGCCAGGGTTCATCACCGGGGACGACCGCGACGAGACCCGCGCGGCCGAGCGGGTCGGGGCGATCGTCGGCGACGGGCTGCTGGGCGTGCTCGGGGCGCTGGGGGCCAAGCGGCTGCAGGCTCGCTATGCGTCGCTGACCGGGGCGCAGCTGGGCGCGGCGATCGTCGAGCTCGCCTGTGGCGCGCGCGAGCACGCGGAGCTCGCGGACACCGAGCGACTCCGCGGGTGTCTTTGATCCCCCACTCCCCTTCGCACTTCAGGTCAGCCCGGTCAGCGGTCCCGTTCCGTAGATCGGGTTGCCAAACTCTTCCGCTTCGATCCCCATGGAATTGAGCAGGGAGACCAACAGCCGGTTGTGCCCGGTGTCGCCCGAAAACTCCACGTAGCGACCGGTCTTGAAGAACCCGCCCGCGCTGCCGGCGACCACGTAGGGCAGATCATGGCGGTCATGGTTGTTCCCGCGGGCCTGCTCGTTGGTCCACAAGATCACGGTGTTATCGAACACGGTGCCGTCGCCCTCGGGGATCGCCTTGAGTCGATCGATCAGCGCCGCGAGCTGGCTCGCGTACCAGGTGTTGATCAGGGTGTTGTGGTGAACCTTCATCGTCTCCTCGTCACCCTTGTGGGCGAGGGCGTGGTGGCCGTCCGTGATCGCGGGATCCACAAACGAGAGCACGGCGCTCGATGTCGAGTTGGTCCACATCAAGGTTGCGACCCGGGTGATGTCGCAGGCGAAGGCCATCGCCAACAGATCCATCTGCAGGCCACCGATGACCGGCATGTGCTCGATCTTGTTGACGTCGAGCGCCTCGCCAAGATCGAGGGGCTGGCACGCGCCCGCAAAGCTGACAATGGCCTTGTCGAGCCGATCACGGATCGCGTCAATGCCCAGCAGGTGATTGTGGAGCTTGTCCCGATCCTCGCCGCCAAGCCGGTCACGCAGCCGCTTGTAGTCCTCGGCGACCACGTCGAGCACGGAGTGCCGCCGGGTGGTCCGCTGCGCGACCTCGACCGGGTCGCCAAGCGAGTCCCCAAACAAGCGCTGATAGGCGGCGTAGGGGCTGTTCTCTGGCGGAAGCGGCTGGCCCGGCCCGCGATACGAGATCCGCCCGCGGACGTTGGCGCCCTGCACGGCGACGCCAAGCTCGAGCGAGGTGTAGGGCGTGTCTTGGCCGATGTGCTTGGCGATCTCTTGGTCAACGGAGATCCCGCCAGCCCAGCCCGCCGTCTGTCCGCCGCCGCCCACGAAGTTGCCCGGGAGCAGCTCGGTCGCGGTCAGGCACTGACCGGTGCCCTTTTGGTGGGCGTCACCGGGCGCGCTGCCCCCCATGTTTGGCGCCATCGCCGAGAGCATGTCCACGCCGCCCACGATCAGCAGATCCTGCTTGTGAGCGGCGAGCGGCGTCAGGATTGGCGACAGCTCGAAGTCGGTCTGTGAGACTACATTTGTCGGCCAGAAGTTCTTGGCGATCGTGCCATTGGGCGTGTACATGACAATGAAGCGCTTGGGCGGGTCGAGGACACCAGCGCGTGCAGGGGACCCGCGCATGGCGTCGAGCAGCGGAAGGCCAATGGCGAGGCCACCTAGCCCGCACAGGACCGTGCGTCGCTTCATGGGGGAACGGCGAATGAGGGTCATGGCGATTTCTCCTGGACCGCGTGGCGGTAGCGAAATGCGTCGGTCAGCGTGAGCGCGACGATCAGCTCTTTGATGTCGTAGTTGGATGCAGCGAAGGCGGCCTCGAGCGCGTCAAGGGTGTCCTCGTCCTCGTCGGTCTCGAACCGGCCGTAGCCAAAGCGAAACCACTTCTTCGTTACGCACGCCTTGACCTGTTCGCTGCTCGCAAGCAGCTGCGCGAGCTCGACGGCGCCGGTGAATGCCGCGTCGACGTCGGTCCCCTGCAGCTCGCCGCTCGCGTCGACCTTCAGCCCCCACTCGGTGGCGCGGTAGCGGCCGATGCCGTCAAAGTTCTCAAAGCCAAAGCCGATCGGGTCCATGAGCGAGTGGCACCCGGCACAGACCGGATTCTCTGCGTGCTCGGCGAATTGCTCCCGGGTCGTCTGGTTCGGGTCCACGGACGGCGGCTCGGGCACGTTGTCCGGGGGTGGCGGTGGCGCCTGGCACAGAAGAGTCTCGCGCACGAAGAGTCCCCGGTGGATCGGCGACGAGCGATCGGGCTTCGCAAACAACGCCATGATCCCGGGCTGGGTCATGATCCCGGCGTACCTGCTGGGGTCGAGGTCGACGCGGGCAAACTCGATGCCGGGCGGACCGTCAACCCCGTAAAAGTCGGCGAGTTCCGCGTTCATCATTGTAAACGGCGCGGTGAACAGCAGCTCGATGTTTGCGTCCTGCTCAAACACCGCGTGATCGATGAAGGCCTCGGTCTCGAGCCGCCACAGCAAGGGCAGGCCCTCGTAAAAATCTGGGTAGATCTTGGCGTCTTTGCCATTGGCCAGGATCGTCGGCTCGATCTCGTCGAGGTGCAGCCACTGCCGGTGAAAGTTCTTGACCGCCTCACGCGCGCGCGGCGTGTCGAGCATGCGCCGGGCTTGCGCTTCGATCTCTGCGGGATCGCGCAGCCGGCCGGCGTCGGCGGCCTCGAACAAGATCGAGTCGGGCATGGTGTTCCACAGCAAATACGAGAGCCGCGAGGCGATCTCGTAGTGCGTCAGCTCGACGACGTCGCCGCTGGCCGGATCGGCCATGCCAAACTCGACGCGATAGATGAAATGCGGCGATTGCAGCAGGGCCGACACGACCATCTCAACCCCGGTCGTTGGCGAGTAAGGTGCCTGATCGGGGGCCGCCCCCTGGGCGAAGAGGTTGACGTAGGTCTGGACCTCCGCCTCCGTCAGCGGGCGGCGGAACACCAGCTTGCCAAAGCTGCGAACAAACGCGTCGGCATCGCTGGCGCAGGCGTCCGCTTTGGCCGCGAGACCCTGACAGTTTGGCAGCTGCTGCATCAGGGTGGGCGTGTGGGCTGCCGCGAGCTTGTCGGCGGCGACCATGTAGCTCTCGGCGAGCAGCGGGCTGACGACGAGCACGTCGGCCTGGTTGTCAAACCCGCCGGCCTCCTCGTCGGGCGGAAACGCGTTGGCCGGCTGGCTGTTGTCGCCAAACAGCTGGTACACCGTATTGTTGTACTCAACCCGCGTCAGCCGACGGATCGGCGTGGGGCCCGGCTCCGGGGTCACCGGGTCCGGCGTGACTTGTTCTGCCGCGCCGATGTCGGTCTGCGATCCACAGGCAAGCAACGGGAGCGCTGCAAAGATGAGGGTGACGGTTCTGTATTCCAGCATGGTCACTACCTGATGTTCAAAGGTCACAGCGGGGCCAACCGGGCGAGCAGGCCATCGCTGCGCCCCGCGTTGTCGAACACGCCGATGTCGCCAAAGTCGACTGTGGGGCCAAGACTGCGCCCGCCATGAATGACGTGTCCTGTTGCGGCCACGGCGATGTCGTGGCCAAAGTCCGAGCCGGAGTCGCCAAACCGCCAGCCGCCGACGTAGTCGCCGTTGGCGCTGAACTGGGCGTGGAAGACGTCGGGCCTCTCACCCTTGGCGGCTAAACTATCGCCGCCGCCGAAGTCGAGGACGCCGTAGAGGCTGCCGCCAACGTGAATGCTACCGCTGGCCTCGAGCGCCAGGGTCAGCCAACTCTCGGTGCCGCCAAGCTCGAATTGATCGGCGGCGTCGCCGTAGCGCTCGCTCCACACATGCTCCCCCTGGCCATCGAGCGTGGCCAGGAAGATGTCACGCGCGCCCGCGCTGTTGAGTGTGTCGCCGCCAAAGTCCACGCTGGCGGAGATCGCCCCGAGCAGCACGATGTCGCCGTCTTGCTGAAGCCGAAGATCGTGGAGCTCGTCTGGACCGGAGCCGCCAAACGACCGCGCCCACAGCACCTGCCCGGCTTCGTCGAGGCGGGCAACATAGATGTCGAGGTCACCCGCATGGGTCAGCGTCTGGCCGCCAAGATCGAGCGCCGCGCCGAAGCGGCCGCCGATCACGATGTCGCCGTTCTCGTCAACGTCAACGCCGAAGCCGTAGTCGTCGCCGGCTCCGCCAATTTTCATGGCGAAGGTCGGCTCGCCAGTGTCGCGCGCGAGCCTGACAACGAACGCGTCGCGCTGCCCGGCAGAGGCGAACTTGGCCACGCCAAAGTCAATCTTGCCGGTGAAGGTGCCCGTGAGAATGACGTTGTTGTCTGCGTCAAACGCCAGTCGCGCGGCCCGGTCCGGCTCGTTGTCGCCGAAGATCTGACTCCAGATGTGGTTGCCTTCGCTGTCGAGCTTGAAGACGACGATGTCGTTGCCTCCGGCGGCGTGGAGCGTGCCGCCGCCGAGGTCAATTGTGCCGTACATGCGGCCAACGAAGACCAGGTTGCCGTCGCCATCAATCGCCATCTTCTGGGCGATCTGCGTGCTGCTATCGCCAAACCTGCGGCTCCAGATCGGGTTGCCGTGAAGGTCGTGCTTGCTGACCACGAGGTCTTGTCGGAGCGGGTCCGACGGCTCCGCGATCAACGGCGCGGCGCCGAAGCTGACGGCGCCCTCGAAGTCTCCGAAGCTGTAGACGTCGCCGTTGTCCGGGTCGACCGCGACCGAGCGAATGGCTTGATCGTCGGGGTTCCCGAAGCGACGCCCCCAGACGTCTCCGCACGCGGGCATCTGACCGTCGCAGTCCTCATCGACGTCGGGCGTGAAGCAGTTCTCTCCGAGCGGCGTGACCTCGCCCTCGCACTCGCTCCAGTCCAGGCCGCTGGTCTGACATGTGTGGGTTCCGCCCTTGCACATGCCGACATTGAGCGTGCTCTCGGGACCGCTGTAACAATCCTCGACGACGCCCGGCTCGCACTCGCAGTCAACGCAGCCGGGATCCGGGGGCAGCAGGCCGGAGATCCAGTATTCCAGGCAGGTGACCTCGTCCGCTTCGAGCGGCTCACTCCCCATCGGCATGCGCACACCGCAGTCTGGCTCGGTGACCTTGGTGTAGAGCAAGCTTGCCTGGGGTTGGGTCGAGTCCGCGAGGATCCCGCTACAATTTGTGCCCGAGACCCCCGAGACCCGGGCCTCGACATTTGGAGAGATCAGGTCGAGCGCGGACGTCGACGACACGCCGACGCCATGGCAGGTCTCACCATTGCAGCGTTGGATGAAGATCTCCGCCACGTCGCACTCGAACACCCCGGTGTCGCCGACGAGCACCGGGAGGTCGCTATCGGGCCCCGTCTCGGGCTCCGGTATTGTCGCTTCTGCGCCCTTGCAGCCGAGCATGAGCACAAGGGTGGCCACAGGCAGAGCGGTCCCTTTGGCAACACGAGCGTTCGCTGCCCAGGGTGAACCAGTCCACGAAGGTGTCCGCAAGCGGGCGAGAAGCCCTCGCCCGAGCTGAAAGCAGATAGCCATTGGACGCTTTGATAGTCCTCAAATTGTTGGCGCTCAAACTGAATCTTTGCGCGTTCCTTCGCCCGCCGCGCAGGCTCGCGGCGGGCAATGCTCGCACTCCACACCGGCGACGCGCATACAAGCTATAATACAGGTGGGAGGATACAACATGATACAATGTGGCGTTCGCTGCTTTATCTCATTGTCGCTTGGAGCGGCTCTGGCCTGCACAGACAACCCGAACGCGTCGGGCACCACCGGGTTCGCAACGGTCTCGGGAACCGGCGCCGCCCCGGACGCAACGGACGGCGACGACGCGACAAGCGACGACTCCGAGGGCATGGCCGAGACCAGCGGCGAGGACGACTCTGGGGTCGTCAACGTGCATCCGCCGCCCGAGCATGAACCCCCGGTTGATCCGAACGAGCAGATCCCGCCGCCCGACGATGACGGCTGCCACGGGCTCTATGCGCAGGATCTGTTCCCCACATTCAACCTGACGCTCGAGCCGGTCGTGTGGGAGATGCTGCAATACGAGTGGGATCACGGCAAGGACCTCGAGGAGGAGGGCGAGAACCCCAAGGCTTACCACCCGGTCACCGCCTTCGAGTACGAGGACATCGCGATCTACGACGCGAAGATCCGGCTGCGCGGGAACACGACCTGGTGGGACCCGATCCCCGGCGACAAGATGCAGTTTCAGATCGGCTTTCACACGAATGACAAAGACGGCCGATTTCTGGGGCTCAAGCGGCTCGCGTTCGACGCCGCCACCGCGAATCGGCACATGCTGCGCGACCGCCTCGCGCTCTCGATCATGCGGGACGTCGGTATCCAGGCGCCGTGCGCCAACAACGCTCGCCTCGTCGTCAACGGTGAGTATTACGGCATCTTCACCAGCATCGAGAAGCTCGACGAGACCTTCCTCGAGCGCAGGTTTGACGACCCAAGCGGTGACCTGTGGTACCGGACCCACTGGGAGCTCAAGACCAACCTCGACACCGCCAACACCGATCGGATCGAGGCCCTCGAGGACGCGAAGACGCCCAAGGAGCTGTACGAATACCTCGACCTCGACCAGGCCCTGCGGGTGTTCGCGGCCGAGGCCGTGCTGCCCTTCTCGGATGGGATGTGGGCCGGGGGGCTCAACTACTATTTTTATGATGAGCCGATCGGCGGCAAGTTCATGATGCTGACCTGGGACCTCGACAACACCTTCGAGCGGTTCCACGACAAGCAAGGCGGCGAGTACCCCTACAACCCCGACCCGGTCGTGTGGGAGAAGTGGACGAGCCACGGCCGCCCCTTGTACGACCTCGCGCTCGAGGACCCGATGTGGTTCGACTATTACATCCAAATGATCGACGAGGTGTTCCACGAGGGCTACCAGCCCGAGGTGCTGCACGAGCGCATCGACACGTACACGGCACAGATCCAAGAGGCCGTGTTGGCGGACACCAACAAGCCCTACTCGAACGAGGTCTACATGGAGCAGGTCGAGCTGCTGCATTGGTATGTTCAGCAGCGGGCCGAATGGCTCCAGGACTGGCTCGAGTGCTGGCAAGATGGTGGGGTCAACGACGGCGATGGCTACTGTGAGGAACCCTGATAGGCGGGATCCCAAGCCAGACGGCGCGCTGCGACCATGATCGGGGGGCGTCGGGCTTGGCGGGTTAGCTCACCTGCAAGGCCTGCCGCGTCGTGGCACACTGGCGGCGTCATGCGAACGTCGTTGGTTGCCACGCTGCTCCTCACCTCTCTCGCCTGCGTCGAACCTGCTGGGGCCGACAACGCCGTGCAGGGCGGACTTGGACCGAAGGCGGGCAAGACCGCGCCCGCGAACAAGCTCGTCAAGCCCGCGATCAACGTCGCGCCAAAGCAGGTCGTGGCGCCGAACAAGATCGTCGCTCCCGACATGATCGTCGCTCCCGACATGATCGTTGCTCCCGACATGATCGTTGCTCCCGACATGATCGTTGCTCCCGACATGATCGTCAGCCCCGACGCGATCAAGAACAAGATGGGCCCCGGCCCCAAGCCGGCACCGAAGTAGGGCGATGCCCAGCCTGCTCGTCGAGCAACTCGAAGTGGGCCTCAAACGGGGCTGGCAGATCGCTGGGGGCATCGCTGAGCAATTTTTCTCGCCGGGCATCAGCGTGTATTGGGTGTACTTGCTGGGCGCGGCTGCGCTGGCGCTGTTGCTGTATGTCGTCAAGGTCAGCCGCGGTCGCCCAACCCTCGCGGGCGCGCTGGCCTTCTTGTTCCCGCGGCGGATCTGGCTGAGTCGCTCGGCCGCCAACGACGTCGGGCTGTTCGTCACCAACGCGCTGATCTACTCGTTCTTGCTGCTGGTGCCGCTGCAGGCCGTCTCAACCGGCCTCGCGAGCGACACCTGGGGTTGGCTATACGCGCGGCTTGGCCCGCCAGCGCAGCCGTGGACGGGGCTGAGCATGCGCGTGAGCTTGACCGTCGCGGCTTTCATCGTCGCCGACTTGGCGTTCTTCTTGGCCCACGCGGCGATGCATCGCGTCCCGATCCTGTGGGAGTTTCACAAGGTCCATCACAGCGCAACGGTGCTCGAGCCGCTCGCCGTGTTTCGCCGCCACCCGGTCGACGTGATCGTTGACGGTATCGTCAGCGGCTTGTTGCTGGGTCCGATGTTCGGCGTGTTCGCGTGGGCCAGCGGCGGCGCCTTCGGGGTGGTCAGCGTGCTGGGCACCAACGCGATCTTGTTTGTGGCGCTGCTGCTTGGCTTCAACCTGCAGCACTCCGAGGTCTGGCTGTCGTTCGGGCCGCTCGACCGCGTGTTCATCAGCCCGGCGACCCATCAACTGCATCATTCCAGCGACGTGGCCCACCACGATCGAAACTTCGGCAACCTGTTGGCGATCTGGGACCGCCTCGCGGGGACGTTGGTGCTACCTGGCAGCTTCGCGCAGCGGCCACGGCTGCAGTTTGGGCTGGGCGGCGAGGAGCAGCGGATGCGATCGCTGCCAGGGTTGTTGGTGCGTCCGCTGATCCGCGCTGGCCTACGACTGCTCGTCCCGCTGGTGCCCAGGCGGCTCCGGGGTGATCGGCTCGAGTGAGTCGTCACTTGGGTCCTGGGCCTCCCACAGCATGAAGATCAGGCTCAGCGGAGCTCCGAGCGCGCCCGCGAGCTCGCGCAAGGTGTCGAGGTCCGCGGCGTGCTGACCCAGCTCGAGCTCGCGGATCACCGCAACGTCCAGCCGACATCGCGCGGCGACTTGCTGGACACTCAGCGCCAACGCCTGCCGCAACTCGCGGAGGTGGCGGCCCAATTCCAACTCCGAGGGCCCGGCTTTCGATCGCTCGCTGGTATCCACGCTCTCATGCTGGCGCAGTTGTCGCGACTTTTGGAGAGAGCAACCGCGCGGATAGAACAGACATATATGCCAGGCCGTGTCGCTAAATCGGTGGGGTACCCATCACGAGTCGAGGTATCAGCCTCGCTATGTGTCGGGTAGGCGCTCGGTGATCCGGCACATGCGTTGGGTCTTCCCGTGCATGCCCGACCCCGGTTGGGGGGGCGCCCACATCGATCGGTGGGGTGACACCGACACATCAGTCGGGTTGAGCCATGCCTATGCGATGGCTAACTCACGAGGCCGCCCGCTTGGCGGGGGCTTCCACGCGTCTGAATCCGTCAACTCGCGCACATGTGCCGGGGGCGTGGCTGCAGATCAACCGTTTGGGATGCCAACGTTGCTGAGCGCGTAGCCCGTCATGTCCAAGTAGGTGCAGGCGCCGACCCGGCCGCCGTAGGTGGTGAACTGCCCGGTGTCGGGGTCGACCTCGTGCGCGTTGATGCCACAGGTAAGAGAACTGGCAGAGTCGCAGGATCAGCGCGGACCCGGTGCGACCTCCCACAGCCAAAGATCGTCGATCAGCAGCGCAGCCCTTGGATCATTGTCGACCACGTGCAGGCGAACCTCGACGTCGGCCCAATCACTGGGCACGACCCACCGCACGCGGCGAAGATCAAAGCGCGTCTTGGGCAGCTTCAAGTTGACGCTGCGCCCGTCGTTGCTGACCAGCTTCGCGGCCAACGACTTGCGTCGGCCGGTGGTCCCCACCAGCAATTCGACGGCGCCCCCCGCAGGCAGCACGAAGGGGGCAGAACGCAGCTCGCCGCGGCCCTGCAGCTGCTTGCGGGACGCGGCGCTCGACAGCAAGCGCGCGCCGCCGTGGGGACCAAGCGGGGGCAGGCCACGCGAGAAGCTGCGAACCGAGCGGCGACCGAACGCGGTCCCAGAGACGACCTCGAAGCCATCGAGGGTGCCGGCCTCGAAGTCGGCGATCACCTGCACACCCGCCGGGACCTCGCGCGGCTGCGAGGGCCCAAGCAACAGCTGCTCGCCGCGCCAGGGCGTGACCATGCCCGCTTCGGACATCCAGCCGCTGAGCGGGCGCACCCGTCGTCCGCCCCAGCGCCGCTCGTGGACGGTCCAGTCCGAGAGCTCCCGGGTCAGCCAGCCCGGCACGCTGCCGTCGATCCACACCGCTTGGATCTCACCCGCGGCGATGCGCTGCCTGATCGCCCGCTGTAGCTCCGTGCGCTGCTCGGGCGTGACGTCGGTGATGCCCATGGCCCCGACGTGGCCAGTGCCGCCGGCCATGATCGGCCACCAGGGTCGGTGCAGGGCCAGCAGGCTGGCGCCGTCGAGCGCTTCGACCTTGGCTCGCAGCGCCCGGGCGTTGTCACGCTGCCGCGCCGTTGGAATTGTCCGCCAGGGATCCTGCCACGCGTAGCTGTGACGCAGGCCAGCGCGGACGCCGTTGGATTGGATCGGCTGGTACATCGGCTCGACCGCGAGCGCGAAGCACAGCTGCAGCGCGACCAGGGTGAGACCAAGCAGCTCGAGCCTGCGCCGGGCGTCCGCGTGGGGTAGCGCGACAGCCAAGAACGCCGCACAAAAGCACACGCCGGGGATGAACGCGTTGGGCTCTGCGAACTGCGTCGAGTAGCCGAGCGCGCTCACCAGCAGGCCGCCGGCCGCCACCATGCCCCAGTAGATCGGGCCTCGGATCCCACGCAACCCAACCCACAGCGTGCGCGGCCACGTGGGCGGCCGACCCAGCTGCCTTGCACGACGCAGGCCCACGCCCACGCCAAAGCCAAGCAAGACCACCAGCAAGCTGGCCGCGAACGGCTGGGCGTGGGCGAACATGCCCCAGGTCTTGGACCAGAACCGCTCGTCGTTGAACGCGTGGCCCTGGTGCATCTCGTAGATCCACGTCCACAGCCACCCATCGGTGAGCCACTGGCCAAGCAACACGCCGCCGCCGTCGATCAGCGCGATCGTGCCCGCGTAGGCCCAGATCTGGCGCGGCGCGATCAACAGGCCCGCGACGCCCGAGATCACCACGAACACCGCCGCGGTCTGCTTGGTCCAGAACGCGAGCGCGACCAAGACCCCGGCGAGCACGGCCCGCGCGAGGCTGCCTTCGGACTCGCGCAGCAGCACCAGGCCCCAGATCAGCAGCGCCAAGAACAGCGCGTCGCCGCGGGCGATGTCCAGCCAGCGAAAACAAAACACGTAGCCCGACAGGAACAAGCCGATCGCAAACCAGGCGTGGGCGCGGGGCTTGTCCTCGATCCGACACAGCCGCCACAGGGCCGCACAGGTGGCGATGACCGCAGCGATCGACACGGCCCGCGCCAGCCCGTAGCCAAGCGGAACCACGAACCCGAGCGCAGCGACCACCGCCGGGTACAGCGGCGTGTACAAGAAGGGCACGAAGTCCGGGCTGGGCGGGCCGTAGACGGGCAAGCCCTGTTGCACGCGCCAGGCCTGCTGCAGCGTGCCGCCCTCCATCCACTCGAGCTCGAGCGGGAAGCCGATCCGGCAGGCGAACACGACCGCGATCACGAGCGCCCAGATCAACGACAAGCCCGTGACCACGCGGCGCATCCACACCACGGCGCGGCCCGGTTGTGCGGTCGCTTCGGCGCTCACTCGTCGAGCTCCTCGAAGCGCCCGTGCGGGCGGGCGCAGCAGTAGTGCTGGCTTGGGAGCTCGCCCCCCTCGGCGCGCGGATCCGGGATCGCGCCAGTCGTGACGCACGCCCACCCGGTCCAGCCACGCACCCGTCGCAGGCGACGGCCGGCGGCGCGCGAGGGCGGACGAGTGCCCGCGTAGCCGATGTGACACAGCAGGTCAGGCTGGTGCGCGGTCATCATGTAGGCCAGCGGCGCCTGCAGTTGGTGGCCGGGTCGCGCGCCCTTGGTCTGGATCTTTGCGACGGCTTCGACCCCGGGATCCACGAGCCCGTAGCTGTCGAAGGCCGGCAACTGTGACGCATAGGGCAGCGCCCCGGCGGCGCCCACGGTGATCCGCGTGTCGGCCGGAACGCTCGCGCGCAGGGCCAAGCCGGCCGCGTACCTGACCGCGGCGAACCGGTGCATCGCGTCGACGCCCTCGAACCCGGGGGTGTGCTGGATGTCCTCGTAGTCGATGTGCAAGAACGCGTGCTCGCGATCTTCTTGGATCCGCGCGGGGATCTGCCGGGCGTAGCCAGCCAGCAACGCGAGCGCCAGCGCAGCCCAGACCAGCGTGGCCCAGCGTGGGGCGAGCCACCCGCGGGCGTGCAGCTGATCGCGTGCCTCGCCAAGCGCCACCCCCAGCAACAACAGGACCAGCGTCGTGGCCGGGAGCAAGAACCGACCGTAGGCCATGAAGTCGCCGCCGATCGACCACGCCCACCCAAGCTGCGCCGCGATCGGCAACACCAGCGGCAGGTGGCGCGGTCGCAGCAGCAGCACCGCCGGGATCAGCCACACGATGTCCACGCGGTTGGCCCAGAATTTCAGGTAGCCAACCCCGTAGAAGTCTCGCAGCTGCGCCCCGTGATGCTTGACCGCCCAGGTGTTCGGCAGCCACTCGCCGTAGTAGGCCTTGCGCGCGAGCAGCTGGATCAGCAGCGGGATCACGAACAGCGCCGCGCCGATCAGCACGCGCCGCCAGGGGATCTGCCGGGGGCCCCGCTCGAGCCCGATCACCGCCAACCACCCAAGCCCGAACGCGCCGATCCAGACCAGGGCGTCGAGCCGGGTGAGTCCGGCCAAGCACGCCGCCACCGCGGCCAGCTCGATCCGCCCGCCGAGCCACAGCCACACCGCCAGCAACCCCAGGCTCAGCGCGAAGCTGGTCTCGAGCCCGCTGCTGCCCCAGACCACAAACTCTGGCAGCGTTGCGAGCAGGGCGGGCGCGAGCAGATCAACGGACTCGAACGGATCCGCGCCAGGCTCAGGCTTGCTCGGGCCAAACCGGCGCCGCAGCTGCGCGCTGATCAGCGCGACCAACAGCAAGGCCGCCAGCGAGGCCGCGGCCGTCAGCACCGGGGCCAGGGTATGCGCCGGCAACCCCAGCGCGTCGCCAAGCCCCAGCACCAGCACCCACAGCAAATTCGTGTAGCCCTCGACCCGCTCGAAGGGCGCGAGGTTGTAGACCAGCGCGCCATGCTGCCCAAGGTTGCGAGCGTAGCGAAAGCTGATGAAGGCGTCGTCGCACAGGAACAGCCACGCACGCAGATGCAGCAAGAAGCCTGCGCCAATGCCCACGGCCAGCAACCGCGCCGCCAGCTTGGACGCCGCGCTCTGGTGTTTGGCCCCGCTTCGAGCCTCGTCGCCCTCGCGCATGCGTGCTCGGCATGGTAGCGGTTCAAAACCCGCAGCGCCTGCTCGACCCCGCGCCGGCTTCGCCGGGAACTCGCACGAACTTGGCGGGCATCGCGGCAAGCCCGCGCCTCGATTGACGAGGGCTCCGCCCATGCCCAACGGCCATGTATGATCCGCGGTAGGGCGTACTCATGCAGTGGTCTGACGTCGAGCAGCTCCTGGCGGGCGAGTCTTCCACCATCGAGTGGAAGCGCAACGTCGCAGATCCAGAGGACGTGGCGAAGACCCTCACCGCGTTCGCCAACGACATCGAACAACGTGGCGGCGGCGTCGTCGTGTGCGGGGTTGACGAGCGGACCGACGCGGAGGGTGCCCCCATGCCCATCGCTGTCGGCCTCGCGCCCTCCCGGGTCAGCGAGATCCGCGGCAGGGTCCTCGCGCTCCTTCGGGATCGGTCGCAACCGCCGATCGTCGCGCGCCTCGAGGTCGTCGACCTTCCCGGCGATCCTGCGCGAAAGGTCCTCGTGTTTCGAGTCGACGCCTCTCCACACGCCGTCATCTTCCGGCACTCGAAGCACGGCACCCATCACTTCATCCGCGTCGACGATGACACCGAACGGGCGAACGGCCGACTCGCAGAGCTACATCGGCTCAAAGGTGATCGTCCGTTGCTCATGGAGGACATCCACCCCGATGCGACCGCGGCAGACCTCGATCGCTTGGTGGTTCGCGGGTACCTCGAAGGTCTGAAGCTCCCCCAGCAGTGGGAGACCTACCTTGAGCCCGGCGCCAAGATCGAGGGTCACATCCCGTCTCTGGTCACGACCCGCTCGACGGGCGGCGTGGTCGAGCACGTCCCTCGGAACTTTGCCCTGCTGCTGTTCGGCGTCGACCCGAGCCGGTTCTTCCCGGGTGCCCGGGCGGTGCTCTCGGCCTATCCCGGCACAGATCGAGCGGCCGCGCGCAGTGATCTCGTCCCGGATGTGACCGGGCCACTCCCCCAATTGATCCGCAAGGTCGTCGACTGGCTCGGCGTCCACATGGGCATGGCGGTCGACAAGTCCGAGACCGTGACCTCCGGCCTTCAGAACCGCCCGCGCTACTCGAGGCGCGCGGTCGAGGAAGCCGTGGTCAACGCCTTCGTGCATCGCGACTACAGCGTCGCCGATCCGGTTCGCGTGACTGTGTTCGAAGACCGCCTAGAGATCACCAGCCCCGGTGGTCTGCTCCGAGAGGTCTCCGCGGACAAGCTACGAGAGGGCCGCGGCGTGCCCAGCTGGCGCAACGAGGCTCTCGCCAACTTCATGCTGCGACTTGGGATGGCGCAGAACCGCGGTGAAGGAATTCCGGTCATGGTCCGTGAGACCCGCGAGCTCACCGGCCACCCCCCCACCTTTGAATTCGATCCGCACTACGTCACGGTCAGCCTGCCCGCCTTGCGCCCGCGAGTTGGCGGCCTCGAAGCTCTGGCGCCACCAGCCGACGGGGGGCACGCGTTGCTCCTCATCGCGATCGGTGCGCCATCGATCCGCGAGCAAGTGAGCGCCTCACTGCCCGAGCTGCACCTGGCACAGGCGCCGCCGGTTCTGGACCACGCATCGCCCGGGTACCTCGACAGCGTTGATGGCGGCTGGGAGGCAGAGGCGCGGGCGATCCGGGATGCCCTGCGTGCCGTCGTGGATCGACCCGAGCACCGCCAGTTCCATCTGTTCTATCGCGGGCCGGTCGTGCTGGCGCCCTTGATCGGTGCGATCATTGCGCCCACGAAGCCGTTGCACGTCTACACCTTCGAAAATGGTCGCTACGTGTTCACCCACACGGTCGACAAGAAGTTCCTCCGGGGGTAGCGTGCTGCGACGGAAGGAGACTCCGAGGTCGAGGCTAACAATGGCCCTCCGGCGCGCGAGCGCCGGCTGAAAATCGGGTGAATTGCCAGAAACTCCGGGGACGGACAACCGGCAGCCAAGGTCGAGACGGCGGTGCAGCGATGCCCAAGGGCTCGGCAAGGTTCAGAGACTAGGGCCCGAGCGAAAGCGGTGATGGCCCCACGAGCGCCCGACATCTCCCGCGGGAGATGATGAGATAGTCCGTACTGCCGCGATAATCCATCGACGTGAAACGGCAGAAGTCGGGGATAAAGAGCCCCGGCGGTAACAAGGCTCCGGCTAAAGATCGACCTCGGAGCTCTGCTTCCTTCGTTCATCACCTCGCGCAAGTGTGCTTGGCGTGGTAGCGGTTCAAACACCCGCCGCGAGGCCCGAGCGCCACAAGCGCAAGTCCGATGAGCGCCCCCATGACCGAGCTGACGACCGAGCCACCGCTGGCGCCCTCGCTGGGTGAGTCACCGGCGTCGGCGTCGACGTTGGTAACCGGGCCGGGTCCCAAGCTGATCATCCAGATCCCCTGCCTCAACGAGCGAGATCACCTCCCCGCGACCTTCGCCGATCTGCCCCGCTCGATCCCCGGCGTCGCCCAGATCGAAGTGCTGGTGATCGACGACGGCAGCAGCGACGGGACCAGCGAGGTCGCCGCGGAGCTCGGCGCTCACCACATCGTCCGCTTCCCTCGCAACCGGGGCCTGGCTGCTGCACACATGGCGGGGCTCGACGCGTGCCTGCGGCTTGGCGCCGACCTGGTCGTGAACACCGACGCCGACAATCAATATCGCGGCGACGACATCGCCCGCTTGGTCGCGCCGGTGCTCGAGGGCCGCGCCGACATCACCGTTGGGGATCGCCAGACCGACACGATCGCCCACTTTTCTTGGGTCAAGCGGGTTCTGCAGCGCTGGGGTTCGGCGCTGGTCCGGCGGGCCTCGGGCGTCTCGGTGGTCGACTCGACCTCGGGGTTCCGGGCGATGAACCGCAAGGCGATCTCGACCCTGTTCGTCCACAACAGCTTCACGTACACGCTCGAGACCATGATCCAAGCGGGCAAGGCCGGGCTCGTTGTCGACAACGTCAAGATCGAGACCAACGCCCAGACCCGCGAGTCGCGACTGTTCTCCTCGATCCCCGAGTACCTGCGCCGCAACGGGCTGGTGATCCTGCGCGCCTACGGCATGTACTGGCCGCTGCAGACCTTTGGGTTCATGGCCGCGTTCTTGGTGCTGCTGGGCGTCGCGCTTGGCGGGCGCTTCTTCTACTTCTACATGCTCGAGCCCGACGTCTCGGGGCACATCCAGAGCTTGCAGGTCGGCGTGGGCGCGGTCGTGCTCGGCTTCGTCGTTGGGCTCATGGCCTACCTGGGTGACCTGCTGGCCGCCAACCGCCGGCTCAACGAGGAGCTGCTCGCCCGCGTGCGCCGGCTCGACGCCGAGCTTGCCAGCGACAGGCGGCGACGTGGCATCGCCGTCGAAGGTATCCTCAGCACCAACGCCCAGCCGTGGCGCCCGTAACCCATGGTCAACGCGGATCCCAACAACGTCGTTGGTAACTTCGAAGACAAGTACGCCTCGAGCAATCCGATCGCGCGGATGCTCGTGGCCGGGTTCTTGGGGGCGGTCACCGAGCTGTTCGTGCGCGCGCAGCCGGGCGGCAAGACCGTGCTCGAGGTCGGCTGCGGCGAGGGCAAGCTCGCGACCCACCTGATCCGCAACGCGCCAGGTCCAAGCCGCTACCTGGCCACCGACGTCTCGCTGGGCTCGATCAGCGCGGCGCTCGACACCCGGATCGAGACCCAGGTCGCCTCGATCTACGACCTGCCCTTCGCGGCCGACAGCTTCGACGTCGTGGTCTGCTGCGAGGTGCTCGAGCACCTCGAGGATCCGGCCCGCGGCCTCGCGCAGATCAGCCGGGTCGCCCGCGAGCACGTGTTGCTCTCGACCCCCAAAGAGCCGGTCTGGCGGGCGATGAACATGGCCCGCGGCAAGTATCTGCGCGCGCTCGGCAACACCCCTGGACACATCCAGCACTTCTCGCGGCGCGAGCTGCAGGCGCTCGCGGCGACCCAGCTGCAGCTGCTCGAGGTCCGCACGCCGCTGCCGTGGACTGTCATCCTTGGCAAGCCGCTCCCGCTGGCGAAGGCATGAGCGAGCCACGCCACGCGCCGCCCCGATCAGACCGCGCCGCGAAGATCATCCGCGGCCTGGTGGGCCGAGTTCCCGGCCTGATCCCGGGCCTGATTCCGGGCCTGGTCGTGCTGGCGTTCGCCGCGTGGCTGCTGTGGCCGGTGCCCGCCGGGGTCATGCCGCTGTCGGCCGATCACACCGTGCACCTCACCCGGATCGTGCTGACCGCCCAGCGCTTCGCTAGCACGGGCGCGCTCTCGGGCTGGGAGCCAACATGGTTCTTTGGGTTCCCGCTTGGCGATCTCTACCCGCAGCTTGGCGACCTGCTGATCATGCTGATCCACGCGCTTGGGTTTGGTGCGCTGGACTGGCCAAGCGCCTACGCGCTGGGCTTCTACCTGGTGTTTGCGATCCAGGGCTTGGTCTTGATCAGGATCGGTCGGTTGTTTGGGTTTGGCGCGTGGCCGGGCCTGATCGCGGCCCTGCTGATGTTGGCCGACGCCGGCTTCACCCGCGAAGGCGGCTGGATGTACACGGTCTACTTTGGGGTCTGGCCCCAGGCGCTGGCGACGAGCCTGGCGTGGCTGGGCCTCGGCGAGCTGGCGCGGGCGTTGGGCTGGCGGTCCACGCGGCGCCTGGTGGATCCCGATCCCCCACCCGCTTCGGCTGACCCGGCTGACCCGGCAAACCAGCCAGACCAAGCCCTGCGCGCGAGCTTGTGGGCCGGGCTGTGGTTTGGCGCCGCGTTGCTGGCCCACCCGATCGCGCTGCCAACCTTGGGGATCGGCGGGCTGCTGCTCATCGTCACGCTGATCCCCCGGGCCCCCGTCAACTGGCGCGTGGGCCTGGCCCGGTGCGCGCTCGCGGGGATCATTGGCGCGCTGCTGGCCGCCTGGTGGTGGGTGCCGATGCTGCAACACAAGGCCTGGATGGCGAGCTACGGCTGGCTGTTCGCGTCGTTCGAGACCATGGCCGGCTGGCTGCGCGACGACGGCCGTTGGGCCCAGCGCATGCCCGCTGCCGTTGGCTTCGTCGCGCTCGCGGGGATCGTGTTGGCGGGCTTGGGCGCCGGCCGGGTCGCTCGCTTCGTCGCGCTGTTCACCCTGGTCCAGTGGCTGCTGACCAGCTCCGACGCGTTCTGGCTGCTGCGGCTAGATCGCTTCAGCGAGGGCTTCACCCACATCCAGTATCAGCGCTTCTTGATCGGCGCCAAGCCGGGCCTGTACCTGTGCGCCGGCCTTGCGGCCATCGCCCCGGCTGGCTGGGCGCGGCGGCTGTTCCTCGAGCGCGAGCGCCTGCGCTGGCCAGTGTTCGCGACCTTGGCCACCCTGTTGCTCGCCCCGATCTCCGCCGCCGCGTGCCTGTGGCTGGTCGCCGACACCCGCGCGACCATGAGCGAGTACGAGGTCGGCAGCGTCCAGACCCAGCGGGTCCCCAACAACCCCGAGTTCGACGCGGACTACCAGGCGTTCACAGCGTGGGCCCGCGAGCAGTGGGACACCCGCGAGCACGACTACCGGCTCGCGGTTCGGGACGCACGCAACAGCCACGCGTTCATGGACGCGCCGGTCTGGACCGCGACGCCGCAGTACAAGATCGGGTTCACGCCTGGCGACAACTTCGTGCACAAGCCCGAGTCCGCCAACCGTGAGCTGCTCGACAAGCTTGGCGTGCGTTGGATCGTCAGCCGTGATCGCCAACGCGGACAAGCCCGGACCCACGAGGTCGCCCGGTTCGGCAACATCGTCGTCAAGCCCCACCGCGGCCAGCCCAAGCCGCTCGCCTGGCTCGAGGGTGGCGGCCAGCTCGAGCTCCTGCACGCGGACCTTCGCGGCGGTCTCGTGCGCGTGCGGGTGCATGATGTCGAAGCGGGCGCCCGCGTCGTGTTTGGCGTCGCTGGCTACCCGCGCTGGCAGCTGTCGTTGAACGGCGAGCCGCTCGAGTGGTTCGAGGATCCCGTGCACGGCGACGCGGCGCCGATCAGCCTCGAAGCCCGGCGGGCCGGGGAGCTGCGCGGGGGCAAGGCCGGCGGCGACGACGGCACCGAGCCCACGCTGATCGCCGCCGAGCTTCCGGCTGGCACGAGCGACGCGATCCTGGAGCTGCGCTACGTCGCGCGGACCGGCGTCGAGTGGATCGCCGAGCTGCTCTCGCTGTTGGCCTTTGTCGGGGTGGGCCTGGCCCTGATCAGGACCCGGCGCGGGCCCACCTGCGTGGACTGGTTCACCAAGGGCAGCGAACGGCTGCAGGCCTACCTCGTTCGGATCATTCACCCGCTGACGATCATGGTGCTGATCCCCGCGGTGGCTGGCCTGGCCTACGCGCGCTGGCAGCTGGCCGCGCAGGACGAATCCGCCGAGCTGATCGGCTGGGTTGAAGCTGGGCATGCAACCACCGCTTCGCAGATCGAGCTTGGCCCCGTGAAGACCGAGATGCTGATCCGCCCCGCCGTGATCATGCGCCCGCGACCGCGCCGCCCCGCCGTGATCGAGCTCGAGCTCGAGCGCCTGCCCATGACGCTCACCGGCTGGGTCGGCATCGACGATGATCAGGCCCAGGCGGGCGGCCGCTGGGCGCGACACAACCTGCGCATCGAGGTGCGCTGGACCGGCCACCCCGACGCCCAGTGGCTGGTGCTCGAAGAGTTCACGGTCCCCCACGCGGCCAAGCGGCTCGAGTTCAGCGCCAGCACGGGGGCGCTCGCGTACCTGCCGGTGTACTTGCGGGTGACGGATCAGACCGAGGGCAAGCGGCTGCCGCGGTTGGGGATCAACCTCGAGCTGGGGCAGGCCCCCCCGGACAACGAGGACGGCGAGGACGGCGAGGACGGCGAGGCGCAATGAGGCCGCACACGCACCGGGCCCCGGTGGACCAACCCCGTCTCAGGCGCTAGTAATTCACAGGCAACCTCGATGGACACGACCCACATCAATGAAATGATCGAGACCGCCCTCGCCATCGAGGCGAAGGAGGGCCACCTCGCCAACTACCTGCAAGACCGCGCCGCCGAGCGTGGGCTGGCGCTAGGCCACAAGCAGCGGCGCGAGGCGATCGAGCTGTTCGAGGGCTACGTCCGCAGCGTGCCCGATCACCTGTCGGCGGCCGCGGCGTCCTCGCTTGGGACCCCCGTCGAAGCCACCATGGCCCAGGTGATCCGCTCCGCGGTCGCGTACTGGGACGAGCCCGACGACTTGATCCCCAACGAGCTGGGCTTGCTCGGCCTGCTCGATGACGCCTACTTCACCATGCGGGTGCTGCAGCTGGTGTCCGACCGGCTCCACGCCGAGTCGGGCCAGGCGCTCATCAAAGACAACCTCGCGCCGCTCGAGGTCGTGATCCGCGAGATCCTTGGCGACCTCGCCGACGTGCTCGACGAGCTGGTCGCGCTGGCCATGGCCAACGCGGCCGTCGACCAGCTGATCGCCAAGGTCATGGAGTACAGCGGCTCGTTCATCTTGAAGTCCGCGCAGACCTCGTTCGCGGGCATGTCGATCGACGCCCTGGTCGAGAACCGCCTCAGCTTCACGACCGCGCCCGACGACTCCCTGCGCGACGAGCTGATCACCGCGCTCGAGGCGGTGTCGGCTGGCTTGGCCAACCAGACCACCGCCCCAAGCCAGCAGCAGATCACCGCGGGTATGGTCGCGCTCGAGCAGGTGCTTCGCCGCGAGCGCGACGACTACCCGTTCGCCAGCGAGTCCGACATTGAAGCGATCGGGGCGATGTTGGTCGGCGCGGTGGTCGTGCAGGTGATCAACAGCGGCGGCGAGGGCCACGAGCCCAACCGCGGCTTCGTGGAGCGCTGTGTCGACCTCGTGCTCGACGGCGCCGAGTAGCCCTCGGGTACCCTCGGGTTTACGGCCAGCTCGAGCGCGGCGCCCTCGAGCAACGGTAGGCACAATCGTTTCCTCCATGAAACGCACAATATTCGTCGCCACCTCGCTCGAGTGCCTGGCGAGCTCTTGATCTTCGCGGTGCTCGGCATGCTGGCCAGATAGGCGTCCGCCTCGCCGCCGCCCGCTGCTCGGATCAAACACGCGAGATTGCGTGCAATCGCGCGACTTCAGCCGGCGAGTACGGTCGCGCGATGGAAGGCTGCTAGATAGCTAGCCGGCGCGTGCTGGAGAGTTTTTTTGAACATGGCATTGTACTCGACTCGGTCTCTCGTCTTCCTCTCGCTCGGGGCGATACTCGCTTGCTCCGGTAGTGATGCCGACCAGCCTAGTGCGAATACATTTGAAGGCGTATCGGCCTCAGACACCGCAACCAGCGATCTCGACGGCACCGAAACCGAGTCTCGCCCTGCCACGACCGACTCCGGCGACCCGGACGACAGCGCGGAGCCAGACCCAACGGACGAGACCGAAGAGACCGATGGGGGTGGGCCCGCGCTGCCCCCCAATGAGCAGATCCCCCCCACAGACGAGGAGGGCTGTCACGGCATCTATGCCCAGGATCTGCTGCCAACCTTCAACCTCACGATTGACCCGCTCGTGTGGGACCTCCTGAAGTATGAGTGGAACAACGGCGAGGCCATCGAGGAGATGGGTGAGGACCCCAAGGGCTACCACCCGCTCGAGGCCTTCACGTACGGCGATGTGGTGATCAACAACGCCAAGATCCGACTGCGCGGCAACGCAACCTATTGGGACCCGATCCCCGGTGACAAGATGCAGTTCCAGATCGGGTTTCACACCAACGACGAGAACGGCAATTTCCTGGGTATCAAGCGCCTCGCGCTCGATTCCGCCACCTATAATGAGCACATGCTGCGCGACCGGCTCGCGCTCGCGGTCATGCGTGACGCCGGGGTCCCGGCGCCCTGTGCCAACAACGCCCGCGTGGTCGTGAACGGCGAGTACTACGGGATCTTCACCAACATCGAGAAGATCGACGAGGTGTTCCTCGAGCGGGTATTTGACGATCCAACCGGGGATCTGTGGAAGCGGGCCAACTGGGAGCTCAAGACCAACACCGACACCAGCAATGATGACCGCCTCGACGACCTGAAGGATGCGGAGGACCCCGAGGAGCTGTTCACTTACCTGGACATCGAGCAGGCCCTGCGGGCGTTCGCCTCGGAAGCTGTGATCCCCGACTCCGACGGCATGTGGGCGGGCGGCCTCAATTTTTATGTCTATGATGAGCCGATTAGCGGCAAATTCATGATGCTGCCGTGGGACCTCGACAACACCTTCGAGCGCTTCAACGACAAGCCCAACGGCGAATACCCAGAGAACCCCGACCCTATCGTGTGGGAGAAGTGGACCACCCACGGCCGGCCTTTCTACGAGATCGCCCTCGAGGACCCGATGTGGTTTGCGCGCTACATCGAGCTAATCGACGAGATCACCCACGAGGCCTACACGCCGCAAGAGATGCACGAGCGCATTGACACGTGGACCGCACAGATCCAGACCGCGGTCCTAGAGGACACCAACAAGCCCTGGTCCAACGAAGACTACATCGACGAGGTAGAGGATCTTCACGAGTATGTGCAGGCCCGCTTCGAATTCCTCGAGGAGTGGCTCGAGTGCTGGAAGAACGGCGGCGTCAACGACGGTGATGGCTACTGCGAAGAGCCCTGATGCTTCGCGCCTGGTGCGAAATGCACCTGAATGACTGGAACACCATGAACGCGTGGATCAATATTTTGCCGGGCGGGTCGCTTGCGGCCCTCATGCTGCTGTCTGCGTCGTCGGGCTGCGTGAACGACCCGGTTGGCCACGGCTCGAACGCCGAAGAGGCGGTCAATACCCTGGCGACGGCGTCGAGCGGTGGCGACACCACCGACGGCCCGACCTGTTCCGCCAACAGCGAGTGTGACACGGGCGAGTACTGCCAAGATGGCGCTTGCACCCCCAACTTGCCGGGCGGGCCGTGTGACGACAGCTCGAATTGTGTCGATGACGAGGTCTGCGAAGACGGAGCTTGCGTCCCAGAGGCCGGCACCGAGGGCGGCATGGGTTGTGGTGGTGAGGTCTATCAGGCCACCGCGATCCCGCCCAACGTGCTGATCGTTCAAGATCGCTCGGGCAGCATGGACCAAAAGGTTGGCGACGAGGGCACCAAGTGGGCGCTTGCCAAGGCCGCGATCGAGCAGGTCGTGACCGACTTCTCCGAAGAGGTCTACTTTGGCCTGATGCTCTACCCTGGCCTCGATCCGGCGTGCAAACAAGGCAAGAGCTGCGGTCCGGGCGGGGTCTCGGTCGACGTTGGACCGGAGACCGGAATGGCGATCACGAGCGCGCTTGGTGACGCCGACACCTGCAGCCTTGGAACACCAACCGCCGAGACCCTGGACATCCTGCAAGACTACGCAGGCCTGAAGGATCTGGGCCGGTCCAACTATGTCTTGCTGATCACCGACGGGCAGTCCAGCTGCGACGATCCGGTGCCAATGGTCGAGGCCTTGCTCGAGCAGGATCCTCCGATCAAGACCTTCGTGGTCGGGTTCGGCGACGGTGTCGACGCGACCGAGCTCAACGACATGGCCAAGGCCGGTGGCACCGCGCTCGAGGGCGATCAGATGTACTACCAGGCCGGCGACGCGCAATCGCTGGTGAACGCCTTCGCCGACATCGCGGGCAGCGTGCTCTCGTGTTCGTTCGTCCTCGACGTCGTGCCGCCCGACCCCGACAAGCTCTATGTGTACATCAACGACATGGAGATCCTGAGGGACCTCGGCCACGACGACGGCTGGGACTACGAGCTCGACACCAACCAGGTCACCTTCTACGGGCCGCCCTGCGAGCTGCTTCAGTCGGGGCAGATCATGGATCTCCAGTTCGTGTTTGGCTGCCCTGAGCCGCGCTAACGAGGGTTTGGACTGACTCGACAATCGCCCGGGTTCACGGCATCGTTCGGCAGCCATGAACCTCCGCGCCTCGTTGCTGTCGCTGTTGATCCTGCCTGCTTGCACCGCTGACTCCGCGGAGGGCGGCGCGGACACGCAGGCGAGCGCAGGCTCCGAGACCGGCGACGGCGACGGCGACGGCGACGGCGACGGCGATGGCGATGGCGATCCTGCGTCGAGTGGAGACGGCGACGGCGATGGCGATGGCGATGGCGACAGCACGACCCAAACGGGCGACGGCGACGGCGACGACACGCAGACGGGGGACGGTGATGGCGATGGCGACGGCGACGGCGACGGCGACGGTGATGGCGACGGTGATGGCGATGGCGACGGCGACGGCGAGCCCGAGTCAACCGATCCCTTCGACGAGCTCGGCTGCGACGGCCAGCCCTGGGACGCGGTCGCGGCCAGCAACTACCTTGGCGGTATGGACCGCGTCGTGCTCGACGACGCGATCATGCAGATCCGCACCCGCGAGTGCCCGGGAGGCAACTGCGAGCCATGGGATCCCGCGATCGACTGGACGCTCAGCTACCTGTCCTACTCCGGCGGCGTCACGACCCACTACACGCCCTACTTGATGGACATGAACCTGGTCCTGTTCAACGACAACGGGACCCCCAAGCTCTCGCTGCAGCACCAGAGCTTTGGCGCGGGCGGCTACCCCGACTCCGACGGTGCCGTCTACGGCTTCCCGCCGGCCGTCATCGCGTACCCGCATCTACGCGCGTACAACGAATTTCCGCTGTACCAGAACGACTACGAAGATCTCGACTATCAGGCCAAGGACGGAACGCTGATCCTTGGTGAAGGCTGCGCGCGCTGGATCGCGGATCCCTACGGCGTCGGCATGCCCTATACCAAGCAGTACGGCGTCATTTTTCACTGGTGAGGTTGTAGTCTAAATCATCGAACCAGTCGTCACGATCGGGGCGCTCACGATCGCGCATCACCACCTGCTTCCACGCCAGCGTGATGTCGGGATCATCGGACCAGCGCTGCAGGAAGCCGTAGATCGCCGCGCGCTGCGGGGCGGTCAGTCGCGCAAAACGTTGGCGCTGGTACTCGCGCAGGTCGCCCATGCTGGGCTGCAGCGTGAACACAACGCTCTCGTGCAGTATGGAGGGGCCGCTGTCGCGCGTTCGTAGCGTGAAGCTCATGGCCGCGGGCAAATAGTAGTGCATGCCCTCGACATCCAGATGCGCGAGCGCCCACTGGCAGCGCTCGAAGTGTGCATCTGGGATGTCCTGCCACCGACCCTTGTGATCTCGTGAGTCGTCACAGGTCTCGTAGTCGTCCCAGGCATTCGCTTGATGCAACGAGCGACCGCTGACCGGGTAGGGCACGCCGTCGAATGCCCGTTCGATCTGATCGAGGATGTCAGCCAGGCTTGTCATGGCTCAACGTCGTTTGGACAGTCGCGCGTGAGGGCCGCGGTCTTTGATCGCCGTGCGCATGGGCCACAGCATGCCACATCTCTGGGGCGCTCGAGCGGCGGGGGCAGACACGCTGGTCGAAGCGGGCGCGACGAGCCCCAGGCTCGCTGTGCTACTCGAAAATTGTCCCGTCACCGCCGCTGCCACCGCTGCCACCGCTACCTCCGCTGCCGCCGCCATCGGGCTCGCAGGAGCTCAAGGGTGGGTGGGGGCCGACCCCAAACGGCTTGCAGTAGTTCCCATACGAGCCGCTGGTATTACAGTTGCAGTGATCAGCACAGTCACTCGCCCCCTCGCAGGGCACATAATCCCCCGTATGGAACTCGGGAGGGTAGCTACAATACTCCGCCGGAGGTAGCGGGCTGACTCCCTTTGGTTGGCAGGTGGAGCTCACGCAACGGCATTGACTCCCCCAACATTGAGAGTCGCTCCAACAATAGCGAGGCGCGTGAACATGGTTGCTCGCGCCAGGTTGTGAGTGCGGGTCCAGGCTGACTTCGGAACTGCCGCTTGCCTCACTAGCGCTCGCTTCACCCGAGGACTCTATCGGGATATCCGTGAGTTCGACATCATCGTCCAATTCAGCGCCGTCATCCTCCGCGAAGGCGTTGACTGGAGTGGGAAGCGACGACTCGGGGTCACACCCCGCCAAGGCGCTTGCAGTGATCGCTAGTGTGGCGAGCAGGAATTGAAGCTTGGGAGCTGAACGGTTCGACATACTCTGCAAGTCGCTGCGCGCGCGGGTTCGACTGAGCGAAGAACAATGAGGCACCTCACTTCAAATCTATCCATGCGACGTCCCGGCCAGCTCAATCACCACCCGAAGCGAGGTGACGTCACTCGCCCTGAACGTGGCCCGACCGCAAGAATTCACCGATCTGGCGCAGCTGCCCCTCGAGCGCGAGGTCGAGCTCGTTGGTTGGCTCGGCGCCGGCCTGCATGCACGCGAGCAAGCGCTGGCGGGCAGCGACCAAGCGACTACGCAAGGTTCGCTCGGGGATGCCAAAGCCCTCGGCGAGCTCGGCTGCCGTGTGATCATGCCAGTAGTACAGCTCGAGCAGCTGCTTGGTCTCGACTGGCAATTTGCGAACACACGCGAGCAGCTGCTGGTGACGCTCGATCGCCGTGACGAGGTGCGAGGGCGAGACACCGTCGAGGTCCTCGACAGAGTGCAGCATGGGGTCGAACTCTCCCTTGCCCCGATAGCGTTGACGAAGAAAATCGAAGAGCGTGAACCGGGCGATCTTGAACAGATAGGTGCGAAAGCTCGAGCGCCCCTCGAAATTAGGGACCGCCGAGACCAGCCGACGAAAGGTCTCTTGGACGAGATCATCGCGCTCCGCGTCCCCGACCGCATTGAGAAAGTAAGCCCTGACGGGGTCGAAATACCGGGCCACGAGCACGTGCCCCGCTCGGCGGTCACCCTCTCTCCAACGCTCGATCAACTGAAGATCCGTGTCGTCCCGCACCGCGGGCACTCTAACACAGCTCCTAGGAAGCGAGGCCGCAGCAACTCCTGACTACTGTGGGAGCGGCATGAAGTGCGTGTCTTGGGGCGGGGTTCGGGTCGGAATGAGCTTGAGGACGGTCGGTCGGACCAGCAGCGGTGGCTCGGTCTCGATCGGTGGGAACTGGGGTGGCGGCCCTTTGGTCCCTGGGTCGCTCATCGTGCACATCATGGGCGTGCTCATGACACAGATCGTCACGGCAGCGGTTCGCAGCCTCGTTCGCATGGGTACATCCTCTGGAAGGGTTAATCGAGCCCTTTCGACGCGGTGGCTCGCTTCTCAATGGTCGTTGGGTTCACGCGAACGATTGCCGCGGAACCCAAAAAAGTGCGATCCGAGTCAGGCCGCTCACCCACGCTCGTGATCGAGGGCGCGACCGAACTCGGCGAGCAACGGGCCCAGATCTCGAGTGAGCGAGGGATCGAGCGACAGCAAGCGTCGATGGTGGCGTCGAGCCAGCTCGACCTCGCCGAATTCGAGCAGGTTCCACGCCAGCGAGAGCTCGCAGTTGACCCGCTCGGGTAGCTGCGCGAGGTGTTCCTCGAATATCGCAAGCGCCTCGGTCAGCGCCTCGAGACCTCGCCTGTCGCGGGCGTCAGCCAGAATCTGCCCCGCCCAAAACAGGGCAAACGCGCGATCGTCCGCAGGTTGGTCCGGATGTGCGCGGGCGAGCTCGAGCAGTCCGGGCGCGAGCCGAAGCGCTTCGGCTGAATGTCCACGATTGGACTCGAGCTCGATCAAGCCCGTGGTCGCGCGCAGTCGGACACTAGGGTGCCGGCTAGCGATCACGAGTCTCAAGACTTCGCCAGCAGCGTCGCGGGACGGCGGGTCGGCGTGCGCGAGCGCGAGTCCATAGTTGAGGGTTGCGATGTCGAGCTCTGGTGGATTCCCGGGCAGCCCCGCGCCGAGCTCGCGAGCGCGCTCCCACGCCGCTCGGGCCGCGTCACGGTCCCCGAGACCGTTGGCCGCGACCCCCAAGTTGATCAGCGCTTCGAGCTCTAGCAACGGATGCTCGCTCAGCTGCGTGCGAACGCGCTCGAGCCGGGCAGTTGCCTTGGCGTAGTCACCCCGGTTGAGCTCGACCAGACCCTGGGTCAGCTCGTACTCGACGCGCAGGTCTTCAGGCAGATCACGGGAGCGATCCATGATCGCCTTGGCCTCGCGCAACGAACGGGCTGCGCTCTCGAGCGCGTTGTCGTCTGCGGCCGAGATCTTGGCCGCCCGCAAGTGCGCAGCAGCCAGCAGCGAGTCGTTCGCGCAGGCCAGCGCGTGAACGATTGACAGGTCGAGCCAACCCAGCGCCTGCTTGGCGTCGTGCCGCTCGCCATGAATGTGGCCAAGTCGGTAGCTCACCGCGGCGGCCTCGTCCGAGTAGACACCGGACTGCGTGCAGCTGCTTCGGGCTTGGACGCCGGCCCATAGCTGCTCGCCGCGCGCGAGCGCCTCATCGTAGTCGGCCAGCGCCTCGCTGAGCTCGACTTGGTCGAGCGCCTCATCGGTCGCGCTGTCGAGCGGCACCGCGACCAGGTCACAGTAGGCGCGGGTGTGAAGCGGCTCGAGCAGCTCGCTGATCCTTGGCGCCGCGGCCGGATCGAGCGCGCTGAGCAGCTCGACGCGACGATCGAAGCGTCGCACCCAACGCTCGTGGCATCCCGAATCCACGCCCTGGCCGCACGCCGCGACTCGATCTTCGCGCCACTGGGTCGCCGCACGATCGAGACTGTCGATCACACTTCGGGCCGCGAGCCCGGTCTCGTCGAGCTCGAGCTCGCGCAAGTGGGCAGCGAGGGCTTGCTTGCGGGCCGGGTTCCAGACCCGTTCCAGCTCGAGGCCGACCTGCGCGCATGGATCGGCGGCTGCCTGCCCCGACGCTGGATCAGGTGTGGATCCGAGCTGCATCCCAGCGAACACCAGCACGCCGCCCAAGCCGACGGCCCCGCCGACCCACGCGTATCGGCGCCGACGCGTCGGCGTATGCTCGAGCGCGGCGACGAGCGTGGACATGTCCGCATGACGATCCTCGACGCGCTCGGCGAGCCCGCGGCGAAGCAGACGGTAGAGCCAGCGTGGGAGCTCTCGCGGTCGCTGGCCGATCGTCTGCGGCGTGGGTCGCTCGCCAACCAGCAGCTCCCACAGCGAGACACAATATGCGTACTGATCACTGCGAGCCTCGACACCCTGACCACGTCGCTGCTCGGGCGGCATGTAGGCCGGGGTCCCCATGAAGCTCGCCTCGGTCGCGGTCCCCCCATGCTCGGGAGTGGCGGGTTGGTGTAACGAGAGCGGCGCCCCCCCAGCGAGCCCGAAGTCGGCGACCAACGCCCGTCCGTCCTGTTGCAGCAGCACGTTGTCGGGCTTGAAGTCGCGATGCACCAGGCCCTTTTCATGAGCCGCCGCCAGCCCGCGACCGGCCGCCACGAACACCGAGATCAGCTGGGCACGCGTCGGTTTCGTCGCCTCGGCCCACTCTCGCAGGTTGTGCCCCGCCACGTATTGCATGGCGATGAAGAGCTCGCCACTGGCGGCGATGTCGACGTCATAGACAGACAACACATTGGGGTCATCGAGCAGCGCCAAGGCCCACGCCTCGCGCCGAAGCCGATCCTGAGATCGGTGACGGTTGGTCAGGAGCTTCGACATGACCTTGATCGCTACCGGTCGTCGGAGCACGCGGTCGTCGGCGAAGAACACGGCGCCCATGGCCCCACGGCCAAGCAGGCGACGGATCGTGTATCGCTGGTCGCGCCCGATGGTCACGGGCTCGACGTCGTCGAGCAGCGCCAGCCCAACGAGCGTCGAGCGGAATTCGACCTCGGCCTCGAGGCTCCGCCCGCCGTCCCACGAGAGCTGGGTTGGAACGGCCCGCTGGCCACCGTCGGTCGTCTGCGCGGGGGTCCCCGCCCGCGGCGAACTCAGGCCCGTCGTCATCTGCTCGTTCGCCTGCGCCGGTGTCCGCGTCGTCATACTCGACCCCCCCGCGCCCGATGCTCGATGCCTATGGCTAGCGGTCGCTCCTGCGTCGGTGACCTCGTCATGCATCGGTGATAGTCGAGCGATGACGACGAACGATTGACCTCAGCCACACTCGTTCGCGCGGCGCGCTACGGACAGGGGATCTCGAGCCGCGGCTGCAGATTTGGAAACCCGTACACGTCGTTCTGCATGTACAGCGACTCGGTCAGCACCCACTGCGCGCCGATGTTGGCGATCGTCTCGTCACGCTCGCTCAGCACCGGAATGTCGCCGGCGGCGTAGTGCAGGAACATGCCGATCTCGACCTTCGAACCTGGGTACTGGGCCAGGTACATCTCGAATTGCTGCTGGGCGTAGGCAAGCTGCTCGCACACGTCGTCACCAAACGCGAACTGGCCCTCGAGCCGGATCTGGTTGTCAGCGCCGAGCGTGGCGGACACGATCTCGAAGCGCGTGTACTCGTACTGGTAGTTGTATCCGAACGCGCCAAGGTCCGAGTAGAAGGTGCCCGCGTAGGTGTAGGTCCCGTAGTCGGGATCCGTGTAGGTGATCGAGTAGGTCTGGGCGACGCTGATTCGAAAGTCGTTGGGATCGATCGCGTCGACGTTCGCGACGGGATGGCTGAAGGTCAAGGTGAGCGTCGCGTCGCCGTCGAAGTCGACGGCGGTGATTCGAAACGTCCCGCCGTCACCGATCGAGCCGGGACCGCAGCCAAGCAACGGCAACATCGCGATCGTCGTGGCGAGTGGCCAGAGCACCCGCGGCCCGGCACGATTGTCTAGTTGGAAGGTCATGGGTGGATCATCACACGCTGGCTCGGTTCGGCGATACAGCGACGCGCGAGAACTCGCCCGCCCGCGTTAACTCGGCGAGACCGTGTCTGGCGATGGATCCGGCCAACGCCCACGCAGGCCCATCTGGCGCTGTCTGTGATCGGTCGCCCCAGCTCGCGGCACATCCAGGTGACCCCCGAGGCAAGTTCATGAACATATAGGCATACTTGCCCTTGCGCAGCCGACCCCAGGTGCGGTCGCCCTTGGCGATGCCAAAGTCGCTGAGCTTGACCGCCCCCGTGCGCGAGACCAGCACGTTGGTTGGGCTGACGTCGCGGTGAACCAAGCCCAGCGCCCGGCCGCTGTCGTCGGTGAGCGCGTGCACGTAGGCGAGGGCGCTGGCCAGCTGCTCGGCCACGAACAGCGGGGATGAGCTCGGGCGCGTCGCAGCGCTGGCGGTCTGTTCAGCGACTGAGTAGCCCGCGCCCACGCACCAGCACGATCAGCGCGGGCAACAAGAGCAGGTCCATCACCACCGCAAACGCGATCACCCCCCCGCCCAGCAACCCCAGCAGCTGCATCGGCGGAAACGAGGACAGCATCTCCAGCGACAGGCCGCCAACGATGACAACGCTGGTCACCAACACCGCCCGCCCCGTGTGTCCGATCGCCCGGCGCAGCGCAGGCTCGAGCTCGGCGCCGTCGCGCAGCTCTTCGCGGGTGCGGACCATGATGTGCAAGGTGTCATCAACCGCGATCCCCAGCGCCAGCGTCAAGATCACGGCCGCCAGCGGATCCAACACCTGCCCGAGCACGCCGAGCATCGCGTAGCCCAGCAGCAGCGGCGCGCCGTTGGGCAGCACGCCGATCAACGCCGGCCACAAGCTCCGAAACAACAGCGCGATCACACCGATGATCACCGCAAACACCAACACGAACGAATCGCGGACGTCCTTGGTGATGCCGTTGACGCCGCGGTAGGCGAGCAACGCGGTCCCGGTCGCGTAGGCCTGAACCTGCGCGCCGCCAGGCACCGCCGCCAGCCGGCGCTCGAGCTCGTGTTCCGCTTGCTCGGCGACCACGACGAAGCGCTGCCCACCGATGTCGGGCATGCCCGCGTGGATCCGCAGGTGTTGGCCATCGTCGCGCTCGAGCCGGTCGAGCGGGGCATAGGCGGCGATCGTGGCGATCCGGGCGTCGATCTGCTCGCGCGACCCCGGGACCTGGTTGGGCTCACCAAGCAGCTCGCCCGTACCCGCCACGATCGACGCCAGACCCTGGACCACGCGAACGCCGTCTTGCTTGGCCAGCCACAGCTCGAATCCGTGGATCGCCGCGAGCAGCTCCGGGTCGCGCAGGTCGACGCCCGCGGGCGCGCGCAGCTCGAACTCCAAACCCAGCACACCACCGAGCTGCTCGTCGACTGTCTTGCTCGCCACGCTGGTTGGGTGCGTGGGCTCGAGCAGACCCGAGATTTGATTGTCGATCTGCACCCGCGAGGCCGGCAGCAACGCGAGCAGCACCACCGCCAAGCTGCTGATCAGCACGACACCGGGCCGCCGGATCGCAAAGCCGACCACGACATCGACCCAGCGCAGCCCGGGCAGCGGCGGCGGGTGGCGGTCGTCCTCCACGAAGGTCAGCAGCAGCGGCACCAGCACGATCACGGTCACGAACGCGAGCACCACCCCCAGCGCGGCGTACAGCCCAAACCCACGCAGGATCGGCATGTCCGCCAGCGCGAGCGAGGCGAAGCCGGTCGCGGTCGTCAGCGAGGTCAGCAAGCACGCCACACCGACCCGCGAGCCCGCGCGCACGATCGCCTGGTCCTGCGTGTGGCCACCTGCGCGGCGCTCCTCGTGATAGCGCGCCAGCAGGTGGATCGCGTCGGCGACGGCGATCACCGGCAGCAGGGTGAAGTAGGCCTGGTTCAGCAAGCCCAGGCCCTCGCCCGTCCAGCCCATGATCCCCACCAACATCAAGGTTGGCAGCCCGGCCGCGAGCGCCGGGATCACCACGCCGTGCAGCCGGCGAAACACCACGAACAGCGCCCCGGCGATCACCAGCAAGGTCAGCGGCACCAACACCAGCTGATCGCGCACGACCAAGCCCATGAACCCAGCGCGCACGGCTGGGACGCCCGCGATCTGCCGCGTCAGGCCCACCTTGGCCAGCGCCTGATCATGGCTGGCCAACACCACCTCGAGCTCGTCGACGACCGACCGGGCCCGCAGCACGTCGTCGGTCGAGAAGCTGAGCTCCACCGCGATCACGGTCAGGCCGCCGTCGGCCGACAACAGCGTGGGTACGAAGGGCATCCGCTCGAGCAGGGCGCGGCGCGGCGCGGGCTCGAGGGCGGCGAGCCCCAGCGCCGCGGCGACGCTCGGGAACGCAGCGTCGCCTGGTGGTCCCGGCACCGCGGGTGGCAGCGGCAGCGCGAGGGTTGCGATCGACACGACCTCGTCAACCTGCGACGCGCCCGCGAGCGCACGATCCAGCGCAGCGATCACCTCGAGCCGCTCGCCGCTGAGCACACCCGCGGGATCGTGGGCGGCGCTCGGCTCGATCAGCACCAGCAGCGTGTCGTCGTCGGCGCCCCAGTTGGCGTGGTGGTCGGCCAAGCGCTGGGCGGCCGCGGACGCGTCGCCGTAGAACGCCGTTGACGAGAAGTCGACCTGCAGCCGCGTGAGCCCAAGAGCGGCGGCCGCCACCGTGATCACCACCCCGATCAGCGCGAGCTTGCGATGCCGCAGCACGCCCGCGATCACCCACGCGAGCAGCCGACTACTTCGCGTGGCGCGCTCGCGGTCAGACACGCCCGGAGTCTACAGCCGGACGCCGCCACCGACAGCGCTATGCTCGCTGCACATGTCCGAGTCCGACCTCGACCCCGTGGTGGTGCCGAAGCTGGAGATCCGCCGCCCGCCGATCTTGTTCAACCGCACCGCGCCGCTGATCGCTCGGCTCGAGCAAGCCTTGGGCGGGGCCTTCGTCAGCTATTGGTGCTCGCCCCACGCCAGCATGAGCCAGGCCGACGTCGCGGCGCTCGATCACGTGCTGCGTCGCGCCCGGGACACCCACGACGGCCCGCGCCGGGTGTTCTTGTTCATCAAGTCCGACGGCGGCCAGGGCACGGCCGCGCTGCGCATGACCAACATCTTGCGCCACTGGGCCGACGAGGTGACAGCGCTGGTCCCCCTCGAGGCGGCCTCGGCTGCGACGATGTTGGCGCTCGGGGCCGACGAGATCCAGATTGGTCCGCTCGGCTATCTGTCTGCGGTCGACACCTCGATCCGCCACGCGCTCTCGCCCCTCGACCACACCAACGATCGCGTGAGCGTCAGCCACGACGAGCTGGTCCGCGTGGTCCGGCTGTGGCGCGAGGGCACCCCGGGGGACGCCGCCCAGGACCACGATGTCAGCGAGCCGAACCCGTGGGGCAAGCTGTTCGATTTCGTGCACCCGCTCGTGATCGGGGCGGTCGATCGGGCCAGCTCGCTGTCGATCAAGCTGTGCACGGAGATCTTGTCCTATCACTTCACCGACCGAGAACGAGCGGCGCAGATCGCCCGCGCGCTCAATTCCGAGTATCCAGCCCACGGCTACCCAATCACCCTGCGCGAGGCCCAGCGCATCGGCCTGCCCGCCAAGCCACTCGCCGCAGAGGTCGAGGAGCTGCTCATCGCGCTTGGCCAGACCTACGCAGAGATGGGCCAGCGCGCCAACACGGACCACGATCCCCGCAACTATCACAGCAACGAGATCCGCAAGATCATCGAGACCCGGGATCTGCAGCTCTACTACCAGGTCGACATCGACTGGCACTACCGCGAGGTCGAGCGACGCTGGAGCTCGCTCAACGATCGCAGCTCGTGGCGAGAGCTGCGGCTCATCGCCGGCGAAGAACACACCAAGGTCGTCCACCTTTGAATTCGTGAGCAACGTGCAAATTGCAAAGGCCAGCGTTGCCGCTGGCCTCTGCAGTCAGTCAGTCAGTCAGCGACTAGGCGCCGGGGATAATGCAGACGCCAACGTCGACGTAGTCGGGCGGCGCGGTGCCGTCTTCGAACAAGGGCGTGCACTCGGTCCCTTCAACGGTGCAGGTCGGGTCGGTCAGGTCGCAGAACTCTGCGCAGCAAGACGCGCCAGCGCAGCTGGGCAGCACGTCGGCGCCCAGGCAGATGTCGCCGCCGATGCAGTCGTTGATGAAGCCACAGGGCTCACCGGTTGGCAGGTTTTGGGTGAAGAAGGCACACACGAAGTTGCCGCTGAAGTCGTAGAAGCACGAGTCCGTGGCCGACGGGCAGTCCTGCAGCAGCGGGTCGCAGTTGAGCAGGCACAAGGTGATCGACCCCTCGTTGGCGATTGAGCAGCCGTAGCCGGGCTCGCAGATCGGGTCGTCAGGCGAGCCCGTGCAGAACGAGGTGCAGACGCCGACGCCCTCTTCCGAGACGTTCCAACACCAGGTGTCCGCGTTACAGTCGTCGGTGGACGCCGCGGTGCCGTCGTAGGTGCAGGGCTCGCCCTGGGTACCGTCGCCGTTGATCGGCACGCACTTGTTGGCATCCCAGCCACCGCCCGTGCTGCCGTACGCAACGCACTTCTCACCCTCGGGGCAGTCCTGCGCCCACGGATCACACTCCGCGATGCTGGGCATGTCGCCGTCGGTGGGCACGAAGCCCGCGCTCGTGGTTGTCGTGGTCCCAGGATCGCCGTCACCGTCGCCACCAAAGTCGTCGGGGCCGCCCGTGTCCTCGTCGTTGTCGGTGTCGGCGCTACCGTTGGAGGTGGTTGCGACGGTGCTCGCACCAGTGGACTCGGTGTCGGTCTTGTCGCCGCAGGCCGACAAGGTCAGCGCACCACCAACAAGACACAGCGATAGCAGTCGTAGGGTTTTCATGATCGAGGTTCTCTCTTGGTTCGGTAGGGTTTGACGAGGGGCCACGCTCACCCGACGAGATGACAAGTATCTAAGACAGTTTCAGTAGTTTCCATAGTCACCCAAATCTATTATTCGAGATAAAACTCACGACATCTGTGCTCCCCGAGCGATTCTGCTCGAACTCTAGGGGGGAGCGGGACAAGATCCGTGGGCTGCCCGGGGTAGCGTCAGTGTCATGCGCATCGTTCTCGCGCCTTCATTCGCGGTCGTGCTTGGCCTGGTCTCTCTGTCCGCGTGCAAGTCAGAGCCGGGCGACGCGGGTGCTTCGTGCACCAAGAAGGAAGAGTGCGCCGACGGGCTGAGCTGCCTCGATGGCAAGTGCACCAAGCTCGAGGCGCCGCCCGAGCAGGTGACGGGCCACTGCGCAAACTTGGCCGGCTTCGCTGGCGCGTGGACCTTCGACACCACCGTGGTGGGTTCGGAAGATCTCTCGTCGCGTGGGATCAACGGTCACTTCCAGATGACGGTCAGCGTCGACAACTGCGAGGGCAAGATCCAGCTGACCAAGACCGGCTACGACGACGTGGTGTTCGAGAAGGGCAAGGTTCAAACCTCCGAGGCTGCGCTCAGCGAGTCCAAGCTGATCCCCGGCGCGATCGATGCCACGGTCTCGCTCAAGGGCAAGCCCACCCACACGATGACCTTCATCGTGCGCGAGGGGCAGCTGTTTGGCTACTACCAGTACATCGAGACAGAGTGGAAGCGCGCGGGCATCTGGGGCTACCTGCGCGGGGTTCAGGCCGGTCAGGATCTCGCCGAGGTCGAGGACTTCAGCGTGCAGCCGTGCGAGGTCCAGTGCCTGACCCAGTGTGACGCCGCGCGCCGGCGATCCGACGCGACGCTGGACGAACCGGCGCTCGCCGCCTGCATGACCGCGTGCGCAGCCGGTGAGCCAATCACTGGCTGTGGGCCCGGCGCGCCGCTGCCAGATGAGCTACGCGTGAAGATCAACGGACCGGCCAAGTCGCTCGACGAGCTGTGCAGCAAGGCGACCGCGGCAGTGTTGGCGGCCGACGGCCGCGGCCCGACCGAGGGTGACGTGCGCTGCGAGAAAGAGCCGCAGATCAAGAACAAGCCGACCAAGCGCGCGCTGGCCAAGCGGCGGCTGGGTGGATCGTTCAAGGCCGCGCAGCTGCTGCAGGTTGGCTTCTTCGACGCGGGGTACACCGGGCACCTGATCCTCGCGCTCGAGACCGAGGCCGGGTGGTTTTGGACCGACTCGCTGGCCGACCTCAGCATGTCTGGGGTCGGCGGGGTCTCGGTGACGACCCGGGCGATGACCTTGCGCGCCCGTGAGCTGTTGTCGCTCGTTGGGCGCGAGGTCGTGGCCGAGATCACCGTAGAGGTCACCGACTCGGATCTAGGCGTCAACGAGGTCTCGATCGACACGACCAAGCGCGCGGTCGTGTGCTCGACCGGCGCCCCCCCAGTGTGCATGGCGATGACCGTGGACTGGTCGTCGGAGCGCACGCTGATCGTTGACGGCGACGACGACAGGGATCATCCAGACCTCCACGCCGATCGGGGCGAGCTGTACCTCTCGCTGCTGCCCGGGGATCTGGTCTCGATCTCGACCCCCGCTACCGCGCGCGCGACCGATCGCGAGCTGAGTGGCATCTACGCGTGGCCCAAGTGACGCGACCCATTATGACGACATCCCCCACCTCTCGACGCGGCTTCATCTCGCTGCTCGCCGCAGCGCCAGCGGCGTTGCTGCTACCTCGCAGCGCGCACGCCGACGGGGCCACGGTCTTGATGATCGGCAGCAGCATGATGGGCGGCGGCTTTGGCTTGTACTTGGGCCAGGATCTCGAGCGCGAGTTTGGCTGCACGATCGATCGCCGCGCGAAGGCTTCGTCTGGCTTGGCGCGGCCGGACTTCTACGACTGGTTCAAGCTCGGCGCGAAGGCCCGCGAGGAAGCCAAGCCGGACGTCGTCGTGTGCATGTTCGGCGGCAACGACGGTCAAGGGATCTACATGGGCCGCAAGGCCGATCCCGAGTGGTACCGCTACGGCGATCCCGGCTGGATCCCCGAGTACCGCCGCCGCGTCAACGCGTTCGCCGACGCGGTCGCGCCCGCGCACGAGCGCTTGTTCTGGCTGGGCATGCCGCAGGTCAAGTCCGAGAAGCTGTGCAGCCGCGTGGCCGCGATGAACGAGGTCTTCGAGGTCGAGATGTCGCTGCGACCGAACGCACGATTCGTCTCGACTTGGGACGCGTTGACCGTGCGCGGGGCGTACAGCGATCACCTGGTGATCGATGGCACCCGCACCCGCGTGCGCTCCGGCGATGGCGTCCACGTCACCCCAGCGGGCGCGCACCTGCTGGCCGATCACGTGCGGCCGTACATCAGCGACGCGCTTCGTTAGTCGCTGGGCTCGTCGCCCTGAGCCCGGCCGGCTCAGCGCCACCAATCCCGAGGTGGGGGCGGCGGCGCGAACTCGCGGCCCGACGGGCGCGGCGGCTCGCGGTCCCAGGTCCGCACCGGCCGACGCACGGGCCGATCGTCAAACACCACACCGCGCGCGCGCAGCCCGTCCATCGAGTCATAGCGCATGACCAGCAGCTGGTCGGGCTTCTTGTTGTGCTTGCGCTTGAACGAGACCTCTTCAACTGGCGCGAAGGTGCTCTCTCCGTATTCGGTGCCAAGCGAGTTGGGCTGCTCGGGGGCCGCCCAGCTCGCACCCGGACCCGCCTCGCCGCGCTTCTCGGCGCTGCGGCGGGCCTTGTCCGCGCCGCTGACAACCGACGAAGGCGGCAGCGGAACGCTAGAGTCCTCACCGGGGAAGGGATCGCCGTCGATCGGCGCGAGCGGCTGCTTGTGTCGCCGGGTTCGGACCTTCTCGGCGAACGCGGCGACGCCGATGATACCCACGTGGACCGGCGTCCCAAGTCGCGCCGAGTAGCTGTCGGCGAGGTCGGCGAAGCGGAACGCGGCGACGCTATCGAGCGACTGCCGGTAGCCCTCGATCACCAACACACCAAAGGGATCAATCACGTAGCCGCGCTGCTTGGCGTAGTCGCCAAGTCGGCCGCTGATCACGTCGCGCCCATCGACGCTGACCACCACCTCGACGCGCTCCGGGCTGTGGTTTTGCAGCCGCAGGTTGTAGCGCTCCCCTTCGGAGCCGCCGATCCACACGTCACCACCATGACGAAAGCTGGGAAACTCGCCGCCGTGGGGTGACTGGAGCTGAAGGGAGACCAGCGGGCTCTGGGGTTCGATCGGCGGCGGCGGACGCCGGGCCTCGGCTTGGTTCTCGGTCGCTCCACTCGTCAACACGGCAGTGCCGGCGATGGCGACACCGACCTCCATCATCCGGATCAGGGCGCCACGTCGGCTCAGGTTGGGATCTTCGCTTCGCTTGGGGTCGTGCATGGTCGTGTCCTCGCGGCCTATCGTGGGTCGGCCCATGGGTGCCGATCTGGGGTCTCGAGTCGTTGGGGCCGGGGAACGCGACCCTCTGGGCATGACTTACGGCGGCCCTGCTCCCGGGCGCCGTTCACCTGTTGGCTGTTCGAGACGGGCGATCCATGGAACACTCGCGCAGGTATGGCGAGCTGGAGCGAAAGCCGCGGCACCACGCTGGTCCTCACTCACGCCCGCGGCCCCGACCGCTACGCGAGGGTCTCGCTGGTCACCAAGCGGACCCTGCTTGGCGTCGCGCACAACGTCCGCGAGGCCCGAGCCGAGGACGCAACCCGCAGCGGCCGCGAGCCCGAAGCGCTGGGGCGCGGGCGCATGTTGTCGTGGCGCTGGCTGGCCGAGGGCGAGGCCGAGGCGCTGCTCTCGGCCCGGCTGCGAACCCTCGAGGCGCTTGGCTACGCGGTGCTGGGGGGCGAGAGCGGTGAAGGTCGCGGACCGTGGGACTGGCTGCGCGACTTGGTCACGCGTCAGCTCGAGCGGCGCGAGGCAAGCGACGGCGACGGCGAGCAACATGACGAACCTGCCCACCAAGCCCACGCTGGCGTCGCTAGCTTGCGCGAGTCTCTCGACCGCCTGGGCCTCGAGCCGAGCGCGCTGATCGAAGGCATCGCATCGATCCTCGAGCTCGATGAACGAGCGCTGCGCGAGCCGACCGCCGCGACCTTGCGCGAGCTCGAGCCCGAGCTGCTCGAGATGTTGTTGCCGGTCTGGATCGAGCACGAGTCCGAGCAGCTGCGCGCAATCGGTAAGCGATGGCTCGCGCTCCCGGCCACGCCCTACGAGATCGATGTTGCGGTGCTCGAGCGCTGGGCTGGCGGCGCGGGTGTGCTGGCGGCCTCGCTCGCCCCCCGGCTCGAGCGCGAGGGCCTGTCGATGCTGGGACCCGAGGCCCTGTCCAGGTTGGCGCGCACGGCCAAGGATCCGCGGGCCAAGTCCGTCGCCACGCGCTGGCGCGAGCGCCTGCGACCACCCGTGCGCGCGCCCGGCTGAGCGGAGGGCGGGCGCTCGCAACCGCGTGGTTCTGTGTGTGCTCGACCAAAGCTGGTAGAGTCGAGGTGTGTCGGGCAAGGCTGCACTCGCGCTCCAGGGCGCCCAACAGGTCGTCAAGTGGGCGCAGGACCACCCTGACGAGGTCAAGCGGGCAGGCTCGTGGCTGCGCGGAATGTTGTCGAGCACACCTGCGCCCGTGCTGGTGACCGGCATCAAGTCGGTGGGTAAGTCCGTGCTCTGGGACTTCTTGTCGGGCGCCGCCTACACGGAAGGCTACTCACCGCCGGACACTTCAGCGAGCATCGGTCAAGCCAATCTCAAAGGCCGGGGTGCTGGTGGCAAGAAGGTTGCGGGGATCGTCATCCCCGGAGACCCAGATTCACACGCGCGTCAGGACGCTTTCGAACGCCACTTCACGTCCCGCAAGAGCGAAATCTCTGGGTTGATCTATGTGGTGTGCGCCGGACTGGCGCACCCGCGGTCGCCCGACGCCCAGGCCCATCTGCTGCGGACGCATCCGAGCATCGAGAGCTTCGTCGAGAAAAAGCTCGAGGAGGAGCTGGAGGACTTCGACAAGACCTGCCACGAATTGGAGAGCTACTGGCGCAAGCACCGGCGGCCATTCTGGCTGCTGGTGGTGACGGCCAAAGCTGACCTCTATCAGGACAGGTTGGCCGGCGTCTCGGATTGCTACTGTCCTGGAGGAGGTGGCGCGTTTGCGCGGCGTGTGGAGCGCCTGCAGTCGAACATCGGGCGCCTCAACGTTGCGGTCGACTCGGCCGCCGTTTCGTGCCTGCCCGAAGACTTTGCGTGGGGTGACTCGATCGTCAAATCCGAGATCGACGAAGCTGCTCGGCGAGCGTATGTCGTTCGCTTGAGGGCGAAGATCTTTGATCTGTGCCGTGCATGAGGACAGACTGATGAGCCTGCCACTCCGAGAGCACCCGCCGTTTCTTGACGAGAGCAACCAGCCGGAGCCGGTCGACGTGATGCCGTCGAGTTTGCGCCCGCCGAAGATCGATCGGGAGATCGCGCAAGTGTTGGCGTTGATCGAGGTGGCTGAGCGAGAGCAGGAACGCGCACGGACGCAGGGTCTCCAGACGCTCTGGATCGTGCCCACGCTCGTCGTCACGATCTTGGCTCTCTCGACGGCGTTCTACTGGTTCCAGGCCAATAGCGTTGCCATCGCGTTGATTGTCGGCGCAGGCGCGACAATGCTGTTGTTCACGACGACATTCGTCCTCCTGTCCACGCGGCGACGTGAACAGCGACACCGTAAGGCTGCGGCCGAGATCGCCGAGACCATCCGCGAGGTCATCTCTAGCCCTGGCTGGAGGCGCAAGCTCGACCCGCTCGAGTGGGCGCTCGTCCGCACACGCGTTGCCCAGCTCGATCTCGTGGATCTCTCGCACTTTCGATAGCCGGCTGAGGCTCAGCCAACCTCGCCAAGGCTGCCGCCGAGGTCGCCAAGATCCATATCAATGAAGTTGTGGATGTATCCGCAGGTCCCGCACGCGTAAGAACGGACCGGAGCCGAGGCCGTGAACCCGCCTTCGGGGGAGCCAAACCGCAGCGTGCTCATCTTGAGCGGGAGCGGGTTGCGGACGTCGTGCCCGGCGACGATCGCGACCGGGAGCAAGTTGCCGCTACACATCACACACGACTTGCGCACGGTCTTGCGCCGCTGCTCGTACTCGCCGCTGAGCAGGCCCTTGAAGCGCTGCTCGGCCTCGGTCAGCTCGGCCTGCAAGCGATGGTTCTCACGCTCGAGGGTTGCGACCTCGAGCATCAGCGCCTGCTGCTCATCCCGATACGCCACGCCTGGGGATCTTAGCGGAACCTGAGCGCCGTGCATGATCTAAGGTGCGCCGGTGCGGTACCAACAACGCGAGTGCCAGGCGGCCGGCTGCGGGCTGCGGTTTCCGGTGGCCGAGGCGAGCGAGCTTGGGGCGAATTGTCCCTTGTGCCAGTCACCTACGCAGTTCGTGGGTGAGGTCTATGACACCCACGAGATCACGCAGCGCCGGGTCGCGGCGGGTCCCCCGGTCGAGGCCTTGCTCGACAACATTCGCAGCTTGAGCAACGTGGGTTCCATGTTTCGCACCGCCGATGGGGCCGGCGTCACCCACATGCACCTGGGCGGGTTCACGCCGACGCCCGCGCACCCCAAGTTCGCCAAGACAGCGCTGGGTGCCGAGCGCAGCGTGGCCTGGAGCCATCACCCCGATCCAGCGGCGGCCGCCGACGCGCTGGTTGGCGCGGGCAAGCGGCTGTGGGCGCTCGAGGGCGGGCCGCGCTCGCGCGACCTGTTCGAGCTGATCGACGAAGCGGGCGGACCCGGTGATCCCCCGATCGTCTTGGTCCTTGGCCACGAGGTGTCCGGCGTCGACCCCCGCGTGGTCGAGCGCTGCGAGCAAGTCGTGCGGATCCCGATGGCCGGGATCAAGGGATCACTCAACGTGTCGAGCGCGTTCGGGATCGCAGCGTACTTGCTGCGTCACGCTCGCGGCGTCGTGATCACACCGCGCGGTTGATCTCGAGATCCAGCGCGAACAGCTTGCCCTCGACGACGAACACCCAGCGGTAGGGCCGTGCCTCGAGGTCTGTCAGGGTCCCCCGGGTGTGCAGGTGAACGCGCTGAACCGGATCGCCCAGCCACTTGTTTTGGCGACTGGTCACGGTCAGCTCTTGCTCGAGATCCAGATCGGGCACCTTGTTGGCCCCGGCGGTGTCACTCAGCCGCGGCGTCCCAGCCAGCGCCACGTCGATCTCGAGCTCGCCGCCGTCGAGGCGCACGGTCTGGTCGATCGTCGCGTTCATCGCGTAGATCGTGGTGACGACGGGCTGCGAGAGCACCCGCGCGGTGCCGTCGAGCTTGGGATCCGGCTCACGAACGTCTAGATCGTTGCGCGGGTACAGCCGCAAGGTCGCGCGCAGCTGAACCGCCTGCGGGTTGCCGAGCTGGCTCGAGAATTCTTGGCTCGGCGCCTCGCCGACCAGATCCACGCTGGCCTCGTCCATGCGGACCTGCTCAGGCGGCGAGAACTCGACCACCCGCGTCAGCACCAGCGCCGCCCCGGCGGCGAGGATCAGCCAGCTGTTGCTCGACAGCCAGCGCGCGATCCTTTGGGTGCGAACCGGCGCGACGGCCTCCGCGCCAGCGCTGGCGACGGGCCCGGGCTCACTGTCGAGGAGGTCCTGCTCGACCTGCTCATCATCATCCTCGCGCATCGCGTGGACGCTGGCACGGCTGTCCTGAACCTCAAAATTTGTGGCGAACGCTCACCCGTGGCGAGGATCCGGGATCTGGGCTCACTCGACGAAGTCGATCTCGGGCTCGCGGCCCTTGAACCCGTTGAGCGCGGGTGACTGGTAGCGCGCGTAGTCGATCTCCCAGGGCGTTGCCTTCAGCTCGCCATCGGTCCGCGTGATCGTGAGCGCCATCGGCCGCACGTCGCGGTAGTTGGAGTCGGCCGGGATGTCATCGTTGTCGAGCCCGCCCGCCGAGAACACGGTCAGCAAGCGAACGTCGTCGTCGCGGTAGACCGACTTGAACCCGGCGTTGACCTTTTCATGGCCGCGCGCCATCAGGTTGCAGCCAAGCCGGCTCATGAACGAGCGGAATTGTTTGCGCCCGAACGGAAACCGGGCGCTGGCGGCCTGCAGATCCTCGGGGATGACCTCGGCGCGGCTGGGGTCGCTCCACAACATCTGAAACCGGATGTCGGGGTCGTTGAGCGTGGACATGTCTTGCCAGCGCTCGCGGATCAGCGCGTCGCGGGGGATCCCGGCGTGGACGAACAGCATGCGATCGTGGATCAGCATGTTGGGCATCGAGTCGAAGAACTTGAGGTAGCGCTCGAACACCTCGTCGGGGACATGGTTGACGAGCGAGTTGATGGCCTCGGCTGGACGCACGCCGCCGTAGACCCTGCCCTGATACTCAATGTAGTACTCGTGGTTGCCGCGCAGCACGTAGACGTGCTCGGGCACGGTCAGCAGCAGCTTGAGCACGGTGCGAAGGATCCCGTTGTACGAGAACCGCCCGCGGTCGATGTAGTCGCCAAGCAGGACCAGCTTGATCTCGGGGTTGTTGGCCGGATCCGCGCGGTAGCGCTTGACCTTCTCCATGAAGTCGGCCTGCATCAAGGCGCCCTTGAGGCACGAGTAGCAGCCGTGCAGATCGCCAAGCACGATCATCTCGAAGTCGCGGTCGCTGGGCGGGACCACGTGAACGTGGCCGTCGAGGAAGCCCGGCCCGCCAAACTCGAGATCATCGACCGAGCCCACACCGCTGAGCTTGCCCGCGCCCTCGGCCCGTAGCCCGTCCCAGTAGGCCTGGGCCTGATCGAGGACCGCGACGTCGGCGTCGATCTGCTTGCGGATCTTGCTTGGGTCGGCCGAGTAGTGGTGCTCGAAGCTGGTGAAGAAGGGGTGGTTCTCGGTCCGCGGCTGCAGATCAACGGGCTTGGCGAGCTCGACCTCGTCGCCGATCATGTCCTCTTCGCCGATCATGGGATCTTGATCGAGCAACGCCGCGAGCTCGTTGCGGAACTTGACCTCTTCGGGGTGGACGACGCCGTCGGCCCCAATGAACTCGTCGACCACGCCCAGCAGCGCCGCCCGATTGTCAGCGTCGAGGTCCTTGAACATCTCGAACGCCCGCAGCTTGAGCTTGGACTTGACGAACTCGCCGATGTCCTCGCCGTCGGCCACGGCTTCGGTGAACAGCTCTTTGACCTCCCGATCAATCTGCTGAAACACCTCTACATAGTGGTCGTGCTCACGCTCGATCGCCTCGAACCGGGCCTCGGCAGACAGCTGGTCGCCGTGGCGCTCGTCGATCCGGGTGGTCACGACCTTGCGCAGGTACGCGCGCACGAACGCCTTCTCGCTGAGGTCAAACTCGCTGTCGATGTAGCCACACGTGGTGAGGTAGAAGATGACCGCCTCAATCTGCTGCTCGGCAATACGGGGGTCCAAGGAGAGCTTGATCATCTTTGCCGTGTTCCTGTCGGGGTGACGTGCGGGCCTGTGAGGGCGCCCGGCGTTGGGCGGGCCCGGCCGGAGCATAACCGTCTGATCGACGGTTTGGAGCCACCGATCCAGGCCACGGGCGCAATCTGCGGGAACCGGCGGCCAAGCGGCCCGGCCGCGAGCGGCGCAAGATTGTCTTCAGGACCAGACGCCAGCGGTCAGAGTGCGGTAGCCTGCCGCTCGTGCGCTGCCACGCCTTTCAGCTCCCTTCGGAGGTGTACCGTGAGCTCGAGGCCCAGATCCTCGAGGGCCTGGCCAGCGCGACCCTCGAGCAGCTGGGCTATCTGCTCGGGGACCACGACCTGCAGATCGAGCTGCTCAGCGGAGAGTGGCGGGTGCTGTTCGAGGCGACCGAGGAGCTCTCGTATCAGGTCATCGATCTCGGCGAGCGCCGCACTCGAATGGCGGTATCGCCCGACGAGCTGCCCGAGTTCGTCGAGCTGCTGCGCGATCCCGAGCGACAACGAGCGTGGGCACCGATCAGCTTCGGGCTGGCCGAGCTCGTCGACGCGCTGCCGCAGGGCATGGGCCTGGTCGGGCTGGTCGTCGTCGAAGAAGACGACGACTGGCTGTGGAGCGAGTCAACCCACGAGATCATCGCCATCCGTCCCGAGGTCTACTCGCTGATCGAGCCGCACATGCGCAAGCTGCTGGAGCTCGGGGACTACGGCGCGCTCGCGCGTCTCGCCGGGGACCACTCCGAAGGCGCGATCGAATTCTCAAACGACCGCTGGTTCCAGCTCGGCCAGGGCATCGTCAAGTCTGCGCCAGAGCTGATCCCCGTGATCGAGGCCACGCTCTCACCTCCGGGGGTCTACACCAGCATCCGCGAGGCGCTGTCGCGGGTCGCGGATCCCCGCACGCAACCCAGCCTCGACGCGTGGCTGCGCGTCCACTCCGGCGGGCACCAGTACGGGTTGTTCTTCCGCGACGTTCGGCGCGAAGTTGAATAGTGATGCCTGTGAGGGTCATCTACTCGTGAGCGGGGTCCGAGGGGCGGCCGCCTTGCGCCGGGAGATCCGTGATCGGGCCCGGCGCGAGCGCTTGACGACGACGATCCAGGCGCTCGGCGACACCGAGGCCGGCCGCGAGTTTGGCCTGCTGCGCCTCAATAGCTTCGAGGACTTTCGGGCCTCGGTGCCGCTGCTGGACCCGGTCACCCACGCCGAGCGCGTCACCGCCCGGCTCGGGTTTGGGCTCGACGAGTTTGACGGCGAGACGCTCAGCGCCGCCAGCGTCGAGCGAGCGGCCGTGCGCGCGGCGTGGGTCGAACAACTTGGCAGCACGCGGCCGCGCCGGATCGCCGTGCTCCACGCGGCGGCCGACGATCTATTGGTCGAGCGCATGCGCCTCGATGACCTGCGCACGCTGGGCGACGCGGTCGAGATCATGCGCATCAACACGATGCCCACAGATCCCGAGCGCCTGATCGAGGATCTGCGTCGGTTTCGTGCGGACATGATGTTGGTGCCCAGCCTTGCGACCTGCGGGTGGCTCGAGCAGCTCCTTCGCGCCCCGCTCGAGCGCAAGCTCCCGCAGCTGCGGTGGTTGATGGCCGAGCACGACCTCGACGAGCGCGTGCGCAGCCGGCTGCCGGTGATCAACGCGGGGTGGCTGCACGGGGCCGGGCGCGTGGGGCTTCCGGCTCGACGCTCGCCACACGACGCGTTCACGCTGGCGGTCCGCAGCAGCTTGATCGAGCTGCTGCCCCACGGCGATCCCGAGAATGATCGCCGCCAACAGCTAACCGAGCGCACGGTCCTGCCGGAGGCCGCGATCCTTGGCGAGCGCTACGAGCTGGTGCTGAGCTCACCCCTGGGGTTCTTGCGGCTCCGCAGCGGGCTGCACGTGCGCGTGGTCGGGTTTAGCAACCCTGGGCTGATCGAGGCTGCGGCGTCGGATGAGCCGGGCGCGACCGGATCGCACTCCTTGCCGTGTCCCCGGGTCGTGCGACTGCCGACGCCGCCGGCCGACGCCGCGCTCGAGGGGGTCACGCTGACCGGCGCGTGGTTGACGGCGAGCGTGCGCCAGGCGTTCTTGCCCGAAGATCCGGCGTTGATCGCCGCCGAGATCGCCGCCGATCCCGACGCGCTGGATGTGTCGGGCCGCGCCTCGCGGACCGGGCTGGATCCCTTCACCGACACCGAGCTGGGCGCGAGCCGAGCGGGGTCGCGTCGGCGGGGCCCCAAGCCGCGCGCGCTGGTCGTCCGGCTCGAGGTCCAAGGCCAAGCGGTGCCCGCCTTCCCCATGCGAGTCTCCGAGCGGATCGACCTGGATCTGCGTCGGCGCTCGGGTGCCTACGACTGGCTTCGGACCGCGGACGAGCTGTGGGAGCCGCGGGTCGTCATCGCCAGGTCGGGGACCGCTCGCAAGACCCGTGAGCGGCGGATCCGAGCGCTGTGGGGCTCGGTCGCGCGTCCGGTCGTCCAGATGGCGTGAGCTGAAAGTGGTCGACTGAGAGGAGCCCAACGCTTGCGGGATCAGATTCTGGACCACGCCGAGTCGCAGCTGTTGAAGTACGGCTACAAGGCGTTTCGCGTCGACGAGCTGGCGCGCGCGGCTGGGATCAGCAAGCGCACGCTCTACGAACAATTTTTGACCAAAGAAGCGATCGCCCAAGAGGCGCTCGCGCGTCGGCTCGAGCGCTTGGCGGGTGCGATCGAGCGCGTGAGCCGGCGGCGCCCGGCCGACCCACCAGCGCAGCTGCGAGAGTGCATCGCGCTGATCTGGCAGGCCGACGGCGAGGCGCGTCCTGGATTTTTCCGCGACCTCGAGGCCACGCCCGCGCTCGCGGAGCTCGTCGCCGCGTTTCAACGCCGCGGCGCCGCGGCGCTCGAACGCGTGATCCGCTCGGGGATCCGGCAGGGCCAATTCCGCCGCGGCCTCGATCCAAGCCTGGTCCGGCGCCTGCTCGTGGCCGCCGTCGCGCAGCTCACTGGCGAGCCACGCCCCAACGAAGACCGACCGGATCCCCCCGAACAGACGATCGACGCCATCCTCGACCTGATCTTGCACGGCGTGACCGCCGTGTGATCCGCCGCAACTCGCGGCGCACGCGAATGTGCGACCCATGCCGCGATGAGCTTCATCTTCGAGCCCGACGTCCTCGCCCGCATCGCCAAAGACGCGCTCGACCAACCACTCGAGGTCATGGTCGACCAGATCGCCGAGCAGCTCGAGCGCGAGTACCCCGGCCACATCCGTGACGATCGCGAGTGGGTGCTCAACAACGCCGGCGGCGCGATGGGCATGATGACGGTGCTGCACGCCTCGATCACCGAGTACGTGATCATCTTTGGTTCGCCGATCGGGACCGAGGGACACACCGGCAGGTTCTGGGCCGAGGACTACTTCTTCATCCTCGAGGGCGAGCAGTGGGCCTACTCCGAGACCTCGCCGGTCAAGGAGATCTACCGACCCGGAGACCTGCACGTGCTCCCGAAGGGCGTGGCGCAGGGCTACCGCATGCCGGATCGCTGCTTCGCGCTGGAGTACGCCCGCGGCTTCATCCCCGCGATGTTGCCGTTTGGGCTGGCCGACACGATGTTCGGGACCCTGGACTGGCGCACGTTTGGGCGCACGCTGAGCAAGTACGGCGCCAGCTCGATCAAAGAGCTGATGCAGGGCAAGATCTGAGGGCCGGGGCAGCGCCGCTGTCTCGGGTGAGGATCATGTGCTCGCCCCCCGCCGCTTCATCTGCTCGAGTTTTCTGTCGATGTTGCTCGTTGCGCTCGGCTGCGGTCAGCCAGCCGTCGAGCAGACCGAGCCCGCCACGACCCACGCTGCTGCGTCCGAGGCCGAAGCAACGCCCTTGCCCGGAGCTCGGGCCAAGGTCATCTTGGTGCCGCTGCGCAGCTTCCCGGACGACCTGCTCGTCGCGGTCGAACAGGCGCTCGAGACCGAGCTCGCGGTCGAGGTCGAGGTCCACGCGCCCGTTGAACTACCCGAGGCGGCCTACTACCCGCCCCGCAAGCGCTACCGCGCCGACGCCCTGCTCGACTTCCTCGACAGCTACGCCGCGGACGCGGGGATCGATCCTTCGGTCAAGCTGCTCGGCCTGACCGAAGTCGACATCTCGACCACCAGCGAGCCCCATGAAGACTGGGGCATCTTTGGGCTCGGCCGCTCGCCGGGTCAGAGCGCGGTCGTGTCGAGCAAGCGGCTGTCGCGTCGACCCAAGAACCGCGAGCACGTCCGGTTCCGCCTCGCGACCACGTCGGTCCACGAGATCGGCCACACCTTTGGCCTGCCGCACTGCCAAGAAGAGCAGGCCGGCTGCGTGATGCTGGACGCCGAGGGCGGGATCGAGAACACCGACGCCAACACCGGGAAGCTTGGCCCAAGCTGCGCCAAGAAGCTCGAGTACCTGACCCTGTTCTAGTCCACCTGCTCACGGGGGCGGAGCAATTCATGGGTGGATGGTGGCCAACCGGGTGGGTCACCGCCCGTGGCGCTGACGTGCGCCGGCTTGGGGGCGCTCGTGTATGTGGGGGCCTCGCTTCGGCTCGATCCCGAGTAGGCCGCCCAGCTCGGCTCAGCTCTCGAGCTTGTCCACGATCAGATCGACGAACTCCTCAGCCTCGAGCGCCCGGTACGAGTAGCCGTCCTCGAACCACTCCACGACCGAGTCTTCCTTGCCCTGCTTCACCATCTCCGTGACCGCCGGGTACGCCTCGCACAGCTCGACGAGCCGCCCGATCACGCCCTCCGCCGCTGGGTCCGAGCGATAGCGGGTGCGCAGCCACGTGATGATCAAGTAGACCAGCGTTGGGTCGGCCGCTTCGACCAGGGTGTACGAGTCGGCAGTCGACAGGATGCCCTGTTCGATGCCCTGGAGGATCCGGAGCGCCGCTGCGCGTTCGTACTCGAAAGCCACGCGGCACTTTAGCTCACCCGAGGCCTCCGACCATCCCCAATCAACCAGATCTGGCCTGAGAAACACCTCACGCAGACGCGAACAAGTCACTGCAGCGCTCGACCATGTCTCGCACGCGCTTGGGGTCCACGGGCTCGCGGACCACGCCCCCCCGCTTGAAATGGGTTCCAACGATCGCAGCGTCGGCGTGAGGCAGCAACGCTTGCGCATTCTTGGGACCCAGACCCGAACCAATCACCACGGGCCGGCCCGAGGCCGCCCCACGCACGCGCTCGAGCAAGGCGGGGTCAACGGGCGCCCCCGTTGCTGCACCCGTCACGATCACCGCGTCAGCTAGGCCCCGGTCGATGCAGTCGTGGGTCGCCGTCTCGGGCTCGAGCGGGGCGAGCGGGGTCGCGTGCTTGACCAGCACGTCCGCCCAGATCTGCACCGCGCGCGCCCCCAGCAGCTCGCGCTGCCGCAGCGTGCTCGCGGCCTCGCCTTCGATCAGGCCTTGGTCGGTCACATACGCGCCCGTGTGCACGTTGACCCGGATGAAATCCAGCCCACACGCGGCGGCGATCCCCAGGGCCGTGTGGGCGTCGTTGCGCAGACAGTTGACCCCGACCGGGACCCCGAGCTGCTTGCTGCGCGCACACACCAAGGCCAGCGCGGCCGCCTGCTGCGGCGGCGTGCGATCCCCGGCGCTGCCCTTGACAAACGGCGCGGAGCCAAAGTTTTCGACGATCAACCCAACCACGCCGCCAGAGACGAGCGCCTCTGCGTCGGCCCAGGCCCGCGCGTAGGCGCCCTCGAACCCGCCCGCTCGATAGGCCGGATCCCCTGGCAAGGCAGGCAGGTGAACAACGCCGATCAGTCCGCGCAGGTGCACGATCCGAAGCTAGCCAGTTCTTCCGGCCCCCGTCCAGCGTGGTGATCTTCGCCACAGGCTTGGCCCCGTCGCTGTTGCGGGTGGCATCGCGCCGCTAAGGTCCCAGCCAGGAGCAGCCCTCCCGCAGCACCTCGCCATGCGCCGTACGATCTTTTCTGCCCCGAGCAAGCCCAGCACCCCCTCAGCGAAGCTGCCGCCGCGCCTTGAAGGTGGGCTGCCGCTGCTGGGTCACGCCCTCGAGTTTCGCAACGATCCGATCACGCTCATGACCCGGGCCCGCCGGCTGCATGGCGACCTGTGCACCGTGGCGATGCCGGGCACAGACGCGATCGTGATGACCGGCGCCAAGGCCCAAGAGAAGTTCTTTCGGGTCAGCGACGACGACGTCAGCCAGGCCGAGGCCTACCGGCTCATGACGCCGATCTTCGGCAAGGGCATCGCCTACGACGCGCCGCCGCCGATCATGAAAGAGCAGCTGGGCTTCTTCCACGAAGCGCTGCGCGAGGCCCAGATGCGAACCTACGCGCAGGGCTTCATCGATGAGGCCGTCGACTACTTCTCGAGCTGGGACGACTTTGGCCTGGTTGACATGTACGAGGTTGGCAACGAGCTCACGATCTACACCTCGAGCCGCTCGCTGCTTGGCTATGAGTTTCGCCAGCAGCTCTCGGGTGAGTTCGCCAAGCTCTACGCCGACATGGAGGCGGGCCTGAGCGCGCTCGCGTTCATGGCCCCCAACCTGCCCACCCCAGCGTTTCGCAAGCGCGACAAGGCCCGCGCACGCATGGTCCAGCTGATCAGCAAGATCGTTGAAGATCGTCGCAGCCGCGGCACCGTCGGCGAAGACATGCTGCAGAGCCTGATGGACGCCAGCTACAAAGACGGCCGCAAGCTCAGCGAGAACGAGATCAGCGGGCTGCTGCTCACGATCATGTTCGCCGGCCATCACACCAGCGGGGTGACCTTCTCGTGGACGGGGATCCTGCTGGCCCAGCACCCCGAGTGGGTCGCCGAGCTGCGCGCCGAGCAGCGGGCGCTGCTCGGTGATCGCGACGAGCTCACGCTCGAGGATCTGCGCGCGATGCCCAAGCTCGACGCCACGATCAAAGAGGTGCTGCGCATGTACCCGCCGATCATCGTCATGATGCGCAAGGTCGTGAACGACTTCAGCTTTGGCGGCTACGACATCCCCCACGGCAGCATGATCTTCGCCTCGCCCACGGTCTCGCACTACATGCCCGAGGTGTTCCCGGAGCCCGAGCGCTTTGATCCGACGCGGTTCATGGATCCCCGCAACGAGGACAAGAAGAACCCGATGGCGTGGATCCCGTTTGGCGCCGGCCGGCATCGCTGCATGGGCATCATGTTTGCCCAGTTGCAGCTGCGCGCGCTGTGGAGCCATTTGCTGCGCAACTTCGACTTCGAGCCGGTCGAAGAGAGCTACGCGCCCGACTACTCGCGCTTGCTGGTTGGGCCGCGGCACCCCTGCCGGCTTCGCTATCGTCGGCGGTCGCGCAAACGCGTGACGGCGGCGGCCTAGACCCTCTATCATCACGCCATGTCCGGTCGCTTCTCGATCGTGCTCTCTGGGGGCGGCTGCAAGGCGTTCTGGGCCAACGGTGTGCTGCGAACGATCGCGGAGTCGCTGCCGCCGATCGATCACTGGGCGGGCGCGAGCGCGGGCGCGGCGTTTGCCCTGACCCAGGTCTCGGGGCGGTTCGAGGACACCTTTCGTCGGTTCTTGGACAGCGTCGCCGCCAACCCGCGGAACTTCCATCTGGATCGGGCGCTGCGGCGCCAACGACCGTTTCCGCATGACGAGATCTACCGCGACGCGGTCCGCTTCGTGCTCCGCGACCGCGGCTTTGATCGGGTCCGCGCGGGCGCCCCGGTTCACATACTGTTGAGCTACGTGCAGGCCGGGTATCCGTTTGTGTCGACCAGCTGGAGCGCGGTGCGGGCGTTCGCGGATCGCCGCCGCCGCGGCGTGTTGCATGGGCCCACCCAGCTGCCGCCTGGGGTCGGCGTGGAGGTGGTGTGCTCGCACGAAGCGATGGACGTGCAGCAGCTGCTGGATTGGACGTTGATGTCGTCGACGATTCCACCGATCACGCCGATCCAGCGCAAGGCGGGGCGGCGGTATTTGGATGGTGGGTTGATTGATAATGTGCCGATCCGTGCGCTGCCCCAGGCCGCGCGGGCGGAGGGGTCGAAGGTGCTGTGTTTGGTCAGTCACCACGTGCGGGTGCCGGAGCGGCCTGTGCAGTGGGTGGATGGGGCGATGGTGCTGTACCTGGCCGCGCGGGCGCCTTTGCCGGTGCGGGTTTGGGATTATACGTCGCCTGAGCGGGTGATCGCGGCGATCGAGCTTGGTGGTCGGGATGGGGTGGCGCTGCGGGATCGCGTGCGGGCGTTTGTCGACGCGGCCGGGCATGCGCGGACGGGCTAGCAGCCCCTCGGATTCTGAGGATAAGTGATTGAAATTATGGGGTGTGCGGGGGACGGTGAGAAGCCGTCTCCAGCATGTCTCCAACGCCGGCGACCCCGACGCGGGGACGAGCGTTCGCCCGCCGCGGTGGCGGGCTTTCGAGCAAGGCGATCGCCGCCTCGGTCGCGCCGGGTGACAGATGCATGTAGCGCTGCGTGGTGATCAGCGACGAGTGGCCAGCGAGCTGCTGGATCACCCGCGCCGCCGCCCCGCGCATGGCGAGGTGACTGCAGAACGTGTGTCGAAGCGAATGCGGGCCGTGCTGTCGCAGCTCCGCACCATCGAGCGCTTGGCCGAGCAAGGTTCGCCCGTTGCACGGGCTAATCGGCTCGTTGGCGTTCCGTGTGAACACCAGCGACCGCTTCGCTTGCTTCAGCTCGCCGAGTACCGATGCGAGCCGCTTGGTCATGGGCGTGTAGCGGTCGGCGAACTCGGCCATCGTTGGTACCTCCTTCTCTTCGGTGCCGGCCGTGGTTTGGCCGGCCGGCGTCGTGCCATGAACCAGCAGGTGGCGCTCTCGCTCCCTGCCCCAGCGCAGCGACGCGGACTTGCTCGAGTACGGCGACTTGCGCCGTTCTCGGTAGGTCTTGCCGTTGGCCAGGCGGATCATGATGTCGACTTCGTAGCCCCCCTTGCGGTAGGGCCTGATTTTCACGCTCATCGTTGTTGGCTTCCCTTCAACGACACGGCGCGCGAGCTTCCGTTAGGCACGCCCATCTTACCGGATGGGCGACCTCGGACGCGAGCGCCGATCGTCATGTTCCAGCTACTAGTTCGAGCAGCTGGCTCGGCTACGGATCGATGCTGAACTCCCAGCGACCGACAAAGACGTTGCCCAGCTTGGGATCATTGTCGAGAGCGCGCACAGTCACGACGCCTCGCATGCTGTCCTCGCTGAACATGATCTGCTCGAGCAGGCCGCTGTCGCCGATCTTGATCATCCTGACCATCTCGCGGTCCACGTACCACTCCTTGGTCAAGTTGCTCGGCTCGAAGGTCTGCTCGGGCTTGCCCTCCGATCCGTAGCCCTCCCGCTTCGGCTCGACGGACCTGGCCGCGAGCAGGACCTTCGACCGCGGCACCTCGATCAGATCGCCAACCCTGAACCCGTGGCCCGCGTGGGCGCCGTGGTGCTCGGAAAACACGACCGGCGCAAGGATTCGAGCCCGGACCACCGTCTTCTCGACGCTGAGCACCTTCGCCGAGATCAGCTCTTGCCGGGTCTCGGTGTAGTTGGCGACCGGCTCGCTCTCGACCGCGACCACGATCTGATCCTCTTGGGTTATCGCGTCGACGACCGCGTCATCGGGTGGCCACGAGTCGGGGAACTGTTCGTTGAGCACCGCTTCGAGCTCGAGTAGTAGCGGGGCGGTCTGCTACCCGCTCCGCACCTGCATACACGCGAGGTCATCATGCACCACCGTTCTCCCCGTTCTCCCCCTCCACCGCGGCGGTCGAGCTCGTGACCAAGGTCGAGTTCGCTGCGAGGGTCCGTGAACTCCGGGCTCGCCGGAAGTTGACGCAGGAGGCCCTTGCGGAAGCGTCGGGTCTCGCCGCGGACACAATTCGTCGAGTCGAGTACGCGAGCTTCAACGCATCCCTCGACACCATCAACAAGCTGGCGAAGGGTCTGGATTTGACGACCACCCAGCTGATGGTCGACAGCTACGACGAAGCCGACGACCTCGCGGTGATACTCCGCCGGCTACCCGAGACAGAGAAGCGTCTCGCGTGCGCCATGATGGGCACCCTCTTCGTCCACGCCGCGGCCAACCGCTGATCGTCAGTGACCCGGCCACGTGTGGTCGACGAACAGCTCGGTGACGTCGACCTCGAGAGCATCGGCGAGCTTGTTGAGCCAGTCGAGGTCGGCGTCGTACTCACCGGCCATCATGGCGAAGAGCTGCCGGCGATCGATCTCAGCGCGGTCAGCGACGACCGTCAGCGGGATTCCCTTGGCCTTGGTCAACCGACGGAGGTTCTCGGTCACGACTTCGTGCGCTAGTGGGTTCCCGACGTGGCCGAAGGTACAACACCTCCGCAACGACCCACATCCAGGGCTCTGGCACGTCGTCAACGATAGTCTGACCGTTGGCATCGCGCTGGTCAGGCCAGGGTCCGGTGCCCGAGAGCAGCCTCGACGCCTTGACCGAGTCCGGGCCGTCGGGGGCGGCACCCAGGGCCTGCCCGAACTCGGCTTTGCTTCCGGCCGCCCTCCCCTTGTGGTTGGGGCCCTGTTCGCCACCCGACCCCGCCCGGGCCCACTTCGCCTGCCGATCAACACGCCGAAATGAGCGGCGCGACGTTCACGCAACCCCGACCGCCCATCGCATGTCCTTCCATGGTGCCGATCGAGCGGGGGGCCATCGATGGAGACAACAGGATCGAGCGGCCTAGGGTGCGGGACGTGTACATGGTCCAACTCGACAGCTGGGACCGGATGGAGGCTGACTTGGTCGGGCAGATCATCGCGAACGCGGGGTCTGTGCGCCAGGCTGCGAAGCCACGGGCGACGCTGGGTGCGTGTGTGAAGCGCTACCGTGGACAAACTGCGCCATGAACGCATATTGGCGGCAGGTATTGGTTGGGCCAAGGACTGAACAAATGGAACCGCACGGTTCGTTCTTGTCCTTTGGCGGCAAGCCCATGGGCCGGTCGGCGTTTCGCTACGATCGTTAGTGTGGTATCATGACAACTGTGCGAGCGGAACTCGATAGCCGATCCCTGGTCGGGAGTCAAAATCGTCGCCTGTGCATCTTGGGGACGGGGTGATTGTATGTCTAAGGCTAAAGGTGGTTCTCGATCACCATGGATGTCGGAAACAGCCACGGTTCTTTATGCTGCCAAATATGTGGTCATGACTGACCATGATATCGACGCGCTGTCTGACTTCTATCTGAAAAGGAGGCGGAATATTGAGGCCGTGGTGAAAGGCATCTTGCGTCAGGTTAATCTTCCCTTATATAAGGCGAGTGTCGAGCAAGCAGTTCACATGCTCCTGAAAACAAGGACTGAAAATGATGTCACAGGCCAGATCGGTGAAATTGTGAGTTCATTCGTCCTGAGTCATGAGTATGGCGTCTTTCTGTTTGGCTTATCCTGGCCTATCCGCCCATTTGATGTGCATCGGGGGAATGATGTGGCGGGCGTATGCCTGCAATCCATGAAAGTGTTGAGCGTTGAGTCGAAAGCAACGCGGGATGCTAGCAATGTCCCCACGATTGCCGCAAAGGCGCGAGAGGGCATGAGCCTAGATCTTCTATTGCCAAGGTTTAGGCTGAACATTGATGATGGGCAGAGCCGGCGGGCCGCGATTTTTGCACTGAAGAAGGCGATGAAGAAGGGGGATGTGTCGGATCTAAAATTTACCTCAGACATGGTGGAAAAGCTGGTCTCCGATGAGGTTTTTATCCGTGTGGGGACGGTCGTTCATCCCCGCAGGGGCTCTCGCTATGACTACGATGGCCAATTGGAAAAACTCAAGATCGATGACCTGAGCCATCCGTCTGGCGACTCCAACAAAGGAACCGTCAGATTTCCCACGGCGTTTGTAGACATCGATGTCCATGACATTGATAATGTTCGAGGTGTGATTGTTCATCTTGAATCGTACGATGAGGACGAACTGTGAGTTCAATATTCCCCCCCTCTGCTGAGTACCAGAACTACGTGCCATTCAATGTGGTTCGGCCCCACTGGGATGTGGCGGTAAACACGGAGGTGGACGTCACAGAGAGACTCCGCGCAATCGCCGAAATACGAAAGGTGGCTCACGCACACAGTGTCGCAGCAGAGGCAGCAAAACACGGCCTCTGGGAAAGCAGTGGTGATGCGCTAAACACTCATCAGGAACTGTCGATCGCAGCCGGTCAGTTGTATCTGAGGGCTGCACGTCTTGAGGCTAAGGTTGGGATGGACCCCGGCCAAGTGCGAGAACTCCAGGACAGGGTTGATGCCTCATTGTCGTTCTTAATGTCTCAATATCAGGCGATATCATCTACTGTTGCTGGTCTTATGTGGCCGCTGTCTAGCGAATGCGAGGGGGAACTGGCGAGCATTTTCAGGGCGGCATTCGGAATCCTCGTAAATGCAGGTCGCCCCGACTCCCAAAGTTTGGAGGGGATGGCGGATTTTGGCGACCAGGAGCAGTATGATCTGAGTCAAATGTCTGATTTCGTTGAGGTGTTGACGGCGCGAACGCACACCGTCCTCAAAATGTTGAGTCGATACTTCGTATATGGTGACACGCTTGCGATCTCGGATGTCTGCGAGTCTCTCAATAATGTGTCGAGTGCTCTCGACATCCTAGGAGGAGGCGAACTGTCTTACATCATTGAGCGCATTGTGTCTAATCTCGAATGGTTAACAGCCAACTCCGTATGGAGGCTCCCCCGGGCATTGGGAATTGACGAAGACAGTGATTTCGGGAAGGAGGTGGTGAGGATGCTTGTAGAGCAAGGTAAGTTCTTTCTCTTTCCGAAACAATGGGAGGGCATTCGCAACTTCAAGGTCTGCTCAACAGATACGTATAATGTCATCTCGATGCCGACGGGGGCAGGAAAAAGCTTGTTGGCCGAGATTATAATTACGCGACACCTACATGATTGGACAATGGCGGGAACGAGGAAGTCCAAGCGGGCATTCTTTGTGGTTCCGAGTCGGGCACTGGCCCGAGAGAAGATGCTTGAGATTAGGCGGATTCTGAAGAACCTGGAGAGCCTGAGGGCCTCGGTATGTCAGCTTACTGGAGACATTCTGCTAAATGCGGAAGAGGCGCTTCGCGAATACGATATAATTGTTGTTACGCCGGAAAAAATGGATATGGTGATGAGGCACCGAGACCTCCGTGCTCAGATTGGTGCGGTTGTGGTTGACGAATTCCACAATATCGGCAAAGGCGCCCGGGGGCTTCGTCTCTTGAATACAGTTGCGAGGATCAGGAATAATCAAGTTTCGAAATCGGCATCGGTGCACCTTGCAAGTGCTATTGTCCGGCCGGAGGATATTAGTCGGATTTCGACATGGCTGTCCGCCGAATCTGCGGCGGTAAGGACCTTTCGGTCGGACACCCCGTCTATCTTTACACGGTGCGGTGTGTTTGACTACAGCGGCCAGCGAAATAGTCCGATTTGGCGAATCGACTACGACGACGGGACGAGTGAGACTGTTGCTGCACCGCCTCCTCCTAAGAAGAAGTGGGCATGGAACCAGCACGGGCGTGCCTCCGAGATGCTGGCGGTTAGTTTGGTTGATGAAGGTGCGACGATGGTTTTTGCCACTTCTGCGCGCTGGCGTTTTGTGGATGGGGAGTCCAGTTGCCCCCCAATAGATAAGGCAGTATCGATCGCCGAACTGCTGGAGGAACGGCCCGGTTGGATAAATGATGAAGAAAACCTGGCCCTTGTGGAGGGGCTCCGGAGGCTGTGGGGGCAGCACCCGCTTGTGGATGCCGCTCGGAAAGGGGTGGTTGCACACTGGGGGGGGCTTCCGTTACGTGGTAGGAGGTTGGTTGAGAAAGCCATCTTGAAAAAAGGTGCTGCAATTTTAGTAGCCACGAGTACGCTTGCTGAGGGAGTAAATATGCCTCTGCGGAGGCTGATAATACCAAAATGTGATTTTAACGGTGAGATGTTTGATACGGGTTTTTTCTTGAATCTGAAAGGGCGTGCTGGGCGACCATTTATGACAGAAGAGGGAGAGGTCATCCTGGTTGCAAGCAAGGCAACGACATTGGAGCAGGTGCAGAAACTGCGTCGCGTTTCGTCAGAGGATATCGAGTCGCTTCGTAGTCCAGTGGAAGGCGAGGGAGGGGCTGGTGTGGAAGATGCCCTAGATGGTGCGGTGTTGGCCGTTGTGGCTGAGGAAAGCCCCCTCCGCTCGGATGCGGAAAGTTTGCTTGTGGCACGAGTGACTCTTAGTGATGATGGTGGGCCTGTTGTGCATCAAAAAGTGACTGAATCTGTTGGGAGGTTGAGGCAGTGGGGACTCGTTGATGATTTTGATGATACTGTCGGAGTAACACCGATGGGGGTGGCTGTGTATGAGTCCGGTTTCTCCCCCTCGGATGCAATCAAGACTCGTCGGGATGGTGAAGATAGTGGGCAGTTGGGTGTGCTTGATCGCACGCTGCCTTTGTCTCCAAAAACAGACGGAGCGTACGATGCGCTGGGGGTGTTGCTGGATATGCTCTCGCGGACGGGGTCTTGGGAACAGCTTGAACGCGTCGGCATTAGGAGCGCCAAACAGGCGACATTTTTTATGAGTCAGTGGATTCATGGATCAACTATAGTGGAGATTTCAAAAAAAACGAACAACCATCGTGTCTACATGCATTCTATTCTTGAAGGGGTTCTGGCACCGACTTGCGCATGGTTTTTCCTTTCACTCTCGGCGTGGGTCAGTGATGTATATCCAGGGAATACGCCTGGGTCTTTGACGGAGCGTTTGCAGAAGTGGGCAGAATATGCCTGGTTTGGTTCTCCCCCGGGTTTGGCATTGCGGCTTCTTGGGAGCGATTTTCAAGGGGGGTGGTATCGGGATGATGCACTTGTTGTCTGTGGGGCGATACCTAGGGATGTCAGTCGGATTCTCAACGGCACATCTCGATTTTCAGAGCGGGATATCTACACGCGTCTAGGTCGTGCAGTTGAATTTGTAGACTCTCCAAGGGTGATTGCAGAGCGCTTGTATGAACTCCAGGAGAGAGCATCGCAGAGGGAGAGCTGATAACTCTCGCCTCCTGAAAACGGGCTGTCGCTCCAGATGCCTCCCCAGCATACTTCCAGCAGCGATATGCCCGTCAAAAGGCACATCCTAGCTTAGCGGGTCTGCCCTGACTCCTAACGAAAACCCACAATCATGTCATGAGGCATTAGGTAGAACTTCGGATTATGCCGCTCGCCGAGCGAAGGCGCAACTTGGCCTGCGCTCGGTCGAGGACGCGCGGTTCGGTGCGGTCACCTTCATCCAGCGCGCCGACTCCTCGCTGCGGCTCAACCTGCACTTTCATTGCCTCGTACTCGACGGCGTGTACCGTGAGGGACGACGAGTGCGAGCTGCGAAGAGCTGCGTTTCCACTTGCTCGGCGCCCCCACCAGCCAAGAGGTCACCGAGGTTGCGAGGTGGACCCACGAGCGACTCGGCCGTGTGCTCGAACGTCACGGCCGCTCGCTCGACGAACTCGGTTGCGATGACGCGCCCGATCTGCGCAGCGTCAAAGCCCTCGCGCAGTGATCACGCCGCGCAGACCCGGCACTTTCCACTGTGAGCCGGGATGTTTAACGCGTAGTTGATGCAGTGCACACGTTGACTCTGTCGCGCCGCTGCCGATCGGCATTCCTTCCTCGCGCGCCGCTTTGTAGCTCATCAGCGGCCTCCTCTTCTCAAAGTAGGTCAGCGCTGCGTTGGTCGCCGTGGCGACTGCCGGCTCGAGGTCGGACTTGGCAGCCTCACGGCGTAGATGTCGAACGACTCGCTCTGCACCGTCATCTTCATCCAGCAGCCAGAGGCGGTACATGCCACGCATGTCGTGGGGGTCGCCGTCGTCGCGGGCGGCGATGACAGCGTCGAGGTATCCGACGGCGTGGTGAAAGTCCACCAGTTGCCAGCGAGGGACACCTTCGGGGAGCCGCTCGCGCAAAGCATGAGGCAATATATCGAGTTCGGCGGCGCCGTCTTGGATGCTTGCAACAGGGATGTCACGCCGACCCTCGACCAGGCTGACGACCTCGTCGACCATGCGCGCCACGATTTGCTCGACGTCGCCTCCAGCGTCGAGACCGTAACGTAGGCTGCGACGGGCGACGCCGTCGGTGTCGTAAAGCGTGACATTGCCAGCCCAGGCCATTCGCCAGTTGCACTCGTAGGGGGCGATCGGGCTCCGTTGATATTGGCATGTTCGACGTCAATTAAATTTGCCGGTCAGCGACATTTACTTTTGCCGGTGCGGG
>NZ_JMCC02000317.1 GCF_000737335.2 Enhygromyxa salina | reverse complement strand
AAACCCAACGAGGCGCTCGCCGAAGTCGGTGGTGTCAACGTGCACGCGGGCGCGGCCGTGCCGAGCCGCGACCGCCAACGCCTCGAGCGTTTGTGTCGGTACGTCGCGCGTCCGCCCGTCGCCCAGGATCGCCTCGAGACCACCCCCGACGGCCGATGTCGCTACAACTTTCGGCACGCGTGGAAAAATGGCGTGCATGCAGTTTTGCTCGCTCCGCTCGACCTCATCGCGCGGCTGTGCGCCCTGATCCCGCCACCGCGTTTTCATATGATCCGCTATCACGGCGTGCTCGCTACCCACGCCAACCGGAGCGGATGGAGGCCAGCTTGCTGGCCGGAGTCCGCGTAGGTAGACGAGGACGGCCGCCAGGCCGCCCGCAGTCAAGGCGCGGCCCGAGGTCGTGCCGGGCCCCGTGGCGGTGGCCACCGAGCCGACGCAGACACGCTTGTCGTTCGACGGCGAGGCGACCGAACTCGAGGCGGTCGCCAAGCAACCCACTCGACACCCGTGGGCGTGGCTGCTTCAGAGGGTGTTCGCGGTCGACATCATGACCTGCCCCCGCTGCCGCGGTGCGATGC
>NZ_JMCC02000316.1 GCF_000737335.2 Enhygromyxa salina | reverse complement strand
AATTTCATTTCCGGACGGAAAGCGCTGCTGCCAGTCCTCCGGGATAGTGTATTTATGATTAACGGGCATTTGCTGCAGAGACAGGCCGCCTAGGATTCGCCCGGCAGGCCCGGATATAAGCGTTCCGGGGATCACTTCACCAATAGCCGTCTCAATGATGTCCTCTTCATCAGGGCTGACGCAGACCCAGATGTCCACAGCCGTACTGTCCCCGCCGTCCTCATTAAGCCTGAAAGCCAGAAGCGTCAGGGCTCCGGTATTTTCAGGATCCTGAAGAGGGCTGCCTCTTCCCCAGCGTGTAATCCTCTTCTCGTTTCGGGTTTTACCAAAATAACGGCTGTTGTAATAAATTGCCCGGGCTTCGCTGTCCGGGCAGTCATGTGATGACACATGTGCTGTGATAAAGACTGAAGGGTTGAGCTCACGGGTATGGTTGATAGACGGAAATAGCTTCTCAACGATACCAGAAGGGATATAAAGCCCGACCTGATGACCACCTGTTGCGCCAGTGTCATTGGCGGAAAGGCGTTTAATGTAAACGAAGTAATTCCCGCCTGCGATCTCAAGTAGCCAGTTAT
>NZ_JMCC02000315.1 GCF_000737335.2 Enhygromyxa salina | reverse complement strand
CATCGTCTTTTGACGATGATAGAAGATGTATCATTTCCGTATCAAAAGGTTGGCAATTATAGTCGCCAACTAAAATAATAAGGTTTTGATTGTTATGGAATGCGGTATTTATTTCTGATCTTAATAGTCTTGCGCAAGAGGCTCTTTTTATTGCGCCGCTGAACATATCGCTATTCCAATGCGATAGGAAAAAATGTATTAAGTCTCCATCTATTTCAAGGTTTAGCTTGACTCCTAGCCTTATTTGTAGCTCGAAATCATTTTTTTGATCTATTGGTTCATGAGAAATGTATTTTATTTTTGTCTTTTCATAAAGAAGAGCGAAATCGTAGTAAACTCCGCCAACTTTTGCAGTGAGCATTTCATGACTCATCTCCTGCTCTTCCGATATCTCTCTGATTAATTCTTGGCAATTATTATATACTTCGCAGAGTATTATTATGTCTAAAGGTTTTTCAATACACATTTGCTGAATGGTTTTTTTTACCTTCAGGCTTTTTTGTGTGCTCGGCTTTTTTGTTACGCGGCTTTGTGAGGGTGGTGTGAGACCAGTGTTCCACCAACTGATAGAAACCTGCATG
>NZ_JMCC02000314.1 GCF_000737335.2 Enhygromyxa salina | reverse complement strand
CGAAGAGAGTCACGCAGTGGCAACCGTAACCTCGGACGAGAGCGCCGAGGTCCTGGTCTACGATCAGTCGGATGCTCTCCAAGGCCAAGTCCACATTTGGGAAGACGTGGACGGCGTCTGGTTCGTCGTGCTCGACTACAGCGACGGCTATAGCCAGATCACGCTCGCGCCCGGCACCGCTCCGGTGGTCGAGGGCACCTTGTCTGCCGAAGAAGTGACCCGGCGGGCAGGCGCTCTCGCCATGGAACTGGGCTTCGCGCCGCAGGCCCAACGCGGATGGGGAGGTTGCCTGCTCGGTGTAGCAGCCGCAGGGGTCGCCATCGCAACGGCGAATCCCGCAGGCGGCATGCTGGCGTCGGTCGCCGTCGGGTGTGGGTGTGGCGAGTTGATCCTCGGAAAGGGCAAGTCAGCATGCGGCGAGTTCTGGTAGCCGGGCTCGTCGGCCTCGTTGCTGTTGCGACTGTCTGGATCACGACGGTCGCAGCGCAGCGAGACCTATGGGTCTGGGCGTTCATGACGCCGGTCTTCAGCGTCGCCTTCATCTCCCAGTGGTTGCGCGCGCGGCAGCGCGGCCACGAGGTTGACACT
>NZ_JMCC02000313.1 GCF_000737335.2 Enhygromyxa salina | reverse complement strand
TGGCCATGAATGGCGTCGGATGTCGCGCCAGTGCACGCATTATGGGCGTTGGCCTCAACACGGTTTTACGTCACTTAAAAAACTCAGGCCGCAGTCGGTAACCTCGCGCATACAACCGGGCAGTGATGTGATTGTCTGCGCTGAAATGGACGAACAGTGGGGCTACGTCGGTGCTAAATCACGTCAGCGCTGGCTGTTTTACGCGTATGACAGGATACGGAGGACGGTTGTGGCGCACGTCTTCGGTGAACGCACTCTGGCCACACTGGAGCGTCTTCTGAGCCAGCTGTCGGCCTTTGAGGTCGTGGTATGGATGACGGATGGCTGGCCGCTGTACGAATCACGCCTGAAGGGAAAGCTGCACGTTATCAGCAAGCGTTACACTCAGCGCATTGAGCGACATAACCTGAATCTGAGACAACATCTGGCAAGGCTGGGACGGAAGTCACTGTCGTTCTCAAAATCGGTGGAGCTGCATGACAAGGTCATCGGACATTATCTGAACATAAAACACTATCAGTAAGTTGGAGTCATTACCAAAAATCCAGCGGAGCAGTAAAGGATGAAAAAAACAACCAACCCTGTCAGTTTGTCAGAGAATCGCATTAGC
>NZ_JMCC02000312.1 GCF_000737335.2 Enhygromyxa salina | reverse complement strand
TGCGGCCGATCTCGCTGTCGTCCCGCCGCCGCGCGGGCGCGAGCGAGTACGCGGTGATTCTCGTGCCCACGCAGACCGCCACGAACTGGACGGCGAGCGTGCACCTGTCGAGCTCGAGCCTGAGCGCCGAGATCGCGGACCACTGGCAAGACGGCTTCTATCCGTTTCGGATCACCGCAGAAGAAGGGGACTCGACCCACGTCAATGTGCTGTGGGCGAGGCGGCCGCCGGGTATCTCGGTGCAGGCGCGCGTGAACCTCACGGACGCTGCATTCGCGGACGAAGATGGATTGTGGCGAACGCGTGGATACCACCTCGAGACGGTTGACACCTACGTGCAAGCAGGCGCGACGCGCCGCGCGGCGGTGTGGGTGCGCTACCAACCCTACCTACGCTGGGAGGGCACCGAGTTCGTGCCGGGCGACACGAGCTATGCGACCAAGTACAAGATGTTCCACGATCAGGTGCTGCGGGTCATGGGCGATCTGACCGAGGTCGACTGCTCCGGTGGCCAGGCGTGTCCCGCCGGCACCGGCTGCTACACCTGTCCGCCGGACGTCCCGTGCCTTCACGACGAGGTCTGCGCTGGCGCGGACATCGGCGAATACACCCG
>NZ_JMCC02000311.1 GCF_000737335.2 Enhygromyxa salina | reverse complement strand
CCAATCCCAACGAGATGATGTGCGATGGTCAGTGCATCGACGTCATGGAGAACAATGACAACTGCGGGTCTTGCGGCACCGTCTGCAATTGGCTATCCAAGGGATTCCCAAACATCGGATCCTGCGCCGATGGCGCCTGCCTGCCCACGATCTACCCATGCTACAGTCAGGCCGACGGCTATGTCAACTGTGACGAGATGTGTGGGACGTTTGACCAGGCATGCGTCGATGAGGGGTGTGGCTTCGATACACATGTCTACACGGACAAGATGAACAGCTGCAACAATGGCCTCGTCAGCAACGGATCTAGTTTAAATTGTGGAAGTCCCATCAATTGGAATTTGGGTGACTGGGTCGGATGCTGCTGCACGCAATAGGTCCGACCTGTCACAGGGTGCCCGTCACAACCATGACCTTAGCATCGCCTGGTGTGAAAGGATCTAAATCGTAGGTGCAAGTCGGGTTACTCACGCTTGACATGATGGCAATACCCGTAGGGGTTCGTGTCCGTCTTGCAGTTATCTTCGATGATGTTTCGCGCGATGTCGGCGTCTGTCACCGCGATGAATCGTGGCACGTTGTTGCCGCCCTCATACGACTTGTTCGACTCCCAGAA
>NZ_JMCC02000310.1 GCF_000737335.2 Enhygromyxa salina | reverse complement strand
TCGACACCAATTGCAGATGTACTGGTGTCGGTCTCGGCGCTGACCGGCGCCAGCGGCAACCCCAGCATCTCTTCGCGCGGTCGCAGTGGCAGGCCGGCCGTCTTGGGTGTTCGGCGCTCACCCGCGCTTGCGAGGTGGCTGGCGAGCTCGAAGGGCGCGCGAAGATCAAAGCTGAGGTCGGTCTCGATCCGCACCCGCTGCGACTCGATCAGCTGGGCGAGCTCGGGCTCGACCGCGGGGTTGGCCGCGACCGCGCCGACCCGGGCCAAGCGGGCGGCGATCAGCGGCTCGGGACCCACGGCCGGCTCGAAGCCAGCGGCGCGCAGGACCAGCAGCGGGCGGCGGGGATCGTCGGCGTAGGTGACGCGAACCCGCGCTTTGGTTGGTTCTTCGCTCGTTCGTTGTTGCCGGTTGAGGGTCCCGCACAGCACCTGGGCCCACGCGCGGGCGCCTGGGTTGCCGGGGACGGCCCACACCATGCTGTCGCCCTTTTGGCGGGGGACCCGGGCGACGCGCGGCGCCGGGCCGGCGGCTGGTGGGGTCACA
>NZ_JMCC02000309.1 GCF_000737335.2 Enhygromyxa salina | reverse complement strand
GGCTCCGGCCAGCGTATGGTCATTGTGGGTTGCGGGGATCTGGTGTGCGCTACTGGTTATTAGTGGCATGAGGACGTTTGTTTTTCGAGGGCTAATCAGCCGCTGGCAACAGAAGCGGCTTCGGCAGATGCTGCGACGATAACCGTAATTCGCAACAGGGATGTTATGGTAAATCAGAGTGGCTGGCAGGATAGGTTTTTAAAATAAACGTCACAGGATGAAGCAGGTCAGATGCAATGTGGCATACTCGTTGTGTGCCACACCAGGGCATCTGAATACATAAAGCTCCCCGTGAGGGAGCTTTTTTGTGCCTGAAAACCGGCAACATAACCGGTAAAGGCATGAGGCGTCGTCTGGAACGCGGGTAACTGAGATGCCTGAAACCTGGTAATAATCTGTGACGCTTTTTCTGCCGCTCCCCGGCGGGGAGCTTTTTTTCGCGCCTCACGGGGGCAGCAAAAAGAAAGCTCCCGCTATCACAGTAATATATAACGCTACATAAGGAGTAGCCGATAACCATGGCAGTCCTTACATTATCCGAGCTATCTGATGCATATGCTTTCACTTAAAAATATGTTCTCCCTGAACCGCCAGCGATCAGCCATTTCGTATGACGCCATTTGTCAGAATAAGC
>NZ_JMCC02000308.1 GCF_000737335.2 Enhygromyxa salina | reverse complement strand
TAGCGGCGGCCGGGGTAGATCGGGCGGGCGCGGACGCGCTCGTAGCCACGAGCGTTGCCCCGGGCCCGGTTGGTCTCCCGACGGGCGGCGCTGGCTTGCTTCTGCGCGGAGGTGGCCACGCGAAGGTCATCGGCCCGGCGACGGCAGCTTTGCAGAGTTCCGGCTCGATCTCTCGAATGCCTATCGTGAGTGAAGAAGATCTGATCTGAAGATCAACTCGATGACGCCAGGGCCGGACGCTTCCGGGGCCGGTGCGGGGCCTGATCTTAAGGTCAACTCGGTGACATCGGGCCCGGGGCCGTTCGGGCCGTGACATCGGGCCCGGGGCCGTTGCGGTTTAAGGTCAACTCGGTGACGTCGGGGCCGGACGCTTTGAATGCCTGGGCCTGATCTTAAGGTCAACTCGGTGACGTCGGGCCCGGGGCCGCTAAGTGGGGCCGGACGCTTTGAATGCCTGGGCCTGATCTTAAGGTCAACTCGGTGACGTCGGGCCCGGGGCCGCTAAGTGGGGCCGGACGCTTTGAATGCCTGGGCCTGATCTTAAGGTCAACTCGGTGACGTCGGGCCCGGGGCCGTTGAGGCCAACGGGGCCGTTGAGACCAATCTCCAAGCTGTTCAATAAGCAAAGATCTGCTCCGCCACCCACCCCTCCCA
>NZ_JMCC02000031.1 GCF_000737335.2 Enhygromyxa salina | reverse complement strand
GACACCCAGCCCGCCAAGCCGCCCGTGCGGCCGCGGCCGCGGCCCACGCTGATCGCTCAGACCGCGCCACCGCCGGTCCGCCAGCCAACGGACTTCACCGCGCCCGTGCAGGTCGAGCCCACGCCCCAGCCGGCACACGCCGAGGCCCACATCGAGACCCACGTGGGGCCAGCGCCGCAACCCGAGTACAGCGCCCAGCTCGAGGCCTCGGAGGACGGCTTCGATGATGGCGTGTCCGTCGACATGGACGCGGTCGAGGACATGGACATGGACATCGACGTCGATGTCCCGGCGGCTCCGCAGGCGGAGCAACGAACGCCACCGCACACCCCGGCGACCCAAGATTCGAGCGCGGCGCGCCCCCAAGCCGATCCGGCGCTGGCCGCCGACCTCGAGCCCTCCGGTCCGGCCCAGGATCCAGCCAAGCCCAAAAAGAGCGTGCTCGGTGGCGTGGTCAAGGTCTTCCTGCTGCTGCTGCTGCTGCTCGTTGGCGGTCTCATGACCTGGTCGCTGATCGTCAACCAAGACCCGGACCCCCGGCGTCTGCTGCAAGAGCAGTTTGGGATCGACCTTGGCGTCCCCGTGCCTGCGCCCGCGCAGCCCGCCGACGGCGCAGCGGCTGACGACAAAGCCGACGCAGACGGCGGCAAAGACGACGACAACGGCTGAGTTTGCGGCTGGCGGTCGGGTTGGGGTCGGGCTGGCGTTGGTCAGCCATCGTCAGCCATAGTCAGTAAGTCAGCCACGATCATGGTGAGCCCGGTCCAGCCGCCCGGGGACGCATACGACGTCGCCCGGCGCCTCGCGGTGCTGCCCGAACCCGAGATGCGGGCGGCGGCGCTGTGCGAGCTGCTGCTCGCGCGGCCGCCCGAGGCAGCCGCGTGGCTGTTGGATGCGCTGGCGACCGCCGGCCGAGCTGGCGGGCCCCCCTATGATCTGAGCTTGCTCGCGGCGATCGATCTCGCGGGCTCCGAGCGGCTCCCCTACCCCGATCGTCGCGCGATCTTCGAGGCCGCCGAGCGCCAGGGCCTCGAGTCGTGCAAGGAGCTGTTGTTCTCGAGCGAGACCGGCGAGCTGGACGAGCTCGCCGCAGCCCCGCGTCCGCTGACGCCCGGAACCCGGCCGCTGACCCTGGGCGAGCGCAAGAGCCTGGCCCGCACGTGGAAGCGAGACGTGCTCGAGCGCCTGCTCGTCGATCCGCACGTGGACGTCGTGGAGCTGCTGCTGCGCAACCCCAGGTTGACCGAAGATGACGTCCTGCGCATCGCCACGGCCCGGCGCGCGAGCGCGGCGGTGCTCCGCATCGTCCTCGACAACCGCCGCTGGAACTGCCGACCACGGGTTCGGCGGGCGCTGATCCGCAACCCCAACTTGCCCGAGGCCGCGTCGCTGCGCTTGGTCGGCCTGCTCAATCGAGTCGAGCTGCGCGAGCTTGGCAGCGATCACAAGCTGCCGCCGCGGGTCAGTCAGGCGATCCGCCGCCGCCTCGCCCCACCGCAGTAGCGGTCGAACAGCTCAGCCGGCCGATTTCTTCTCTTTGGTGGTCGCGGGCGTCACGTCGATCTCACCGGGCTTTGGGCGCGGGAGCGCGGCCTCGTCGGGGTCGTCCGCGTCGTCCTCGTTCATCGACTTCATCTCTTTTTTGAAGCCACGGAGCATCTTGCCAACGCTGGACCCAAGCTGCGGCAGCTTCGAGGGCCCAAACACGAGCAAGACGACCAGCACGATCACGGCGATCTCTGCAGGGCCAAGGCTGAAACCCAGGAGCATGGCGAGAAGGTAGTCCTCTTCCGAGCGCTTTGCTAGCGTGGGCCAATGGACCCGCTCACACCGCTGGACTCACACCCGCCGGTGCTCCCTTCGGTCTCGGCACCTGCTCGTCTGCGCACGGGCGCCGCGGAGCACGCGCTAGCCGCTCTGTTACTGGTGACCGCGAGCTTCGCCGCTGTCTGCGTGGCCCCAGCGAGCGCCGTGGCAGGACCAGGCAACACCGAGAAAATCCAGATCGGGCCCAGCTGGGATCCCGAGCAAGCGGTGTGGGCCAGCGCCGACGCGCGGATGTTGGTGCGGGGCGACCGGCCCACCAACGCTTCGATCCACGTGGCCTACGCCGGCCCCGATCACCGCTGGGACGAGGAGCTGCGCGCCCAGCTGACGGCGTTCGAGGACACCGCGTTTCCCCAGGGTCAGGCGCCACGCCAGACGATCGTCAACAAGCCGCCCGAAGCCTGGATGGAGCAGCTCACGCTGCCGGATCTGCCGGTCCGCTGGAACCAGGCGACGGTCGACTACCTGCGCTACTTCAAGGACGACCCGCAGGGCCAGCGTATGATCGCGGCCTGGCTCAACCGCATGGGTCGCTACGAGACCCGCCTGCGGGCGATCCTGGCTGAGGTCGGGGTCCCCCAAGATCTCGTCTACGTGGCGATGATCGAGAGCGGCTTTGATCCCAGCGCGCGCTCGTCGGTCGGCGCCGCGGGCATGTGGCAGTTCATGGAGGCGACCGCCAAGGTCTATGGACTCAACAGCGAGTACTGGGTCGACGATCGCCTGGACTTCGAGCGCTCGGGCTACGCGGCCGCGACCTACCTGGCCGATCTCAAGACCCGGTTTGGCACCTGGGAGCTGGCGCTGGCGGCCTACAACGCGGGCTACGGCCTGGTGGTCCAGAGCATCCGCTCCAACAACAACAATAATTTTTGGGCGCTGATCGAGATTGAGAACGCCCTGCCCCGCCAGACTTGCAACTACGTGCCCAAGATCATCGCCGCGGCGATCGTGGGGCACAACCGCGAGGCGTTTGGTGTCGCCGGGGCGGGCACGCCCACGCTCGAGTTGATCGACGTCAAGATCCCACCCGGCACCCGGCTCGAAGATCTCGCCAAGGCGCTCGAGGTCGACGAAGACCTGCTGTCAGAGATCAACGCCGCGTACTTGCGCGGCCGGACCCCGCCCGACGGCGGCCCGGTGACGGTGCGGATCCCCCGAGCCAAGCACGCAGACTTCGAGGCGCTCGGCGGCGCGCTCGAGCCCCCGGCGGATCAGCGCTGGGCAACCTACACGGTCCGGCTCGGCGACGACCTCGACAGCGTCGCCGCCCGCTACGGCATCACCAACAGGCAGCTGCGCCAGATCAACGCGATTCATGACAGCGGCGAGGTCGTTGGCGGCGTCACGCTGGTGGTCCCGGCCGACGGCGCGCCCGATCCCAACGCCAAACCGCCGCCCCCCGTCGTCGCGGTGCCGCCAGTGACGGTTCCGAGCGGCAGCAGGCTGGTGTTCTTTCGCGTGACCCGGGCCAGCTCGAGCACCGCGATCGCGGCCAGCTTTGGGCTCGCGTGGCAGCAGATCGTCAGCTGGAACGACCTCGATCCCAACGCGCGCCTCGTCGACGGGCAGATGCTGCAGATCATCGTCTCGAAAGACTTCGACGCGGCGGCCAAGGGCGTGCTCGTCAGCGAGGTCAACGAGGTCCGCCACGTGCTGCGAGGCACGGCCGCGCACCTCGACGCCGTGCTCGCCGACCGCGAGCTCGCCCGGCGCGGGTACAAGGTTGGCAAGGGCGACTCGCTCAAGAAGATCGCCAAGCAGTTCGACATCTCGCTGGGCTCGCTCGCGCGGATCAACGGCGTCGAGCGCAGCCACCCGCTCGACGAGGGCGAGGTCGTGATCGTGTACGTCGCCACGGACAAGACCCGGGGAACCGTCGACGCGCCCGCGCCCCAAAAGACCACGCTCACGGCCGAGCTCGACGTCGCTACCAGCCTCGAGCCCGCGCCGCACAAGCCCAGCAACTCCGGCAAGACCACCAGCAAGTCCCGCGAAGCATCGACCGCCGAGCGCTCGCGCGCGCCCGGAAAGCGCTACGACGACAAGTGACTGATCGAGCTCCAGAACTGACGGTGGATCAGGCTACGGCGCTGCTGCTCGCTGATCTCGAGGGCGACGGCGGCCCGGGGCCGCTCGCGCGCGAGCAAGTCGAGGTCGAGGCCGCGATCGGTCGAGTGCTGGCGGAGCCCTGCCACGCACGCTGGCCGCTGCCGAGCGCGCCGCTGAGCATCATGGATGGCTACGCGGTCCGCAGTCAGGATCTGCTGACAGCCCGCGACCAGCACGGCGCCGAGACCCTCGTGTTGTTGCTTGGCAGCGAGAGCGCCGCGGGTCACCCCGCGCGGGACAACCTCGAGCCGGGCACCTGCGTGCGGATCTCGACGGGCGCGGTGGTCCCCGACAAAGCCGACGCGGTCGTCGCCCAAGAAGACACCCGCCGCCTCGAGGTCACCCTCGAGTCTGACGGAGTCGGGGCGTCCAATCGGGTGGCGATCGAGGTGTCGTCGACGGCGCTGCGCGAGATCTTGCCCGGTCGCCATATCCGCCCCACGGGCAGCGACGTGGCCGACGGCGAGCTGCTGCTCGACGCTGGCGCCGAGATCGCGGGCGGCGACGCCTCGCTGCTAGCCGGGACCGGCAACTTCACCGTCAGCGTGTATCGCCGGCCGCGGGTTGCGATCCTCAGCAGCGGCGACGAGCTGGTGCCGATCGGCCAGACACCGGGGCGCGGGCAGATCGTCGGTACCAACGCGATGCTGCTGGCTGCCCAGATCCGTGAAGCGGGCGGCGAACCGGTCCAGATGGGCAGCGTCGCCGACACCCCCGTGGCCGTGCGAGCCGCGATCGAGCACGCGCGCGACCACGCGGATCTGCTGATCGCTAGCGGCGGGATCTCGGTGGGTGATCACGATCTGATGCTGCCTGTGCTCGAGCTGCTCGGCTTCGCTCAGCGGTTTCGCAGGCTGGCGCTGCGCCCCGGTCGGCCAACGACCTACGGCCAGCTGCCACCAGGCGGCGGGCGCTGGCCTGGAACGGGGATGCTGGTCTTGGCCCTGCCTGGCAACCCCGCGAGCACGCTGGTCGCGTTCGAGTTGTTTGGCCGGCCGCTGATCCGCGCGCTGGGTGGGCTGCCGCGTCACCGCTGGCTGCGGCCGCGCCGGCTGGTCGAGCTGGGCGGCCCGGCCGAAGGGGATCGTCGGCGCGAGCACTTCGTGCGCGCCAAGCTCGACGCCCAGGGTCGCGCGCTTCCTCTGGCCAAGCAGCTCTCGGGGGCGCTGCGCTCGATCGCGGGGTTCGACGCGCTGGTCCGGGTTCCGGCCGGGCGGGTGCGCGTCGAGGCGGGCGAGCAGCTCGAGGCGCTGATCCTGCGTGAGTGATGGCGAGTGACAGGCGAGAGAGACAGGTCGAGCATGAGCGAGCAATCAAACGATCCGCGACAGGTGAGCTGCGTCGTGACCGAAGCCGACGCGGATGAGCGCGCGGACGTGGTGCTTGGCCGGCGGGTGCCCGCGCTCTCGCGTCGCCAGGCCCGGTCGCTCGCCCGAGCTGGCAAGCTGCGCGTCGACGGGCGCCGCCAGCCCCCGGCCACCCGCGTCCGCGTGGGTCAGCGACTCGAGCTCGACCTCGAGCTGGTCGAGGATCTCGAGGCGCCGGCGCTCGACCAGCTCGAGCTGCTCGCGTCGACCGAAGACTTCATCTACGTCCACAAGCCGGCGGGCGTCCACACGGTGGCGCTGACGCCAGCGCAGCCCGGCGTGCTCGCGACCGCCGTCGCGAACGCGTTCCCGGACTGCGCCGAAGCATCCGAAGACCCGCGTGAAGCTGGCGCGGTCCATCGCCTCGATCGACCGACATCGGGCGTCGTCGCGTTCGCGCGCTCGCGTGAAGTGTGGTCGCGTGCCCGCGCCGGCTTCAGCGACGAGCGGGTCGCCAAGCGCTACCTCGCGGTGTGCACTCCGGCGACCGACCCCATGCCGTGGCCGCCGCCGCTGCCCGCGGGCGGACTTCAAGGCTGGCTCGCCTCGGCTGACGGCCCTGGCGACACTGGCGACTTCGACCGCGCGCGGATGGCCGCGATCCTCGATGGCACCGAGCGGCTCGATGCGCTCGCGGGCGTGCGAATCCGATCCGCGATCGGACGCGACGGCCCCAAGCGCAGCGCGGTCCGGCTAGATGGCCGCCGCGCGAGCACGGTGGTGGTCCCGCTCGCTCGCCACGGTCACCACTGGCTCGTCCACCTGCTGCTCGAGACCGGCCGGCGCCATCAAGCTCGGGTTCACCTCGCGTGGGTTGGGCTGCCGATCCTCGGAGACGCGGTTTACGGCCCCAAGACCACCGCCGGCGCGGCGATCCACCTGCACGCGTTGGAGCTCGACCTCAGCGGGATCTTTCCAGGCGAGCGTCTGGTGTTCGCCCCGCCCACTCTGGACTTTTGGCCACCCAAGCAGGCCTAGGCGCGCCCCGTGCAGGCCAAGGGATGCGCATGGGGTCAAATACGGTATACAATCGCCTAGATGCGCGTTCGCTACTTCGGGCATACCGACGTGGGCTTGAAGCGCTCGCACAACGAGGACGCTTTCCTCGCTGATCCCGAGCTTGGCCTGTTCGTCGTCTGCGACGGGGTCGGCGGTCGCGCCCGAGGTGAGATCGCCAGCCGCGAGGCGGTCGACTTCATCTGGGAGTGGTTCAAGCGAGAAGAGCCCACCCTCAACGAGCTTCGCACCGAGCCGCAGACCCCCGAGAGCGTGGGCAAGCTGTGCCAGCTCATGCGGGGGGCGATCCAAAACGCGACCTACATGGTCCACTCGCTTGGCGAGCTCAACCCCGACCAGCGGGGCATGAGCACCACCGCTTCCGCCTTCTACGTTGCTGGCTCGCTCGGCATCGTTGGCCAAGTCGGCGACTCGCGGGTCTACCTGTCGCGCGATGATCGTGTCTCGCAGCTGACAGAGGATCACACCCTCGTGAACTATCAGCTCAAGCACGGGCTGATCACCCCCGAAGAGGCCAAGCGCTCGCGGATCCGCAACGTGATCACCCGCGCCGTCGGTCACAAGGACTACGTCGAGGTCGACACCCTCCCGATCCCCCTGTTCGCCCGTGATCGGGTCTTGCTGTGCTCGGACGGCCTGCATGGGTATCTCAACGACAAGGCGCTCGGCCGCATCATGGCCAAAGACGTACAAGAGGCGGTGCTCGAGTCGATCCGGTTTGCCAACGAGCAAGGCGGCTCCGACAACATCACCTCGTTGCTAGTGGAATTCGTAGACTGATGGACAACTTCTCCGCGCGCGCCAACGCCAAGACCATCCCGATCATCGCGCTGACCCGCTCGGCCTACACCGGCTGGGTCAAGGGCCAGTCCAAGGCCAGCCAAGCGTGGCTCAAGTCAACCAACTACAAGGCCAACGCGGGCAACGTCGCGCTGCTGCCCGGGCGCGACGGCTCGTTGGTGCGCGTGGTGCTGGGGCTGGGCAAGCCAACGCGGGATCCAAGCAAGGCAGAGCTCTGGTCGTTCGCGGCGCTGCCCGGCAAGCTGCCCAAGGGGCGCTACCAGCTCGAGGGTGATCTCGAGCCTCGGGTCGCCCACGAAGCCGCGTTGGGCTGGGCGCTGGGTTGCTATCGCTACGAGCGCTACCTGACCCGCAAGAACACCAGCAAGGACCTTCCCACGCTGGTGTGGCCGGCCCAGGTCGACCGCGCGGCGGTGACCCGCGAGCGCAACGCGACCTACCTGGGCCGCGATCTGGTCACCACGCCGGCCGCGGACCTCGGGCCCAAGGAGCTGGCCGACCAAGCCGAGGTGCTCGCCCAGACCCACGGCGCCACGTTCGAGGCCACCGTTGGCCTGGACCTCGTGACGGCGAACTACCCGGCGATCTACGCGGTCGGCAAGGGCGTCGGTGACCAGAGCCCTCGCGCGCCGCGGCTGATCGACCTGCGCTGGGGTGACGAAGACGCGCCCAAGCTCAGCCTCGTCGGCAAGGGCGTGGTGTTCGACAGCGGCGGGCTCGACCTCAAGAACGCGTCGGGCATGAAGCTCATGAAGAAGGACATGGGCGGCGCGGCCTCGGTGCTCGCGCTCGCGCAGATGGTCATGGACGCGCAGCTGCCCGTGCGCCTGCGCGTGCTCGTGCCCGCGGTCGAGAACGCGATCTCGGCCGAGGCATTTCGCCCGCTCGACGTGCTCGACACCCGCAAGGGCATCACCGTCGAGGTCGGCAACACCGACGCCGAGGGCCGCCTGGTCCTGTGCGACGCGCTGGCAGAGGCCGACGCCGAACAGCCGGATCTGCTGATCGACTTTGCGACCTTGACCGGCGCCGCCCGGGTCGCGCTCGGGACCGAGCTGCCCGCGCTGTTTTGCAACGACGACGAGCTCGCCGCGCAGATCCTCGCGGCCGGGGTCGACACTGTGGATCAGCTGTGGCGCATGCCCTTGTTCGCCAGCTATCGGCGGCACTTGGACAGCCGCGTGGCCGACATCAACAACATCGCCAGCGTGGGCGAAGGCGGGGCGATCACAGCGGCGCTGTTCCTGCAGGAGTTCGTGTCGAGCAAGACCAAGTGGGTCCACATCGACACGATGGCCTACAACCTCCACGTCCGCGCCGGGCGACCGGCGGGCGGCGAGGTCATGGGCGTGCGTGCAATGTTCGAGATGCTGCGTCGCCGCTACACGGGCGAGTGAAGGTTCACCCGACCGGGTACCGACGCGCAGATCGAGCGTCAGCCCTACATGCAGGGGTCGTTGGCAGCCCCTGGGGTGCCGAGCTCGCCGTTGTCGAAGTCGTTGGTCGAGTAGCACCAGTTTTCGAACACGTCGTTCTCGGTCGCGTCGGGCGGGGCGCTGCCGAGCTGCCACGACGCGCCGTTGGCACCTGATTGGTACTTGGCGGTCGAGTCGAGGATCTCGAGGCTGTTGAGGATCACGGCCTGATCGTCACCGCTGTTGTTGAACGCCGGGTTGGCGCCCGTGTAGGCGTCGGCCGGGTTGGTGTAGCCCCAGCTCATGTCGGGGCCCTTGCCGAGCCACGCGTAGCCGCCGTCCGCGAGCACGACCGAGTCCATGACTTCACCCTCGCTCATCGCGTTGAAGTTCTCGTCCTGGATCCGCAAACCGAGCAGGTCCACGTCTTGGCCGCTGTTGTTGTAGACCTCGATCCACTCGCAGGCGGCGTCGCCACACAGCGCGGGGTTGTACATGATCTCGGTGATCACCAGATCACCCGGGAGCAGGTCGTCAACCCCAGCGAAGGGCGGCGGCGGGGCCTCGATGTAGCCCTCGGCGTCGGCCACGAAGCGCGGCGCGAGCTTGAAGTCGCCGCCGCCAAAATTCAGGATGCCCTGAATCGCCGTGAACGAGGCCCCAACTCCGAACGCCGGGAAGTTCATGGGGTCGCCCATGATCGCGTACAGGTAGTCGTCGATGATCGCGGGGTCGCCATCATTGATCTCGAACTCGTCGTTGCCGAGCAGCGCCGTGACCGGGAGGTCCATGCCCTCGACGCGGATGTACACGCTCTCCCATGGCTCACCAATGTCCGCGGCCGCGACCGCATCGGGGACCGGTAGATCCATCAAGAGTCCGACCTCGGTCACGGTCCCCGCGGACGCGTCGATCTCCGTGATGCCGTTGAACTCGGTCGTGGTGCCCTCGATGTCGACGAGGTCGCCGATCTCGAGGCCCGCGATGTCGGGTCCCATGTCGCTGACGTAGACCCAGACGCCGCTGTACTCGCCGCCCGGCTGCTCTTGCGCGAAGAAGCCGTTGGCCCGCACCGCCGTCACCCACACGCCGTCAACGTCGACCGGCGCGTCGGCGGGGATCGTGCCGTCTTGGATCTCGTAGACGGTGTCGTCGAGGTTGGGGTCGCCATCCCCGTCTCCGTCGCCGTCTCCGTCTCCGTCGCCGTCGCCATCCCCGTCCCCGTCGCCATCCCCGTCGCCGTCGCCGTCGCCATCCCCGTCTCCGTCACCGTCGCCATCCCCGTCACCGTCGCCATCTCCGTCGCCATCCCCATCCCCGTCTCCGGGATCCCCATCCCCATCGCCATCTCCATCTCCATCTCCGTCCCCGTCCCCGTCCCCATCACCGGTCGTGTCGGTGTCAGTGCCGTCGGCGGTGACAGTGACATCGTCGCCGCCACAACCGGGGGCGACGATCAATCCCAACGTGACCAGGAGTGTGCTCGCGTATGCGTACTTCATGGCCCAAAACCTAACCGCTGTGGGCCCCCACGAAAATCCTTCGGCGGTTACACTTCGGTCTCAACGCCTGTCATATGCCTGCCACGCCGACGACGATCCTCACGCTTCGACGCAGGCTCACCACGCGGGCCGTGGGCGCAACTACGCGGCGATTCAGGGGGCCCAAGCCTGCACTCTTTGCTAGGGAGCGTACGTGTCTGCTCGCCAGCGTAGCCGCGCTGCTTGGCTGTCGGGTCCAACCCGGCGAGCCAGAGCAGCCAACACCGATCTTGGAATCTGCAGAGATCTCCTCACCCGCCTGCAGCCTCTACGCAGGGAAGGCGCGCGACACGACCCTGCAAGGCTCGCCGCCCGCGAGCCAGGCTCGCTGCTGTGAGACCGACTTTGGGTTTGACGCGCAGCTCGTCGCTCGCAGCTGCGGGTTCAAGACCTACCTTGGCGGGTCCGAAGAGCTGGCCTGTGTGCATCGCTTCGAAGATGACCAAGGCCACGTTCGCGAATTTCGGCTGACGCCGATCCTCGATCTCGCGTTCGAGGCCGCGATCGCGCTGCACGAGCAGGGCGAGTTTGGCGAGTCCCACCAAGCTGGCCCCGCGCCCGACCAGCCCACGCTGTGGATCTCGACCAGCGAGACCCACCACTGGGCGCTGATCCCCGGCTGGTCTGCGACCCGTCGATTGAGCTGGGAGCCCTCGGCCTGCGCCGTCGAACAGATGGGTCCGGTGCTCGCGGCGATGGCCGCTGCGCCGCCCACCCAAGACGCGATCACGCCGCTCCCCCGGCTCGAGCTCGACGCGGCCCGCGATGCACCGATCGAAGCTGGGAGCCTGCTGGCCCGCTACGCCGCGGCCCCGCGCGACGCAGACCCACCCGCCCACTACCCGCTTCCACGCGCCGCGCCAGCGTTGGTCGAGCACACCCTGCGGGCGGCGGCCGCCGGTGATCTAGACGCGTTCACGAGCCGCGTGAGCCCAGCCGCGCGCTTTGGTCTTCCCGATCGCCGTCAGCTCTCGGGCCGCGCGCTCCTCAGCGATGGCGGCGTCACGGCGATGACCGCTGTTCGCCGCAGCGCCAACCGCCTGGCGAGCCAGCTCGAGCTGCGCTGCCCCCAGATCGACCGCCGCATGCTCGCAGCGGTGCGCACGGGCGACGAGCTGATGTGGTGCGTGTGGGCCAGCGACGACGGCCTGGATCTGCTCGTGTTCGCCCTGCGTGGCCGCGCTGACGGTGCCCAAGCCGACGCCATGATCGAGTACGTGGGCGCGTTCCCGCAGCGACCCACCCAGGTCTTGCGCGTGCCCGGCGAGCCGCCGCCGATGCCCGCGCGACCGCGACCCACCCTCGCGTGTGGTGACCCCCACGCGGTCGACTACCCCGGACAATGTCCGCAGTCGGAGCGCGAGGACGACGAGGACGATGACGATGACGATGACGATGACGGCGCGGACGACCAGACGATCGACGCCGCCGAGTACGGCAGGTGATCGGTCAACACCGATCGACCCGCGTCGCCCCCTGCTCGGCGAGGATGCCCTCCACCAGATCGACGTGCCCGCCGTCGGTGACCTCGATCGTCAGCAGCACCGCCCCCGATTCGAGCTCGGCCGCCGCCTCGACCAGCGGCGCCTTCGGCCGTCGGGTGCCCGCCATCATGCCCGCGAGCAGGCCGGACAAGATCCCAGTCACGAGCCCGCCCGCTGCCCCGATGCCCGGGGTGAGCCCCATGATGTCGAAGCCCCCGCCCGCGACCACGCCGAGGATCAACCCGACGATGCCCCCGACGATCATGGCGATCACCGTGTTGCGTCCGATCTCCGTGGCCGACTCGGGCAGATCATCGCCGTCGAGCGGCCCCCGCCCGTGGCTCTGAACCGCGAACGCCGGGTGCTCCGGCGCGTTGCGGGTCAGCTCCGTGATAGCTCCGTTCGCCTCAGCGCCGTGGGCGAACACACCGTAAACGAGGACAGCCATGTGCGTCGCTACTACTGCTCCAACTCGTAGCTGTCGAGTGGTGGGCAGGTGCAGACCAAGTGGCGATCGCCGAACGCGTTGTCGATGCGCCCAACCGCTGGCCAGAACTTGGAGGCCGCCACCCACGGCAGCGGGAACGCGGCCTGCTGCCGGGTGTAGCTGCGATCCCAGGTGTCCGCGCACACGACCGCGGCGGTATGCGGCGCGCGCTTGAGCGGGTTGTCCTCGCGCGACTGCTCGCCCGACTCGATCGCGGCGATCTCTGCACGGATCGAGATCATCGCCTCACAGAAGCGATCGAGCTCGGCCCGCGCCTCGCTCTCGGTTGGCTCGATCATCAAGGTCCCCGCGACCGGGAACGACATCGTGGGCGCGTGGAAGCCGTAGTCCATCAGGCGCTTGGCGACGTCCTCTGGCTCGATCCCGGCCGACTGCTTGAACGGTCGCAGATCCAGGATGAACTCGTGGGCGACCCGGCCGTTTTCGCCGGCGTACAACAGCGGGTAGTGATCCCCCAGCCGCGCCGCCATGTAGTTGGCGTTCAAGATCGCAACCTTGGTCGCGTGGGCCAGGCCCGAGCCGCCCATCAACGCGATGTAGACCCACGAGATCGACAAGATCAGCGGGCTGCCATAGGGCGCGGCCGCGACCGCACCAACGGCCCCCAGCGAACCCGAGCTCGAGTCGGCCCGCGTGAGCGGGTGCCCCGGCAAGAACGGCGCGAGGTGCTTGGCCACGCCGATCGGCCCCATGCCCGGACCGCCGCCGCCGTGCGGGATGCAGAAGGTCTTGTGCAGATTGAGGTGGCAGACGTCGGCCCCATAGTCGCCAGGCCGACACAGCCCAACCTGCGCGTTCATGTTGGCGCCATCGAGGTAGACCTGCCCGCCGTGGTCGTGAACGATCTGACAGATCTCGCGGATCCGGGCCTCGAACACGCCGTGCGTGGACGGATAGGTGACCATCAACGCGGCCAGCTCGTTCGCGTATTTTTGCGCCTTGGCGCGCAGATCTTCAACGTCGACGTTGCCCTTCGCGTCGCACTTGACGACCACGACCTGCATCCCAGCCATGACCGCGCTGGCCGGGTTGGTGCCGTGCGCCGAGGTTGGGATCAGGCACACGCGGCGATGGCTGTCCCCCCGGGATCGGTGGTAGCCGCGGATCGCCAGCAGCCCGGAGTACTCCCCCTGCGAGCCGGCGTTGGGCTGCAGTGAGACCGCCGCGAACCCAGTGATGTCGCACAGCCACTGCGTGAGGCTGGACAGCAGGCCCGCGTAGCCCTGGACAAACTGCGCTGGCGCGAAGGGGTGAATGTTGGCCAGCGTGGGCCACGTGACCGGGACCATCTCCGAGGTCGCGTTGAGCTTCATCGTGCACGAGCCCAGCGCGATCATCGAGCTCGTCAACGACAGATCACGGCCCTCGAGCCGCCGGATGTAGCGGAGCATCTCGTGCTCGGCGTGGTGGGCGTGGAACACCGGGTGCTGCAAGAACGCGGAGCTGCGCGCGTGCTCGGGCGGGAACTCGAGCTGGTCGGCGAACGCGGCGGCCTTGGCCCCCAGCTTCACGCTGCCAGCCGCCCCGCCCGCGAACACGGCCACGAGCCGCTCGACGTCGGCCAAGGTCGTGGTCTCGTCCAGGCTCAAGCTCAGGCGGAACTGATCCACGCGGCGCAGATCCATGCCCTGGGCCATGGCTGCGTCGGCGAGGCTGGGCGCGTCGGCGAAGGCCGCCCCGTTGGCCGGCACGGTCACCAACAAGGTATCGAACGCATGCTCGCGCGGGCACGCGTACCCAAGCGCCTCGAGCTCGGCGCGCAAGATCAGCTGCAGCCCACGCACGCGCCGGGCGATCCGGCGCAGACCCTCCGGGCCGTGCCAGACCGCGTACATGCTGGCCATGATCGCGAGCAGCACCTGCGCCGTGCAGATGTTGGACGTCGCGCGCTCGCGGCGAATGTGTTGCTCGCGGGTCTGCAGCGCCATGCGGTAGGCTTGGTGGCCGTCCGCGTCCTTCGACACGCCAATGATCCGCCCCGGCATCTGCCGCCGAAACTCCTCGCGGGTCGCCATGAACCCGGCGTGCGGGCCACCAAAGCCCATCGGCACACCAAAGCGCTGGGCCGAGCCAATCGCGATGTCCGCCCCAAACTCACCGGGCGCGCGCAGCAGCGTCAGCGCGAGCAGATCCGTGGCGACCACGAGCAGCGCGCCAGCGTCGTGGGTCCGCTTGGCGAGCTCATCCCACGCCTCCACGCCGCCTTCGGTGTCCGGGTACTGCACGAGCACACCGAAGACATCGCCGCCCAGCTCCGCGGTCGCGGCATCGCCCACGCGCACGGTGATCCCAAACGGCTCGGCGCGAGTCTGGACCACCGCCAAGGTCTGCGGGTGAACGCGATCACTGACGAAGAACACCGCGCGCTTTTGCTTGGTGATCGCGTGGGCCATGTTCATGGCCTCGGCCGCGGCCGTGGCCTCGTCGAGCAGCGAAGCGTTGGCCAAGGGCAGCGCGGTCAGATCGCAGACCATGGTCTGAAAGTTGAGCAGCGCCTCGAGCCGGCCCTGGGAGATCTCGGCCTGGTACGGGGTGTAGGCCGTGTACCAGCCCGGGTTCTCGAGCACGTTGCGCTGGACCACGGGCGGCACGATGCAGCTGTAGTAGCCAAGGCCGATGAAGCTGCGGCGCACTTGATTGCGCGAGGCGAGCTCCCCGAGCCACGCGAGCAGCTCGTGCTCGCCAAGCGGCCGGTCTGGGCTTGCGGCCAGTGAGTCGAGCAGATCGCCGCCGAGGACCAGCGGGCCGTCCATGCGGATCGCCGCCGGGATCGTCTGCTCGATCAGCTCGTCGAGGCTCGCGGCCTCGCACACTTCGAGCATCGACTCGACGTCGCGACGGCGCGGACCGACATGGCGGCGAACAAAGACATCAGAGGGGGCGAGGAAGCGGGGGGTACCTTCGGCCATCAATCGTTCCCGGCCCCGACCATAAGTGATGGTTGCCGGCGGGGACTACCCGGAGGTTGGCGCGCGAGCCATCACCTGGCATCCCGACGCGTGTGCAAAGGCACTGGCTCCGCCCAGGATTGTGCCGCTAGGCGTGTGCGATCGTCCGTTCGCGCCGGTATTCATCGAGGTCATGCGCTGGGAGCTCTTCGGTCAGATCACGCGCAAGCTCGCCGCCGTTCGCGACTTCGAGCCAGAGCGCGACGCGGCGCGCTACGCCGAGCAGCTCTTGGCGCTGCACCCACGGCTGTTCACGCGGCTCGACGGCGGACCCGAGAGCGTCGTCGCGCGGATGGCCGCGCGGACGATCGCCGTCGATCATCTCCGCGAGGTCTGCCAGCTCCCGGACGTCGTCGCCGAGCTGCAACGTTCGATGGCCAACTCGACCATGGGCGCGGGCGAGCGCTTGGTTCGCGTCGCGGGGCTCGCGTACTTGGTCTGCGAGAACGATCTGATCCGCGACGATCTCCCGGCTGGGTTCGGCCTCGTCGATGACTGCATCGTGCTGCGCGGCGCCCGGTTGGCGACCGCCCACGTGCTGGGGACCGATCACTTCGTCGAGGATCTGACCATGATCCATTACCTCGCCGTCGCGATCCCCGACCCGCTGCTCCCCGACATCGAGGCCGCGCTCGCGCTCGCGGCCGAGCTCGAGATGCGCACGCGGCCGCTGCCCAACGCGATCGTCGAGCTGGCGATCCGCGAGCTGATTGAGCGCCCGCCTACCGACTACCCGCCGCCGCTGCTGCTGCCCGACCACGAGGCCGGCGTGGAGACCCAGTCGCCGCTGCTGCTCAGCGCGGGCGAGATCGACGTCGCCGACGCGGGGCTGCTCGTGATCGAGTTTGAAGATGGCACCCGGCTTCAACGCAACCGCGACGCGACCCTCGAGTACGCGTGACGCCGCCCCGGGGGCGCTCTAGACCATCTCGCCGAGCGCACGGCAGATGTCCGCGGCCGCCCGGGGCTTGGCCGCGCCAAGCATCTTGTCGCGCATGTCCGCGAGCTGCTTGGGCGCGCCAAGCAGCTCCGTCAGCTCCGCGACCAAGCGCGGTCCATCGAGCTCGCGCTCCGCCACCATTCGGGCCGCGCCAACTTCGACGAGCGACATCGCGTTGTGGGTCTGGTGATCGTCGGTGGCGTGGGGAAACGGCACCAGCACGGCCGGGCAACCGACGGCGGCCAGCTCCGACAGCGAGGTCGCCCCGGCCCGACACAGCACCAGATCGCACCACGCGTAGGGCTTGCTCATGTCCTTGATGAACGCGACGACCCGGGCCCGCGGCTCGCTCAGGCCCGCGCTCGCGTAGCCCGCTCGGACCCGCTCGAGCTCGCTGGTGCCGGTCTGGTGCCAGATCTCGAGGCCGGGCAGCGCCTTGGCCAGCGCGGCCGCCGACTCGATCATCGCGGTGTTGAGCGCCTGCGCGCCCTGGCTGCCGCCGAACACGAACAAGCGCGGGGGCTGCTCGCCCGCGGCGGGCTGGGCCTGGGCGCGCGCGTGCTCGAGCTGCTGGACCAAGGCCGCACGGATCGGGTTGCCGGCCCGCACCAGCTTGCGCGCTGGGAAGTGGCCGGCGTGATCGGGGAAGCTGGTGAACACCCGACGCACGAGCTTGCCAAGGATCCGATTGGTGATCCCGGGGACCGAGTTCTGCTCGAGGATCGCGGTGGGCCGCCGCATCATCCAGGCGGTCGCGACGATCGGTCCGCTGGCGTAGCCCCCCACCCCCACGACCACGTCCGGGTTGAACGCGCGGATCAGCCTGCGGCTGCTCAACCACGCCTTGGGCAGCCGCAGCAAGCCCGAGATCAACCCCTTGAGCCCGCGCCCCTTGATGCCGCTGACCTCGATCAGGTCCAGACCGTAGCCAAGCTCGGGGACGACCCTGGCCTCGATCCCGCGCTCGGTGCCGACGAAGCGGACCTCGCCGCCGCCTGCCATGACCTGCTCGGCGAGCGCGATCCCGGGGAACAAGTGCCCGCCCGTGCCACCGCCGGCGATCATCACGCGCAGCGGACGGGCGCATGCAGGAGTCGAATGGGTCAGCTCGTGGCTCATCGCGAGCGTGGACATGGGCATCCTATACCGGACGGGTCGATCGTGACCCAAGTTTTCGTCATGACCCACGCCTCCCGCCGTGGCCGGGATCGGCGAGCGCCGGGCCACGCAGCTGTGCGAGCGCCTGACGCAGATCCCCCACGTCACCGGCGGTGATCGTGTGCACGCCAGCGGTCGGCCCCAGGCCGCAGGCGCTCGAGGCGATCACTGGCACCCCAGCCGCGACCGCTCGCAGCAGCGCGCGCGGCTGGTGCTCGATCCACGCCGGCAGCACGACCGCGTCGAGCTGGGCGAGCGGCGGGCTGCCATGCTCGAGGGTGACGCCGACACACGCTGACCAAAACCGGGGACCCTCGAGCTCTCGACCGGCGATCCACAGCTGGACAGGACCAAGCCCTGGCTGCGACAGCGCTTCGCGTAGCTCCCACACGCCCTTGCGACCGACGCTGCTCGTTGGCAACCACAGCCGCAGCGGACCCGGGGTGCGGACGCGCGGGCCCGCCTGCGGATCACCAGTCGCGCGCGCCCACTCGAGCACGGTGGTCTTGCCAGGGAAGTAGGTTGCTACGCCCGCGTGCGGCGTGATGATCTCGACCGCGTCATCGAGCGCCCGCGACTCGGCCTCGGCCAGCCATGGATCCGTGCGAAAGTCGGCGAGCGTGGGGCTGTCGGGGTTGCGTGCGTGGGCCTCGTCGAGCTGCGCCTGCAGCTCGAGCAAGGGCAGGCGCTGCATCAACACGCTGACCCGCCGGCCCCCGAGCGCGCCGAGCTGCCACAGGTGCGCGAGCAAATTCTGCGCGACGACCAGCTCGGTGTCGTGGGGCTCGAGGCGCGCGGCCATGGCCGCGGCGAGCCGTCGATCATCTTCCAGCAGCGCGCGCTGACGAGCCGGCCCCTGGCTCGCCAGCTTGCGCGAACGCAGCGAGCGCGCCAGGGTCTGGACGGGGAACTGCACGCGCCCGCTGACCCGCGGCCATGCATAGCGCGGGTGCCCCAGCAGCTCGCCGTCGATCGGCTGCAGCAGGCGATCGTGGGGTCGAGCGTGGGCCCGCACGTGGCGGATGTACTCAGGCCACGCGGCGTCGACGAGCCAACTTCGCCGCCCCGCCGCGGGCTTGGCTGGCCCGACCCGGGCGCTGTCACACGGCTGATCGCAGGACATGCAGCTTCGGCCCTCGTCCCCGACCCATCGCGCTGCCCCCCCTGGCTGCCGTGACTGCGACGGCTCGCCCGCGGCGACGCGTCGCTCGTGCAACACCCTGAGCGGGGTTGCGGTTGCCCCGGCGCGACCTCGGCGACGCTCGGTTCGGATCGCGACGATCAGCGCCTGCGCGTCGAGCCGGACCTCGAGTCGCCACGGCTGACCGGCGACGAAGCGCAGATCCACGTAGTTCCAAGCCACGGTCGCGTCTTCGCCCAACGCCGCCCGCGAGCCCGGTGGCCGCCGGCTGTGGGGGTGACGCTCGAGCAACTCGAACCCCGCCCCGCGAGCTGCCCCGAACAGCGCGTTCGAGAGCAGGCACAGCCCGCCGCCGATCCCCGGCACCACGCAGCCCTCGCGCAGCTCCCGACCCGCGACGTATCCGCGCGCGCGCACGGGCGGTCCGACCTGCGCCCAGAACGAGAACACTTGGTCGGCCTCGAACTCGAGCCCGTCGAGCGCCCGCGCGGCGACCCGCAGGTTCTCGACCTTGCCCAGCTCGAGCGGCCACTCGCGTGGATCCATGTCGGAGCCCGTGTTCCAGAGCAAGGTGCGATCTTCATGGGCGAGCGGAAGATCCACGAGCAGGCGCCCCGACCGGGCCAAGCTGAGTGGGTCGCGACGATCGTCGATCCAACGCAGCAGACGATGGACCTGAACCTTGGCCTGGTGGACGGCCACCTCGATCGGCTCGAGCTTTTCCATTGGGATGATCGGGATCGTACCGGACGGGCCGTTCACGCGCGGCTCCTCCCGCCGACGCAGACGCACGCGGGCGCATTCCGGCCGTGAACCCGTCTGGCCCGCGCCCGTGGAAGCGGCTACCCTCGCGCACCATGCCAGTGTCCCCCGAGACCGAGTGGGTTCTAGTCGCGTCCGGCCTGATCGCTCACGCCGACGACGAGCTCGATGGCAACGAGGTCGAGCGCCTCATGGCGATCGTCGACGAGCAGATCCCCGAAGAAGACTACTCGGACTGGTTGGCGCTGATCGGCGACAAGGCCAAGCTCGAGGCGCGCTACGCCGCGCTCCCCAATCCCCCCGAGGCCCAGCACCGCGTCGTGCTCGAGCAAGCATGGACGATGGCCATGGTCGACGGTGACCGCAGCGCGTCCGAGCTGGTGGTCCTGGTCAACATCGCCGAGCGCTTTGGTGTTGATCCCGTACAGCTCGAATTTTGGCGCGCCGCGTGGACCGAGGCCGAGCAAGAGCTGTCGCTGCGCGTGGCCGAGTTCGCGGTCGTGTGCCTGTCCGGCAACGAGCTGTTGTTCGAGGACGATCACTCGCTGTTCCTCGATCTCATCGCGCGGCTCCCAACCACCCACGACGAGCGCGAGCGACTCGGCGCCCTCGCCAACGAGCCACCCGTGGACAGCGCCGAGCTCGCGCGCGCGCTCGCGGCGATGCCCCGCATCCGGCGCCTCCAGGTGTTCAACATGGTCGCCCCGCTGATCCGCGACGCAGTTGGTGCCGAGGCCGCCCGCACCCGCTTCGTCGACATCGGCCAGACCGCGGGCCTGCGTGACATCGCAAATTTGCTCTCCTAGAGCCCTACAGTCGCTCTACAGACCCCTTCGGCCGATCTGGCTTCAAGCTCTGGGCCCAAAGCCCGGGCTCGCTGTATGTGAGGGTCCAAAAAACCCGTACCTTGCGGCACATGTCGAAGCGACGACTGATCATCTCCACAACGTTGAGCCTTGGGCTCGCCCTGTCGCTGTTCGCCTGCGACAAGAACCAGGACGAGACCGTCAACGCCGAAGAGGTCACCACCTCCCCGGCCGAGCCGGCCGCCGAGCAGCCGGCCTTCACCGATCTAGACAGCGTGCTCGCGGGCGCCCACCGGGGGGACAACGCCAAGCGCGACGGCCAGCGGCACCCGAAAGAGACCCTCGAGTTCTTTGGCGTGCAGCCGGACATGACCGTGGCCGAGCTGTCGCCAGGCGGCGGCTGGTACACCGAGATCCTTGGCCCCTATTTGCTGGGCCAGGGCAAGCTCATCGTCACGAACTGGCCGACCAGCCACGAGCGCTACGGCGCGTCCGCTCAGAAGTTCGTGGAAAAGCTCGAGGCCTCGCCCGAGCTGTACGGGGACGTCACGATCGCGATCGCGCCCACCTCGGCTGACGAGCCGTTCGAGATCGCGCCCGAGGGCAGCGTCGACGTCGTGCTCACGTTCCGCAACAGCCACGGCTGGTACAACAGGGGGCAGACCCAGCAGATCTACGGCGCCGCGTTCCGGGCCCTCAAGCCGGGTGGCATCTTCGGCGTGGTCCAGCACCGTGCGGCCGAGGGCGGGGACACAGAGGCGACCTCCAAGCAGGGCTACCTGCCGGAGTCGGTGGTCATCGCTACCGCCCAAGAGGCCGGCTTCGAGCTGGTCGAGAAGTCCGAGATCAACGCCAACCCCAAGGACACCAAGGACTACCCCGGCGGCGTGTGGACCTTGCCGCCCAACCTGTCTGGCCCCGAGAAGGACGTTGCGCAGTCCGACGAGGACCTGGCCAAGCACACCGCGATCGGCGAGTCCGATCGCATGACGCTCAAGTTCAAGAAGCCTGGCTGATCGTCAGTCGTGGCGGGGCATCTCGGCTTCGATCTCGAGCGCTTGCTCGGGATCGATGCCGAGCACGTCCCGCACGCGATCTAAAAACTCGCGCTCGGCGTCGGGCAGCTTGTCGTCGATCAGCGCGATGCGAACCGCGGCTTGGTAGGTTGCGAGGCGTTGGTTGTCGCTGAGTCCTGCGATGTCGATCTCGCCGAGATCGACCGGCGCGGTCAGCCAGGTTCGGGCCGTGGCGCGCTCGCTCTCGTCGAGATCGGCGGCGGCGACCAAGCGCTCGATCGCCTCGGCTTCGTCACCAGCGAGCTCGCCGTCGGACCAGCCGACGGCCGCCAACAGGCGGAGCATGAACATGACCTGCGGGTGGGACACGGGGCCATGATCCCGATCGGGGCTGTGGCTGGCAAGCTCGTGGGCGTGGGCTAGCGCGGTGAATCTAGTCGCTGTGTCGGGGCACTCGCAGCACGACCTGATCGGCCTGACCGGCCTGATCGGCCTGCTGGCCTTCGACGCGCTGGGCGGTGAGCGGCGCGCTGTCGGGCTCGAGGCGCACCGCGATCACGTACGCGATGGCCGAACGCCGACCAAGCGGGACCGCGAAGCTCCCTTGTGGACCGGTCTGGGTCTGCGCGATCGCAGGCGGGAGCGCGTCGAGCCGCAGCGGGCGATCATCGAGGGGGTGGAGGGTCACCCATACGCCTTCGATCCCCGCACCGGGCAGACCGCCGAGCTCTTCGCTGACCACGCGACCGCGGAGGATCGACGCGTTGGGCGATCGCTCACGTCCGCAGGTGACCGCGGTCGTGGCCACCGCGTCGCCGCCGATGAAGGGCGTGTCGATGCATCCGCTCGGGCGTGGTCCGGTCTGCTGCGGAGCGCGAACGAAGGCGCGAGCCTCGCCCGGCCGGGCGCACCCGCTGAGCACCGCGAATCCGGCCAGCAAGACCCCCCCAAGCAGGTAGCGCGTGTGCTGCGCTACGCGGCGATGGTCTCTCACACCCACGAGACGATGTTCTTCGATCCCTCACGCAACGACAAGCGGCACGCGGAACCCAGCGCTTGCCCGGCGGCGCAGCGGCTCGCAGATGCCTGCCGCCTCACCCCAGCTCAGACCCGGTCCAGCGCGATTGCATGATCATCGCTTGATCGGACCAGGTGCGTTGTCCACACTGCCACCATGCAGCCGCACGCCTCGCAGCACGACCCCCACGGTCAGCGCAACCCCTACGCTCAACCAGGCCCGCAGCACGCCCCCGGCGCCTACACCGTTGACCCGCGTGCGCAGCTCGCCTCTGGCGTCGATCAATTCATGACCCGCGTCAACGCGTGGATGGCAGCCGGCGTCGGGCTCACGGGGTTGGCAGCGTACGTCACGTCGCAGTCCACCGCGTTGCTCGAGATGCTGTTCACCGGCGGCATGGGCTGGGTGACGATCTTCGCCCCGCTGGTGTTCGTGATGATCTTCGCCTCGCGGCTGCACAAGATGAAGCCCAGCACCGCGATCGCGGTGTTCTTGGCGTTCGCAGTCGTGATGGGCGTCTCGCTCGCGCCGATCTTCCTGATCTACACCGGCGCCTCGATCACCTCCGTGTTTGCGATCACCGCGGTGACCTACTCGGCGCTCGCGTTCTACGGCTACACGACCAAGCGCGATCTGTCGGCGTGGGGCAAGTTCTTGTTCATGGGCGTGATCGGACTGGTCGTGTCCGGCGTCGTCATGATGGTCATGTCCTACGGGTTCCACATGACGATCAGCCCGGTGTTCTTCATGGCGCGGGCGATGATCGGCGTGCTGATCTTCGCGGCCCTGACGGCGTACGACACGCAGAAGATCAAGCAGATCTACCTGGTCAACGGCGGCGCGGGGAACCTGGCGATCATCGGGGCGCTGACGCTGTATCTCGACTTCATCAACCTGTTCCTGTTCCTGCTCCGCATCTTCGGCGGCGGGCGGGATTAGTCATTACCCCCACAGGGGGCTTCGCACTTCGCGGTCACTCGCTTCGCTCGCTCCCAGTGGGCAGGCTGTTCGCGGGGGTGTGATTGGCCCCCTAGAAGGGGGCTCTTGTCTGGGCACCCACGGCCACCGGGACGGCGCTCCATTCGTTGGGGCGCCTTCGCACTTTGCGGTCACTCGCTTCGCTCGCTCCCAATGGGCAGGCTGTTCGCGGGGGGTATGTGTGGCCCCCTAGCAGGGGCTCTCGTCTGGGCACCCACGGCCACCGGGACGGCGCTCCATTCGTTGGGGCGCCTTCGCACTTCGCGGTCACTCGCTTCGCTCGCTCCCAATCGTCGTGCTCATCTGCCGATGCCGATGTTGGGGATCGGCACTGACAACGACGAGCGATCAGGCTACCCAGCTCAATTCTCGCGTGTCCGTCCCGCGGTCCGACTCCACGCACCGAAAGCGCGCCCGGCGGCATGCTGTATAGATCTCCACTACGTCGAATCCACAGTCTCCATCAGGTCACTTTCGCGGAAGCACCGGTGCGCGCGGCTAGTTGGACGAGGAGGACCCCTGTACCTCGCCCCGGGAGAGAAACCGAACTCGTCCCAGTTTCCGCAGCGCGCGAAGATCCATCCGCGAGCGGTCGCCGACGATGACCACAGTCGCACGACCTGCCTCGGGCGCAGCTGCGGCGACGTTCGGCGCAAGCATCGTCTCGATCTGCGCCATGCGTTCGGAGGTCGGATCTCGATCGCCATACGCGACGTGGCGGGCGAAAATTTCAGCTGCGAGCTCCCGGGGACTAACTTGACGTGAATCGAGACGCTCGAGCAAGGCCGCACGACTGGCATCGAGGGCGGCTTCGTCGAGTCGCTGCCCACAGGTCAGCGCAATCGTCAGTTTCAACGTCTCGCCCACCTTCTTTGGCGATGTGTTGGCCCAGACACTCAGGCGGTAGAGCGTCGGGTCGTACTCTCGAAAAGGGAGGTCCGTGCCCACGTGGTAGACGAGGCTGCGCTTCTCTCGAAGTTCTCGGTTCAAAAGCCCGGACCAGTTGGAGAGGTATGCGTGGTGTAGGTCGATCGCCGCCGTGCTGGCCCCTCGTCGATCCGCGAAGGTCACCCTCAGCTCCACGCTCTCCATCGGCACGTCGACGATAGCGATCTCGATGCCGGCAGGCTCGTGCGCGCCGAGCTGGGGCTTCGACCACCTTTGCGCCGCGCCGCCCGCCGGCAGCAGACGCGTCAACGACTCGACATCGGTCGACCCGAAGAATTGCGTGGCGAATCCCCGTTCCCAGAGTCCATCCAACTTCGTGCTGCCTGTGCTGGACAGAAGGTCGATCGCTTCCGCGCTGGGAGGTCGCGCACCGTAGATCAACCAGTCCTGGGCCCGCCGCGCGAGCTCCGTCGCGCTCACATCCGCCGCGTGATACCGCCCACGCAGCAGTGCACAAAGCTCTGTCAGCTCTTCCTTCGGCCACCGAGAACGTTGGAGTCGAACTCGAAGTGAGCCCAAGAGCGCTTCCACATTCTGGACCAACCCCGCCACCTCGACGTAGCTCGTCAGCGCGCCACTTTCGTGAGAGATGACGCCCCCCAAGCCCTCGAGCTGGGCGCCAATCGAGCCGGACTCCTCGACCGTGGGCACTTCGGCGGCCGCAAGCCTCAGCACGTGTAAGGGATCCGCGCCGAAGCCCTGGTCGAAGACCAGCCGCAGGCAGAACAGCTCACTTACCTCGTTTCGCGTCCAAATGACCGGGCCACGATCCCCCGGCAAAACGTCGTAATCGGTGCCGAGCCGTGGAGGTGCTTGCCGCGGCTGCGTATCGACGATGGCGAGCAACTCTCGCGCCCTCTCGCTCTGACGACCCGACTCGGTCGGAATCGGTGAGATTGGAGGCAGCGGCCGCAACGGTGGTGCCCCTCCCTTGCGCGTGTGCACTACACAGTACGCCCGGCTCGACAGCGTCTCCGCCAAGCTACAAAGGTCTTCCGCTTCGACCGACCGGCGAAGGTCGAGTCGTAGCAGCGCATCTTCCCAGCTCTCCCCCAGGGCGAACGACTCGGCGACCAGTACCGCGCGCTGAGGATCCGACTCCAACATCCACTGGAATTCGAGTTCCATCGCCGTCAATACCCGCCGCAACTCCCCCGACGAAACAGGCTTCTCGTGAACCGACGAAACAACCGCGACGATCCGCTGCTCGAGTTCATCGTGCGTCTCGTTCGCTCCCAGCTGGAGTCCAACGTGCAGGTAGCTGGCCTCCGTCATGTGGACCACCCATACCTCCGGGCGTCGGGCCATCGTGTCACCGGGGAGTTCAGCCGAGAGTCGGCCGGCCCGGCCATCCCAGAGGATCCGAGTGAGCACGTCCAACCGCACGCGGTCGACCACCGAGAGGGGTCGCATGGGCCATCCCATCGCTACCGATGCAGGTCCGGGGCACTGCAACTCTCTGAGCTCGCGGGCTTTCGGCAAAGAGACCGTTCCACGCCCAACCGTGCCCAATTCCTGGCGCTCCCATCGGCCGAACTCTTCCTCCAAGATGGAAGTGACCTCCACGCCACCGAGGTCCCCGACGATCACCAGCGCGGCGTTGTTCGGCCGGTACCAGCGTTGGTGAAAATCATCGAGCAAGTCGAAGCGCGGCCGCGCGAGATCCGACTCCAGGCCGATCGGAGAGTGTGTTCCGTACGTATGGGACGGGAACATCAAACGGAGCAACGCATCGAACCGCACATTTGCGCCATCGTCTGCGAGGTGACGTCGCTCCTCCTGCACGACTTCGAGCTCGGTGAAGAACAGTCGAAACACCGGCGCGCGTAGGCGTTCGGCCTCGAGTGTTGCCCAAGCCCGAAAGCGAGATACGGGGAGGTTGCAGAAGTAGGTCGTGACTTCGTCGCTGGTTCCCGCGCTGACGAACTTGGCCCCCATCCTCTCGTAGAGACCGAGGACCTCGCCGGAAATCGCGGACTGTGCCATCTCGAGATTGACGGAATCGATGTTTCGTAACAATCGTGCGACCTCGGGCGGATCGCTCGTATCGGCGAGTTCAGCGTACAAGTCGGCCATCCGCTGCAGCAGCGGGACATCGCGGACGCCATCGAGGGTCCCGAGCTGCTCGGTGCCCTTGAACATCATGTGTTCCAGGTAGTGCGCGAGACCGCCAGCCGCATCGGGCTCATGGCTGCTGCCGACCCGGACGACGACGTAGGCTGTGAAACGACCGGGCTCGGTGCCGTCTGCCTGACAGACCGTCAGCCCGTTCGAGAGGCGAGACACTGTCAACCCGAATGGGTCGACGGCGTCCGCACCTCGAGCCTCTGGTGGCGCGCTGACAATTCCGCCCAACCGCTGTACCACGCCCCCGGGCTCCGCTATTCGAAGTCGGCAACCGACGCTGCCAAGAATTGACGAGAGCATGAAGCTCCTACGAGTCACGCCATTGCTCCCGCTCCTCCGGCAGCCGTCACCATGTCGGTAGCGTTTCATGTCTCCCGTTGCCGGCCAGACGATCGGCGGTCTCGAGCGCCTCGATCGCTGCTTGGACCCTACCAAGCGAGAGCAGCGAGACCCCGAGAGCTTGATGGGCCGGGGCGAGGCGGGGGTCGAGAACAAACGCCTCTTGGAGGTGCGGGATGGCCTCGCGGCAATGGTCCCGCGTGGCGTTGTCTTGGAACGCGATCAGGTTGCCGAGCGCCGCGTGAGGCAGCGCGTCGGTGTCGTTAGCAACCGTGCGGACAGTCAAGATCGGATCCAACTCGCGGACAAGCGGGAGATCGGGATGACTGGCGGGGGAAGTCGGCAGCGACCGCTCGGGTTTCACAGTGCGGTAGTCAGACACCTACCCGCAGTCCTCGGTGAGGGTGGAATTGGTGACTTGGGGCTCGCCGTTGGCGAGCACGAAGATGCCGGGGAAGCCCTGGGTCTCGAAGCCGGCGCTGGGGTTGCCGCATAGCGTCGAGTCTTGGATCCGCAGGGTGCCGCTCAGATCGTTGCTGACGAAGAAGATGGCGCCGCCGCCTTCGTTGGCGGTGTTGTGCTCGATCTTGGTCCCGCACAGGGTCAGCGTGAAGGTGTTGCCGTCGTTGTAGATGGCGCCTCCGCTGCCGCCGCCGGGGGTGCCCGACTGGGCTGGATTGGCGCCGGTTCCGATCGCTTCGTTGTAGGAGAACAGGCTGTTGATCACGGTGTACGAGACGCCGATGCTGCTGAGGCCGCCGCCGTTCGAGCAGCGATTGCCAAGCTCGGGCTCGCCGCCGAAGGTGCTGTTGACCACGTAGACGGGCAGGTCCTGGTGCTGGTCGAACACCCGGACCGCGGCGCCGCCAACGTCGGGGCCGGTGTCGTCGCAGACGTTGTTGAAAAACCGGGTGTTGATCAGCTTGAAGCGGCCGCCGCGGACGAAGATCGCCCCGCCGCCGTCGGGGTCTTCGCCGGTCGCGTTGCCGTCGATGAAGGTCAAGTTCTGGACGGTGAGGCGGGGATGATCCTGGTCGTTGCACATGGGGGTGGTCCACACCAGGCTCTCGTCGCAGGTGTTCATGTACAAGATTCGCCGCGCTCCGGCGCCGCTGAGCGTGACCAAGCCGCCGCCGTCAATCACGATCTCGGGGCCGGTGTCGTTGTAGATCTTGGCGGTCTCGTCGAGGGTCACGACCACGGGCTCGGGGCCGCAGTCGAAGGTGATGACGCCGCCGCCCGCCACCGCCTGGACGAACGCGGCGCTCGTGCAGCTCTCGGGGGTGCCGTTCCCAACTACGGTCGTGGGGTTCGAGACGTCGGCGGGGCGGGCCTCGTCCGGGACCGCGCAGGTGCCCTCGGGGTTGCCGGCTGGCGGGCCCATCTGTGGATCCGTCAACGGGTTCTCGATTGGATCCGCCGGCGCCTCGCCGCAAGCGAACAACAGCAACAACGCAGACGATGGACAGATGAGACGTCGGATATCCATGTGACCAGACGATGGTAGTGATTGGTTGGCGCGCTTGCTACGTTCGCTGCGCCCCAACCCAAGGGGGTCCCCGACCCCGCACCCTCGCACATTGGAAGACCGTGGCTGATCTCGCTGACCTCGCTGATCGTTTCTTGCGGGCCTACCCCGGCCGCCGCGACGAGGCGATCGCCGTGCTCAACGGGGCGATCGGCGACCGGCTGGCGGCGAGCAACGCCGCGCTGGCGGTGCGCATGCAGCTGTTTCACGGGGCCCAGCCGTGGCGGCTCGAGGATCCGCCGCTGACCGTCCCCAACGCCGGCCCGCAGGCGTGTCTGTTCGTCCACGGGCTGATGGGCTCCGAGCGTGCGTGGCGGTTTGGGGTGGGGCCCGAGCCGGCGAAGGGCGAGGCCGCGACCGAGGGCGCGCGCGTGGACTACGGTCCGGCGATCGCGAGCGAGCGCGATCAAACCCCGCTCTACGTCCGCTACAACACCGGCCGCCACATCTCTGAAAACGGCCGCGAGCTGGCCGACAGGCTCGAGCAACTGTTCGCGGTCTATCCCTTCGAGCAGCTCTCGATCGTCGCGCACAGCATGGGTGGCCTGGTCACGCGCAGCGCGTGTCACTACGCGCTCGAGGCCGGGCATCAGTGGGTCTTGCAGCTCGCGCGCGTGTTCCTGCTTGGCGTCCCCTCGCGCGGGGCCCCGCTCGAGCTGCTCGCCCACGTCACGGCGTTCACGCTCGATCGGATCTGGAACCCGTGGACCAAGCTGATCGGCAAGGCGATCAACCTGCGCAGCGCGGGGATCAAGGACCTCCGCCACGGGTTCGTGCTCGACGAAGACTGGCGCCACTACGATCTCGATCGGCTCGCGTTCCCGGTCCCCTCTCGCCCGCGCGACCCGGTCCACGTGCGCTGGTTCATCGCCGTTGGCAGCCTTGGCGAGGCTGGGTCCGCGCTCGCTGCGACGCTTGGCGATGGCCTAGTCCGGGCCCCCAGCGCGCAAGGTGCCAGCGTCGATCCGCGCGAGCGCGAGCTGCTGCCGCCGGCAGAGGTGCAGCACTTTGCGGCCACGAGTCACTTGGCGCTGATGAACGATCCAGCCGTGCTCGCGCAGATGCTCGAGTGGTGGCAGACCAGCCCTGCCGCGAGCACCGCGACCACCGCGACCACCGCGACCACCGCGACGGGCCACACCGGGCCAACCGAAGCGGGTGAACCGTGAGATTCCCCCCCGCCCTCGCGCGCCGCGAGCAAACAAACGCGACGCGATGTCTGAGCGGCGTCCAAAGCCCCTATACTCGGCTTCGATGCAGCTGACCGGACGAATCTTGTGGCTCACGGAAGACACCGCGCAACTCGAGCAGCAGCTCGCGGGCGCCAACCCCCAGTTTGACCCCCAGGATCCGCCCGACCTGCACTTTGGCGTCAACACCGACGCGATGATCAATGGAGCGGCGTGCACGCTCGGCTACACCGGCGAGATCCTCGGGCCCTATTTCCTGCAGAACTTCAAGGACAGCGTCGAGGTCGACGCGGTCAAGCAGGGCGGGTTCCAGGTCGTGGTTGGCGGCGACGCGTACGGCAGCGGCAGCAGCCGCGAGGTCGCGGTCGTCGCCCATCAGGGCGCGGGCGTCGAGCTGGTGATCGCCCGCAGCTTCCAGCGGATCTTTCAAGAGAACATGGTCTACGCGGGGCTGCCCTTCACCACGGACTTCGGCGTGGTCACGCGGCTGCGCAACGGTGAAGACATCGACATCGCCGCGCTCGGGCAGGCGCTGCCGCCCTTCTTCCGGGCCGTGAGCGAGGCCGGCGGGCTGATGCGCTACGGCACCCACGTGCTCGCCGGCGACGTCGGCCCCACCTACGAGGTCGAGCCCGCGCCCCGGCCCATGAACTGCATCGAAAAGATCGTCGCCGCCAAAGCTTGGCGCGGCAAGGACCAGCCATTCGGGATCGCAGCGGTCGCGCCCGGCGATCAGATCCTGTGCGAGGCCGACTTCCGCGGCATGCACGAGTACACCGGCGGCATGGTCATGAACCTCTACGCGCAAGAGTGGGCCGACGCGCCCATTCATCAGCCCGAGCTCGCGGCGGCGTTTGAAGATCACTTCGTGCTGATCGACCGCGACACGGTCCCGCTCTCGGTCAAGAGCAAGCGCCTGGCCCCGGCCCAGAGCCTCGCCGCAGAGATGATCGAGGCCTGCGAGCGCAACGGCATCCGCGTGCATGGGCCCGGTCGCCTCAAGCAGGGCGTCTGCCACCGGATCGTCGTTGAAGACTACGCCCGGCCCGGCGACATCATCGTGCTGACCGACAGCCACACCCCAACCGCGGGGGTCATGAACGCGTTCGCGTTTGGCGTTGGTTCCACGGCCATGGCGTTCGCACTGCGGACCGGGATGATCCCCGTGACCGTGCCCAAGACCGTGCGGATCTGGGTCGAGGGCGACGCCAAGGGCGTGCTCTCGCCCAAGGATCTGGTCCTGCACCTGATCGGCGATCCCTACTTCCGCGAAGAGCACTGGCGCGAGTCGCCAACCGACACCTGCGTGATCCAGCTTGGCGGCCCCGGCTTGGATCAATGGAACGTCGACGAGCTGTCGGTGATCACCAACATGACCGTCGAGGGCGGCCTGATGACCGGGATCGTCGAGCCTTGCGCGCCGATCCGCGAATTCTTGCAGGCTACCCGCGGCCAAGACTACGCCGAGCGCCTCGTCGCGCCCGACGAGGGCGCGACCTACGTCAAGACGATCCACGTCAACCTCGATGAGGTCCCGCTGACCGTGGCAACCCCAGGCGACTCGCGCAACCGCAAGCCGCTGACCGAGGTCGGCGACGTTGCGATCCACAACATCGTGATCGCCTCGTGCACCGGTGGTTCGCTGTCGGATCTACGCGCCGCCGCCCAGGTCCTGCGCGGTCGCAAGCTCGCCGAGAAGGTCCGCGTGACCGTGACCCCGTCGAGCGCCGCGGTGGCCGACGACGCCCGCAAAGAAGGGCTGTTGTCGCTGTTCAGCGAGCTTGGGGCGGTGGTCACGGATCCCGGCTGCGGCTCGTGCATCGGCAACGGGCCCGGCATCCCCTACGAGGGTGAGACCACCGCCAGCACGACCAACCGCAACTTCGATCGCCGCATGGGCGCGCCGGGTCCGGTGTACTTGGTGTCCCCGGCGATCGCGGCGGCTTGCGCGGTGACGGGCAAGCTCACCGATCCCCGCTCGCTGTAGTCAACCGCCGCTCAGGTCGAGGCCGCCGGGGCCTCGGCCTCCGGCTCCGGCCGCCAAGCCAGCGGGTGCTCGGTCACCTGCTCATAGCGCTGCGTATAGTCGGGGTGGATGGTCCCCATCATCCGATCCCACCACGTGAAGTAGACGCCAAAGTTGTAGGCGCCGTTCTCGTGGTGCATGTCGTGGAACACCGCGGTTCCCAGGTATTTGCTGATCGGGTTGCGGGCGACCCAGCGGGGCAGGATCTCGAAGCCCAGGTGCACGTACGCCTCCAAGAACGAGAACCAGAACACGAACACCCACAGCATCACGCGATTGATCGGCACGAACAGCAGCACCAGCGGCAGGTAGAGGCCAAGCACGAAGCCCTCGAAGACGCTGAAGGCGTAGCCCGCCAGCGGCGAGGGCTGCACGGAGATGTGGTGAAGCTCGTGGGTGAATCGATACACCCGGCTGTCGTGCATCGCGCGGTGGGTCCAATAAAACCACGTGTCCGCGCCGATGATGAACAGCACGAAGCTCAACGCGATCATCCACGGGCTGGTCGCGCTGGGATCCAAGATCAGCTTGATGTGACCCGACAGATACAGCGGCGTCGCAAGCACACTCGGGATCATGAAGAAGATGACGCCGAGCAGCGAGTTCTTGAGCTCGATCCACTGGATCCGACGCTCGGGGATGGTCTGCTGGCAACGCCGGTGCTTCAAGCGCTTGGCGAAGGCGACCCAAAACAGCAAGAACGCGCCGCCACAGACCACCAGATAGCGCAGCCATGTGCGCCCGACGAAGAAGCCCCCGTTGACGAGGGCCTCGCTGACGATGTTGGTGTCATCCATGGGTCTGTGCTCAATCTACATCAAGCTAGCGAAGCGCAAGGATCGGATCAGGTGCAACCAAACGACCTCGAGTCATAAATTTGGCCACCCAGCGCATCAACATCTCGTGTATCGCTGGTCGCCTAGAAGCCATGGAATCGCCCGAATCATCGCTGTTGACCATCCTCCGGCACAGCAAGCTCGCCGCGCTGCAGCACCACGCGAGCCTCGTCGCCCTGGTACGTCAGTCACGCGTGGTCAGCATCGATGCCGGCGCGCACCTGTTTCGTGCGGGCGACGACGCCGACGCTGCCTACCTGCTGACCCTTGGCGCTCTCGAGATCCACGCGGACGACGGGACCCTGCTCGACACCGAACACCCCGGCGCGCTCGTGGGTGAGCAGGCACTGATGCCTGGCGGGCGTGGCCAGCGAAACGCGACGATCCTCGCCCAGACAGACTGCCGCCTGCTCGAGATCGATCGCGCGACCTTCAACGAGTTGCTTGGCCAGCAGCGCGCCGTGCTCGATGAGGTCTCCGCCGCGCGCACGCGGAATCGGCTGGGTCGCACAGCTGCGCCGCTCGAGGCCCTGTTGGCAACCAGCGAGGCGCGAAGCTGGGAGGATGGTGCGTTGGTCTTTCGCGAGGGCGCGCCTCCCGATGGGATGTACGTCGTGCTCTCGGGCCAGGCGCAGGTCGTCCTGATGCAGAACGGCGAGCCGGTCCACATTGCGACTGTCTACCCCGGCCAGTGCTTCGGCGAGATCGGCGTGATCCAGGGGAACCCACGCAGCGCGTCGGTGGTCGCACACAATCATCTGCGCGCCGCCTTCGTCTCGGCCGATCGCGTCAAGGCGTTGAACGCAGCCAACGACTCGACCGAGGCCTACCTCGAGAGCCTGATCCGCAGCCGCGAGCTCCCACACCTGGGCCTGGCCAGCCAGCACACCGTGATCGAGAACGGGCAGGTCTGCATTCAAACCGTCTTCTCGCTGCACGACGGCCGGGAGCTGGTCGCGCTGCGCACCCCGGATGGGCACTACACCCTCACGCAGTCCGACAGCACCGTCAAAGAGACGGTTCACATCGCGGCATCGACGACCGTCTCGCTGGACGCGGATGGGCGGATCATCGGATTCGCAGACACGGGCAACTACGAGGACGTTGGCGGGCTTCAGGCGCTGGCGTTCAACGGCAGCCCGCTGGCCCTGCAGCAGCGAAGGATGCTGAAGAAGGCGGCGAAGGCCGCGGCCCTGCTCGCCCCGGACAAGGTGCTCTGTCGCTGCCTGAATGTCGATCGCCAGACCCTGGTCGACTGCATCGCGGGCGGGGCCGGCAGCCTCGAGTCGCTGCAGGAGGCCACCGGGTGCGGGACGGGCTGCGGCGGCTGCATCCGCCGGATCATGCCGATGCTGACCGGTGGGGGGACCGAAGCGCCGGTGGTTCGCCTGGGGCCGCCGCAGTCCGCCGGCGACAAGGGACGCTTCATGGGCTGGCTCCGCTCCACGCTACGCGGCTAGCTGGGTCTCTAGCTGGGTCCAGCGCCGCTGGCAGCCATGATTTCGAGCGCTTAGTTGACCAACACACTGGACGCGCGGGCCCAAGATCCGCTCCAATCCCCCCATGCCTTATCTCCGCCTCGAGTCCCTCCTCGCCACGACCGCCCTCTGCTCGCTCGTCGTTGCCTGCAACCCCGACACCCCCGAACCCATGACCGACGACACCGGCAGCGAGAGCGACAGCGAGACCGGTGACCCCATCCCCGATCCGATCTGTGGCAACGCGATCGTCGAGTCGGGTGAAGCCTGCGACGACGGCAACACGCTCGAGACCGACGACTGCCTCAACGACTGCACCCTCGCGACCTGCGGCGACGGCATCTTGAACGAGGGCGTCGAAGCCTGCGACGACGGCAACACCGACAACACCGATGATTGCGTTGACTGTGCCATGGCCGTATGCGGCGACGGCTCGGTCCAAGATGGCGTCGAAGCCTGCGACGACGGCAACATGGCTGACGACGACATGTGCACCAACGCCTGCGAGCTCGCGACCTGCGGCGACGGCTTCGTGCAGGTCGGCGTCGAAGAGTGCGACGACACCAACATGGACAACAACGACGACTGCATCGACTGTCTCGCGGCCACCTGCGGAGACGGCTTCGTGCAGATCGGCGTTGAAGAGTGCGACGACGGCAACACCGACAACGACGACGGCTGCGACGACACCTGCATGGGCGCGGTGTGTGGCGACGGCTTCGTCCAGCCCGGCGAGGAGTGCGATGACGCCAACCTCGACGCGATGGACGGCTGCGCGCCCACCTGCGCGTGGGAATTCCGGGTCGCGTTCGCAACCAGCACCAGCCACACGGGTGACCTGGGCGGGCTCGGGGGGGCCGACGCGATCTGCAACATGCTCGCCCAGAACGCTGGCTTGCAGGGCACCTACATGGCCTGGCTGTCGACGGACGCGAGCTCGCCCGCGACCCGCTTCACCCAGTCGACCGTCCCCTACATGCTCCCCGACGGCAACAAGGTGGCCGACGACTGGGCCGACCTGGTCGACGGCGATCTCGACTTCGCTATCGCGCGCACCGAGACCGGCGGGATGTCGGTCAACACCTCCGAGATGTGTGGCGGCAGCGCCCGGCTGGCCCGCACCGGCACCACCGAGTTCGGGACCTTGGGCGCCAGCACCTGCCTCGACTACTCCTCGGCGATCCCCTCCGACTTCGGCGCGATCGGGCGCTCGGCCTCGAACATGTCGCAGTGGTCAAACTGCGGCGAGCTGCCGTGCGACGTGTCGCTGCCGATCTACTGCTTCCAGCAGTGATCTTGGCCTTGCGTTGCCTGCCCGCAACTGGGGTCAGCTCGCCGAGCTGCGCGCCGCTTCGACCACACCAGGGCCCGTCGAAGCGGCGCGCACCGCCACGCGCGCTGACCGGCCCGCGCCTCAACTTGCCGCAGCGGACACCAACTCGCGCCTCGTCCGCGAACCCGCGCTGCCCACGTGGCCCGGAATCCTCGCCCGCGTCTGTGGGCGGTCGAGGACAACCCGTATCATCCCGGCCATGAGCGACTCGCCCGACTCGGACTCGCCCGACTCGCCCGACTCCAAGGTTGACGTCGACACGCTCGCGCGCGAGCTCGCCGAGCTATCGCCGCGACGGATCCTTCGCCGCGCGTTCGAGCTGTTCGACCTCGAAGACATCGCGATCAGCTTCAGCGGCGCCGAAGATGTCTTGCTGATCGAGCTCGCCTGTGACGTGCTCGGCGATCGAAAGCCGCGCGTGTTCAGCCTCGACACCGGCCGCCTGCACCCACAGACCTATCAGTTCATGGCCAAGGTCGAGCGCCACTACGGCCTGCGGATCGAGTACTGCTTCCCCGAGGCGGCCCCGGTCGAGGCGCTGGTTCGGACCAAGGGCTTGTTCTCGTTCTACGAAGACGGCCACCAGGAGTGCTGTGGGATCCGCAAGGTCGCGCCGCTGCGTCGGCAGCTCTCGGGTCTGCGCGCGTGGATCACCGGCCAGCGGCGCGACCAGAGCCCGCGGACCCGCGGGGCGGTGCCGGTGTTCGAGCGTGACCTCGCGTTCGCCGGGCGCGACGAGGGGTCGCTCTATAAGTTCAACCCGCTGGTCAGCATGGGCTCGGACGAGCTGTGGGACACGATCCGCGCGTTCGAGGTCCCCTACAACGCCCTGCACGAGCGCGGCATGGTCAGCATCGGCTGCGAGCCGTGCACCCGGGCGGTGCTGCCCGGCGAGCACGAGCGGGCCGGTCGGTGGTGGTGGGAGGCGGCGACCAAGAAAGAGTGTGGCCTCCACGTGCCCGACGTCGCCGACATGCCCGACATGCCCGATGGCCCGGATGCCTGACGCGCTCGAGCTGGTCCACGAAGACGCCAAGCTGGTCGCCGTGAACAAGCCCAGCGGCATGCTGGTGCACCGCGGCTGGGCCAACGACGACGTGGTCGCGGTCGATCTGCTGCACGCGCAGCTCGGCCAGCGCGTGTGGCCGCTGCACCGGCTCGATCGTGGGACCTCCGGCGTCTTGCTGTTCGCGCTGGATGTCGACACCGCTCGAGAGTTGAGCGGCGCGTTCGAGCGCGGTGAGGTCCACAAGCGCTACCTCGCCCTCGTCCGCGGCCACGCGCCCGCGCACGCGCTGATCGACCACGGCCTGCGCCACGTCGACGACAAACAAAGCGAGCGAAAGCCAGCCCAGACCCGGGTCCGGCGGCTCGCTGAATTCGAGCGCTACTCGGTGGTCGAAGCCGAGCCGCTGACCGGCCGCACCCACCAGATCCGCCGACACCTCAAGCACATCGCCCACCCGATCATCGGCGACGTGCGCTACGGCAAGGGCGCCCACAACCGGATGTTCCGCGAGCGCTTTGGCCTGCACCGCTTGGCCCTCCACGCGGCGCAGCTGCGGATCGCAGACCCATCGGGCACGGCCGAGCTCACGATCTGCGCGCCGCTGCCCGAGGATCTGAGCGGGCCGCTGGCTGCGATGGGGATCGACCTGGCAGCGATCTAGCGACCGCGTCGGTCTCGATCGAGAAGGGCTATCTTCAGCTCTTGCAGGGTCGCCGGGCCCGCCGCTCTTTGTGGGAAGATCGATGCATGGTCGCAGCAGGTTGATCCTACGGAGTAATGGCACTGGCGTGGTGTCGCACCTCGTATCTTTTGCGGGGCCCAAACCCTTGACTCCCGAATCTCTGGTTGGCTAGCGTGATCGTCATGCCTATAGAGTGGAACAGAAACAATAGAGGCGTCGGGCTTGGCATGCTATCCGCTGTCCTTGCGACCGCCGGATGTGCGCCCGATGATGGACCGCAAGGCGACGATGAACTCGGCGAAACCGGCGTAGCCGGCGATGGACTCGGTCCAGAAGGTCCGGGTTGCGATGAGAACTGGTATCCCCTCGATGGAGAGGCGCCGCCCGCTCCCGACGCCGAGCTTCCCGAGTTTCAGGCGTTGGTGGCAGGCGATCCCGCTGGGAGTCTGGACGCCTCTGTGGTCCCAGCCGCAGTGCCGCCTGTTGCGCCGCCGCGCCGATCGACGGCCCGCGAACCGATGACTCTGGGTTGGGATGAGTTTGTCGAGGCATACGCCAACCCGTGGCCCGGCGGGTGGCTGATCGACGGCGATCAGTTCGTGACCACGCAGCAGCTTCGGGACATCCACGAGGTGCTCACGCACGATCCAAAATCGTCGGAGACCAGGCTGCTGGCCCTCAATGACGCCATCTTCGACGAAGTGTGGAGCGAGCCACGCAAGCTCGAGTTGACGTGGTGTGTGGGCGTGGTCTTTCCGCAGCCGAATGACGAAGACGCCGCGGAGAAACACCAGGAACGCTACGAGCGGATCCTACGGGGTATGGAGCGCGGCACGAAGGCCTGGGAGCGCGCCACGGGGGTCAATTTCGTGCACCTCTCAGAGTTCGATGACCCCGCTGGGGGAATCGGCTCGGGCAGCTGTCAGCCCGGGCAGAACAACGTCCACTTTCGCGTGCGCATGGGCGTGTCGAACGAGTGTTCGGGTCCGTGTGCTGGGGTCACGAACGCAACGCCAATCACCGAGTTCGATCCCGATTGGGCGGGCCCAGACAATCCCGGAGGGTTTGAGCGCGAGCTCTTGTTTGGGCCCCGCGCCGTGGATTCTGAGCAGGAGATGCAGATCACGGCCCGTCACGAGCTCGGCCACGTCCTGGGCTTCGCCCACGAGCACCTCGCCTTCGAGCAAGACGTGTGCAACGAGTTCACGGTGTGGCGCTCGTTGACCCCTCCTGACCCAAAGTCCGTGATGGCCAACGACACGTGCCCCGGGGCGGCGAAGGATCAGCCGCGCCTCTCGGGCTTCGATCGCTTGGGCGCGTTCTATCAGTACTCTCGCGCACGCCGGAACCCGCTGATGATGGGCGGAGCGAGCCTGGTCCACGACTACGCCTACGATGGTAGCGAGCGCCCGGGGATCGCTTGGTTCACGCCGCTGGACAACGCGATACAACAATGGACGTCGACTGCGGCGCCGGGTCAGGCGATCGCATTTACTGCGGTCGAGCGCTGCCTGGACGGACAGGCGCCGCCATGTGGCGGATCCGTCGAGATCTCAGTCGGACTGCGGCCGAGTCCGCTGTTTGCGTCGGGCACCTACAACGATCTCGATTTGCTTTTGCTCGGCCCAGGTACCGGGCTTCCAGACTTCCTCCTGAGCAACGATGGCACGAACTACTCGCTGGCGGCATTCAGTGGGCCCGACTTCACGATTCCGATCATCGGCTCGTTCGGCCACGAGATCGACGACCAGATCATCATCTATCAACCGGGCCCCGCCAGCGACAGCCTGTTCGACCCGGCGTCGGGGGCGCTGTACCCCGTTGACTACGCTGATTACGCGTTCCCGATCCCAGCGCGGTTCCGGGGGTTTGGCGGGGGAGGCAACGACCTGCTGTGGTACCAGCCGGACGCGCAGACTATCGAGATCTGGGAGTGGGGCCACATCCCAGAGTTCGGTTTCGACCGACAAGGCCCCATTCCGGTGGAAAGCCTCGAGTTCGAGCCAGACGTCGAGTACATGCCGCTGATCGGCGACTTCAACGGCGACGATCGGACCGACCTGTTTTGGTACGCCCCGGGGGTCCCCACCGACTGGCTGTGGCTGTCGGTGAGCAATCAAGCCGCCGTGATCTTCGACCGCTTCGAACGGCAGGTGATGAGCGAGTTTCGACCGCTGATCGGTGACTTCAACGGCGACGGGATCGATGACATCTTCTGGTACGCTGGACGCTCCGAGACACCCGATGCCCTCAGCGTCATCTGGCAGTTCGACGAAGGCGGCGGGCACACGCCGCGGATATTCTCGATCAACGGGGACTACGCGCCGGTCGTGGGCGACTTTGACGACGACGGGTGCAGCGACATACTTTGGCATGACCCGGCGGACCCCGACCACATCAGCCCACTGTGGCGGTGCGTCGACGGTGAGGCCTTCGCCTGTGACACCCCGGTGGAAGCACCGGCTGACGGGTTCCCGATCGGAACCGGACTCTACGGATGAAACGACTCCTCTCGATCACAAGCATCACATGGTTCATGACGCTCGCAGCCGTGGGCTCGATTACGGCCTGCTCTGACGACGGCCAAGATGCGGTGTGCGAGCCCGCATGTGCTGCCTACGGGCCGGAGCTGCCTGGGGTCGGAGAGTGCGTGGCCGGCAGCTGCACCCCGACCTTTCTGGAGTGCTTCGACAAGACAGAGTTCTCGACGTGCCAAGTCCAGTGCGAGGCCGTGGGTTCGACATGTGCCGAGAACGCCTGCGCCGACGGAACCTACATGATTTACTCGAACGTCGAGGAGTGCAAGGTTGTCGAGTTGGCCGGCCCGGTGATCTCGCGTCGCTGCGACGAGGCGATCGAGTGGCAGGTCAACACCGGGGCGCGCTGTTGTTGCGAGCAAGTCCCCTGACGGCGGTCTCGAGCTGAGCGGGCCACTGGCTGCGATGGGCATTGACGCGGCGTCGAGCTAGCGGCCGCGCGCCGGCTCGCCTATGGTCGGCGCCCGCGACCCCACAGAAAGACAACGCCCCATGATCGTGATGAAATTCGGCGGCAGCTCAGTCGCCAACCGCAGCCAGATCGAGAAGGTCCTGAGCATCGTCCGCAGCGCCCGCGAACGCGCCCCTGTCGTCGTCAGCTCGGCCCACAAGGGCATCACCGACGCGCTGGTCAACGCAGCCAAGGCCGCCGCCGCGGGTGAGCTCGGCACGGCGCCGATCGACCTCCAGCGTGGCCTGCTCGCCCAGCTCGAGTGCCCGGCCGACCTGCTAGAAGAATTCTTTGGCGAGCTCGGCGATCTGCTGCGCGGCATCTCGCTGGTCAAGGAGTTGAGCCCGCGCAGCCTCGACTACGTGTCCAGCTTTGGCGAGCGCATGTCGGTGCGGGTGATCGCCGACTTCTTCACCCGCAACGGCCTGCCCGCCCGGGCCCACGACGTGTGGGAGCTCGGGTTCGTGACCGACGACGCGTTCGGTCGCGCCCGCCCGCTCGCCGGCTGGGAGGCCAACTGTCGGGCGGCGTTCGCCAACCTGCCCGCGGACGAGATCGCGATCGTGACTGGCTTCGTCGGCAAGAACGGCGCTGGCGAGATCACGACGGTTGGCCGCAACGGCAGCGACCTGACCGCGAGCTTGCTCGGCGGCGCGCTCGCGGCCGACGAGGTCCAGATCTGGACCGACACCGACGGGGTCATGACCGCCGATCCCAGCGTGGTCGAGGGCGCCCGCAACATCCCGCAGATGCGCTTCGACGAGGCCGCCGAGCTGGCCTACTTCGGCAGCCGGGTCCTGCACCCGTCCACGCTGCTGCCCGCGATGAGCAGCGACATCCCGGTTCGGGTGCTCAACACCAACCGCCCCGAGCACCCGGGCACGGTGATCCAGAAGGTCGCCGCGCCCAGCCCCAACGCCGCGACCAGCATCGCCTACAAGGAGCGGCAGTCCGTGCTGGTCCTGTGGACCACTCGCATGTTTGGCCAGGCCGGGTTCTTGGCCCGGGTGTTCGAGATCCTTGGCCGCCGCGAGGTCGACGTCGACATGATCTCGACCTCCGAGGTCAGCATCTCGCTGACCTCCGCCAACCGCCGCGCGCTCGAGGCCGCCCAGCAAGAGCTCGAGACCATCGGCAAGGTCGAGCTGCACCACGGCAAGACCATCCTCGCGGTCGTTGGCCAGCACCTGCCCGCGCGCCCCGGGATCGGCGCCCAGGTGCTCGCGGCCGTCGCCGGGGCCGGCGTCAACGTAGAGATGATCAGCTACGGCATGGGCAGCATTAACTTCACGATGCTGATCGACGACGCCGACATCGGCCAGGCCGTGAAGGTGCTCCACGAGATGCTGTTCACCACAGCCTGACGGGCGGCTCGCGCCCGCATCTCGTGGTATGTGGCGCGGGCATGGTCCACACGATCCTCACGCATCCAGGCGGCGCCCACAAAGACGACCTCCTGGCGGTCTGCGTGCTCATCGCCAAGTACGGCGCGCCGGTCGTCCGCCGCGATCCAACCCAGGCCGAGCTCGACGATCCCAAGGTCGCGATCATCGACGTCGGCGGCGTCCATGATCCGGCCCGGATGGACTTCGACCACCACCACTTCCCGCGCGAGCACGCCCCAACCTGCGCGCTGAGCTTGGTCTTGGATCACCTGGGGATCTACGCGGACGCCCTGCGCTTTTGCGACTGGCTCGAGCCGGCGGAATGGTTTGACTCGCGCGGGCCCACCAAGACCGCGAAGTGGCTCGGGGTCCCGCGCAAGGCGATCTCGCAGCTCAACTCGCCGATCGACATCACGCTGCTGCGCCGCTTCGCGAAGAAGAGCCAGCTCGCCGCGGGTGATCCGCTCTACGAATTCATGCGCTTCGTGGGCGAAGACTTGCTCGAGTACCTACGCGTCGCCCGCGAGCGGATCGACTTCGCGGCCAAGCACGCGCAGCGCTGGTCGGTCGCGCGCGGTCCCGAGCTGGGTGACTCGATCGAGGCGGTGTTCCTCCCACGCACCGACCCCGCGTCCGACGAGCCCAGCATCGCCGTCGGAAACTACGTTCGCGCAGCTGGGCTCGAGCACACGATCGCGGCGATCGTCTATCCAGATCGGCGCGGCGACGGCTACGGGATCGGCCGCTACGAAGATCATCCCAAGCTCGACTTCTCTCGGGTCGAGGGCCAGCCGGACGTGCACTTCGCCCACAAGAGCGGGTTCATGTGCAAGACCTCCGCCACCGATCCCGCGCGGCTGCGCGAGCTGATCGTCGCGGCCTGGATCGAGTAGCTGCACGATTGAACCCGGCGTGCCCACCTCGGCGCGCAATTGAACGGCGCTCCCCCTACCCTGCGCCGTCGCTGCCCACGTGTGACGCTGGCGGCAAGCGGGACGACGGAGTCGACAACGCGGACGACACGGACTTCGCCGGGACTGACGACTCCGGCTTTCTGTCTTCGTCTTCGCCCTGGGCGAACGACCTCGTGGCTTGGTTTCGCCGCCTTAGCCCTACCCCCCAAGCACCCGCTGCGTGAACGCGTTGAGGAACTTACCGTTGGGATCCTGCGCGGCCCGGACCGCTTGAAAGCGAACGAAGCGATCCCCGTGGATCTCGAGCATGTCCTGCGCGCTCACGTTGGTCTTCTTGCCCAAGTGCGGCTGCCCATCGTGCTCGCGCAGGATCTCTTCGGCCTTCGCAAACACCCGCTCGTGATCCCGAGACAACGGCGTGGCCAGCTCGATATACGCGCTGCGCCGCCCGGCGCCCGGGCCGATCAGCGACTGCGAGCGATCAGGCGTGAACCTACACTCGACGATCGAGAAGAAGTCCTCGGCGCTCAACAGCGCCAAGATCTGATTCAGGCAGACCTGGTAGCGCTCGAAGGGCACGCCAAATTCGATCTCGTCGTGGCGGTAGAACAGCTTGCGTCCAAACCCGCGGCTGCCGGGCATGACAACGGTGTGATCCGGGGCGACCAAGTCCGAGAGCCACGCGTCCTCGTCGATGTCGGCGATCCGCCGGGCGAGCCCAGGTACGAACGCGCTGACGGCAAAGTCGGACAGCTCGTTGCGGGTCTCGAGCTTCTCCCACTTGGGGGTCAGCGGCGCGCTGCTGCGATTCCACTGGTGCACGCGCACGGCCTCCGCCTCGCGGGCACCACCAATGTAATAGAAGCTGATGTGATCGTTGGCGCGCAGCAGGCCATCGAGGCTGGACTCCGCGTGGGCGCGATCGACCATCTGCGTGACCTTCTCGACGTGGAACGAATCAACGAGCTGCAGCTCGACCTCGCTCACGACCCCGCAGGTCCCGATCCCGCCGATCGCCGCGTGAAACAGCGGATCGCCGGGACGCACGGTCTGGGCCACGCCGTCAGCGGCGATCACCCGCAGCGACAAGATCTGCTCCGACAAGAACCCAGCGTCGCGACCGGTGCCGTGGAGATCCGTGGCCACGAGCCCGCCAATGCTCTGGCTGTCGGTCGAGCCCAACACCGGCAGGCCCAAGCTCGCCTCCCACAGCGCCTTGTTCAGATCCCGCAGACGAATGCCCGCCTGGACCCGCGCGGTCTTGCGCTCGGGGTCGAGGTTTAGGATCCGCCCGTACGCGTCGAGCGAGATCATGTGCGCCGAACACAGGGGGCCATCGTTGAAGCTGTGCCCGCCACCGACCACCCGCAGCTCGCTGGCCTTCGAGATCGCGCTGCACAGCTCGTCCTCGCTGCTTGGGCACAGGTACGCGGCCGGGCGGGCCCGGTAGCTGGCGGTCCAGTTGGTCCACTCGCCATCCTCGTAGTGGCCCTCGTGCTCGGCGTTGCCTGTCGCCAAATACAGCCCGCCGTGGACCAGGTCGAACAGCTTGGTCGAGAGCCGCTCACCCACGCGAGACAGGAAGCCTTGGACGCCGCGGGTCGAGCGGGTGTGGTCAACCAGCGCGTTGGCGAGCTCCTCGAGCTTGGCCACGCGCAAGATCGCCACCACGCTCGCGTCGTTCCACCGCGGATCCGCGCGCTCGAGCTTGTCGATCTGATCACAGAGCGCAGCGAGCTGCTCATCCCGGACAAAGCCCTGCTCGCGGCGCGCGTTGTCGGCCACGATCAGCGCGCGGCTCATGTCGCGCGCGAGCGCGACGAGCTTGGGACGCTGCTCGTGCTCGGCGAGCTCGGGCACCGCCGCGAGCAACCCCTCGAACAGCGCGTTGGCCTGCTCGGGCTGGTCGCACAGGCTGATCATCGCCCACGGACGTCGCGCCGTGGATGCCAGCCAAAACCGTAGATCGCTGGGGTCGAGCTCCGCGACCCCGCCTGTCGCCGCCGCCACCGCCAGCGCGTCGAGGTGCCAGCCCTCGAGCCGCTCATCGATCGCGGCCTGCTCCTCGGGGGTCAAGGCCGCGTAGGCCGGATGTTGCCGCAGTTGGTCGCGCTTCATGATCCTGCGGCGATGCTATCGCAGCTCAGTGCCAGCGCTAAGACGCGCCCCAGCCACCCGGCCAACCCTTAGAGCCGTACCTGCCTGCGTCCGCCTGCGGAGGTATAAGGGGCCTCCAGTCCGCGCATGCGTGCACGAGCTGAAGCCAGTCCGAGCCGATGAAGATCCTGTTCCCCCTCCCCTCCCGCGACTTCGACCCGACCGAGTCGTCAGTGCCCTGGCGCGCGCTGATCGACGCCGGCCACGAGGTCGTGTTCGCCACCCCCGATGGCCAGCCAGCCGCCGCGGATCGCCGGATCGTCAGCGGCCGCGGGTTTGCGATCTGGCGGCAGTGGCTACGCGCCGTCACCCACGCTCGCGACCTCTACGCACAGATGGCCGACAGCGACGCGTTTCAGCACCCGCTGTCGTTCGACCAGCTCGATCCCGAAGCGTTCGACGCCGTGGTCCTGACCGGCGGCCACGCGCCCAGCATGAAGCCCTACCTCGAGTCCGAGCAGGTCCAGGCGCTGGTCGCCAAGTACATGCTCGACAACAAGCCCGTCGGCGCGCTGTGTCATGGCGTGCTGGTGGTCGCGCGTGCCCGCGATCCCAAGACCGGCCGCTCGGTCCTGCACGGGCGCAGGACGACCGCCCTGACCAACGCGCAAGAACGCATGGCCTGGGCAATGACGGGGCTGTGGCTGGGCTCCTACTACCGCACCTACGCGCAGACCGTGCAGGACGAGGTCACGCAGGCCTTGGCCGCCGCGGCCGACTTCGAGACCGGTCCGTTCTTGCTGCGCCGCGAGGGGCCAGAGCGACGCGACTACGGGTTCACCCTGCGCGATCGAAACTACCTGTCGGCCCGCTACTTCACCGACAGCTACAAGTTCGCGGACGAGTTCGTGGCCCTGCTCGCCGAGTACGCTGGCGGTTGAGAGCGAGCTGTCATTCAGCTCGGGCAGGACGCCTCGCCCGCTCGCAGGCGGTATTCGTCGACCGGTTCATGCCGGCCTCGAGTTGGCTGGGACGTTGGGCGAGCTGGTGCTTGGCGGGCTGACCTGGGCGACGCTGCGGGCACGCGTGTGGCGAGTGCCCGCTAACGAAGTCCCGCGGCAACCCCCCGAGTTCCGCGCGTGGCTAGCCAAGCAATGGCTAGCCGTCGACGCGTTCATCCAGGATCAAGATCAGCCGCTGGGCGAGCCGACGTTGGTCAGCGCGTAGCCGGTCATGTCCGAGTACGTGTACGCGCCAACCAGCCCGTTGTAGGTCCAGAACTGCCCGGTCTCGGGGTCGATCTTGCTGGCGGTGCTGCCGTTGGCCACCGCCCACACGTAGCCCTCGAAGTCGATGCTGATGCCGTACGAGCCGCCAGCGGCCCACTGCTTCTCGACCATCAGGGTGTCGCGGTTGATGCCCATGACCCCGTTGCCGCCTTGCGACACCCACAGCAGCCCGTCTTCGCCTGCGTCGGCCATGCAGCCGGTGTAGCCGCCGACTGCCGCGGTCTGCCAGGTCTCTGTCATGGGGTCGAAGCGCGCGACGCTGCTGCTGCAGGTCCACACGTAGCCCTCGGAGTCGACGGTCATGCCGTACCCACTCACCGGCATCTGCCAGATGTCGTAGGTCATGTCCGCGCGGTTGACCCGGACCAGCTTGCCGGCGCCGAGCTGCGAGCCCCAAAAGTCGCCGTTGCCATCGACGGCGCCGCCGTAGATGCCGTAGTAGCTGGCGGCGACGCCCTGGAGGGTGATCATCTCTTTGGTTGAGCCGTCCTCACCATCGAGCACGTAGACGTCGATGGTCTGGCCCTGGGTCGCGGCGGTCCACAGCTCTTCGTCTTCCCAGTAGCAGGTGCCTTCGTTGAACTCACCCGCACCCCAGGCGACCGGGCGCTGCGACGCGTACTGCATTGGCTTGTGCCAGGCGACGCACTCTTCCGTGCCCCACGGCAGCGCCTGGTTGCTGTTGGAGGTCTGGATGCCGGGCATCCCGTTGGACTCCTGGCACGACTCTTCGTTCGCGTAGATCTTGGTCACGCCGCCGCTGCGACTGGCGACCGCGACGTCGCCCGAGAGGCTGACCGAGGTGCGAGACGGTGAGCCTGCGCCGTCGGGGCGGACCTGGTAGCGCCCGACCTCCGTGACCGTCTTGGTGTCGATCTTGGTGATCGTGCCCTGCGAGCTGTTGGCCGCCCAAAGATACGAGAACTCGGGATCGTCGTTGCCACCGCTGCCGCAGTTGAAGGCAGCATCGGGGACCGTCAAGGTGTCGAACTTCTGGTTGCTGCCAGTGCCGCCATCGCCGGAATCACCGTCACCATCGCCGGGGTCACCGTCGCCGTCACCGGAGTCACCGTCGCCGGAGTCACCATCGCCAGCGTCGCCATCACCGTTGCTGTTTGTGTTGGTGTTGGTGTCAGCGCTGGAGCTGTTCCCAGTTTCGCCGCTGGCACTGATGCCGCTGGAATCAGTGTCAGCTCCGCCGTCGCTGCTTGAACAGCCAAGCGCCAAGCCCAAAGTACAAATAATCGCCGATTTCTTCATGAGACGAACCCCGAGTCATCCTATCCCCATTGGGCATGGCGTCGCAAGAAGTGAAGACGTCCAATGCGTGAGCAGGCGCTACATCTCGCCGCCAACGGCTTCGCTCGGGCGCCGCCCAGTCGGCGCTCAGCCTACCCTCCCCTACCCTATACCCTACCCCCGTGGCTGGGGTGAGTTGACGCCCGCGCGCAGATCGACCACCTGGTCGGTCTCGTCGACGATCTCGCCCGTCAGGATCTCCAGCACATCCTCGAGCGTCACGACCCCAGCGACCCCGCCAAACTCGTCGAGGACCACGGCGAGGTGGCGGCGGCTGGTCTGAAATTCGCGCAACAGCGCGTCGGCTCGGACGTCCTCGGTCGTGGTCGGAACCTCCTCGGCGATGTCGCGCAGCCGGGCGCCCCCGCGGCCTTCGAGCAGCTCGACGAGCAGCTCGCTGCGCAGCACGACCCCGATCACGTCGTCGCGCGAGTTCCCGACGACGACCAGGCGCGTGTGCTGCGAGCTGACGATCGCCGCGCGGCAGTCCTCGAGGGTCGCGTCGCCGCGCAGCGAGCTCATGCTCACCCGCGGCGTCATGATCTCTCGGGCCCGCCGATCGTCGAGGGTGAAGGCCCGGCGGATCAGCTCCGACTCGTTGGTGCCGATCGATCCCTGCTTCGCCGCGATCCCAGCGAGCATCCGAATCTGCGCCTCGTTGACGGTCAGCCCAGCCTTGCTCTCGCCAACGATCGGCCGGGTCACCAGCTCGATGAACCAGATCAACGGCGTGAGCAGCTTGGTGACGGTCAAGACCGTTCGGGCGATCGCCGGGGCGAGGGCGTCCGCGTTTCGCTCTCCGATGGTCTTGGGGATGATCTCGGAGAACACGATGACCATGAACGTGAGCACGCCCGAGAACACGCCCAGCCAGGTCTCACCCAGAATCCCGGCGGCGAGGCTACCCACGATGATGCTGCCGACGATGTTCGCGATATTGTTGAGGATGACGATCGCGGCGATCGGCCGCTCCATCGCGGCGCGGATCTCGAGGAGCGCGCGCCCCTTTGCGCTGCCCTCTGCTGCAAGGGCCTGGGCCTTGACGAGCGAGACGGAGAACAGCGCGGCCTCGGCCCCCGAGCAGAGCGCCGAGGCCACGAGCACGCTGAGGACCGCGAGGACGAGGCCGAGCATGGGGGAGACCATACCCGACCACGCGGCCCGCTCAGGCCGCGGTCGATCTTCAGCAGGCCCAACCGGCCCAACCGGCCCAACCGGCCCAACCGGCCCAACCGGCCTAACCGGCCTAACCGGCCCAACGAATCATGGCCGAACCCCCGCCGGCCGGCTGCACTGCATCAGCGCGTACACCTCGGGGAACACCTTTTCGTACTCGTCCTCGAGCGCCGCGGTCAACCCGGACGCGCCATCCAGATCCGCGTCCATGATGAACGCGCAGGTGGCCCGGGCGAGCCGAGCGAGATCGGTCAGCCCCAGCGAGTCGGCGCTCAACACCAGTCGCTGGCAGATCCCCGACGCGCGCGCCAGCTCGCCGTTGGTCAGGGACAGATTCACATCCGCGAGCCACTGCGGCACCTCGCCGATGAACCCGTCGAGCGCGGCGTGCAGCTGACCTGCGTCGTACAGCCGCTCGATCATGGGCGTCGACAGCCGACCCGAGCTCGACGTCCCCGTCGTCTGCCTGCGCCCCAACGCCCGCGCCACCTCGGCGCGCAGCTCATCGAGCTGCTCCGGCAGCTGCACGAACGCGCTGGCGCCCGCGCGCATCCAGTGAGCCCCGCCCTGCTCCGCGCTCCCGATCACGACGACGGCGAGCTCCTCGTAGCACTCGGCGAGCATCTGGACGAGCTCGCCAACATCGACGCCCGGAAGATCGGCGTCGAGGACCGCCGCCGCATAGGCGCCAGGGTTGGACCGGGTCAGCTCGCGCACGTCACAGGCGACGACCGCGATGTCGCCCTCGCGCTGCAGATAGCTGGTCGTCAGCGCCCGCAGCACGGAGTTTCCAACGACGACCGCGACCGTGCGCGACTGCGAGGCCGCGGGTGCCGTCACAGCCTCGACGCCGACCGAGCTCGTGCGCGACTGCCTGCGCGTGCGGGCGGCGAACCCAGGCTCACTTTGCTCGGCCAGCGTGGCGTCGAGCGCCGCTCGCCACTCATCCAAGAATCCCTCGACGGAGAGGCGGCGCTCGTACGCTGGAATCAACATCCGCGAGACGACCTCGGCCAGACGTCGCGGCGCATCCGGCCGCACCTGCAGCGGATCTGGACCCAGCGGAGAGCCCAGCCGGCGCAGCAGGGTCCCGTCGCTGTAGTCGTCGGGTCGCTCGTACCCGGTCAGCGCCCACCACAAGATCGCGCCAAGACTGTACACATCGGTGCGCGGGGTGACCTGTCCTTGCAGCTGCTCGGGCGCGAGGTAGCCCGGCGTGCCCATCGGTCCCAGCGTCTTGTTTGGCGCGTCGAGCAGCTTGGCCACGCCGAAGTCGAGCAGCGTCACGGACAGCTCGCGGCTGCGCGTGCACACGATGACATTGCTCGGAGCCAGATCACGATGAACGATGCCGACCTCGTGCAGAGCCCGCAGCGCCTCGCCGAGCTGCTTTCCCAGCGCGCCCAGCTCGGCGAGTGGCAGCGGCGCCGCGAGCTTCAGGCGTGTACACAGGGCCTCCCCCTCGACGAACTCCATCGCGATCGCCGGGATCCCGTCCGCGGTCTCACCGACCATGTAGATGGTCACGACGTTGGGATGCGACACGCGGCTGGCGGCCCGGGCCTCGACCCCAAACCGACGACGGATCTCCGCGGCTTGGGGACCCTCGAGCAGGTAGGGATGCGGCAGCTTGACCACCGCGCGCCGGTCCGTGCCGAGCTGATGGGCGAGATAGGCGACCGCGAACGCACCAGCGCCAAGCCGGCGCTCGAGCCGAAACGAACCCAGGACGACCTGACCAAGTCGGGGAAGAGTGATGGACATGACTCACTTCAGCTCGGGCGAGCCTCCTCCTCGGCGGACTGCAGCCAAGGGCAGCGCCCCAGCGGGCAAAAGCTGCCTCCATATCCGAGCAGCCGCGATCACATCATGAGCAAAAAAATTGCGCGCAACGGGTGGCGATGTTCGGGCGCTGACAGCCGCCTGCGCGCGCAGCACTGGGCCCGCGAATGATTGGCACGCCGACGCTCGGCGAGCGCGCAGGAATCGCTCTGGCTTCCGCGCGGCTCAGGGGACTGGCACTGGCATGGTCGACGGCCCGCCGCCGCCCTCGCACAGCCACCTGAAGTTGTCGAGAAACACGAAGCTGTCGAGGTTGACGTCGTCGAGATCGAAGATCGCAAACACCAGCTCGATCTGATCGCCGGGCACGACCTCGGCGGTCGTCGTCAGCCACGGAGTGCCGGCACCGTAGCGCATGCAGGTGCCCGCGAACTCGGGGAGCAGGCCGTCTTGGTCCTCGTAGTCGAAGAACGCGGCGTTGAGTGAGAGCGCGTGGCCGCCGTCATCGAACGAGATGTTGCCGGTCCAGTTTGGCGCCTCGAGCCAGGCGATGAACATGTCGTTGTAGGACTGGCCCGCGAACACTGGCCACTCCGTCGTGAAGTAGGCCACGTCAAACGCCAGCGCGTGCGCGTCCTCGGGCACAGTTACGCTAAAGCGGATCTCCTGATAGTCGTACTTCCAGCCGCTCTGCTGAAACTGGGCTTGGATCGTGTTGGAGCAGTCGCCGGTACCAACCAACGCCGGATTGCTCAGGCAATCACCGTTGACGTTGTTCTTCTTGATTGGCGCCGGAAAGTTGGTGGTGTCCATGCCGTCGCCGGGCGAGAACCACTTGTTGCAATGGTAGATCTGGTCGCCTGGGTTGACGGGCTCGTCGTCGAGCTCCGCGACGTGACCGGTCGAGAGCACGAAGTACGAGGAGCCCTCCTGCGGATCGTAGGTCGCGGTCGCGCCAAAGCTCGAGCGAACGCCCATGCCGTCTTGGTGAGCGTCAATTGAGGGGTTGATCTGCAGCTCGCCGGGGCAGCCAAGGCCAAGCGCGTTGAACGGGTCCGTGGTCGCGGCATCACACGGCACGTGCGGGAGCGTGCAGTCGCCGTCGCCGTCGCCGTCGCCGCCGCCCTCGGCCACATCGAAGAGCGTCTCGTCGCCGTCGCCATCACCCGGATCGCCGTCGCCGTCGCCCGAGTCACCGTCACCATCACCGTCACCGCCGGTCGTGTCGCTGGCGCCCGTCTGCGTGAGCGTTCCAGTGGACGTGCCCGTCGCGAAGGGCGACGTATCCTGGCCCGCGCCGCCGCCACAGCCACCTGCGCTCAGCAGGCACGAGAGGGCAGCCAACGCAGGGCCAAGGACGGGTGGATGGACGCAGCGACACCAAGCCATGGGAATTGGCGCGAGCCTACCCGATCGGCACAAAATTGTCGCAGGCCTCGCTGATCACCGACACCGACTCGAGAAAGAATGGGCTGTAGTCGGGCTCGCAGATCGACGCGCGGCTGTTGTTCTCGAACAGCTGCAAGAACGCGCTCATCCGCGGCGCGGGGACGGACTCGACCCCGCACAGCGGCATGGCCAGATCGCCGTCTGGCAGCAGCCCGAGCACGACGACGGCCTCGGGTTGCCCGCCCTTGGCAGCGACGACGGCGTCGAACCAATCGCCAGGCTCACCGACCGAGTGCTCGTCGGGCTCGTCGGTGATGATCGTGACCACCAAGATCGCGTCGTCCCGCACAAAGCCCTGGTTGCAGCCGCCCGGCTCGCCAAGCTCGGGCCCGAGCGCGCGGACCATCGCGCCCATCGGCCGCTCCGTGTCGCTGCCGTCAACGCCGACCTTGGCCACGCACGAGAACGCCGAGAGCAGGTCCGGCTCGCCGGCCTGGACGTAGCGGCTGTCGCTGGCCAGCGCGCAGTCTTGGTTGCTGGCGGCCTGGCCCATTGGCGCGATCACGCCGCCACCCAAGCTGATGTCGCACAGGGTTGGCGGCGGCGTGTCGCAGTCGAACTCTGGGGCGCCGGGGCACGCGTTCAAGGTCATGCACGCGTTGGCGCAGTCGGTCCCGCCCCACTGCCCGTCGCTGTCGACGACCATCACGTGCCAGTCGTCGGCCGCGACGTTGTCCATCATCGCCGCGACCAGCCCCGGAAAGCTCGCAATCAAGTTGGCTTGGTTGTCGGCCATCGAGCCCGAAGAATCGATGACGAACAAGAAGTCGATCTTCTCGCAGCCGATCGGCTCACCCTCGGGCAGGTCCATCTCGCCCTGAAGGTCGAGCTTGGCCCCCGTCGTGGGGTTGTCGGTGTCAACGCCGACCCCCGTGTCCTCTTCGGTGCTGACGCCTTCTGCACCGTCGCTGGTGCCGCCCGAGCTGCCGCCGCAGCCGGCTGTGAGCGCGAGCGCCAGACCCAGCGGCAGTCCCAACAAATACGCGATCGAGCGATTCACGCGACACCTCCGCGGCGGCGCAGCAGACCCAGGCCAAGGCCCGCGCCAAGCAACCACCCGAGCGGAGCCGGCGTGGATGGATCGCCGGGCTGGCCGGTGGTGCAGCTGCACCCTTCCGCCCCCGCGTCGGCTGCCCCGCGGTCGCTGCCCGTGCCCGAGTCGCCGCCCGTGTCTTCGGCGGTTCCCCCTTGGTCGCCGCCGTCGTCGCCCGTCTCCCCGGCCGAGCTGCCGCCGTCGCCATCACCCGCAGGATCGCCGTCGCCGTCACCCGAGCCGCCGTCACCGTCACCGTCACCGTCACCCGGGGGCTCGTCGCCGTACAGCGTCTGGGCCACATTCGATGGCAGCGTGAAGTTGTTGAGCCCCACCCGGTAGTCGAGCGCCGCGCTGCTGTCGTACAGCCCGTGCTCGGGCAGGTCGATCACGAAGCTGCGATCACCCCCCTCGTCGGCGCCAAGGTTGCCGAGCTGCCAGACGACCTCGTCGCCGACCAACATGCCGCCCTCGGTTGCCGAGACGAAGCTCGTGTTCGGCGGCAGCTGGGCGCGCAGCACCGCGTCGAGGGCCGTGGCCGCGCTCGCGTTGACATACGTGACGTCAACCTCCACGTCCGGGACCATCGTGAACGCTGGCGCCGCGGTGGCCAGGTTCAGGCTGGGTAGCCCGTCCACGGTCGCGCACGGGGCCTCGAACAACGAATTGAGAAACAGCCGCGTCCCCTGGGTGTCGGGGTTGTCCGAGATCGGGAGGTCGGTGCTGTATTCGTGCCCGCCGAGATAGCTGATCTTGCCGAGCGAGCCGCACTCGGGCTCGCTGGGCGGACAGGTTCCGTCGAGGTAGCCGGTCATCCACACGTCTTCGACCCCGACTGGCGTGCCCTCGCCGGTGAGCATCGTGATTCCGCCGGCGAGATATTCGTCGCCGGGCGGCAGCGTGTACGAGGGCTCGCTGCCGCCGATCGTCGCGAAGGGCCCGTCGAGCTGCGCGTAGGGCGAGCCAAAATTGAAGTGCTCGACGCCGTCGGGCCGATCGCCGATGTCGAATCCATTTGGCGTCAAGAAAAACCCGTGGGGATCCAGGTTCTCGAACGCGTTGACGGCTTGGCACTCCGCGAAGAAGTGCACGGGGTTATTGAGGTACTCGCGAACCTCGGCGACGACCTCTGGGTCGTCCTCGGCCGCGCCAACGCCCCAGTGCATCGACATCAGCTGGCAGTAGACCGGATCGCCGTCCTCGTCGAACAACAGCCCGTCGCGGTGGTTGTCTTCGGTTGGGCCGCTGAGCTCCGCGACGTCGAGCATGTCGGGGCTGTTGTCGGGCCACGCGAGATCGCCGGTCGAGTCGGGGATCCCCGCGGCCGCCATGTAGCCCCGCGCGATCTTTTGGTTGCCGTCCGCGATCATTGCGATGGTGGGCGCCACCACCAAGTAGTGGCCCACGTCGGCCTCGAACGCCGCCGAGGCCTCGTGCACGGCGACGTTGGGGTTGGCCTGCTGCCAGGCCATGATGATCGGCAGCGCCTCCGCGGCGTCGCTCGAGTCGATGACCCACGGGCCGCCGCGGTAGTCATGGATCGGGATTGGATCCCCGCTGGCGAGATCCGTAGCCGAGGCGCTGAAGTCTGCGCCGTCTTGCAGCTTGGCGGGGTTGATCGCCCAGCGGACCGGGACCCCGTTGCTGAGCAGATCATACACCAGCCCGTACGCGCGCAGCATGCCCATGTCCTGGTAGTCCATGTCCATGGGAATGATCAGCGTCCCCACCTCGAACTGATCCTTTTCTGGATCACCACCAGCATTGGCATCGAGTGGCAACATCATGAGGCTCCCCGCCGCGACCCAACCAATTGCGCTCGTTTTTGAGACCATCGCCATCATTCATGATTGGACCATCGCAGCCCGCGTAATTCCAGGACAGAGTGAACGAAGCCTCTGCGCTCGATTCCACACCGCGGCAATCTTGGGTGTCACTCGAAGCCATGATCGCCGCTCGCCGTCTTTTGTTGCTCGCCCTTGTCCCGCTCGCGTGCACCAAAGACGCTGGCGCAGAGGTTGGGCGTGACACCACGGCCGCCACGGATCGGTCGGGCGACCTGACTGGTGGGGCGAGCACCGACACGACCGAGACCGACACCACCTACACCGACTCCGACTCCGGCGGCGGGTGTGGTGACGGAGTCGTCGATCCGCGCGAAGCGTGCGACGAGACTGGCGTCGTGAAGTGGCTCGTCGAGCGCGACGATTTTGCGCTGCCCAATTAAGACGGCCTCGACGTCTACCAGGCCTGCGGACGCGGGCTTGGACTCGACGATAGCTTGGTGTGCGAGGGCCCCCTCGACGACCACGAACCAGGACAGCGTTTCACGGGCGAGAGCTGGCTGCCCTTCGACCTGATCGCAGCCAACGCTCGAGGCATGGGCGATGGGTTTTATCTACCAAGGTGCGGTGAAGCCGTGCACCCATCCAGACCCCGCGGGGCTCTGGCCCACTACCGGCGGTCCCCATGAAGTGCGTGTTCCTCGTCAACGATGTCGCCGACATCGATCCGTCCACCACCACGGCGATGTTGATTCAGACCGCTTCCACCCGCGGCTTTGGTGTGTTCGTTGGCGACATCGCCAAGCTCGGGGTTGGCGTTGACGACGCCGTTCGGGCCCGAGCGATTCGCCATCCGGACCGAAGCGAGCACGACCTGGTGCTGGCCCCGGGGGACTTGGTCGTCATCCGCACGAACCCCGGCCGGGACACGCGCGTCGGCGTTCACCAGGCCGGCTTGGATCTGTTGGCGCTCGCCCAGCACCAGGGCGTCGTGGTCCTCAATGAGCCCGCGGGTCTGCGCCGCGCGAGCAGCAAGCTCTACAGCACTCGGATCCCGCCCGCGTTCCGGCCCCGCGCGCTGGTCAGCCGCGACCCGAAAGTGTTGCGCGAGTTCGTGAAGACCAGCGCCACGCCCAGCGTGCTCAAGCCCTTATCGGGCACGCGCGGGACCGACGTGTTCAAGGTTCAGCCCAATGATCCAAACCTCGGACAGATCATCGACGTGCTGACCCGCGGCGGCATGGCGATCGCTCAGGAGTACCTGCCAGAAGCGACCCAGGGCGACGTGCGCGTGATCGTGCTCGATGGTGAGCCGCTGCGTGTTGGCTCGGCTGTCGCCGTTGTCCGTCGCAAGCCAAGCGGGGCCGACTTCCGCAGCAATGTCCACATTGGCGGCGTACCGGCCGCGACCGAATTCACCCCGCGACTGCGCGAGATCGTGCAGACCGTGGGTCCCTTGCTGATGAGCGACGGCCTGCCGCTGTGCGGGCTCGACGTGATCGGCGACAAGATCATCGAGATCAACGTGTTCGCCCCCGGCGGACTGAGCGACGCCAATCAATTCTATGGCGTTGACTTTACCGGACCGATCATGGATTCCTTCGTGGCCAAGCGAAGCTGAGCATGTCCATGTCCCCGTCCGCGCCGGCCACCGTCGTCGAGCGCTTCGAGCCCGAAGAATGGCCCGCTGGCCAGATCAGCCGGCTACTCTTGCAGCTGGCCCACGACGGGCTCTCACGGCCGATCGAGCTGCCGGTGTTGGTCGCCCGCGGGGCCAAGCCGGGCCCAATCCTAGGGCTGACCGCGGCGCTGCATGGCAACGAGCTCAACGGGATCCCGGTGATCCGGCGGCTGTTCGAGCGCCTGGATCCCAAGACCCTGCGCGGCACCGTGGTTGGCGTGATCGTGGTCAACGTGCCTGGCTACCTCAACCATGAGCGTGGCTATGGCCAGTGGGACCTCAACCATATGTTCCCGGGCAACCCTCGGGGCAACGCGGCGTCGGTCTACGTCAGCCGGCTCGTCGATCGTCTGGTCCGCCGGCTCAACCTGCTCGTGGATCTGCACACGGCAAGCGTGGGCCGGGTCAACTCGCTCTACGTTCGCGCCGACATGACCAACCCCGAGGCGGCCCGCATCGCGTACCTACAGCGGCCGCAGATCATCGTGCACAATCCCCCCTCGGACATGACCCTGCGCGGGGCCGCGGCCGAGCTCGGGATCCCAGCCGTGACCGTTGAGATTGGTAATCCGCAGCGGTTTCATAGCGACTACATCAAGCGCACGCTCACGGGGTTGCGCGCGGTGCTGGCGGATCAACACATGATCCGCACCCGCGCGGTCAAGCTGGGTCCACCGCCCGTGCTGTGCGAGCGCTCGTACTGGACCTACACCGATCACGGCGGCCTGCTCGAGGTCTCGCCCGAGGTCACCGAGCACGTAGAGGCGGGGCAGACGGTCGCGCGCTTGACGACGCCGTTTGGGGATCTGATCGCGGAGTATGCCGTGCCCGAGGCGGGGGTGGTGGTCGGGCATAGCGTGAACCCGGTCGCCGAGACTGGGGCGCGGATTCTTCATGTTGGGGTGCCGGCGGTCGACGGGGATCCGCGCTTTCATCAGCGTGAGGCGGTTGGTTCAACCGAGTCGGGCTCCGACGAGGACTAGCAGGCCTTCGCGGCGGAGTCGCGGATCGTGCACGGCTCCGCAGTTTTACTGCCGAGCCCGTGCCGTCCGTGAGGGTCAGAGGGCTATGCTCCACAATAGTGACTCGCCGCGGAACTCTCCTGCTGTGCTTGCTCGTCGCCGCGCCGGCGTGCGGACGAGCGCCCGCCCCCGCCAGCCGAGCCGACCCCACGCCCACGGCCACACCCGTCACGGTGCCGCTGCCGCAGGCTAGACGAGCCGAGCGGGCCCGGTACCGAGCGTTTGCGGATCAGCTGCGCGAGCGCGGGATCGTCGACACGGCGAGCGCAACGGAGCTGAACCAAGCGATCGACCGCCACGCGATTCACAGCTTGCTCGATATCGTCCCGTACTGCCCCCGGGCCCGGGTCATCCGATTGTCGGACTACGCCGAGCACGAGCATGATTCGCGCGCGTATCTCGAGGCGATGCACGCAGACGTCGCGTCGATCATGCCCGAGCTCGCGTTCTCGGCGTTCGAAGGATGCGCCGAAGCCGACGGCTGCGGCGGCGCGCTCGACCGGTGGTTCGCGTGGGTGGCGTCGCTCGAGCACAACGGCAACGACTACGGCCAATATATGGATGGCCTCGACGAGGTGACGGCCGGGTCGGGTTCGGGTGGCACGCTCGGGCGCCCACGCGATCACCGTGGCCGCACCCAAGCGCGCGCCACCCATGACCGGGCGAACGAGTCTTGCGCCAGCGCTCGCCCCCACACCCGACGTGTCGTCGGCTAACCGGTGTAGTCGCTGAGGCCGAGGTGGGCGATGACCTCGGGATCCTCTACCGGGTAGACGCGCTCGAGCGGGGTCTCGAGCCGCTCGAGCCCATCGCGCAGGTTGCCATGTTGCTGCGCGACCATAGCGCTGACGTCGTCGATGCCAAGGCACCAGTCGGTCGCGTAGTCCCGCAATACGCCGCCGCGCAGACCCAGCTGGATGGCCCGCCGCGCGACCTTGTTGCCGTGGGGGTCGTGGTCTGGATCCCACTGCAGACACACCTCCGAGGCTGACAGGCGCTGCTTCCACGCCGCGGGGCTGCCGTAGAGCTCGGCCACGTAGCTCGAGTGCACGGCCTGCGCGAGGATCTGATCGAAGCCCGAGCGGGTCATGCGGATCGCCAGCACGACCTCCTGGCCGGGCTTTTGCGCCCATCCGCATCGATACATCATCCACAGGAAATTGGGTTTGATCCAGCTCATGCGACTGAAGGACCACTCGCCGCCGAAGCGCTGATGCTCGACAGCGTAGCGCCCGATGCTGGGGCGATAGGCCTGGTAGACGACGACGGAGTCATCGTCGTAATCCGCGAGGATGTGGCGCCCCTCGGGCGGCCACTGGGCGCGCTGCTGGAGGTAGGGAGCGAGGCGGGGTCTCATTCGTGTCGTCTGTACACTATACCTGACTGGGGTGCAACAACAGCCGCATCATTCAGGCATCGATCAGAGGGCTCCGCGCTATCGAGCTCGACCGTCGCCTCACATTCTGGATCCCATTGCGAGTTCAGTGGACACGCTGGGAGTGCCAGAATCAGCCGGACTGTCCGCTCCCCTTCCCCGATGATGGGACGAGCACGGTGGTGTTCTTGCGCCACGGTGAAGCCGTGCTTCGAACGACCGAGCGTTCGACGGAACCGAGGGGCCACGCGCATGTGCTGGTACCCGAGCCCCACGCGACCTGGGGCGATATCTTGGGAGCCGCCATGATCGCCGCACCTGCCGAGTGCTTCGGCGAAGAGCTGTCGCTGGCTTGTGAAGGGCCCTGGGTTACGCTGTGGCTCAGCAGCGGCTGAGCGATCACCTCGAGGTCAGCACATCACGATCGTGATCGGACCGGCGAGCCTGACCTGCTTAGGCTGATGCGGCAGCTCGACCAGGACAAGGCTCGGATCGACGCATGCGCCCACGATGTATTTCGCCGACTAATCGAGCACTTCATCCCGCGCGACGGGATCCCCGAATTCACGCTGACGAGCCTCGAGGAATCCATCGATGCTGCCGTTGAGCGCCGCGCACAGGGCCGGGACCACCCCCACGGCGGTCTCGGTTCGCCACGAGAACACATAGTCCGCGCCCGCGGCATAGATGCCCGCCATGTCGCGCAGGCGGACGGCGTTCACCAGGATCTTGGCGTTTGGCGCGATCTTGCGGAGCTGCCGGGTCAGCTCCAGGTTCGTGATCCCTTTGAGGATATCGTCCGAGATCGTACATATGATCACGTCCGCGCCGCTGACCCCTGAACCGTGCAGCGACGCCGGGTTGGCGATGTCGCCGTAGATGACGCGTGGACCGCGAGCGCGGATGCGATCATGGATGGCGACGTTGAAGTCGACCACCAGGGTGTCTGGGATGATCTCGGGGTGCGTCGTCTGGAGATCCTGAAGCAGCGAGGACGCCAGGCGATGAAACCCGAGGAAGACCAGCCGCGGTGCTCGCTCGACCTTGGCCTGCTTCGCCTCGCGATCGTCGCGGATCCCCAGCCACCCCAGCGGGGTCGCTAAAAAGCTGAACAACGGATCGGCTAGCTTGAACAGCATCGGTGTCAGGATCGCCGTGAGCACGAACGCGAAGATCACGATGCTGACGAGCTCGCCATCGATGTGGCCGAGCGAGAGCCCGAGATACGCGATGACGAGGGCGAACTCCGACACCTGCGCGAGCTTGGTCGAGGTCGTGGTGGCGTGACGCCGGTCGAGGCCGGTGACATAGAGCAGCGGCAAGAACACGACGTAGCGGATCAGAAACATCACGAGCGCGAGCGCGAGCGCGGCCAGCAGCACCCCCGCGCCGCTCGGTACCGGGATGCTCATGCCTAGCGCGACGAAGAACAGCGTGATGAAGAAGTCGCGGAGGTTGCCGACCTTGGCGACGACCTCATGCGCGTACGGAAAGGTCGCGATGCTGGTCCCGGCGACGAGCGCTCCGAGCTCCATCGAGACCGAGGGATGGACGGGGAGACCAAGCGCGTCGGCCAGCGGCCCGAGCAGGTTGGCGAGCATCCCGAGCCCGAAACACCAACCCAGCGCCAGCGTCACGACGAGCTCGGGGGACTTGGCGACCAGTCGAAACGCGCTCGGGAGCAAGAAGCGCGTGCCGAACCACGCGACAGCGATGACCACGCCGACCCCCAAGAACGTGCCGATCAGCGGAGCCACGTTGAACGACTCGAGGTTGGGTTGCAGGGCGAGCACGACAATCGCCCAAATATCTTGAAAAATGAGCAAGCCGATGCAGAGCCGGCCGTCGACCGTGTCAATCTGAAGTCGGTCGTGCAGGACCTTGACCACGAGCAAGGTCGAAGAGAACCCGCAGGCCAGGCCGAGGTACAGCGCCGGGTAGACAGCCGTTGATCCGAACCCGAGCGCGGCGGCGCCCATGAACACGCCAAACCCCACCGCTGCACTCAACGGCACCTGCAGCATCCCGGTCACGATCAACGTGCGGCCGCTGGCCAACAGCGCCCGGAGGTCGAGCTCGAGTCCGATCAGGAACAGCAACAAGACGAGGCCGAGCCCGGCAATCGTCTCGATCTGCTCGGGATCGTTGATGAACGCGAGGCCGATCGGGCCGATCACGAGGCCGGCGAAGATGAAGCCCGCGATACTAGGCAGGCGAAGTCGCTCGCACAGCAACGCCAACGCAGCTGCGGCGACGAACGCGACGGCGATGCTCGTGACAATCGGAGGCGTGCCAGCGCCACTCGCCAACAGAAACAGACAGCTGGATGCGTTCATGAGAGGTCATGGGCGCTCCTCGAGCACGTGCCGGACCGGCACGGCTATGAGGAGGATCGCCAACGTTGGTAACAACAACTCGACCGTGAGGAGCGTGCCGCGGGCGGCAACGTACCATGCTGTCGCGCTGGCCACCGCCGAGGTATAGCCCAGCCAAAAGTATGCCGGCAACCGAGGAGCGCCGCTCTTGACATGACACATCCACGCGCAGAGCCCAGCCATCACCACCAGCCCGGCCGCCCAGGTGTAGCCGAGCCGCTCGTGCTCCAAGGCGATCACCCAGGCGCACATCGTCGCCAACCAGCCGGGTAGCTTCGTCATTGTGCCCCGCGGCCTCGCAACACCCGCGCCACGTCTTCGATCGCGGCGTGCGCGTCGGGCCCGACGCAGCGCAGCGTGACCCGCTCGCCGGCCCGCACGCCCAAAATGAGCAGATCAAAGAGCACTCGGGCGTTGGCGATCGCGTGGCTGTCGCACTCGATCGTCAGCTTGCAGGCATACTGCCGCATCCGCCGGCTCAGCTCGCGGGCGACGGCCGAGTCGATGCCAGGCTCGACGCCGACCAGAATGTGTTGAACTAGCTCTCGCTCTATAGGTTGTCGCTGTTTTTTTATTATTGATATCACGATACTGCCTCGGACGCCGGGCACCTCAATCTCCGGTGACCGTCGTCCGACGTCACCCACGAAGACACTCTCGCCTGCAGCACGATCGCGCGCGCTCAGAGCTGAACGCTCGATCGGCTACACGCAGGCTCAGATCAACGTGGGTGGGCCCCGGGCGGCGGTGTTTGAGGCGCCAGGGTCTAACGAGGCAATATATGGGCGGTCCGATTGCGGATGCTTGCGACCAACATCAAAATCGCTGGTCTCGAGGGCCGGCGGAAACACCACAGGATCGTGACCGTCATCCGCTAGATCCGTTGCGACGAGGGTCTCGATCGCGCGTCGGGCCAACACCGCCCCGACGTGCTCGATCTGCCCCACCCGGTCTTCGCCAGTCTCATCTGGGCCCACTGGCATACAGCCCGAGGTCCAGAGGACCACGAGCAGAGCCGCCCAGATACGCCAGCCCGAGGGCATTGGCGGCACTGTAACACCGTCCCCCATGGCGGGCAATGTCACCGCGTCGAGCCGCCGCGCCCCACGCTCCGCGTGCACGGTGGCCAGCGGGTCTCGACGGCTCGCTCCCCACTTCCAACGAGTGAAGAGCAGCGCGGCCAGGCAAGCCACCTCGCTCCACTTCTTGGGAGGAGCATCCGCCAAGCGTGGATGTTGCGTTTGACGCTCCTGGAGGAACACTGGACGGTGGAGAGAGGGACCACCGACGGTGGTCAGTGAGGTATGAACAGTTTCGACGCACGTGCAAACCTCGATGTCGGCGGCAAGACCTACGAGATCTACCGCCTGGATGTGATCCCGGGCTACCAACGGCTCCCCTACAGCCTCAAGGTGCTGCTGGAGAACCTGCTTCGCAACGAGGACGGGGCGCTCGTCACCAAGCAGCAGGTGCAGGCGGTCGCCAGCTGGGATCCGTTGGCCGAGCACGGCGCCGAGATCCAGTACACGCCGGCGCGCGTGCTGCTGCAGGACTTCACGGGTGTGCCCTGCGTGGTGGATCTCGTCGCCATGCGGGACGCCATGGCCGCGTTTGGTGGCGACCCGCAGAAGATCAACCCCCTCATCCCCTCCGAGCTGGTCATCGACCACTCCGTGATCGCCGACGCGTTCGGCACGGCACGCGCGTTCCAGATTAACGCCAACCTCGAATTCTCGCGCAACAAGGAGCGCTACCAGCTGCTGCGCTGGGGCCAGCAAGCGTTCGACGACTTCCTCGTCGTGCCCCCGGACACCGGCATCTGCCACCAGGTGAACCTCGAGTACCTGTCCCGCGTCGTGTTCACCCGCGAGCGTGGCGGCGTCACGCAGGCGTACTGCGACACGCTGGTGGGAACCGACTCGCACACGCCGATGGTCAACGGCCTCGGCGTGCTCGGGTGGGGCGTCGGCGGCATCGAAGCGGAAGCCGCGATGCTTGGCCAACCCATGAGCATGCTGGTGCCCCCCGTCGTCGGCGTGAAGCTCACGGGCAAGCTCCCCGACGCAGCCACCGCCACCGACCTCGTGCTCACCGTGGCGAACGTGCTGCGCCAGACCGGCGTGGTTGGCAAGTTCGTGGAATTCTTTGGCCCCGGGGTCACCTCGATCCCGCTCGCCACACGAGCGACGCTCGGCAACATGAGCCCCGAGTACGGCTCGACATGTGCGATCTTCCCGATCGACGCCGAGACCCTCACCTACCTGCGGCTCACCGGGCGCGCGGAGGATCAGGTGCGGCTCGTCAAAGCCTACGCGAAGGCGCAGGGGCTCTGGCACGATCCCAACCACGCGGCGGACTACTCGCTCGAGATCGAGCTCGATCTAGCAACGGTGGAGCCATCGATCGCGGGCCCCAAGCGCCCACAGGACCGCATCCCCCTACGCAAGGCTCGCAAGGTTGTCAGCGCCATCCTCACCGAAGGTTCGCGCACGCCAGAAGTCCTGACGGGACTCGATGAGGCGTGCGACGAGACGTTCCCGGCCAGCGATCCGCTCGCGCTCACCCCCCTCGACAACGACAAAGACACCGAACCAGAACCAATCGATCGCACCGTCGCACAAAAGGAAACACCGTGGCGATCCAACCCGGTAGCGGTGACCTTCGGCGACGGCTCGACAGCAGACATCGACAATGGCCACGTCGTAATTGCGGCGATCACTTCGTGCACGAACACCTCAAACCCAGAGGTCATGATCGGCGCGGGGCTCATGGCCAAGCGGGCGGTCGAGCTGGGGCTCAGCACCAAGCCGTGGGTCAAGACCACGCTCGCTCCTGGTTCCCGCGTCGTCACCGACTACTACGAGAAGGCGGGGCTCACCCCCTTCCTCGACGCGCTCGGCTTCAACCTGGTGGGCTACGGCTGCACGACCTGCATCGGCAACTCTGGCCCGCTCATTCCAGAGGTCGCGCGGGCGGTCAGCGACAGTCAGCTCAACGTCTCGGCGGTGCTGTCCGGCAACCGAAACTTCGAGGGGCGCATCCACCCGCAGACGCAGATGAACTTCCTCGCGTCGCCGCCCCTCGTGGTCGCGTACGCGCTCGCGGGCACCATGAACATCGACCTGCTCACCGACTCGCTCGGCGAGGGGTCGGATGGGCAGCAGGTCTACCTGCGCGATATCTGGCCGTCGAGGGAAGAGGTGCTGGCGCTCGTGAGCGAGGTCGTGCAGTCGAACATGTTCACCAATGGCTACGCAGACGTGTTCGCCGGGGACCGCAACTGGCAGTCGCTCGAGATTCCAGACGCCAACATGTTCGCGTGGGACAACACATCCACCTACGTGCGCCAGCCGCCGTTCTTCGCTGGCATGCCCCGCGACCCCCAACCGCTCGAAGACATCAGCGACGCGCGGGTGCTCGCCCTGCTCGGCGACTCGGTCACCACCGACCACATCTCACCCGCAGGGAGCATCAAGCGCGACTCGCCGGCCGGAGAGTGGCTCGAGAGCCACGGGGTCGAGCCAGGGAACTTCAACTCCTACGGCGCACGACGTGGCAATCACGAGGTGATGATCCGCGGAACCTTCGCGAACATCCGCCTGCGCAACCAACTTGTCCCCGGTGTAGAGGGCGGCGAGACGCGTCATCTGCCGGGCGGAGAGCGCATGAGCATCTTCGCCGCGAGCCAGCAATACCAGGCAGATGGCGTGCCGCTGCTGATCATCGCTGGCGCCGAGTACGGCTCGGGCTCCTCGCGTGACTGGGCGGCGAAGGGCACGCTGCTGCTCGGTGTGAAGGCCGTGCTGGCGACGAGCTTCGAGCGCATCCACCGGTCCAACCTCATCGGCATGGGCGTGCTGCCGCTGCAGTTCCTGCCCGGCGACACGGCCGCCAGGCTTGGGCTCAGCGGTGAAGAGACCTACTCGATCCGCGGACTCGAGGGGCAGTCACGGACACCGGAGCGGGTCACCGTGTGTGTCACCTCGGGCGCAACGACCCGCGAGTTCGAGGTAGCCGTCCGCATCGACACCCCGGCGGAGGCCGCCTACTACCAGCACGGCGGCATCCTGCAGTACGTCCTGAGGCAGCTGCTCACCTCGTGAGCCCCGCGTCGGGATCACGGGTGAAGCTTGCGCGCCGCTCGGTGCAAGGGGACTAGTGCCCCACACCCTGAGTTCGTTCCGGGTTAGGTGCGGAGCTGAGGCCCAAGGGCGAGGAGCGGCGACGACGCTGTACCGGGCGTACTGCTAGGAGCTGCGACACTGCCATTGGGCCTCAGTGCCGTGCATAACCCGGATCGAACTCAGGGTGTGGGGCACTAGTGTCCACCTGTAGTCCGGGGACGTGGGCCCCGCGCTGACTGTGCTCTCATGCACACCGGGTGACGAAGCTCGCCAAGCCAGCTAGTACGCACACGCGCGGCGGCAATTCGGAGCATCGGCCACCTCGAGCGCAACATGGCGTAGTCTTCCACGCGTCGTCAGCCTCCAGGCAGGCGAGTCCTCGCGCACGCCAGCGCGCTTCACCAGGAGAACGAATCAATGACCGAGACGATCAAATCCAAAGCCGCGATAGCCTGGGCGCCAGGCAAACCTCTGACCGTGGAGGAGATTGACGTGATGGCTCCGCAACAAGGCGAGGTCCGCGTGCGTGTCGTCGCGACCGGTGTGTGCCACACGGATGCGTTCACGCTCTCCGGTGACGACCCCGAGGGCATCTTCCCCGCGGTTCTGGGCCACGAAGGTGGCGCGATCGTCGAGTCCATTGGCGCCGGCGTCACCAGCGTCGCCGTCGGTGATCACGTGATTCCGCTCTACACGCCTGAGTGTCGTGAATGCAAGTTCTGTCTTTCTGGAAAGACCAACCTCTGCCAGAAAATTCGTGCGACCCAAGGCAAGGGCCTGATGCCCGACGGGACCACCCGCTTCTCCCATGACGGCAAGCCGATCTTCCACTACATGGGCTGCTCGACGTTCTCGGAGTACACGGTGCTGCCAGAGATCTCGCTTGCCAAGGTCAACCCCGAAGCGTCGCTCAAAGAGGTCTGCCTGCTGGGCTGTGGGGTGACCACGGGTATTGGTGCGGTGATCAACACCGCCAAGGTGGAAGCGGGCGCCACCGTCGCGATCTTCGGCATGGGGGGCATCGGTCTGTCGGCCGTTATCGGCGCCACGATGGCCAAAGCCAAGCGGATCATTGCCATCGACCTCAATGAGAGCAAGTTCGACCTGGCCCGCAAGCTGGGTGCGACGGACTTCATCAACCCCTCGAAGTACGACAAGCCGATTCAAGACGTGATCGTCGAGATGACCGATGGGGGCGTCGACTACTCCTTCGAGTGCATCGGCAACGTCAACGTCATGCGCTCCGCGCTCGAGTGCTGTCACAAAGGTTGGGGGGAGTCCGTCATTATCGGTGTGGCCGGTGCGGGGCAAGAAATTTCAACTCGGCCGTTTCAGCTCGTCACGGGGCGAGTCTGGCGCGGGTCCGCCTTCGGTGGCGTCAGGGGCCGGACTGAGCTGCCGACCTATGTTGAGCGCTACCTAAAGGGCGAGTTCAAGCTGGACCACTTCATCACGCACACGATGGGGCTCAACGACATCAACAAGGCGTTTGACCTGATGCACGAGGGGAAGAGCATCCGCTCCGTCATCCACTACGATCAGTAGCCCAATGCTCAGGTGCTGGGCGAGGCGAGCAGGCGGGCGTGACGGTCTTGCTCGCCTCGTACATTCCACGCGCCGAGCGTTGGTGCTGTCAGTGTGTCCCGGTACACAACGCGATCCCCGTGCGACGCCGCTCCACCGTCACGAGCTCGCCAGCCTCGACGATCGTCTCGAACAGCGAGTACCCCGGACGCGACGGGTCCAGCCCCCGCTTGCGCAGCTCATCGAGCGCCCCAGCGCTCAGCTCCTGAGCGTAGATCTTGCGCTCGAGTCGCAGATACGGCCGCCCCGACACCGCAACGCCATCGATCGAGAGCCCCGCGGCGCTGCGTTGCTCGAGCAGCGTCCAGCTCCACGGGTCGGCGTCGGTGTCAATGTCGTGGCGAACACCAATTTCGTACCCAACGCACACACGCCCTGACAGCGGCGCCCGAAGACGCTCGTCGGCGCCCACGCGCCCCTCGAGTCGCGCCCTGACGCGACCGCGCGGGACCGGCTCGTGAGACCACGAGTTGGCGAACCGAGCCCGGCGGCCCGACACAAACTCCGCGTAGGCCGAGTGCAGCATCACCGCGGCCGTGCCCCCCATCAAAGGCAACATCATCCAGGCGGCAATATTGTCGAAAGTGAGCGCTCCGACCCCGACCCAGACCGCCAAGCTCACCAGCTTGACCAACCCGCTGCGACGAGCGCCTCGGGTAGATTGCCGGGACTCATCCTGCACGATGAGGGCCTCGACGACGCCGCCCTCGCGGAGGTTGGCCCAGGTGCCTGTCGCTCCGCAGCCCTCACAGGCCGGCGCAGGTCGGCGGTCCAATGGACGTTCGTCCGGCTGTGTTCGGTAGCTGTCCCGGCCGGTCTCGGTCACCCAGGTGGCGACCTGAAAGCCACACTCCGTGCACTGCCAGTGGCAGTCGAAGCTGGCCGAGTCCGTGAATGAGCGGCTCGAGATCGGCATTTTTCCATGCGCGCGACCACCAGCTGCCATTCCACGTCCGAGTCTTGCGATAGCTTGTCCAGCGGCGAGTGCGGCTCCGGGCATGCCGCGCACGACTACGCAGCTCTGAGCGCTATTCCGGCGGCTGGTCAGCGATCGTTGGACGCGTCCGTCACCTCACTCGGGACACTGCAACGGCGCCATTGCGCAGAGCTGTTCACGGGCAGCCACCGCGACCGGGGCGTCGAGTTGATCGCTGGCCGCGTAGGCCTCATGGATCGCGCTGAGCGTGTTGGCGGTTCGCCACGCGTCGGTGTCCAGCGTCTGCGCCTCGGCGAGCGCGTCCGCGTTGCGATGATCGGCAAGGTAGGCGCGGATCAGCTCGGCACGCGCGTCGCCGTTGGGTCGCAGCGCGAGGTTCGCCTGGGCGATCTCGACCGCCCGCGCTGAGGGGCCAAACTCAATGTAGTGACCCAGCGCGTGGCCGTAGGCGAGCTCGGGATGCGCAGCGAGCTGGGCTTCGTAGGCCTGCGTCGCCGCCTCGATCCACGGGTTGGCCTCCGCCGGATCACCTGCCGCGATGTGCAGCCCGGCCACGGCGTCCATGAACTCGGGGTTGCCCGTGCGGTCAATGATGTCGAGGTACAGCCCGAGCGACTCGGCGTGCCGCCCCTGCAGCGCCCAGACCTCTGCGATGTGTTCCTCGACCAGGTAGTAGCCCGACAGCTCGGCGTTGGCGTCCATGAAGTGGACCAGCGCCGCGTCGTGGTCGGCCCGCTCGAGCTCCATGATCCCGAGCTGCAGGTGAAACCACGCTCGGACGCTGGGGTCGAGCCCGTGGTAGCGAGACAGCCCCTCGAGGTAGAGGGCTTCAGCGCCAGCGTAGTCACCTCGGCGCCAGCGGATCTGCGCGCTGCGTGCCGCCGTCGTCGGTGTGGGGTCGAGCGCCTCGGCCATGTCCGCGAGCTCGCTCGCAAGGTCGAGATCCCCTGCTTGCAAGCTCAGCTCACCCCGGAGGCCATGGATTGACGCCCGCATGGGATCGTCGATGATCACCCGCTGCTCGGCGGCGTCGAGGGCATCGAGCGCGAGCGCGAAGCGATGCAGCGAAAAGTCGATGTGGGCCCGCGTCAGCCACGGCCCAGAGCCAAGCGGAGCCAACGCAAAGGCCGAGGCCACAGACGCGTCGGCGTTGGCGTAGTCCGCCAGCCCCCCCGTCAGCCGACCCCGCGTGGCCTGGGCGCTAGCGAGGATCTCGATCGTGATCCAGCTCTTGGGCTTAGCCTGGATCTGATCGTGAAGATTGAGAATCGAGGCGTCCAAGTCAGCAAGGACCTCCGCATGAATCGCCTGCCCAACCGGAAGGCTGTAGGCAGCAGGCGCCAGAGATTGCGAAGCACCGACCTCCCCCGCCCCATCGTCGAGGCAGGCGAAGGTCGAAAGACTCAGGGTGACCAACAAGGTCGCTGATAGGGCGCGAGGTAACATCGGCATGACAGATCTCCAACGAGGTCGAGAAACGAAGCGGCTACAGTCGGCGAAGTGCGAAGGCGTATGTGGGGGTCATAAGGAGCCCCTTCCAGGGGGCCACACATACCCCCGCGCACAAACGCCCCCGAGGAGCGAAGCGACTGCAGTCGGCGAAGTGCCGAAAGACGTCCGCCGAAGCCACCCGAGCCCCCTTCGAGGGGGCCACACATACGCCCGCGCACAAACGCCCCCGAGGAGCGAAGCGACCAGACGCGAAGCGGCTGCAGTCGGCGAAGTGCGAAGGCGTATGTGGGGGTCATAAGGAGCCCCTTTCAGGGGGCCACACATACGCCCGCGCACAAACGCCCCCGAGGAGCGAAGCGACCAGACGCGAAGCGGCTGCAGTCGGCGAAGTGCGAAGGCGTATGTGGGGGTCATAACTAGTTCGGTTCGGCGACGTAGGGGAAGGACCCCAGGAACGGGACGTCGTTGGCCATTGGGTTGACGCCGACGAGCGCGGTGGCCTCGTGGACCGCGAGATCCAGGAGCACGACCGCCAAGGTCACGTCCATGACTGGATCGGCGAGCCGGCGACCATTCGGGAACCCAGCCGGGCTCGCCAGTTCGAGCTTGAGCGTGTCGGGGATCACCAGCGGCCCGCCTTGTGCGACGCAGTCGTCGACGGCACAGGGCGTGAGGTTCAGGCCCATGAGGTCGTCGTCGAGCGCGCCGTGAAGGACCTCGAGGCTCGCGACGATCTCCGACACGTAGGTCCCCGCGATGTCCCCTTCCGGGTTGTCCGCGTTGTAGGCGTCCTTCGAGGAGATGACCGCCGTGTTGATCGCGGGCATGCCCATGCGATCGATCTGGTTGGTGTAGTCGGCAGCCGGAGACCCGTCGAACACGAAGGCGTCCCCGTCTCCGTCTCCGTCCCCGTCGCCCGTGGGATCGCCGTCTCCGTCCCCGTCCCCGTCGCCGTCGCCGTCCCCGTCGCCGTCGCCGGCCGTCTCCCCGGTCTCGGTAGAGGTTCCGGCGCCGTCATCGTTGCAGCCGCTCGCGAACAAGCTCAGGCTCAGCGCGGCCGCGCAAGACAGCGAAAGGATGTTGTTGTGATTCAATGCGATGGTCATGACGTTCATCCTTTGCGGGCGGCAGTGGCCCAGATGCTCAGATTGGTGGCGCCATCGGCGATTCCAGCGATGTCGGCCTCGATCACGATCGAGGTCACGTTGGTGCCAGCGAAGGTGTCGTTGCTGGCGTCGAAGCTGAGCGTCCCCGTGTCCAGGGTGGCGAGGAAGCCGTCGAGGTCGAAGAAGAAGGGATCTTCGCGCGGACCCGCGAACACGAGCGCGCCGCCATCGCTGGTCAGGGTCTCGTTGACGGGACCTTCAACCGGCTCCTCACCGGGCAGACCCGCGACCTGCACACCCCACGCGCCCGCGCCGTTTTGGCCGAAGCGAACCCAGATGTCGTGATCCGAGATGCCGTCGCCGTCGCGGTCGATTCGGACGCCGTAGAGCACGTCTGCGTCGTAGGTACCTGGGCTGCCGGCGCCGCCGAGGCCAGCAAAGTTGACGATCATCACCAGGCGATCGTCCTCGGTGTGCCAGGCGTACAGATCCGAGATGTCTGCGGCTGGGTCTGCGCCTGCGAGGGGCGAGTCAGCGTGGTCGGCACCGTTGGCGGCGCCAGGGGTCAGAGCGAATGCGAGCAGCGCAACACCCAGTAAAGGCTTGATGGTTCGTTTCATGGTTCGGCTCATGGTCAGGGTTCCCGCGGTCCGCGGTCCCAGGTCTACGAAGCGCCCCGCTGGCTGGATCACGGATGAGCAATATTTTTTTGCCGACGCCCCCGCCCACAACCTGCTTGCAGGCTGTGAGTTGTGGGCCGCGTGATCCAACCGCGGCGTTGCGACGTAGTGGTGCTGTGCGTCGGGCCACACACGATTCGCTGCCCGACCACCAGCGGGCGACCACCGTCGCGCGAGGATCTCGACTGCTAGCAGCCCGTGTCGTGCCCGTGCTAGCGTGCCGCCCCACGCCCATGGACGACACCGCGTTGCTCGAGGCTATCGCGCAAGCCCGCGACACCGACGCGTTCGCCGAGCTTTGCCGCCGCTACACCGGCCGCCTGTGCAGCTTTGTGCGGGGCCGTGGTCTCGACGACGCAGAGTCCGTGGTCCAGGACGTGATGCTCACGATCTGGCGGCGCGCGGGCACCTTTGATCCAACCCGCGCCGCACCAGCAACATGGATCTTCACGATCACGCGCAACCGCTCGACGGATCTGCTGCGCAAGCGCCAACGTCCCACGCCCGATCCCCGCGACCCTGCGTTCGTCACGACGCAGGCCACAACGAGCACGCCGGCCCCGGACAAAGCCGCGGAGCAAAGCCGCCAGCTCGCGGCGATCGAGCGCGCGATGGACGAGCTTCCAAACGACCAGCGAGAGCTGCTGGCCCTGGTCTATATTCAGGGGACCACGATCGCCGAGGCGGCGAAGGCCCTGCAGATCCCCCTGGGCACCGCCAAGTCCCGCATTCGCCTCGCGCTCGCCAGCGTTCGCACTCACCTGTCTTTGGAGCACTCTCATGGTTGAGCATCATTTGCCGGACGAAGTGTTGCTCGAGTATGCGGCCGGCGCTGCGGACCCAGGCCACGCGCTGATCGTCGCGTGTCACTTGACCTTGTGCCCAACCTGTCGCCAGACGGTCGCCAGCTACGAGGCGCTCGGGGCCGCGCTCACGGGGGTGAGCACGGCGATCTCCACACCCACCGCCAACGAAGACACGCTCGTCGCCCGCATCATGGCAGGCGTCGACCCAACCTTGCCCAGCGAGACCGAGACCGTCGAGCTCCCATCCACGGACCCGCCCGCGTCACCACATGACGCCGTGTTCCCGTGGCCCTTGCAGCAGATCATAGGTCCGTTCAAGCGCTTGGCGTGGCGCCGCCGCTTGCCGGGGCTTCGCACCTTCGACGTCGCCATCTCCGGCGCGCGCACTGTGATCCGCATGATCGAGGCTGGCCCGGGCATGAAGGTTGTCGGCCACGGGCACACAGGTCTCGAATTGGATCTCGTGCTCGCGGGCGGGCTCGAGGATCTCACGCGTGGCGGCGAATTCGAGCGCGGCGACATCCAGCGCGCGGACGCAGACGTCACCCACACGCTCGAGGTGCTCCCCGGTGAGCCGTGTCTGCTGTTGACGGTCAACGAAGGTCCGTTCGTCCCGGACGGGCTGTACTCGCGCTTGGTCTATCGCTACCTCGGCTGGTCCTAGGTATTATTGACCCCCACAGCGACCTTGGACTTCGCCGACTGCAGCCGCTAGCGCGTCTGGTCGCTTCGCTCCTCGGAGCCGTTTGTTCGCATCCGCATGTGTGGCCCCCTAGAAGGGGGCTCTCAACGTATTTCCGGGGTCCATGGGACGCACGACGTGCGGAAAAATCTAGCTAGAGTTCAACGCTCACGAGCCCAGCGTTGCGCTGGGGCGCGCGGCTCGAGCCCGCTTCGACCAGGGCCTCGGCCGACATCCAGCGGGCCTGCTCGCCGTATTGCACGATGAATTCCAGCACCCCACCAAGCGCCAACAACAAGCGATCCCCCCCGCGCCGCTCGAATGTCACGATCGTCGGGTTGACCTCCAGCGCCGGGCCCAAGAGCAACGCCTGGCCGCAGGCCAGCGCGCGCGGCCCCTCGCCAGCGTGGGCGAGGAATCCAACACAGTCCCCAACGATCCCGACCACCGCCCGGCGATACCCCAGCGCCAGCACGGCCAAGCTGCTCGACATGCCCCGATACGCGCGCTGCTGCGACCGCAAGCTGTGCAGCTCGAGCGCCGCGGCGTCGAACAGCTCTTGGATCCCCGCGGCGTCGTTGCGCCAGCTCGCCGCGCTCGACCGGGCGCGCACGACGGCCCGCAGCGTCGCGGCGGCCGCAGCCTCGGCGGCCGGGCCTTGGCCGTGGCCTTCGGCCAGCGCATAGAGTCGCAGCTCGTCATCCGCGAACGCGTGGCAGCTCGAGCCTGGCCCGATCCGAGCGCGGGCTAGGGCGGCGCTAGGGCCCTCGCTCCGCCGCGAGTTTTCGCCGACGTGGTGCATCGAGTCTTGGCTTTGAGCCACGCAGACAGCTGAAGGGTTCAGCGCGCTATCATCCGCCCGAATGCTGTTCCGTCTGCTCGTCGCCACGGACCGTCGCCCGCTCGCCAAGCGCCTGAGCGCGCTCGTTGGCATGCAGGACGTGCTGGTCCGCGCGGTCGAGCTCGACAAAGGCATCGTCGAATTCGTGCGCAAGAACCGCTACGACGCGGTGGTGCTGGGCTGCCGCTCGTTCTCGGGCGTCGCCGCGCTGGTTGGCGCGCTGCGGGGCTCGAGCACCCCGCCAGAAGTCGTGATCGTCACCGAGAGCCACGATGTGCAGAGCAGCGCGGCCATCCTCGCGGCGGGCGGACTGGGCGTGCTCACCACCGACTTTGGTGACGACGAGCTGCGGACCGCGTTCGAGACGCTGATCGAGCGGGCCCGCACGCTGCGTGAGGCGGCGAGCGAGCTCGCGCAGAGCAACCGCCTGGGAACAGAATCGGCCGATGACCTCGCCGATGACCTGGTCGCGGATTTGGTCGCGGCCAGCCCGGCCATGCGGCGAGCGATCGAGGTCGCCAAGCGTGCTGCGATCGCCGAGAGCACCGTGCTGCTGCTTGGCGAGACCGGCGTGGGAAAAGAGCGAATCGCCCAGCTCGTCCACGCCCAGAGCCCGCGAGCCAGCGCGCCCTTCATTGCGATCAACTGCGCGGCGATCCCCGCGGAGCTGGTCGAGAGCGAGCTGTTTGGCCATGAGCGCGGCGCGTTCACGGGCGCCCACCAGGCCCGGCGCGGTCACTTCGAGCGCGCCCACGGCGGCACCTTGTTCCTGGACGAGGTCGCCGAGCTCCCCGTCGCCGCGCAGGCCAAATTGCTGCGGGTGATCGAGGATCGGCAGCTGCGGCCGCTTGGCTCGGACAAGCTGATCCCCATCGACGTCCGGTTGATCGCCGCGACCAACCGCGATCTAGAAGTCGAGATCGACGCTGGCCGGTTTCGCTCCGATCTCTATTACCGCCTGGGCGTGATCGAGCTCGAGCTCCCGCCCCTGCGCGAGCGAATCGAGGATCTGAGCTGCCTGCTCGATCGCGAGCTGGCCCGGTTCAACCTCGCGCTGGGCCGCAAGCTCCGCGGGTTCACGCCGCCCGCTCGGCGGGCGCTCGAGGGCTACGCCTGGCCGGGCAACATCCGCGAGCTGATCAACGTGATCGAGCGGGCCGTGCTCTTGTGTCTTGGCGACGAGATCAGCCTCGAGGACCTGCCCCGGTCCGTCGCGCGCTCGCAGGATCCAAAGCCAGGCCCTGCCCATCCGCCGCTGCTCCCATCGACCCCGCCCGACCAACAACAGCTGGGGCAGCTCGCGCAGCTCGAGCTGCCCGAGGCGTGGCTGGAGCTGCCCTGGCGAGAAGTCCGCGACGCGCTCCTGCGCGACGGTGAGCGCATCTATCTGACCCATCTGCTCACGCGAACGCGCGGGCGGATCGGCCTGACAGCGCAACACGCTGGGCTCGCGGAGCGGTCCTTGTTCGAGAAGATGCGGCGCCACGGCCTGCGCAAAGAAGACTTTCGCAGCGGCACCGAGGACCACGGCGACGCGCCCGCGGATCCAACTGAGGACTAAATCGGAGCTCGAGAATCCGATCGGATCTTCGTCGCATCAGCTTCGGATCTCCCAGCTCCGATTTTTTGCCGCTGCGCGAGAGATGTTCGCCGCAGTCCAACGCTCCAGTCCGCCGACGCGCCCTCCAACCGGGCGAGAAGCCTTACCCAAGCTGACTTCAGTCGTGCTCGGCACGGGCCATGCACTGCGTTCGCAAAGATGCACACCGCCGCCTCACCGGGTTCGCTCCCGGAGCTGCTTCGCAGCCACCAGCCCCGGCTCCGGGCGATCTGTCGACGCATGTGTGGGCCCGAGGACGACCCCGACGACGTGTTGCAAGACACCTACGTCGAGATCGTCCGGCACCTCGCTGGGTTTCGCGGCGACTCTTCGTTCATGACCTGGGCGACCGCCGTCGCCCGCAGCCAGCTCAACCGCCACCGCCGAAGGCACCGCCGTCACGCGCTGCGCGACGACGCGATCGACACCGCCTCGCGCAGCTATCCGACGCTCCTCGGCCGTAGCGAACGCGAGCCGGAGCTGCAGGTCTGCGCCGACTCGCTGCGCACCTCGCTGCTCGCTGCGCTCGCCGACCTCGCCGACCTCGACCGCGAGGTGTTTGTGCTGCGCGAGCTCGAGGGCATGACCGCCCCGGAGGTCGCTAGCGCGTTGGAGCTCTCGGTGCCAGCGGTCAAGTCTCGCCTGCATCGCGCGCGTCGCAGCCTACGCGCAAATTTGGACGATGACCCCAGGGTTGTCGAATTGCGTTGACTCTGATCCCTCGCTTGGATGTGCTCCCTTTCAGACGCGCGGGGGCTCGGATCCCCAGAGAGGTTTCACCATGCCACAAGACAACATCACCCCAGTCGCAGAACGGTCACTCGGTGGCGGACCCGCTTCGGTGGGACACGATCGGCAAGAGGAGCTTCGCTCGTTGCTTGGTCGCTTCGCGGAGCACCACGGTCGAAACCTCCTCGCTCGCAAGCGCCGTCAGCTCGACGAGCTCATGGACATGTTGTTCGAGCACTTCGAGGAGTACGGGGTCGAGTCCGTCTCGCCGGGGCCAGGGTCTAGGTTCACGCGAGGCGCCGTATCCGCCGGCTGGCTGGTCGATCGTCTCGAGGCGTTTGAAGACGGCGATCTCGCCGACGCGGCCGCCGACGACAAAGACATGTTACGGTTTGCGGAGACAACCCTCCGGGCGCTCGCTCGCTGGCTTCCGCGCGCGCTCGCGTGAGTCGGGCTGCGTCGGTGTCAGCTCGGGCGAGGGCTCCTCGCCCGCTTGCGGACGCGTTCCCTGGACTGGTTCACCGTCGGCAGCGAGCTAGCCTCAGCTCGGGTGAGAGCGTCTCCCCCGCTTGCGGACGCATTCGGAGGCTGGTTCACTGTCCGCACCAAAGTCTTCGAGTCATTGGGTCGCCAGCCGGATCGAGCGTCAGTTCGGCGGCAGCCCCCGAGAATCTTCATGAAGTTCATCCTGCTCTCCCAGAATCCGCGCCTGTACTCCACCAACCGCATGCTGGAGGCCGCGCAGGCGCAAGGCCACGAGATCGAGCTCGTCGACTTCCGGCGCTGCTGCGCCAGCCTCGAGCCAGAGAACCCCCGCGTATTGCTTGGCGATCACGTGCTCACCGGCATCGACGCCGTGATCGGGCGGATCGGCGCGACGTCCAGCATGTACGGGGCCGCGATCGTGCGGCAGTTCGAGATGCAGGACATCTTGTGCGTCAACGGATCGCAGGCGATCGCCCGCTCGCGCGACAAGCTGCGCGCGCTGCAGATCCTGACGCGCAAGGGCCTGGGCTTGCCACGGACCGCCGCCGCCGCCCACCCCGACGACGTCGACCGCCTGCTCAAGGCCGTTGGCGAGCCGCCCTATGTCATCAAGCTGGTCGAGGGCACCCAGGGTCTCGGCGTGATCAAGGTTGATACATTCTTGGCAGCCCGCTCGGTCGTAGAGGCGTTCCACGGGTTGTCGGCCAACATTTTGGTTCAAGAATTCATCGCCGAGGCGGCGGGCTCGGATCTGCGCTGCTTTGTCGTGGGTGACAAGGTCATTGCAGCCATGCGCCGACAGGGCGCCCCGGGTGAATTCCGGTCTAACCTGCATCGTGGTGGCCACGCCGCGGGCGCCGAGCTCTCGCCCGTCGAGCGCAAGACCGCGATCGCGGCGGCCAAGGCGATGGGGCTGCGGGTCGCTGGCGTCGATATGCTGCAATCAAACCGCGGGCCGTTGATCATGGAAGTCAATTCGTCGCCGGGGCTCGAGGGGATCGAGACGGCTACGGGTATCGATGTGGCGGGGGAGATCATTCGCTACATTGAAAAGCACGCACCGAAGGGGCACCGCGGCGACCGCTCGACCGCGCACTAGTGCCGAACCAAGCGCTGCGCGAGCCACCCATGCAGGTGGCGAGCTGCGAAGCTCCACGGAGGTCACGGACCCGTCACGACCCGCTGGGCATGACCGGCAAGCGCCGCTGGGTCTGCTGCGAGCCCCGCTCGGCCAGGTACTCCTCCCACTTGCGGATCGTCAGCTTCTGAAACTCGTGGACGGCCGGGCTGAGCTCGGCGACCGGCGCGTCGTAGTGACGTTCGTACCCGGCCTGCTCGGCCTCGACGGCCGCGCCGTCCTCTTCGAGCAGCGGCCGCATCAGCACGCGGTTGGCGATCTCGAGGATCGGGACCATCAGCCGTCGCGGGATCCCAACCGGCAAGAACGGGATCTTGAGCTGCTTGTAATAAAACAAGAAGAACGCCCGCGTGGTCCGCTCGTCGATCGGCAGCACACAGCACCAATGCTTGATCCAATCATCAGTATTCGACCACTGATGCGGGTATTCATAGCAGAGCTTCATGTGGCTGGTGTCCGCGGACGCGCGCGGGATGAAGCTGCTATACAGCTTTCCGGCGGCGACCTCGGTGTCGTATTCAACGAACACCTTGTCACCCTCGACCTCGAGGTGGGTCAGCCGCGGGTTCTTGAACGGCTCGTACTTGCGGTGCAGGTACTCGTGGGTGAAGTCCGACACATTGTCGATGATCATCGAGTGGTGGGCGTTCCACGTAAAGTCAACCGGCACGCACGCCCACGCGTTGGGGCCTTCGATCTCGGGGATCTCGGGCATGGGCACGCTCGCGGCCCGCTCGCGGTCGCCTGGGAACAGCCAGATCAAGCCATAGCGCTCGCGGACCTCGAAGTCGGGCAGGCGAATGTTGGGCATGTTCTTGTCGAACAGCTCGTGGGGGATGTCGACCAGGCGCCCGTCGCCGTCAAACGACCACCCGTGATACGGGCACACGACCTGGCAGCCGCGGACCTCGCCGCCGGTCAGCTTGAGCTGGCGGTGGGCGCAGCGGTTCTCGATCGCCCGCAGCTGTCCATCCTGGCCGCGAAACAGGGCAAACTCTTTGCCCCAAAAGGTGACCTCGATGATCTTGCCAGGCTTGACGGCGCCAACGTATTCGACCGGGTACCAAAAATTGGGGTTCATGCCGGCCGCGCGAACCTTCTGGCGGCGGTTCTTGGCGTCGGCGAAGCTGGGGATGCGAACTTTGGTAGACATGGCGATTACTCGGCGGCTTCGGTCGCGGGCACGGTCACGCGGGCGTCACGCTTGATCATGCCCTCGCGCACAAAGAACTCGTATGCGTCGGTCATGGCCTCGCGCATGCTGGTTGGGCGAAACCCGAGCTCGCGCCGGGCCTTGCTGGTGTCGACGTGGCGGCGGGCCTTGAGCACCGCGATCGAGCCGGGCGTGAGCCGCTGCGACGCCTTCGGAAAGAAGCGCGCGAGCGTGCCCGAGTAGACCGCGGCGACGGCCCCAACGAGATCGATCGGGATCTCGGTCAGCTCGCGCTTGACCCCGGCGACCTCGCGGAAGGTGCCAAATAGCTGGCTGATCGTCATGAATTCAGTGGCGAACAGGTACTTTTGGCCCTTGCGGCCGTACTCCATCGCGCGCATGTGGCCATCGGCGATGTCGACCCCGCGCACCCACGTGAAGCCACCTTCAACGTACGCGCGCAGCTTGCCATTGGCGAGATCACACAAGGTCCCGCCCATCCGCGAAGGCAGGTAGTCCCAGGCGCCAATGCAGCCACACGATGTCGCGATCACGGCGTCGAGGCCCTCGGCCGCGGCCTTGAGCACCTCGTGCTCGGCCAGCGCCTTGGTGTGTGCGTAGGGCATGGTGTGCCCAAACGGATAGAATGGCAGGGTCTCGTCGCTGGGCTTGCTTGGATCATCGAGGTCGAAGCCGGTCGCCGAGAATGACCCGGTCATCACCACCCGGCCGACCCCCGCGTCAAGGCACGCGCGCAGGATGTCGCGGGTCCCGATCACGTTGATCTGATAGAGCGCGCGCTGCTCGGCCGGGGTCGCGGTCGCGGTCGAGATCTTGGCCGCGATGTGGAACACCCGGTCGACGCCCGCGACCGCGCGGCGCAGCGACTCGGCGTCACGCAGATCGCCCTCGACCCGCTCGATCGGCAGGCCGTCGATGCTGCGGTTGTCGGCCCGGGCCTGGACCAGCGCGCGCACGTCGTGGCCATCGGCGAGCAGCCGCCGGACCACGTTGGATCCGAGGTGACCGGTCGCGCCGGTCACGAGGACCTTGCCGGCGGCGATACCCGCGGGCGAGTTGATGGGCTGATCTGTGGGTTCGGCTTCACTCATGAGCACCTCGCGCGTCGTCGCCTGGCTATCATAGGCGTGGGAGGTAGCTGCGTGCGGCGCAGCACACCCAGGCGGCGAGCGGGTACGCAGCCCGCGACGTGGCTCTGGCTGCTGGCTGGAGCGCCGCCTGCTTCACGCTGGCGCGCCTTGGCTGGCCCGCCTCGGCGCCTGCGCAGGTCTCCACCCGGTGGCCCGTGCCCAGTCAGGGCGACACGAGCGACCGCCCCGCACCAACGTCCAAACGGGAAGGCCGCATGGGAGCTCCAGTCTCGCGCGCGCGGGTCCGATCTGACGGCGACCGGCGACGACGCTGGCGGACGTGTCGCGGAGCAGCGGGCGAGCGTTCGCGCGCGGGCCGAGCAGGCTCGAGCCAACTGCGGCGCGCCTGCCCAGATCCTGCCCACCGTGCGGCGCAAGCTGGTGTTCAACCGGCGCTGAAGATGACCTCGTTTGACATCGCCAAGCTCGAGCACGTCAATGCGGCGAGCGCTCGAACCTGCGAACCTTGGCCAGCGGCCGCTCGGACTCGGCGCCCACCGCGTATTATCAGCGATGATTGGAAGCTGGTCTTCGGCATCGGCGCAGTTCTGCATATCTTGCGCATCGACAATCGCTTGCCCATCCGACCCGCGGCACCACGCTATCATGATATATAGCTTGGTCGTCCGAGCCTCGTCATGGGCTCGTTTCAATATCGGGAATTCCTGACATGCTTCCCTACAGCCGGTGTTTCACGATGAAGACAACCGCGTACTCAGCCACACGCTTCATCCAACTTCTGGGGTTCTCGTCGAGCGCCATGTTGGCATGCGTGGAACCGGCGGGCAACGTCAACGCGCTGCGTACGGGCGATGTCGAGGCGAATGTTCCACCCCAGAATCTGGGCACTGAATCCGCAGACCCCAATGAACAGATCCCCCCACCCGACGAGGAGGGCTGCCACGCGATCTTCGCGCAGGATCTATTGCCAACCTTCGAGCTGACCATTGACGATGACGTCTGGGACGATCTGGAGTGGGAGTGGGAGCACGGCGAGAAGCAAAAAGACAAGGGACTCGACCCCGATCCATATCATCCGCTCACCGAGTTCCGCTACGGTGACATCGTCATCAACGACGCCGAGATCCGCCTGCGCGGCAACCCCAAGAGCTGGGATGGCAGCCCCGACAAGCTCCAGCTCCACATTGCCTTCGACCGGGTCGACAAGAAGAATGGGCACTTCCTCGGTCTAGAGTCGCTCGCGTTCGATGCGGCGCCCGCAAATCGCAACATGTTGCGTGACCGCCTCGCGCTGTCGATCATGCGCAACATGGGCGTCATCGCGGTCTGCGCCAACCACGCCCGGATCGAGATCAACGGCGAGTACTACGGCATTTACACCAACCTCGAGAAGATCAACGAGATATACCTCGACCGCGTGTTCGAGGATCCGACCGGCGATCTGTGGGATCGACACAATTGGGAGCTGAAGACCAACAAGAAGACCGCGAACGACGATCGCATCGAGGCGCTGGCAGACGTCAAGAAGCTCGAGGATCTCGAGGCGCTCCTCGATGTCGAGCAGGCGTTGACGGTGTACGCGGCCGAGGCGATCCTGCCCGACTCCGACGGGGGGTGGGCCGGTGGCATGAATTTCTTCTTCTACGATGACCCGATGAGCGGTGTCTTCAAGCTGATCCCCTGGGATCTAGACAGCGTCTTCGACCGCTTCAACGATGGGCCGAAAGGCATGTACCCAGACAACCCCGATCCGGTGGTGTGGCACAAAAAAGAGCGGTACCACGGTCGTATATGGTACGAGCTGGCGCTCGAAGACGAAGATTGGTTCTGGAAGTACATCGAGACGATCAGGGTTCAATTCGACGCTGCGTACGGCGTGGAGGTCCTCCACGAGAAGATCGCGACCTGGACGGACCAGATTGAGGCGTCGGTGCTCGCAGATACCCACAAGCCATTCAGCAACAAGAAGTATCTGGAGGAGGTCGAGGACCTCGAGAAGTTCGTGGAAGCGCGCCACGAGTGGCTGGAGGAGTGGCTGCAATGCTGGGAAGAGGGCGGCCAGCCCGACAAGAAGGGATATTGCAAGGAAGACGACTGAGCGCGGCCAGGAGCGACGACCCGCGCTCGCGCTTCGAGCGAGACCCACGGGATCTGCCTGCGCCAGCTCGCCAAGGTCGAAGCCCCCTGCTCCGCGTCCCCTGGGTCGCCGCCGCGCGGACTCGCAGCTCAGCGGGGCGGCGGCCGGTCAAACGAGACGCCGGCTGCTCGCCCGCCAGCACCAAGGCCGACGCAGAGCCTCACGCGGCGCCCAGCGGAGGGCCCTTGTCCGCGTCCTCGAGCTTGGCGTCGTGGAGCTGGCCGTGGTGGAGCTGGCCGTCGTGGAGCTGGGCGTCGTGCCACCGCGCGCGTCGCAGCTGGGCGAGTGGGCCAACGGGCCGGCCGAGGCACGGCGACACGCGCCTCGGCTGACAAGCCAGTCCACTCGCCGCCGAGCCCCGCGCGACGCGCATGCCGTGAGCGACCAGATTTGGGCCCTGCCGGGGCCACTCGAGAGACCGCGTCCGTGAGCGCCCCGACGGTGGTCTCAGGCGAGCAGCGCGGAGCATTTCCCGCTATACTTCCGCGCCCGAAACGACCCCGGGCGAGCCCTGCTCTCTGCACCCTCGGCCGCACTCGAGACCTCGGCGTCGCCGCGGTCGCGCGACCCGAGTTCGCGCCCTCCCCCGATGACCAGCGACGATCCGCCCGCGAACGAGCCGGACGAGCGCGACCGCGACGACGCCGGTCGTGGCTCCGACGTCGCCAGCATGGAGGTCGGCCCAGGGGTCGGCAACGTGCTTGGGTTTTCGCTGCTGTTTCGCGAACGCCGCGCCCTGCTCGCGCTCAACCGCCGCAGCCTCGCGGCCGGCGTGCGCCTGCGCGAGTACGAGGCGGTGATCCCCGGCGTTCGGTTTCCGCTGCGGGGCCCGCTCAACGCGACGACCTTCCGCAACCGTCGCCCCCGCATGGTCGGGGCCACGCTCGCCGTCGAAGATCGGGCGCTGCGTCCGTGGCTGCGCGAGCGCTTGGTGGGCCAGGTGCTGCTCGGCGTCGAGATCCAGGAAGTGGAGCTCGATCTGCGCCGCGAGCTGCCCGAGGCCGAGCGTCCGCGGCCGTGCCTGATGCTGCGTGGCAAGGCCAGCGACGGCGGTGAGATCTGGCTGCTGGTTGGGTTTGACATCGAGCCGCTCCACCGCTTGTTGGTGCTGCGAACGTGTCGGCTGTGGCTGGTTGGCCAGCTGCCAGAGCGCCAGCTCGACGGGCGCAGCTCCACGGGGGCGGTGGCGGGGGCGGGGGCGGTGGCAGGTGCGGACGCGTCGATCGATCGAGAGGGCCGGGACGCGTCGGCGCGCCGACTGTGGCGAGCGATCGCCACCCGGTTGGCGGCAGGGACAATCGCTGGGGTCCACACTGGGGTGCTCGTCAGCGAAGACGGGGCGCTGACGATCGACGCCGCGCGCGTGGCCCTGACGCGGCCGTTCGCCAGCGTTGGCTGGAAGGCGCCAAACCTGGAGGGCTGCGCGGTCGAGGAGCTGGCGCTGAGCCGCCGGGGGATCACGATCGAGCTGCGCGGGCCGCTGACCCAGACCGAGGCGGGCGAACCTCCCCAGGCCGAGGCCAACGCCGACGCCGACGCTGACAGGGACGACAGGGACGACGGCAACGAAGATGCCCCGAGCGGTCCGCCGATCGAGCCGCCCGCGAGCGCGGCCGCCGAGCAAGCCGTGGCCCCGCTCGCGGGTGAGCCTGGGCTGCTCGACGAGCGGATCGGTCGCGGCCTCGATCACGCCCGCGCGCTGCTGCGGGCCAGCCGGATCGAGAGCGACGACATTGGCCCCGCGCTCGCGCAGCTCGCCGCGCTCAGTCGCGAGCTGCATGAATTTCCTGCGGCCCGGGTCGCGCTGGTTCGCTGGCGCGTCGCGCTGTCACGCTTCTTGGATCGCGGCGCGTGCCTCGAGGCCGTGCACGAGTGGCTGGACCTGCAGCCGAGCGCGGCCGAGCCCCGGCAGCTGGTCGGCGTGCTGCTGGCCGCCGAAGGCAAGGCCCAGGAGCTGGCGCGGCTGCTGGCCGCCGAGTGCCGTCAGCCACACCCGCCGCTGACCCAAGCGCGGCTCGAGCTCGCGGTCGCGAGCTTGCTGATCGACCACCTCGATGATCCCCGCAGCGCGCTGGCCTTGGCCGGGCCGCTGACCCAGCGGCTGCGCGAACAGATCGAAGGCGCCCGCGACCGTCGACGCAGCAGCCGCCGGGCCGAGCCACCCGAGCCGCGAGCCGCCAGTGAGATCGTCGCCGAGCTCGAGACGATCTTGCCCGAGGCCCTGGTCGTGCTCGCGCGGGCCCGCGTCGCCGAGGTCGCCCGCGAGGGTCGCTCGCTGGCCACGGTCCCCCACGTGATCGAGGCCCTCGAAGAGGCCCTGCAAGCAACGCCCAACCCACGGCGCCGGGCTGATCTGCGCGCCCGCGTGGCCGCGAGCTTCTCCCGCTATGGCGCCGAGCACGGCGATGACCGCCGCGGTGATCTGCAGGCGCTCGCGCTGATCGAAGCGGCGATCGAGGACGACCCCGAAGATCAGCTGTTGCTCGATCGCGCGATCGAGCTGGCCCTGCGCACCGACGCCCGCGGGACCGCGGCGACCTTGCTCCGCGCGCGGCTGGCCGCGGCCGCGTCTCACGAGCGCCCCAGCCTGCGCAAGCGATTGATCGCGGTCGCGGCCGAGCTCGACGATCCCGAGCACCAGGAGCTCGCCCGCCAACAGCTGGGTCTGGCGCTCGAGCAAGAGCCCGACAACGCGGCGCTGCTGCGTCGCGCGGCCACGCTCGAGCGCAAGCTTGGCGACGCGCGGGCGGCCGCCGATTTTCTGGCGCGGTTGCTCGAGCTCGACGAGCACGGCGAGGTCGAGCTCGACGACCGCGACGTGTTGGTGTTGGATCGGGCCCGGCTGCTGCGTCGCGCGGGGCAGGTCGACGCGGCATGGGACAGCCTGCGCCCGGCGCTGGGGCTGATCCCCGAGCAGCCTGAGTCGGTCGCGGAAGATCCGGTCGCGCGGCGCTGGGTGCTGGACGTGTTGGAGCTGGCGCTGGAGCTGGCGCCGCCGACCGATCGCCCGCGGATCCTGGATCTGCTGATCACCCACGCCCAGGGCCAGCGCCGCGGCGAGGCCCTGGTCGAGCGCGCGGCCCAGGCCCTGCGCGTCGACGATCGCCTGCCTGATCTGTGGGCCGCGACCGACGAGCTCGACCAGCCGCAGAAGGTGCTCGCGCAGATCGAGCAGCTGCTCGACGATCGCGACCACGAGGGCCTCGCCCGCTTGGCCAAGCTCGCGGCCCATGAGCGCGAGCGAACCACCGAGCTGCACGCCCGCGCCCGCCTGGGCCGCTCGCTGCTCGACGCGGGCGACGCTGACAACGCGGCCCGGCAGCTCGAGCGCGCGATCGAGCTGGCCCCCGATCGCCTGCCGCTTCGGCTCGCGCTCGCCAACGCCTACGAGGCCAGCGGGCAGCTCGAGGACGCGATCCCACTCCTGCACGACGTGCTCCGCAGCGATCGTGACGCCAGCCCGAATGAGCGCGCGCGCTTGACCTTGCGCCTGGCCGAGCTGCTGCGCGCGATCGAACAGCCGGAGACCGCGGCCGAGCTGCTCGCCGCGTGCGAGCGCGAGCTCAGCCGCGCCAACCCGGAGCTGGTCTTGGAGCAGCTGCGCGAGGCCGTCGCGGACCAGTCGTTCGCGGCCCTGCGCGAGCTCGCGCGAGACCACCGGGCGCTGACGGTCGCGCTCGAGCAAGTGGCGTTGTTGTGGCCCGAAGCCAGCGAGGCCGCGACCGCACAGCCGGGGGCGGCCCGGCGACTTGGCGCATGGTTGGCCCGCGCGGCGCGGGTGCTGGATGAGGCGGGGGTCGAGCAGCTCGAGCAACTCGAGTACGAGGTGGATCTCCAGGCCGAGCTCGAGTTGCCCGAGGCGCTGCCCCGCTCGCGGGTGGGCTTGCTCGAGGCCGCGGTCGAGCTGCGCCCAGACGATCACGAGCTGGCCGAGGTGCTCGAGCAGGTGCTGCGCGAGCTCGAGGATCACCACGCCGTCGCGCTGCACCTGCGTCGCCAGCTCGAGCGCAACACCGATCCCGATCTGCGCGCGGCGCTGCTCGAGCGGCTGATCACGACGCTCGAGTCCGCGGCCGGCGACGACGCCCGGGACCTGCCCGAGCTGCTCGAAGATCTGCTGACGCTGCGTCCGCAACACACCCACGCGATGCTCACGCTTGGGCGCCTGCGCTTTGCCGGGGGCGATCTGGCCGAGGCCCGGCAGCTGTGGGCGGTCGCCGACGCGCTGCTCGAGCCTGGGGACCCGCGCTTTCATCGGCCCGCGCTCGAGCTGGCCCGCGACGCCCTCGACACCGGCGAGCCACGCCAAGCCCGCGCGCTGGCCGAACGCGCCCGCGCGCTGCGGCCCAACGATCCCGAGGCGCTGGTGTTGCTCGGTGAGATCGCTGGCGTGCTCGATGATCCAAGCCTGGCAGCCGAGGCGCTTGGCGAGCGCTTGGCGATTGCAGATCGGGTCAGGGACTTAGATCGAGATCCAGACACGGATCACGGTGGCGACACCCCGGCCGCGCTCGACGATCAAGCGCGGGCCGAGCTCGAGCTCGCGCGGGCCGCCGCGCTCGACCGGCTGTTCGAGCGCGACGGCGATCCAACATCTGCGGCCCAGGCGATCCAGCACTACGCCGCCGCCGAGCTGCTGCAGCCCAGCCGCGAGCGCCAGCAAGATCGCAGCTCGGCCACGCGCCGGTGGTTGGCGCTGGCGCTCGCGCTCGCCGACCACGAACAACAGGCACACGCCCGCGCCGTGCTGCGCGAGACGCTCGGCGATGACCTGGCCACCGCCGAGCTGATCGAAGAGATCGAGCTGCTCGATCAACACCTCGATCGACCGCTCGCCGCGCTCGAGCGGCTGGAGTGGGCGCTGAGCCGCCGCGAGGCTGCGCCCGAGCTGCTCGCGCGGCTCGCCGCCCTGCTCAGCGCGCGCGAGCACGACTTCGAGCTGGCCCAGCGTGGCCAACGGATCTTGCGAGGGTTGCTCAAGGAGCTGCACCACGGCCCGGGCCGCACCCGCGCGGCCGAGCTGCTCGTCGAGGTTGGCACCCACCTCAATGATCCAGCCAGCGTCGCGTTCGCCCTCGATCAGCTCGAGCCCGAGCGTGTCGAGCAAGGTGAGCTCGCGCGCCTGCGCGAGTGGGCGATCCGCAAGCTCGGCCGCGTCCAAGAAGAGATCGGCAGCGTCGAGTCCCGGCTCGCCAGCGGCGGGCTCACGGCCGAGCGCCGCGGGGCGCTGGTCGAGCGGCTGCTGGGGCTGTTCGACGCCGAGCTCGAGCGGACGGCCGCGCGCTTGCTCGAGCTGGGCGAGCAAGCCGAGCGCGACGTCGCGGCGGCCCTGGCTGACGCCGCGGTCACGCTGCTCGAGCCGCGGCTGCAAGATCAAGACGCGCGCGGAGATCGTGCGCTGCTCGAGCTTGGGATCGAAGCGCTGCGTGGCCTGGCCCGGCACGGCGGCGCCGAGCGGGTCGTCGAGCGCTGGCCGCTGGTCGAGCTGGCCGTGCGCGAAGGCGTGGAGCTTGGCGCCGGGCTGCGACCGCTCGCCAGTCTGGTCGAGCTCGCAACCGACACCAACCACCCCAAGCTCGGCGCGCTCGCGGACGCGCTGCTGGCCGAGCAGCTGCCGAACCACCCCGACGACACCCGGCTGCTGCGCGGCGTCTGGGCCCGGACCTCGGGCGAGGTGCTGCTGCGCGAGGGCGAGCGCGGGCGGGCGACGATCGTCACGCTGTGCGCCGAGTGGCTCGAGCTGCTGATCACCCGGCGAGAGCTCGACGCCGAGGTCGCCGCGACGCTGCTCGACGGCCTCGCTACGCTGGTCGTGACCGAGCTAGACGAGCAGGCCGCGGCCACGATGTTGCGCGAGCGGGCCGAGGCCCAGATCGGCGATCACGATCGGTTCACGGCGCTGCTGCGCAAGCTCGAGTCCCGCCGCCGCTGGCCCGAGCTGCTTGGCCTGCTGTCGAAGGCCGCCGAGCTCGGGCAGCCGCCCGGCGAAGATCCCCAAGCCTGGCTGGCGCTGGCCGACGCCGCGGCCGACGACGCCGACGTCCACAGCGAAGTCCGCGCCCGCGAGCGCGCGGGCGAGCTGCTGGGGCGGGCGGCCAAGCTGCTCGATGGCCCGTCGGATGGCCCGGCGGATGGGCCGGCGGTCGGGCTGACCGAGATCGACCCTGTGCTGGCCGAGCGTTCGGTCACCCAGCTGCGTCGGGCGTTGGAGCTCGAGCCCGACCACGCAAGCCTGCGCTGGCGGCTTGGGCTGGCGCTGACCCGCCTGGGCCAGACCCGCGCGGCGTTCGACAGTCTGGTGGTCCTGTGGGAGCGCGAGCAGTGGTCGGCGACCGGCGTCGAGCTTGCCGAGCTCGCCCTGCGCTGCGGCGAGCTGGCCAGCGATCTCGGGGAGTATGCGCGCGCGGTCGAGCTGCTCAACGTCGCCCACACCCGCGCCAGCGACGAGTGGCGCGAGTACGCGACCGAGTCGCTCTACACCGTGCTGCTTGCGACCAACGACCGCGACGCCGCGGTGGCCCTGGCCAGCGCGCGCGCCTCGGAGCTCGAAGATCGGCAGTCCAGCGTTCGCTGGCTGCGGCGCGCGGCGAGCTTGGCCGACGGCGGCCGCAAGGTCGAGCTGTTGACCCGCGCCCGCGAGCTCGCCCGCCACGACGACGCCCTCGTCGACGCGCTCGAGGTCGAGCTGCGGGCGATCGGGGATCACGGCGCGCTCGAGCTGCTGCTGCGCGAGCGGCTGGGTCGCTACATGGCCGCCAGTGGCCTTGGCTCGGGCGAGGGCTCTGGCCCGCTCGCGGACGGCGGCCCTGGACTGGATCAGGCCGCGCTCGACCCGGAGCTGCGGGCCGCGTGGATCGGCGCGATCACGGCGTTGCTCGAGCTGCTGAAGACCGAGCCTCACGAAGAGCTGGATCCCAGCGCGGAGTTCGACGACAGCGAGCGCACGATCGTCCCGACGACCCCGCGTCGCCACGGCGAGATCATTGCGCTCTACGAGGAGCTGCTGATCCTCGATCCCACCCACGTAACCGCGCTGATGACCGTCGCGGCCGAGCACCACCGCAACCGGGCGTCCAACCCGGCCAGCCCCGACGCGCTCGCGCTGTGGGCCCGCGCCGAGCCGCTCCTGGCCGACGATGATCCGCGCCTGTTCGAGGTCGCGCGACACCTCGCCGAGCAGCGCGTCGCCACGCGAGAATTCGACGACGCCCACCGCTTGCTCGAGCGCGCCCTGGCCCTGCGACCCGACGATCTCGACACCCTCGAGCGCCGCCATGAAGTCGCCTGCGCCCTCGATGCGCCCGCGCTGGTGTTGGCAGCCGCCCGCGCGCTGCTGGGTCCCGAGGGCCGCAAGCTCCCGCGTCAACGCCAGGCCGAGCTCCACGCCGACGTCGCTCGGGCGCAGGCGCTACTTCACGCGCCCGCGGCTGCGATCGACGCGATCGAACACGCGGTCGCGTTGGTCGAGGTGCGCAGCGAGCTGCATCGGGAGCTGGTGGACCGCTGGCTCGCGCTGCTCGAGCACCCGGGCCTCGACACCAACGATACCAACGACGATCGGCAAGACGATGACGCCACGGCCCTGGCCAAAGCCCGGCGCGAGCTGGCGGCGCGAGCGGAGCTGCGCCGGGCCCTGGGCGCCGAGCTCGAGCTCGAACAATCGCTGCGCGAGCTGGACTTGCTGCTCGCGGTCGGCGAGCTCGAGGCTGGCGCAGACCTGCTCGAGCGCCTGCTGATCGCCGCGCCCGCCCAACCGCAGCTGCGCGCCCGCCTGCTCGAGCTCGATCTCGATCCAAGCTCACGGCCGCTCGAGTTCACCGCGCCGCCGCTGGCCGGCGACGCCGACACCCCCGTTCGGCGCGAGCCGCCTGCGCCGCGAACCAACCTTGGCGAGCGAGGGCTTCGCAGCCTCCGGCGCGTGGTCGACAGCATCGAGCCGGGCCCCTCGCGCGACGAGCTGGGCCGCGAGCTCGCGCTGGCTGGGCGCGCAGCCGAGGCCGCGCGCACGACCCTCGACGCGCTCGAGCGACTCTCGGGTCAGGCGGCCGCCGAGCCGCAGCTGCTGGACCTCCGGGTCTGGGCGCTGCGCAAGCTCGATCGGGTTGAAGACGAGCTCGCCGAGCTCGACGCGAAGCTGCGCACCGCGGGCGACGAGGGCCCCGGAGACCCGGTCGTGCTCGAGCGGCTCATGCGGGTGCTCGAGCACGACGCCGAGGCTTGCGCGACGCGGCTACTCGAGCTCGCCAACGCTGCCGGCGACGCGCAGCCGGGCCCACGCACGCGGGTGTGGCTGCTCGAGTCGGCCCTGGAATTGCTGCTCGAGCACGCCCCGGATCGGGTGGGGTTGGGCGTGCGAGCGATCGGCCCGCTGATCGAGCTCATCAAAGATCCGCAGCTGCTCGTCGAGCTGGTCCCCGACGAACAGTCGGCGCGCGCCCGGATCGGCGCGGTCCGCCGCGGCTGGCAGCAGTTGGCAGCGGCGGGCCTGGCTCACGCCGGCCGGGATCGGCGGATCCTCGAGCAGCTGATTCAGCTGATTCATGTGGCCGACGCCGCCGCCGAGGCAGCGATGCCGGGCTTCGCCGAGCTCGGCGAGACCCTGCTCGATCGCGCGACCGTCGACTTCCCCGATCACGCCGCGCTGCACGTGCTCGCCCGCGATCGCAGCGGTGGCGATCCCGGGGTCGCGCTCGAGCGGGTCGAGCGACTCGCCGATGGACACCGCATGGATCCCCGCGGACGCGCGCGCCTGTACCTGGGGCTCGCGGCCACGCTCTCGGACGACCCCAACGATCTAGGCGCGGGCGACTCGGGCGTGTACCAAGAGATCGGCTTTGGCGGCTCGCCCCGCACGCCGCGGCGTAAATTCTTGCGGGACTTGGCCGGTTACCACGCGGGCGAGTCAGCGATCTACGCGCCGCTGCGCGAGGCGCTGCGCAAGCTCGGGGCGTTCACCGAGCTGCTCGCGCTGCTGGCCAGCGTCGACGCCGACGCCGAGCAATGGCTGGAGCTGGCCGAGGACGCGGGCGCTGGCGAAGATCCAATGGCCGAGGCCGCCGCCCGACGCCGGGCCGGGATGGCGCTGTTTGGTCGGGTGCTGGCCGGCGAGCGCGAGGGCAGCGGCCTGGCCGAGGACACCGCGCTCGAGCGCGCGTGCGTGCAGCTTGGCCGCGCGCTCGCCCTCGATGGTGACGACCCCGCGACCCAGTACCACTACGGCCGCGCGCTCGAGCGAGCCGGACACACCCAGGCCGCGTTCGCGCAGCTGTTTGGGCTGGTCGAGCGCGAGCAACACGACCGCGCCGGGGTCGAGCTTGGACCGCTGGCCCGTCGCTGCGCGCTGCTGGCGATCGAGCTCGAGGCCCACGAGCAAGCCACCGAGCTGCTGCGTCTTGCCTACGACTCGCTGACCAAGATCCGCGCGCGCGTGGGCGTGGCCGAGCGCCTGTTCGAGCTGCTGTTGGTGCTGGGCGGCGGCGAAGACGGTGACCCGCAGTGGACCTCGCAAGCGGCGACGCTGGCCCGCGAGGTCGCCGACTCGATCGAGGCGGAGCTGGCCGCGAGCGCGTCGCCCGACGCCAAGACCGAGTCGGGCACCGGCCCCGCTGACGCGGACAAAGCCGGTGAACCCAGCCCGCAAAAACCCAACCTGGATCCGCTGCCCTGGCTCGAGCGGGCCGCCCGCCTGGCCGCCACCGAAGCCGAGCGCGCCCGCTTGTACGCCCACGCGCACAGCCTCGCGCCCGACGACGCTCGACTCGCGGATCTCTACGAAGTCAGCCTGCGCGCGCTGACGGACGCCGGCGAGCAGCGGCTCGAAGCCCTCGAGCAGCTCATGCGCCGCCGGATCGCCAGCGGTCTGCGCAGCGGCGATCGGGCCAAGACGGTCGCGCAGCTCGAGCGCCTGTTGGTGCTGCTGCGCGAGCACGCGACGGCCCACCCCAGCAGCGATGGCCGCGAGCAGCTGCGCGAGCGGGCCGAGCTGCTCGAGCAGCTGCTGCGACTCGCCCCCGATCGGTTGGAGGCTCGGCTCGAGCTGGCGGAGCTGCGGATCCTCGAGGGAGATCGCGAGGCCGCCGCCGTCCACTGGCGCGCCCTCGCCCAGCGCCTGCCGGCTGAAGATCGTCGGTTCCTCGCGCCCGCCCGCGCGCTCGCCCGAATCGCAATCGACGCGGGCGAGCTCGATCAGGCCCGCGGATGGCTGCAGCGCGCGCTGGTGATCGAGCCCAAGCATCCCCACGGGCTCGCGCTGTTGCTCGAGGTCGGCCGCGGTCTCGACTTGCCCGAGCTGGTGCTCTCGACCAGCGAGACCCTGCTCGAGCTCGACCCTGCGCTGGGCCCCGAGCTGGGCGCCCCGACGCCCGCCGATCCAACCGGCGAGCCCGACCTCGTGCACAGCCGCGCCGCCCTGCTGCGCGAGCGCGCCCGCGCCTACGAGCGGCTCAAACAACCCGAGCGCGCGCTGGCCCAGATCCGCGCCGCGGCCGAGGCGTCCGAGCCTGGCTCAGAAGATCACATCGAGGCCGCGCGGCAGTGGCTGCGCCTCGCGACCCGCGACGCGACGCGGGTGCTGCTGCGCGAAGACGAGGCCAAGATCCAGGCGCGGGGTGAGGCCGAAGCCCGCGCGCAGCTGCGCCTCGCGCTGGGTGATCGCTTGCCCGCGCGCGCCTACTCGGCCGAGGCCGAGCTGCTCGCCGAGCGGCTCGAGCTGCGCGGCGAGGCGATCGAGCTGCTCCGCCTGGGCCTGCGCCATCACCCCGGAGACGCTGACTTGCTCGCGACGTTCGAAGAGCTGTGTGCGGTCGCGGGCGAGCAGGCCCGGTTCGTCCGCTCGCTCGCCGAGCTGCTCGAGGGCGTCGCCCAAGACGACGAGCCGACCCGCGTGCGGCTTGGCGAGAAGCTCGCCCGCGCGGCCCGAGCGATCGACGACCCGCACGCCTGCATCGCCGCGCTCGAGTCGTTGCCCGACGAGGTCTCGGAGCGACCCGAGCTGCTCGAGCTGCGCGACTGGGCCGTGCGGGGGCTCGGCAACGTCGATGACGAGCTCGCGCGCCTCGATCAACGGATCTTGGCGATGCCGATCGGCGCCCCGTCGGAGCGACTCCAGGCGATCGTGACCCGGGTCCTGCGCCTGCACGGCGACGCGGGCGAGCCAACCGCGACGCGCTTGCTCGCGCTGGGTTCGCGCCCCGAGGCCGAGCCCGAGCTGTCGCGCTCGCTGGCACGCACGGCCCTTCGCGTGGCTCGCGAGTACGCCCCCGAGCAGCTCGGCGTCGCGCTCCGGGCCCTGCACGCGACGCTCGAGCGCGACTCGGTCAAGGCCGTGGCCGCGTGGTGGGCCGGCGTCGAGACCCTCGCGCTCGAGACCCGGGATCTCGAGTCGATCCTCGAGCTCTTGCGCATCGCGATCTCGGCCGAGCGCGACGGCGGCGTGGCCTATGGCAACCGCGCCGATCGTCTGGCGGCGGCCGCCGCTCGGATCGCCCCCGGCGATCCGGAGCTGCACGCGCAGCTGCTGCGCCGGGCATGGTTGGCGGCGCTGGGGCTGGTCGCGGGTGACGACGCGGCGGCGCTCGAGCTCCACGGGCTGCGACCGGATCCCACCCTCGCGGCGCCAAGCAGCGACGAGCTCGAGCTCATCCTCGAGCGCGAGTTCGCCAGCCTCGACGCGCTCGCCCGCGACCTCGAGCTAGGCGGCGCCGCGCTGGCCGAGCTGTGGTCGAGCGCCATGACCCTGATCGAGGTCGAGCTCGCCAGCGAGCAGACCCCGATGCTGCCAACCTTCATCGCGATCGCGCTGCGCGAGCGCATCGAGGCCCACGTCGACGCGCCCACCACCTACGCCGCGCTGCTGGGGTTGCTGCGCGCGCGCGCGTGCTGGGCCGACGTCGTCGATCTATTGCTGTGGGCTGACGAGCGCCACCACAACGTGGACCTGAACGAGCTCGCGGAGCTCGCCGACGAAGCCGGCGCCGCCGGTGACGACGTCACGCGCCGACGCGCACGGATCGAGATCGGCGTGCGCCGAGCCAACCTGCGCGAGTTTCAGGCCGCCGCCGAGGCCTTCGCCGACGCGCTCGAGGTCGCCGGCGAAGGCTGGCTGCGCGACGTGCTGCAGTATCGCTACGGCGAGATGCTGGCCCGCGCAGGCCGGGCCGACGCCGCGCTCGAGCAGCTCTTGCCCCTGGTCAACCGCCCGCAGCTCGACGCCTTGATGCAGGTGATCGCCGAGCACCTTGGCGTGGATCAGCGCGCGTGGAACCAACGCCTGGACGAGGTCGCGCTGGCCCGACGCTGCGCCGAGCTGCTGGTCAGCGTCGACTCGCGGACCCGGGCCGCGGAGCTGTATCGGCGCGCGTTCGAGTCGAGCCGCGCCGAAGATCCGCGCCGGATCGAGATCGCCGAGCAGCGCTTCGAGCTGGTCGTCGCGCTGGGCGAGCGAGACCTCGCCGCCGAGCTGGCCGCGACCGTCGCCGCCGAGTCCCGCGAGCACCCCGAGCGCCGCGTGGCGTGGCTGCTGCGCCTGGCCGAGCACGGCGACGAGCGCCGCAAGATCGAGGCGCTCGCCGACGCCCACGCGCTGCGGCCAAGCGACGAGCTCGCGAGCCGGCTCGAGCGAGCGCTCGAGGCGTTCGGCGCCGACGAGCGGCTCGAGGCGTTGCTGCGGACCCGGATCGAGCAGACCCGGATCGCCCTGGCCAGCCAGCACGCCAACCCCAGCATGCGCGCGCAGGCCCGGGTCCGCGGCGCCGAGGCCCTGCGCAAGCTGATCGAGCTGCGCCGGGCGACCCTCGAGGATCCCGACGCGCTGGCCCCACTGTGGACCGAGCTGTTGACCTTCGTGCCCGACGATCTCGACGCGATGCTCGAGCTCGCCGCCGCCCACGATCGTGCGGGTCGCAGCGACGAGGCCAGCGAGCTGTGGCGGCGCGTCGGTCAGCTGCTGCCGGCCGAGGACGATCGCTTCTTCACGCCGGCGATCCGGCTTGCGAGCCTCGCGATCGAGGCCGGCGAGTTCGAGCGGGCCCGCGCGCTGCTCGACCGGGCCCTCGCGACCCGGCTTGGAGATCACCACGCGCTCGAGCTGCTCCGCGACCTCGCGCTCGCGAGCGACGACCCCACGCTGCACGTACGCGCGCTCGAGTCTCTGATTGAGCAGCCGGATCGCGTGGGTCAGCGGGCCGCGCTCGAGCTCGAGCTCGCGCGTGCCCACGGGCTGCTGGCGGCCCGGCGCGGCACCGACGAGGGGCTCGAGCCCGAGTCGCTCGCCGCGGCGATCAGCGCGTTCGAGCGCGCCGCCGCAGCGGTGGAGCCAGGCTCGGCGCTGCACCGCGACGTCGCGGGGGCGTGGCTGGCGATGGTCGCAACCGACTCGGCAGAGCTGATCGGCACCGATCGCAGCAGCGAGGCGCAGCGCTACTCCCCGCAGCAACGCGAGGCCCTGACCCAGGCCCGCGAGCGCGAGGCCCAAGCCCGCGCCGAGCTCCGGGCCGCGCACGGCGACACGCTGGCGGCCGGGGATCTGCGGACCGAAGCCAGCTTGCTCGCGCTTGGACTGGGGCGCACCGACGAGGGTCTGAGCCTGGTCGAGACCGCGCTACTCGCCGACCCCGACGATAATTTGTTGCTCTCGGCCCTCAAGGATCTGTGCCTCGCTACGGGTGCCCAGGCCCGCTACGCCGACGCGCTCGACGCTGCGATCGCGGCGATCTCCGAGGTCTCGGAGCACCCCACGAGCCCAGGCGCTCCGCAGTCGCCCGACAGCCCGCGCGCCGACGAGACCCGCGATCGCCTCGCTACCGAGCTCGCGTTCACGGCCGTCGAGCTCGAGGACGCGACCCGCCTGCTGACCCAGCTCGACCGCATGTCCCCCGATCGCGCGAGCTCGCCCGAGCTCCTGGATCTGCGCGAGTGGGCGATCCGCAAGCTCGGCCGCGTCGAGGACGAGCTGACCGAGATCGACGAGGAGCTGCTCGACAGCAGCTCGGACGAGCTGACCTTGGTGCTCGTCGAGCGACTGCTGCGGATGCTCGACCAAGATCACGACGACACCGGCCGACGCCTGATCATGCTCGCGTCGCGGGCCGAGCCGGCGGTTGCGATGCGGCTGCGCAGCGCGACCTTGGAGCTGGCCCGCAGCGCGACGCCCAGCTACTTCGACGTGCTGCTTGGGACCCTGGAGTCGATGCTCGACGACGGCCCGCGCCCAACCGAGCTGGATCCGGGGCTGGATGCGCAGCAGCGTCAGGCCGCGCCCCCGCCACCCGCCGTCACGACCCACTGGCCCGCGATCGAGAAGCTCGCGCTCGAGCGCGACGATCCCGGGCTCCTCGCGATGTTGATCGAGCTGGGCCAGCGGGCCGTGGATCAGGGCGCGGGCGAGCTCGGCCCCCGCGTCGAGCAGCTGCGCGACCTCGCGCTGATCCGCCACCCCGACAGCGCCGAGCTTCACGCGCTGGTGCTCGGGCCGCTCGAGGACGAGCTCTCGGCCCTCGATCGCCAGACCCGCTTGGCCCGGGCCGACGCGGTCGTCGACGAGCTCGCCACCCGCTTGGGCGGCCGACTTGGCGACGATCGTCAGCGCGCGCGGCTGTGGGTCGGGTTCGCCAAGCTGTTCGATCGGCGCGACGGCGCGGCCCTGCTCAGCCATCGCGCGCGGGTCGAGGTCGGCAACAACGACCTGTTCTTGGCGCTGCTCGGCGCGCTCGAAGACAACAACCACTGGACCCGCGCGCTCGAGCTGCTCGAGTACCGGGTCGCCCGCGACGACGATCCCAACCGCCAGGTCGCCGATCTCAAGCACCTCGCCCACCTGTGCGCAGACATCCTGGGTGATCCCGACGCCGCGATCGGCCACCTCGAGCGCGCGCTCGAGCACGCGCCAGAAGATCCCGACTTGATGCTGCCGCTGCTCGATCACTACTACGCGCAGCCGCAGCTCGATCGCGCGATCGATCTGAGCGCGCGGGTGCTCGAGCACGTGCCGATGGGCGCGGTCGCGTTCGCGGCCTTGGGCCACCGGGCCGCCGACGCTGCGCTCGCGACCGGCGAGCACCCCCTCGCCGAGCGGCTGCTTCGCAAGATCCTGGGTCGGGTGCCCGACGACGCCCGGACCCGCGATCGCCTGCGCGAGCTCGAGCAGCTCGCTGGGGATCCCGAGCACCAGGTCCGCATGCTCGCCGCGATCGCCAACCGCACCGCTGGCAGCGCGCGGGTCGAAGCTCTGGAAGAGCGGGCGCGGCTGCTGATCGACTCGCTGGGCCGGCTCGAAGAGGCGATCGGTGACCTCGAAGCCGTGACCACCGAGGCGCCCGGCCGGCATCGCACCGTCGCCGTGCTCGCCGAGCTCTACGAGCAACGCCAGCGCTGGCAGCCCTTGGTGACCTTGCTCGAGCGCGAGTACCCCCGGCGTCAGGGCCTCGAGCGCGTGCTGACGCTCGAGCGGATCGCCTCGATCCAGCGCGAGCGCCTCGATGATCCCTCGCGGGCAGAGAAGGCCCTGCGGCTCGCGCTGGAGAACCTCGATGGCCTTGGCGTCGATCGCCTCGCCAAGCAGCTCGATGACAGCCCCGAGCTGCGCGCCGAGCTGACGACCTTCGCCAGCGCTCGCGCGGCGCTGGGCGACCTCGTTGAAGATCAGTACGACGATCAGGGTGATCTGGACGCTGACGCGCTCTTCGATCGGATCGTCCTGCCCGAGGCGCTCAACCACAGCTCGGCCCCCGATCATCCCGCGCCCGCCGTGTACCCCGCTGCCCCCGTGCGGCCGGCCGACGACTCGGACGGCCCGGTCACGCTCGCCGTCGCACGTCGGGCCTGGGCGCGGCTCGGCGATCGCCTGCACCTGCAGATCGTCGCCTGCCTGGAGCAGCAAGGTCGGTTCTCCGAGCTCATCGCCCACCTCGAGCAAGAGCTGCGCGCCGAGCTGACGGGCGACGTGGATCCCCGCCAGCGCTTCCCCAACGCCCCGGTCAGCGCCAACCCGCGGCTGGCTTTGATCCAACGCCTCGCTCGCGCGCTGCGGGATCACGTTGACGACGGCGAGCGCACGGCCGCCGTCTACGTCCGGCTCGAGCAGCTCGACGCGCTGCCGGACGAGGGCCTCGCAACCTTGGCCCGCTGGTACCGCGCCCAGCAGCGCTACGACGACCTGGTCCGCATCCTCACCGTTCGCTCGCGCAAGCTCGCGCAGCTCGGCGACTGGGATCGCAAGGCCGAGGCTGACTTTCGGATCGGCGAGCTACTCGAAGGGCCGCTGCGCCGACCGCATGAGGCCGCTCGCTTCTTCCTGGACGCGTACCTGGCCAACCCCTTCGACAACCCGACGGCGGGCGCCCGCGCGCGGGTGCTGCTGGGCGGCACCGACTCGGTCGTCAACGTTCGCAACCGCCTGCTGATGCGGCTGCCCGAGCTGCGCGAGGAGTACCGGCCCGCGCTGCTGGCTCTGCTCGCGGATCTGCTCGCGCCCCACGACGATCACGAGGCCGAGGCCGAGCGGCGCTATCGCGAGGCGCTGGGCATGGTCCCCAACCTGGCCAGCGCGCTCGAGGGGCTTGGCCGGCTGTTGTCTCGCCAGGGTCGCTTGGAAGAGGCGATCGAGCCCCTGACCCAGGCCGCGCTCAGCGCTGACATCGCCCATGATCGTGCAGCCGACGACGCAGCCGCGGCCGCGCGCGCGCTGATCGAGCTAGACCGCGCCGACGAGGCCGAGCTCACCCTCAAGCGCGCGCTCGAGCGGGCGCCGCAGTCCCAGCGCGCGCTGCTCGAGCTCGCGCGCCTGTACGACCGGGTTGATCGCAAGCTCGACGAGGCCCTGGTCCTCGAGCGCCTCGCCGGGCTGTCGCTTTCCAGCATGCTCCGCGCCGAGGTTGGCTACCGCCAGGCGATGCTGCTCGCCCGCGAGTTTCGTGACGACCCGATGTCCGAGGCCGGCGAGCGGGCCCGCGCGCTGCTGCTCGAGGCCGTTGGCGCCGACGCGATGCATGCCCAGGCCCGCCAGATCCTGCTGGAGCTGGCCGGCGCGCGCAGTGAGTGGTCGATCGTCGCGCACATGCACTTCTTGGCGATCCGCGAGCTGCCCCCGGGTCCACGCCGGGCCCTGACCCACCTCGATCTGGCCGAGACCTACCTCGATCGCCTGAGCGACGCGCAGAGCTCGGTTCGCAACCTTGGCGCCGCGCTGCAGCAAGCCCCGACCGACGTCGTGGTCAGCAAGCGGGCCAGCACCCTGGCCGCGCGCCTGCCCGATCCAGGCGAGGCCGCCGCGCGGCTCGAGCAGTTCTCGCGCAGCCCCGGTCGCCCCGAGCTTGGCGAGGTGTTCGACGACGCCGCCCGGGCCCGCCTGTTGATCGTCGCCAGCGAGCTGCACCTGCGCAACGACACCCTCGAGCCGGCCGAGGCGGCAGCCCGGGCCGCGACCGAGCTCCCGGATCTCAGCGACGAGCTGCGCAAGCTGGTCCACCGCGCGCTCGAGCAGATCGTGCAGATCGATCAAGGCGAGTTCGATCTTCGCAAGCGCCGCAAGTCGCTGCACAACAAGCTCGACGCCAGCAGCGACCCGATCGAGCGCCTGCACGTGTACTCGCGCCTGCGCGAGACGGCCCGGGCCCTGGAGGATCATGCGGATCTCGAAGAGGTCACCCGCGGTCAGCTCGAGCTGGCCCACACCTTGCTCGACGGCGAGCGCGGTCCGGCCCGCGAGGCCGCGCTCGAGGCCCTGCGCGACGTGTTCGCCGAGACGGGCGACTACGCCAAGGTCGTGCAGCTCTATGAAGATCTGGCCAGCCGCAGCGCCGACGCGAGCGAGGCCGCGACCTTGCTGAGCTCGGCCGCCCGGTTCGCGTGGTCGGGTCTGCGCGATCCCAAGCTGGCCGTGGCGATCGTCCGCCGGGCCCTCGATCGCGCGCCCACCCACGCGCCCGCGACCGAGCTGCTGGGTGAGATCGCGGGGGCCTCGGACGAGCGAGAGGTCGACGCGACGATCTGCGACGAGCTGTCGTTGCTGGCCCCACGCCAGCGCCCGCCGCTGTTGACCCTGCGCCTGGCCGAGGCCGCCCTGCGACTCGAGCGACGCGAGCAAGCCCAGAGCGTGCTTCGGCAATTGCTCGCGGGCGAGGCCTCGGTCGAGCTGCGCTTGCAGGCGCTGAGCTTGCTCGACGGCCTGCTCGACAGCGCCGCCCGGACCCACGATCGGATCCCGCTGCTCGAAGAGCGGCTCGAGCTGTGTCGCCGCCACTGGCCCGATCGCGCCGCAGACGTCGCGCTGGAGCTCGCCCGGGCCCAGCGGGCGATCGGCAACCTCCAAGACGCGCGCGCGACCTGCCGCACCGCGCTGCTCGACAAGCCCTCGGATCAGCCGCTGACCAAGCTCTACGCCGAGCTGCTCGAGCAGGCCGAAGACTGGACCGCGCTCGCCCGCGCGCTCGAGCAGCTCGCCAACCTCACGATCGAGACCCGCGAGCAAGCCCACTGGCTGACCCGCGCCGCGCAGGTCCACCTCGACCACGGCGCCGAGGGCCGCGAGTCGCTGACCGCCGCGCGCCGGCTGCTCGAGCGCGCGCGGGCGGTCTCGATCGAGAGCACCGAAGCTCGCGCCGTGCTCATGCCCTTGGCGTTTCACCAGGGCGACTGGGAGCGCGTGCTGGAGCTGGCGATCGAGCTGCGCGCGATCGAAGGTGACGAGCACGAGGCGCTGATCTACGCCGCGCTGACCGAGGCCTTCGCCCGCGGCAAGCGGACCTTGGCCCGGTCGATCGCCGACCGCCACGATCGCGGCGTTCGCCAGCGGATCTTGTGGCCCGTGTCCGCCCGGATGCTCGATCAGATCGCCACCGAGGGACCGCTCCCGCGGCTCGACGCCCTGCTCTCGGCCGCCGCCGCGCTGTGTGGCGGCACCGAAGAATTGCTCGACGAGCTCGGCGCGTGGGCGGCCGGCCAACCCTTGCAAGCCGGGCTCGCGCTTGGCCTGGCCCGGCTCAACGAGGCGTTCAGGCGCATGGAGCTGGCCCGGCACCTGTATCAGATCGCCGCGTTCATGGCCCCGAGCGGCCCGGTCCCGGTTCTGACCACGCGCCTGCCCCAGGCCGATCTACCCCGCGCGCCGGCCCAAGAAGACAGCTGGGTCCCCCTCGAATGGCGCGGGGCGCTGCGCGAAGTGTTGCTGACCCTGCGCGAGCCGCTGGCCGGTCTGCGCGGCAAGCTTGGCGGCACCCGGGCGCCGCGAACGGCGAAAGAGCGGCTCGCCGTTCGCCACGCCGACCGCATCATCAACCCGTGGCGCGCCGCCTTGGGTGTGGAGTTTGCGATCGCGGTGACCGAGCAAAATCCGGCCGCCGGGATCGGGCTGCGCAACCTGAGCAAGCCGACGATCGTCGTGACCGAGCAGCTCGTCGACGTGCCCGAGGCCGAGCGCAAGTATCGACTCGCCTATGCTGCGGCCGCGCTCGCAACGGGCATGGCGATCGTGTTCGACGATGATCCGATCGGCGTGCCGGACCTGCTCGACGCGCTGACCAGCCTGGTCAAGCCGCGCCACGAGCCAACCACCGACGCCGCCCGCGGGCTGGTCGACACCCTGGCCGCGCGCGGGTTGACGGCGTCCAAGCTCGACGTGGATCTCCGCCGCTCGCTCGCCCGCGAGCTCGACCACTGGCGCGGCGCCCCGGCCAAGCTCGAGCGGGTCCAGCATCGCGCGTGTCTGCTGATCGCCACGCGGCTGTCGGGCACGGTCGACGGCGCGTTGTTTGCGATGGCCCGCGACCGCGGGCTGCTGACCGAGGTCGGCCGGCCGGGGGATCCGGCCGTGCTCGAGACCACCGACGCAGCCTGGTTGCTGCGGGCGCTGGGGATCTTTGGAGGCAACGGATGAGCGAGCGCGACACCCATCGAATTCGAGTGTTCACCTTCAAGGCGGGGCTGCTGTCGCGGATCGCCCATGATCTGCGCTTGCAGGTCCAGCAGTTCACGATCGCGCGGACCGGTGACGAGGTCGTGGCCGAGATCGAGGCCCAGTCGATCATCGTGGACGGCGTGATGAACGGGACGCGGTTTGACGCGAACGGCCTGGGGCCGCGCGATCGCACGAAGATCGCCGAGACGATTCGTGGCGAGATCCTAAACACCCGGGCGCACCCGAAGATCGTGTTTCAGGGCTCGCTGAGCGCGGGCAAGGGCGTGGGCGCGCGGATTCGGGTGGACGGCGTGTTGAAGCTCGTCGGGGTTCGCAAGCCATTGTCGCTGGTGGCCGTGCACGAGCGGGACCGCGTGCGCGGGAGCGTGACGCTGGTGCCGAGTGAGTTTGGGATCCGGCCGTACAAGGCGCTGGCGGGGGCGATTCGGCTGCAGGACCGCGTGCGGGTCGACTTCGATCTCGACGCGGCCGCTCTCGATCTCTAGGCGATCTCTAGAAACTTCGCGTCGCGGGGAAAAACCCTGCAAACCCCTCGTGCCCGGGCCGACGACTCGGGCATGAACGACAACCGCTCACTCACCCTCCGCGACGGGCTCGTCTCGCTGTTTCACGATGACCCGCGGCTCGCCTTCGAGCTATGCGCACGGGCCGGCGGCCCCACGATTGGGCCCAAGCTGAAGATCCGCAGCGAACGCACGGACTTCGTCGACCCGAGCGACCCCTCATTGACCCACCGGACCGACATCGTGTTCGTGGCGTACACCAAGCGCGCCGGCCGGCGGGTCGCCGTCGCCGGCTTGGCGCTAGAGATCTTGGTCAGCGTCGATCCAGCGCGGCCGCCCGGCTGGGATGTGTACCCCGAGGGGATCCAGCGCAGGCACGGCTGCCCGGGGCAGGTCGTGATCATCAGCCCCGATCCGGCCGTGCGGGCGTGGGCCCACGTTCAGCAGCTCGCGCGCGCCGAGCTGGGGCGAACCACGCTCTTGCGCAGCTGAGCCCAACCGCCCCGCGCAGCCAGCGTCGGTGCATCTGCACGATCGGCGCCGGCCGCCGCATTGCTCGCCGAGGCGTCAGCGTGACAAACTACAGAGGTCCGCGCGCCCGGCCGCGCGGATCATCGCCATGACACCCACGCGTTCGTCGACCACCGCGCCCCTCGTCGTCAGCCTCTTGCTGGCCGTCAGCCTCGCCCAGCTCGGCTGCGGCGAGGAGCCCTCCCCCGGCGAGACCCTCGCCGGGACCGGCAGCGACACCGGCACCGACACCGCTACAAACACCAGCGCGGACACCGACACCGGTACGGACACCGGCGGCGAGGAGCTCGAGACCGCGGTGATCACCCACCGCTTTGGCGAGTATACCCTCGACCCCTTCGAAGAGGTGCAGCCTTGCGTGCAGTGGACCGTTGACAACGACGACCCGATCTACCTGCAAGCGGTCACGCTCAGCAACCTTGGCTATTTTCACCACTCGAATTGGTTTGTCGTCCCCGAGAGCCTGTTCGCCGGGCCCGACGGCTACTTCAAGTGTAGCGATCGCAATTTTGACGAGCTCGGGGCCGCGTCGGTCGGCACCGTGGTGTTTGCCCAGTCCACGCAGTCGTTCGTGGAGGAGCAGCGCACCGGCCCCGGCGCGGTGATCAAGCTGCCGGCCCGCTACAAGGTGATCGGCAGCACCCACATGCTCAACGTTGGCCCGGCCGCGATCAGCACCGACCTGTTCATGAGCTTCGAGCTGATCCACCCGCGCGACGTCGACATCGTGCTCGCGCCGTTTCGGCTGACCTACTACGACCTCGACATCCCGGCGAACGCCAAGAGCCACTTCACGGGTATCTGTGACGACTTTGCAAGCGACTATGAAGCCCTGACCGGCGGGCCGCTGGATCTCAAGCTGCACTACGTCCTGCCCCATTACCACTATCTGGGCGACTACTTCGATCTCACCGTGCTCGGCGGCCCGCTCAACGGCACCAGCGTGCACTCGCTGAACGGATTCAACGGCGAGGCCAACGGCAAGACCTTTGATCCGCCCCTGGATCTGGCTGGCGCGACGGGCCTGAAGTTCACCTGCGGCTACGACAATTGGCGCGACGTCAACGTTGGCTGGGGGATCGGCGACCAAGAGATGTGCGTGATGCTTGGGCTCGCCGAGACCGAGATCTTGATGGACATCACCGTCAACGGCGGCAGCATGGCGGTCGGCCAGACCGACGGCGTGCTCGAGTACGAGGCCGCCTGTAATTTCTTTGGGATCCCCAAGGACATTCAGCAGACGCTGCCCACCGCGAGCGAGCGCAACGGACCGTTCAACGTGCCACCCAGCGGCGACGAGGGCGTCCCGCCGGTGCCCGCGTGCGTCGACCACAACCCCAACGTGCAGCCCAGCCTCGCGCCAACCCTGGCCAACGTCGAAGCCGCGGTGTTCCAGCCCTCGTGCATGTTCAACGCGTGCCACGGCAGCTCCGGCCAGGCCGCCGGGCTCGACTTGCAGAGCCCAAACTTGCTGGCAGAGCTGCTTGGGCACCAGGTGCAGGGCAACCCGGGCGCGAGCCTGGTCGAGCCCGGCGACCCGGACAGCTCGTGGCTCTACCAGGTGATGTCCAGCTGCGAGCCACAGGGTGACGGCGGCGGCATCGTGGCGCACATGCCCCGCAACGCGCCGGTGCTGCTCAACGATGACGCGGTGGCGCTGGTCCGCGAGTGGATCGCCGCGGGTGCGATGCCCTGAGTGTCCCCGCTATACTGCTTCCAGCAATGACGCTTCAGCAATTTGCCGACGAGCTGTGGCTCGTGAACGGGGACCGCATCCACATGCTGGGGATCCCCTTCGACACGCGCATGTGTGTGGTTCGCCTGGCCGACGGCGGGATCTGGCTGCACTCCCCGGTTGCGATCAGCGTGGAGTTGATCGTCGCGGTCGAGTCGCTTGGGCCGGTTCGGCACATTGTCGCGCCCAACAAGTTTCATCACCTGTTCGCGCGCGAGTGGATTGACGCGTTTCCCTACGCAACCGCGTGGGCCGGGCCAGGGCTGATCGAGCGGGTTCAGACTCGGTTTGATCAAGAGCTGGGTGACCAAGCCGAGGCGTGTTGGGGCCAGGACATTGACCAGCTGATCTTTGGCGGGTCGAGGATCCTCAACGAGGCGGTGTTCTTTCACCGGCAGTCGCGAACGTTGATCCTCACGGATATTTTTCAGAACCACGCGCCAGAGGCGGACAATTGGATCTGGCGGAATTTGAAGCGGCTCAATGGGATCGGCGGGCCCGATGGCGGGGCGCCTCGTGACTGGCGACTGTCGGTGCGCGACCGCGAGACGGCGCGGGCGGCGAGGGATCGGATGTTGAGTTGGGACTTTGACCGCGTGGTGATCTCGCATGGGCTCTGCATCCAGACCGGTGCGCGGGCGCAGATCGAGCGGGCGTTTGCTTGGCTTGGTTAGTGGGTGATGTAGGACAACCTTGGTTCGTGGGTGATGTATGACGAAGGATGACCCTTATCTTGTTCTGGCAGACGCACTGGTTGGCGCGCTGGAGTCCGCTCGCGGCGATGCGAGCGAAGAACGAGCCGCGATCCAGGCGGCGATCGATGGGTACCTGGCGATCGCGGGCGGTGGTGATCCGGCCGAGTTGATGGTTGCGGAGTATTTTTGTCAGGAGGGCCGCGCGACCCAGCCGCCCGCGCTCGAGCGGGTGCGCGGCGCTGGCGAAGACGACTTGTTTCGGTGGAGCGAGTTGATGGCGGAGCTCGCTGGCTACTGAGCCACCGGAACCAGGACCGACAGTCTTCATTTTGATCTTTCGATCACCGGAACCAGGACCGACAGTCTTCATTTTGATCTTTCGATCACAGCACGGCCAACTGGCCTGCCTCCAGGCCACGCAAAAAAACCAGCAAGCCAGCCGAACGCGGGCCGACAAGCTCGCGTGGCCATCTCCTCCGCCCGTAAAAACGCCAGCGCTGACCGCCGTGCCGCCAACCGTGCCCGCGCCGAGAACCGGCCCCATGCGCGGGTTCGCGCGCGCCCGATCCTTCCCAACGGCCGCTACAAGGTCACCAGGCGGTGTCTCGAGCGCCGCTTGTTCCTCGCCCCTGGCCGCGATCCGGCGGAGATCAACAACTTCATTGGCTACTGTCTCGCGTACACGGCGGAGAAGTACGGCGTTCAGATCCACGCCGCCGTCATGATGTCGAATCACTACCACGTCGACCTCACGGATCCGCGCGCGGACCTCGTGGAGTGGAAGCGGCTGTTCAACAGCCTGACGGCCCGCGGGTTCAACGTTCGACGTGGTCGCTTCGACAAGGTGTGGTCCAGTGACGGGCCCTGCGACACCCAGCGGCCGAACGACGACGAGTCCCTGATGGACTTGGTCTACACCATCACGAACCCAGTCGACGCTGGGCTCGTGAAGTGGAGCCGGATGTGGCCGGGGTTCACAACGGCGGACTGGCGATTCGGGGAGACGCGGACCTTCAAACGGCCCGAGGGGCTATTTGATCCCAACGGCGAGATGCCCGAGACGGCGTCGTTGACCTTGGCGCGCCCGCCGATCTTTCTCGAGCTGGACGACGACGCGCTCTACGAGAAGCTCACCGCGGCGGTACGCGCCAAGGAGCTGTCGATTCAGGATGAGTTTCGTGCCAAAGGGCGCCGGTTCATGGGGTTGCGAAAGCTCGCTCGGCAAGACTGGAACCGACCCGCGGTGAGCTACGAGGAGCGCTTCACCGTCACCCCGAAGGTCGCCGCGTCGTCGAAGTGGCATCGCCTAGCGCAGCTGCAACGAAACAGGGACTGGGAGCGCGAGTACGCGGAAGCGCGGGCGTTGTGGCGAGATGGGAAACCGGCGGTGTTTCCGGCTGGGACGTACTGGTTGTTTAGGTTCGCGGGGGTCACCGTGGCCCAGCGTCCGCTGTCTTGAGGCTGTGACATTGGTTGTGGCGGGGTTGCTCGAGGCGATCCCGCGGGTCGCTAATTGTGTCGAGGCTACGGGTTGCTGTTCGGGCGGGCGCATGGCCACACAATTGACTCATCAAGGCCGAGAATGGGCGTGAATTAGCGACTCGCCCGTGCTCGATGAGCGGCTCGGCCACCGCGCCCGTCGGCGTTCCTACAAAGACTCCCGGTCCGGAATTTCGAGCGGGTTTTGATGGCGACCGGAACCACGTCCCACAACAACGCCGAGGCCCACCGGGCCTCGGCGTAGCCCAACCCCCACCAACAGCTCACTCAGGCTTCGGAGGAATCGCCGCAGCGAACTTCCCCTTCAACGCATGCCCATCCTTATCATGGCTGAGGTCAATCTCCCCACAAACCCAATTCTCATCAAGATGCGTCACCCGAATCTCCCCCTGATTAAAGAACCGCTGCTTATGATTATCGTAGATCCCCGCAGCATTCGTAGCCCGGTAGTTCGACAACAACCCAGTCTTATACGGCTCCTCCATGTCAGCCGGCTTCTGCACCGGCTTCTCCTTCCCGTCCTCCCCGACCTCGATCACCCACTTCTCGAGCCCAAACTTAATCCGCGCCTGTCCCCCCCGCGGCATCGTCCACTGATTCTTCTCGTCCTTATCGAAGTTCGAGAACTCCAGCGCGTACCCAAGGTTCTGCCAGGCCCACTTCGCCTCGATGTTGCGCACCACAAACGGGAACGGCTTACCGGACACGGTCGCCGTCAGCTCCACCTTGCTCGGGCACCCCTCGGGCACCCCAGCGAGCTCGGCGACCTTGCCGTCGGTCGGCAGCGCGGTCGGACGATCGGCGTCGGCTTGCGGCGTCAGCTTCTCGGCCCCCACTTGCGGCGCCACGACCGGCTCGAAGCGATCGGTGAGCGAGCCGTCGCCCAGCTGACCGCGGCCGTTCTTGCCCCAACACTTGACGCTGTTGTCCTCGAGCAGCGCGCACGCGTGGTGAACCCCCACGGCGACCTGGACCGCGCCTGTCAGCCCCTTGACCGGCGCAGCCTTCTTCTTGCGATCGTCCTGGGTGCCGTCGCCAAGCTGGCCGTAGCTGTTCGGGCCCCAGCACACCACCGTCTTGTCGGTCTTGACGCCACACACGAAGCCCTGGGCGTCGAGCTGGGTGATGTCGGTCGCGCCCTCGACCGGGCCCGGCGTGTTGCCAAAGTCCTGGCCCCAACACACCACGGTCCCGTCTTTCTTCAGGGCGCAGTTGGTGTTGGTAGCGACCGCGAGCTGGGTCGCGTCGGCGAGGCCCGTCACCGGGACCGGGGCGTTGGTGTTGGTCGACGTGCCGTTGCCCAGCTGCCCGCTCGAGGCGTAGCCCCAGCAAGACACCGTGCCGTCGGCCTTCATCCCGCAGCAGTGGTTTTGCCCGCAGCCAACGTCGGCGGCGTTGGTGAAGTCCTTGACCGGCGTCGGGGTCTTCAGATCCGAGCCGTCCGTGCCGACCCCGCCCACGCCGAACGCGTTCGAGCCCCAGCACTTCGCGGTCTTGTCGGGGAACACACCGCAGGCGTGCCCGCTCGCGGCCGCGTACTCGACCAGGTTCGCGAGCGCGGCGTTGGCCATTGGCGTGGGTTGGTTCTTGTACTCGCCGTCGCCAAACACCAGCCCGTTGTGGCCCCAGCACATCATGCTGCCGTCTTCCTTCTGCGCGCAGCTGGTGTCGGTGTAGCCGTCGGAGTGCCCACCGCCCCACGAGTACGAGGCGGTCGACCACAGCTTCTTGGCCCCGCTCACGCCCACCACTTCGACGGGCGTGTAGCTCTCGAGCAAGTCGTCGGCCTCTTTACCAACGCCGAGCTGGCCCTCGATGTTGGCGCCCCAGCAGCGCACGGTTCCGTCCTCCATCAGCGCGCAAGTCGACAGCGCGCCGGCTTGGATCGAGACGATCTTCTTGGTTGGGGTATTGGCGTCGGGCGTCGCCGCGCCGTCTTTCGTGCCGCCTTCCTTTTTGTCACCAGACTCACCCGCGGCGGGGTCATCGGACTTGCAGGCGAAAGACCCGAGCGCGAGCAGGGCGAGGAGAGTGATTCGGGGTCGTTGCATCGGGCGACCATACACAGATTTGTCGATAGTTTGCGGGGTGTTTCATCACACTCGACCCACTCCCAAGGTGGGGCCCAAGCCAATCGCGACGTTCGTGCCCGCCAAAAAACCTCACCCCTCTGCGCATAAATTAAGGGCCCGACACGTGCGAAAACCCAGTCACCGCCCCGAGAGAAAGCCGAGCCGCTGAAACAGTGACTCGGGGACCACCCGAACGATCGCCATGATCAGCCACCAAAACCTCGGTACGTAGGTCACGTGACGGCGCCGCTCGAGCGCGCGGACGATGGTTCGGGCCACTGCACGCTTTTCGGCGAACAGAGCATTCTTTGCGTGGTTGGCGGTCATGGGGGTGTCGACCGGGCCAAGCTTGATGTTGTGGACAACCACGCCGCGCGGCCGCAGGCGACTGCGCTGGCCCTCGAGGTAGCGGCTCAGCCCGCCCTTGGCCGCGCCGTAGGTGAAGTTGCGTGGCCGCCCGCGCTCGCCCGCGACCGAGGTGATCGCGGCGAGGTGCCCTGCCCCCTGCGCTTCAAAGTGGTTGGCCAGCGGGATCAGCAGCGAGATCGGACTGGCCAGGTTGGTGGAGAGGATCTTCAGGGCCTCGTCCAGCGAAGACTCCGAGCGCTGTTGGTCGCCAAGATAGCCGTGGGCGATCAGGGCGACGTCGATCGAGCCTAGCACCTGAATCGCCGCAGCGACCCGCTCGCCGTTGCGCTCGAGCTCGTCGAGATCCCCGCTCGCGTGACCGCGCAGATCCGCGCCTCGCTCCTCGAGTTCCACGACCAACTCACGCAGGCGCTCGGCGTCACGGGCGAGCAGGTACAGGGCGTGGCCTTGGCTCGCGTAGATTCGCGCGACCTCACTGGCGATCGCCGAGGTCGCGCCGATGATCAGGATCTTGCGTAGCTTGCCAGCCATGCCACCTCAGCGCTTGGCGGTGCGCGACGCCGACGCGGGCAGATCCGCCCATTGCTGCAGCGCCTCGGGATCCAGCGGGTCCTCGCCGTCGAGGAAGCGCGCGAGATCATCGAGGCTGTCCTCGCCCCAAAACAGCTCGCCGTCGACGATCATCGCGGGAATGCCAAACACCCCGGCTTTGACCCCAGCTTGGGTCTGGGTGACGAGCGCCTGCTTGTGCGCGGCCGTGGTCGCGGCGGCCTGTAACGCCTGGGCGTCAAACCCCGCCTCGCGCAGCAGCTGGCCAACGACCTGCGGATCGCTGATCCCCGGACCGCCACCCCAGACCGCAGCAAACAGAGCGTCGATCAGCGCGCGCCGACGCGGCGTCGGCAAGTCTTGCCGCTCCAGCGCCGCGAGCCGAAGCCCCAGCAGCGGGTTGAAGGGGTGGCTTGGCGGCGGGGTCATGGGCACACCAAGCGCGGCCGCCCGCCGACTGACCTGCTTGAACGCGTAGATCCGCTTGGGTGCGATCTCGGCTGGCCCGAGCTGCCCCCAGTGATTGAGCAGGCTGGCGAACAACACCGGCCGGTACACCACAGCCCGGCCACGAGCCTCGACGATCCCATGAATGCGCTGCCACGCGAGGTAGGCGTAAGGCGAGATGAAATCGAACCAGAACTCGACGGGCGCGCTCACGAACGTGGTTGTTTCATGATCTGGCTTCCGACGCCACGTGAAAACAGCAAGAATTGCCGCGGGAACCCGGTCCATCCAGCCGATCTGACGCACCGATCAGGTTTGACACGCCCACGGGCGCGCGATACGCTCACCCGGTCAAATAGCACACTCGCCCGAGCTTCAATGTCATGACGTCATGTCATTGACCCGAAGCACGGGCGATGCGTCGCACAGCTGTCAGTTTTGCCATGCTCAGCACCGATGCCAGCCTCCACTTCGTGCTCGATGTCGCGTCGCGCTGCAACCTCAACTGTTCCTATTGCCATGTATACAACAAGGGCGACAACACCTGGAAATCTCGGCCTGCGCTGATGACAAATGAGGTGTTTCGCGCCGCGCTCGCCCGGATTCGCGCCCACTGCATGGCGTCGGGCCAAGCCTCGGTGTCGATCACCTTTGACGGCGGTGAGCCCTGCCTCGCGGGGCCCGTGCAGTTCAACCACTGGTGCGCCGAGATCCATGACGCGCTCGAGGGCATCGTTGACGTGGAGCTGTGCCTGCAGACCAACGGCACCCTCATCGACGAGCGATGGGTCGGCTTGCTGGCCCGTCACCACGTCAGCGTTGGCGTGAGCCTAGACGGCCAGCAGCCGCTCCACGACCGCTATCGGGTCGATCGGGCCGGCCGCGGCTCCTACGATCGGGTGATGCATGGTCTGCAGCTGCTGCGTGAGGCAAACGTTCCGCTGCAGCTGCTCTCGGTGATTCAGTTTGGGGCCGACCCGATCGCCACCCATCGCCACTTCATCAAGCTGGGCGCGACGACCATCAACTACCTGCTTCCGCAGTTCGACCATGACACAATTGGCCCCGTTCGAGCGCTGCACGGCCCGACGCCGTGTGCCGACTATATGATCCCGGTCTTCGACGAATGGTGGAAATCGGGCCCGCTGGCGACCAAGATCGGCCTGCTTGGCCAGATGACCCGCGTGATTCTGGGTGGCGAGAGCGAGGTCGCCGCGATCGGCAATCAACCGTTGCGCGCGGTGTCGGTCGGCACCAACGGCGAGATCGAGGTCCTCCACGTATTGCGCAGCCGCGCCCCGGCCATCGCTCGCACGACACTCAACGTGCTACATCATCAGTTTGCCGAGGTCGCGGAGGTCAGCAATCTACACCGCGAGATCGTGTTCGATGGTCTGCCGCTGCCAACCGGCTGCATCGGGTGCCCCGAACAGTCAACCTGCAGCGGCGGGGATCTGGCCCATCGCTACTCGAGAGCAAAGGGCGTCGACAACCCAAGCGTCTGGTGTGCTGACTTGTTGCGCCTGTTCGCCCACATGCGCGCGAAGCTTGGCGTTGATCAACGGGCGACGATGCTGCGCCGGGCCGCGCTGCGCAGTACAACCAACGACGTGGACGCCTCGGGGCTGGTCGAGCAGCTCACCTGGTCGCGCGGCTCCGCCGGGGCGCAGCGCGTTCACCAGCAATACCGGGATCGTCTGTTCGCCGCGCTCGAGGGCGTGCTCGAGCAGCTCCGTCAGGTCCACGAGCTCGCCGCGGCGCGCCTCGTCGACGTGCTCGACGCCCTGACCGAGCCCGAGGTCGAGCGGATCCTGACGGCCCCAGAGGTCAGCCGTCGGCTGCTTGGTGGCCGGGACCATGCGCTGCTCGAGGTCGCCGGATTCATCTCGCGGGCCGCGATCGCCGAGGCTGGCCGCGCGGGCGCGAAGGTCGAGGTCGACCGCCCCACCTGGACGGCGCTTGGCGACATGTGTCTATTTCCCGGCGGCGAGGTGTGGGGCTACGCCGCGCTGCCGTGCGGCCTCCCTGTCGACTTGGGCAGTCCGCACACCGCCAACGTCCAATTTGGCAGCGCAGACACGCGCCGGGGCGAGGTTCGTGAGCGCTTCAACGACGCGGAGATCCGGCGTCTCTATGCAACGCTGGCGGCGGCGCTAGACGGCATCGCCACCACCCACGCCCCGCTGTTCGAGTTTGTCGGCCGCTTCAACAAGGTCCTGATCTGTCAAAAGGACCCCGCTGCTCCCACGCAATTTTCATCGGGGTCGTCCGGCCAATACATTGGTCGCTCGTGCATCACCAATCCCCACCAGGCCGGCGTCGATGAGGCGGACTTGGCCGAGGCCCTGGTCCGCGAGGCGATCCACGGGCTGCTCTACATGGATGAACAACTCCGCCCATGGATGATTGCGAGCGCGAGCGCGAGCGCCCCCGACTCGACCTCGCCCGGGTTGATCTCCCCCTGGACCGGGGAGCGCGTGACGGTCCGGGCCTACGTTCACGCCTGCTTCGTGTCGTTTGGGCTCGCCCACTTCTGGGCGCTGACCCTAGCCAAGAGCTCGTTCGCCCCGACGCGGGCGCGTCAACGCCTGAGCAGGTGCGTGTCGGGCTTCACCAGGGGTGGGCTGCTGGATCGGCTCGAGCCCCACGCGGATGGGATTCGTCCGGATCTGCGGGGCGCGATCGAAGCGATGCAAGCAAAGATCTGCAGGATCCTGGCCGAGACCCAGTCGCCCGATCGCGTCACCCCTGGCAGCACGCCGTGAACGGGTGATGTCGGGTCATTGCCGACGCTTCGAGATCGCGGCCTCGACACCCAGCGCCTCGACCTCGCCTTTCAGACTACCGGCCCGGCGCGCGAGCCCAACCGCGCGCGACGCCATGGCCAGCGCGCCCTCGTCGTCGCCCCAATGCTCGAGCGCGATCGCTAGACGGGTGGCTTGGGCGGCAGCGCGGGCGGGCTCCCCCGCCCGCTCGAGTTCGTTGCTCGCTCGCTCTAGCCACGCCTGGGTCTGCTCCTGCTCGCCCAGCGAAGCGAACAACCCAGCGACGCTGGCCGCGAGCTCACCACGGGCGAGCAGCTCGGATGTACGCCCATGGAGCGCCGCGAGTCGGTGAGCTTGTTCGAGCACAGCCGACTCCGCGCCGGGCTCGACGCGGGTCATCCACCCTGGCCAGTCACCGATCCGCCCTTGCTCGACCAGGGTCGGGCGACTCGGAAACTTCGCGCTGGTCAGCATCACCTCGCTCAGGTCGCGCAGCAGCTCGGCGTACGCGGCATAGGCCGGCTCCGCGACCCACAGCACGACCCGCGCGTCGAGCAGCTCGGGCAGACGATCACGGCGCTGGTTCAAGTTCGAGAGCGAGGGCGCCCTGCTCAATTCGCCGCGTGCGTCGAGTAGCACCCGCTCGAGCCCGGCGACAAACAGGCCGTCGAGTCGCTGGTCCCCGCCGCCGATCGCAGCTGCGAACTTGCTGACGAGGTCCACCTGTTGGTCCGCCCGCGACAGCTCGACCGTGGCGATATAGCAGCCGCTCGACGCCGCCTCGACGATCAGTCGCTCACGGACCGCCTCTGCGATCCGCAAGTCACCGTAGCGCGCGAGCGCGAGCCCAAACCGCGGACCGGGCCGGGTCATGAAGCGCAGGAGTCTGCGAAGCTCGGACTCTGGGTCGAGCTCACTCACTGGCATCGACCTCGAGCTGGGCGCGAGCGAAACCCGGGTCGTTGCGCACCACCGGATGTAGGTCCCACCACGGCTCGCCGTCGTAAAACAACACACACGAATGCAAGAGCATGTGGGCATCGGCAGCCGAGTTCTGGATCGCGTGGGTGCGGTGGATCGGCACCGCCCGACGCCAGTCTTCGGCGGTCATCAACGGGGTCCGGTGGCCGCTCAACCACCGCCCCGCAGCCTCGATGTGCTCGAGCTCCACCTTGCGCGGCTCGGCCAGCTCCGTCGCCCGCCGGGCCAGTCGCAGCAAATCACGAATGTGTCCGCCCGACGTGGCCGCCAGCAGCGTGAGCGCGCGATCGGGCTCGGCGAACACGTCGTCGAGCACGACGCGAGCCTCGAGCAAGCGTCGGATCGCACGCGCGGCCTCGGGCCGGACGAGATCGACGGGGTCGCCCTTGAATCGGACCGGTAGCGAGGGGATGTTGACGACGTCGTACGCTTGGCTGGCCGCGACGTGGGTAGGCGCGTAGTCGTCGGCGGGATGCAGGAACAACACCATGTGAACCCGCAGCCCGCGAAGCTCTTGCGCGGGGGCGAGGACCGCCTTGGCGACCATGTCTCGATCGATGAGCTTCTCGAGGTTGTCAAACACGACGCACAGCTGCTGGCTGCGACCCGCCAGGGCCGCGTGGGCTCCGTCGAGCAGGATGTTGACCCGACGTATCAGCTCGTTGACGTCTCGCACCGCGTGCTGCCGGATCACCTTGCGGTATTCGTTGTCGGTCTTGAGTGAGGCCGCAAATCGCCCCGAGAACTTGGCCAGGAGCGGAAGGTCGACACCAGCCTGAGCGCCCGTGCCGATGCTCGCCTCGATCTGCGTTGCGTAGGTGCGCGTGAGCAGCTCGTCTGCGAACCAGTGATAGGTGGCATCGACGATCGCGGCGTCGAGCGCGATCCCCTGATCAGAGAGCACCGAGATGACTTCGCGCGCGACGACGAGGATCAGATCAGGCAGCAGCAGATCGCCCTGGTCGAAGGCCGTCAGCGCATCGATGTACACAGGCATGATCCCCAGCGGCCGCAGGTCTGCCATGGCCTTGCGGAGCAGCGTGGTCTTGCCCATGCCCTGATGACCAATGACCGCGAACTTGACCGAGCCACGCTTGCGAGCGGGGTCATTGAAGTAGCGGTGCACCGGGGCAGCAACGCCAAAGTGCTCGCGCGGCAGATCTTTCTCGATGTCCGCAAAGCGCGGATCGTCGGGCACGACCACGGCGAACGGGTCGAAGGCCCAAAAGGCCTCCGTCGAGCTGCGAGCGCGGGCGAAGTCGTCCACGGACGGATCGTACCCCAGACGTGCCAGCCAGGCGAACGCTCGTGTTGCGGCCGCGCTCCGCTCAGCCGCGCTACAGCCCCGCCGCGATCGCTTGGATCTCCGCGAGCAGCTGCTCGCCAGTAATGTTCTCGTTCCCGCTCGTGGTCCCGTGGTTGGTCGAGTACACGATCGTCATGGTCTCGCGCACGACCACGATGTCGAACCCGCGGGCCTTGCTAAACGGTGAGTTGTCGAAGGTGCCCGGGACCGGCATGGTCTCGGCGTCGCCGACACACCAGCCCAGGCTGCTGCCTTGTGCGTCCACGAAGTTGCGGCACCCCTCGGGGGTCCCCGGCTGCAAGAAGCTGTCTTGCTCGAGCACCCAGATGATCTGCGCGCCCGCGTCCAGGATCTGCTGCTCGACTTGCACGACCGAACTGGCGTGCTGCACACAAGCCGGTCACCAAGCGGGTATGGATATGAACACCAGCAGCTCGTGGGGGCTCCAGTCGATGATCGCGTCGGTGTTACAGGGGACGTCGAGCAGGGCCAGCGGTGTGGTCGTGCCGTCGCCGTGGATCGCCGCGGGCCACGAGTAGGGCGTGATGACCTCGTCGACCGCCATGGGCTCGACGGCGCCCAGCGGGTAGCTGCAGTCTGCGTCTCCGTCACCGTCACCGTCCCCGGTGTCGCCGTCGCCGTCGCCGGTCTGGGGGTCACCGTCTCCGTCGCCAGGATCGCCATCGCCATCTCCGGGGTCGCCGTCGCCGTCGCCCTCGCCGGTCGCGTCGGTCCCGAGCCCTGCCTCGTCCGGGGCGCCGTCGACACACGCCGCGAGCAAGACCAGCGAACACGACAGGATCAAGGCAGGACTGCGCACGGGTGGATGATATCAGCCCCCCGCGCTCCGAGCCGCCACCGCTACTTCAAGGCCCGCAGCGCGGCCGCGACCCGCGGCAGGGCATCGGCGATCTCTTGCTCGCTGACTGCCCCCACGCTGAGCCGAAACCACCCCTGCCCTGCGTCGCCGGTGCCAAACGCCTGAAACGGCACTACCGCCACGCGCGCGGCGTCGAGCAGGTACTTGCGGACGTCCTCGTTGTTCTCGAGCGGCTTGCCGTTCGGGGTGGACTTGCCAAACGGGTGGACGCGAACCGTCAAGTAGATCGCGCCCATTGGTGAGATCGCATCGACCGCCAGGCCCTCCTCGCGCAGGGCTTGCAGCCCGGTGTAGAGCCGCCGCAGGCGAGCGATGACCCCGGCCTTGAAGTTGGCGTGATAGTCGGCGATCGCGGCCACGTCATCGAGCATCGCTACGGTTGCGAGTTGCTCGGCGCGCGGCGCCCAGGCCCCGACGTGGCCGAGCGTCGACGACATCCGCGTGATCACGTCGACCGGCCCGACCGCCCAGCCAACGCGGACGCCGGTGGCCGCGAACGCCTTGGAGATGCCGTCGACGAACACGGTCCAGCGCGCCATCTCGGGCACCAGCCCCGGCGGGGTGTGGTGCTCGACGCCGTCGAAGGTCAGCATCCAGTAGATGTGATCGAACAACAGGTACAGCGGGCGCTCGCCGGCCCGCTCGCGGCGGTGGTTTTCCTCGACGATCGCCTCGCAGATGCCCAGCAGCGCGTCCTTCTCGAACGCGGTCCCGGTCGGGTTGAGCGGCGAGTTCAGACACAGCAGCCGCGCCTTCGGGAGCACCGCCAGCACGGCCTCGCGGGTTGGCAGGAACGACGACTCGACCCCGCACACGATCGGCAGCGAGGTCGCCCCGAGCATGTGACAGTAGTGGTTGTTGTTCCAGCTTGGCACTGGGTAGGCGACCACGTCGCCAGCGTTGACCAGCGCGCGGTAGGCCGCGTAGATCGACGGGCGCCCGCCACCGGCGATCAGCACCGAGTCTGTGGTGTAGCCAAGCCCGAGCTCGCGGGCATAAAAGCGCGCCACGGACTCGCGCAGCTCCAACAGCCCGTTGCTTGGCGGGTAGTTGGTGTGCCCGGACGCGAGCGCTTGAATGATGCCCTGCTCGAGCGCCTTCGGGATCGGAAATTGGGCCGGATCGAAGTCACCAACCGTCAAGTTGCAGACCTCGACGCCGCCGCGCACGAGCTCGCGAATGTCCGCCGCGATCTTGAGGATCTCGCTACCGACCAGGCCACTCGCCATCGTCGACACGCGCCCCGCCGCTTCGCTGGGTGCCGCTGCAAACTCCTTCAAGTCCCGCACGTCTTGGCTCATGCGACGGACTATGCCGAGAACCAACATTGCTCGCCAGGTAGGTACGCCGCGAATCGTGTTGCGCGCCCCTTTGCGGGTACACTGCCGCGCAATGACCAGCACACGCCTGCCCTGGCTCAGCTCGCGACTGCAAGGCTTCGGGACCACGATCTTCGCGGAGATGACCGGCCTGGCGATCGAACATGGCGCCGTCAACCTCGGCCAAGGGTTCCCCGACTTCGAGGGCCCCGACTTCATCAAGCGCGCGGCGATCGAGGCGATTTCGGCCGGGCACAACCAGTACTGCCGAACCCACGGAATCCCCGAGCTCAACCGAGCGATCGCCGAGCACCAGCAGCGGTTTTGGGGGCTCAGCTACGACCCCGACACCGAGGTCACCGTCTACGCCGGCGCGACCGAGGCGATCTACGCGACCCTCGCCGCGCTGTGCGAGGTCGGCGACGAGGTCATCTTGTTCGAGCCCTACTACGACTCGTACCGGGCCAGCGTTGCGATGGCCGGCGCCCACGAGAAGCTGGTGACCCTGCGCGGGCCCGACTTTTCGTTTGATCCCCAGCAGCTGCGCGCCGCGTTCACGCCCAAGACCCGGGCGATCTTGGTCAACACCCCCCACAACCCCTCGGGCAAGGTCTACTCGCGCGCCGAGCTCGAGCTGATCGCCCAGCTGTGTGTAGAGCACGACGTGCTAGCGATCTCCGACGAGGTCTACGAGCACCTGGTGTTCGACGGCGAGCACGTGCCGCTGGCGTCGCTGCCGGGCATGCGCGAGCGGACCGTGGTCATCTCGTCGGCGGGCAAGACCTTCTCGTTCACCGGCTGGAAGATCGGCCACACCTGCGCGCCCGCCCCGATCACCCGAGCGCTGCGCAGCGCTCACCAGTTCATCACTTTTTGTAACGGCACCCCGTTTCAGCACGCGATGGCCCACGGCTACCGAGCGCCAGACTCGTACTTCGAGCAGTTTCAGGCCGAGTACCGGGCCCGGCGCGACAAGCTGTGCGAGGGCCTGGCCAGCGTTGGCTTCGAGGTCCTGACCCCCGCCGGGACCTACTTCGCGCAGACCGACATTCGCCCGCTGGGCTGGGACGACGACTTCGAGTTTTGTCGCATGCTGCCCAAGCAGATCGGCGTCGCGGCGATCCCAACCTCGGCGTTCTACAGCGACCGCGAGGCCGGCAAGCACCTGGTGCGGTGGGCGTTTTGCAAGACCGACGCGGTCCTCGACGAGGCGCTGGTGCGGCTGAAGAAGCTGCGAAGCTGAGACCGGCTGAGGTATACAAGGCCACCGCCATGCGCATCGCCGCCTTGCAGACACAGATCATCTGGGAGCAACCCGCCGCCAACTTCGAGCGCCTGCTCCCCAAGCTGCGCGAGGCCGCGACCGCCGGGGCGCGGATGATCGTGCTGCCCGAGATGTTCGCGTGCGGGTTCTCGATGAACACCGCGCAGATCGCCGAGCCACCCAACGGACCAAGCGTGAGCTTCTTGCGCGAGCAGGCCGCGAGTCTGGGTGTGTGGATGTGCGGATCCGTCCCGGAGCGGGCGCACGCGGGGGCCGAGCGCCCTGCCAACACGCTGGTCCTGGCCGGGCCCGCGGGTGAGCTGTACCGCTACCGCAAGCGCCACCCCTTCACCTTCGCCAACGAGCACGAGCACTACGAGGCCGGCCGCGAGGCGCTCACGCGGACGATCGAGGGTGTGCGGACGAGCGCCTTCGTTTGCTATGACCTGCGCTTCGCCGACGACTTTTGGGCGCTGGCTGAACGCACGGACCTGTACCTGATCGTCGCCAACTGGCCAGAGAAGCGACGCGAGCACTGGAAGACACTCTTGCGCGCGCGCGCGATCGAGAATCAGGCCTGGGTCGTCGGGCTCAACCGTGTCGGCGAAGGTGGCGGCGTGGTCTACAGCGGTGACAGCATGATCGTCGATCCGTGGGGTGAGGTCGTTGTCGCCGCTAGCCGCGACGAGACCATGCTGCTCGCTGACATCGACGTGGAGCGCGTTCGCGAAGCACGGACCAAGTTCCCCGTGCTCGCTGATCGCCAACCCCCACAGTCGTGACACCCAACCGCTGCGACCGGCATGATTTCGCCCGCGATCCCGCGCAGTACGCGATCCCCAAACGCGAAGAGCTGGGTGGCCGCAAATGCTAAGCTGCGGCGCATGGCTTTGATGGTTCACACCCGCGCAGCGCGGGGGTCGGCGCGACTCGCTGCGCTGCTGGCTCTGCTGAGTTCGAGCTGCCTCGGACCCAACCCGCTGATCGACGCGGGTGGGGACGCCAGCGAGACCCTGACCGATACGGGCGACGGCGACGGTGACCTCGAGACCGGCGACGGCGACGGTGACCTCGAGACCGGCGACGGCGACGGCGACGGCGACGGCGACAGCGAGAATTGCGACAACGCGGCGCTCGATCCCGGCGAGTCCGACGTCGATTGCGGCGGTCCATGTGCACCCTGCGAAGACGGCTTGGCCTGCGTCGAGCCCCAAGACTGCGCCTCGCAGGTATGCGACGACTCGATCTGCGCGACCCCAGCTTGCGACGATCGGATCCACAATGGCGACGAGACCGACGTCGACTGCGGCGGTCCGTGCAAGTTCTGCCAGCACGGCCCACTTCGCAGCGAGCTCGACGACTTCGAGGGCAGCGCGGCCACTCAACCGCACGTCTCGATGTTCGCCAACGGGAGCTTCGCGCTCACCTACAACGGCCCCGCGGTCGCGCAGGCCCGGTGGTTTGACGAGTTCGGTGTGCCAGCCGGCGAAGACGTGGAGATCCACGAGATGATCTCCTTCATCGACGGCAGCCCAATCCGCATGGTCGCGGGCGCCGGACAAGACGCGCCGATCCACGTGCTCGAGTCCGGGCAAGATGCCATGAGCGCCTCGAACGATCTGTTCTTGGTTCGCCGCGACCCCGCCACGGTGCTGAGCAAGTCGCGGGTCAACCCGCTCAACAAGATCGTCAGCGTGGGCGACCTCAGCCTCGACGGCAGCCGCGTGACGATCACCTGGGTCGAAGACAACAAGGTGCTGGTGCGCCGCTGGGACTACGAGGTCGCAGGCGGCAGCTGGATCGACATCACGCCGTTCGCAGCGGAGCCCGAGCCCGGCACCTACAAGGGCAGTCAGCCGGTCCTGGATCGCAACAGCGACGGGATGGTGGTGCTGGGTTGGGTCCGCTGCCAGGTCATGAACGACAGCCTGTGCGACGTGGTCGTGCGTCGATTCGACGCGGGGTGGATTGAGCCTGGGCCGGTCACCGTCTCGACCAACCCCGACTACTACCTCAACCCGCAGGTGGCGATCGCCGATGACGGCCGCGCGGGCGTGGTCTGGACCCGCCTGGACCTGGACAACATGAGCGTCCGGGCGCGCTTGCTCGACGAAGACTTCCTCCCGATCGGTCAGCAGTGGGAGCTGCAAAACCAGCTGGTGGTGGCCACCCGCGCCGACGTGGCCGCGCTGTCCGACGGCAGCTTCGCGTACGCGTGGGCCGACGGCGTGCAAGACCGCGTGCACCTTCGCCGCTACGTTGGCCCCGACGAACCCAAGCTGCCCGATCTCGGCGACGAGGCCCCGTGGCCGGGGGTGATCAACCCCGACACCGTCAGCGTCTCGAGCGTGCCCAACCGCCTGGTCGTGGTCTGGTCGGGGACCGTGGACTCGGTGTCGCAGATCCAAGGCCAAGTGCTCAGCTTTTGACGTGTTGGCCCCCTCGCGGGCCCAGGCTTGAGTACACGAGCGCAGCGGCTAGAGTGTCGTCATGCAGTTGCGAGCGTTTGCGCTGGGAGGACTCTGCTCGGGCTTGGTCTTGGGCTCGGTCGCGTGCCTCGGTCCGAATCCACTGATCACCGCGGGCGAGGCCGGGACCGAGTCCGCGACCAGCGACATCCCGGGCGACGGTGATCCAGGCGACGGCGACCCGGGTGACGGCGACGGCGATCCAGGTGACGGCGATCCAGGCGACGGCGATCCAGGTGACGGCGACGGCGATCCAGACGGCTGCGCCAACGGGATGCTCGATGGTGACGAGACCGACGTCGACTGCGGCGGCAGCTGCGACGCCTGCGAGCCAGGTGGCGCCTGCCTCGACGCCGACGACTGCGACAGCTTCGTGTGTGACGCCGACGTGTGCGCGGCCCCAAGCTGCGTCGACGAGGTCGAGAATGGCGACGAGCTCGAGGCCGACTGCGGCGGCAGCTGCCGGTTCTGCGAGCACTCGCCCTTCGTCGACGAGTTCGACGACTACGACAGCGGCCACGCGCTCGTTCCCAACGTCGCGATGTTCGAGGACCGGGAGTTTGCGCTCGGCTACCTGGCGTTCTCGGCCTCGGAGTTCCGGCTGCGGTGGTTCGACGAGTTCGCCACGCCACTCGGACCGAGCCTGATGGTGACCACCGATCTCATGCAGTCCGTGGCCGCTTCGCAGGGCCTCGTCGCGACCGACGACGTCGACACCCACAACGTCTACGCGGTGCTCAACGGGGAGAACCCCATGAGCAGCAACAGGGACGTGTTCTCGATCCGCCGCGGCCCCAACACGCCGGCCTCGCTCCTGGCGATCTATCAAGGGCCCGCCGTCGTCTCCTACGCCGACATCGCGCTCGACGGCGACATCGCAACCTTCGTCTGGGAGCAAGACGGCGAGATATTCTTGCGGCGCTACGACTACGGGCTCGACCTTCTCGTCGCGCCCGAGATCCGTGCCAACACCGACTTCGCGACGCGACCGGGCAAGCAGCCCGTGGTCGCGCAGCGCAACGGCGTGAGCGTGGTCGCGTGGATCGCCTGCGACGTGAACGACCCCACCGACTGTGACATGGAGCTGCGCAGCAGCGACTCCGGGTGGCTCGAAGATGCGCCAGTGCAGGTCGGTCTCGATCCGCACGCGTACACCTACCCGCAGATTGCGGTCGCCGAGGACAATCGCGTCGCCGTGGTCTGCGGCGGCGGCCCAGCAAACGACAACCAGAACGCGTGGGCTGCCCAGTTCAACGCCGCGCTGGCGCCTGACGGCTCGCCGTGGCTGCTTCAGGGCTCCATGCCAAGTCAGACCCTCGCCGACGTCGCCGCGCTCGAGAGCGGCGACTTTGTGTACGCGTGGTCCGACACCGCGGTCAAACGCATACGCATCCGGCGCTTCATCGGCCCCGACTTACCGCGCGTCACCAACGTCGGGGACGAAGCACCGTGGGCGGCCATGAACAATCCTGGTTGGGTGCGGCTCGCTACGACCGCCAATATTCTGGCCGTCGTGTGGGCCAACACCGTCGACAACTTTTCCGAGATCCAAGGTCAAGTCCTCAGCTACTAAGAGCCCGTGGTGCAGCGCCTCACGTCGGCTCGCGCCGGGATTTCCGCCGAGCTCTTCGTCGCCGAAACTTCAGTACGCCCGGTACGGCGTGCGTTTCGGCTCCTCAATCTCGACGAAGATCCCGGCGCGAGCCGACGCGAGGCGTTGCACCACGGGCTCCTAGATTCAGAGATTCTCGAGCTCTCACACACGGCTTCGCGCTTCGCAGGTCGGTCGCTTCGCTCGCAGGGAATCGAGCTGCCATGCCTCAGTGGGCCCGCGGTCTAGACGGTTGACTCGCGGCGGGCCCCGGTCTAGTGAGGACGAGTGGCAACGCGCTACTTCACCCTCGAGCAGGCGCAGGCGCTGCTACCGCGAGTTCGTAGCTTGATGGGTCAAGCGCTGCAGCTGCACGGGCACTTGCGCAAGGCAATCGCGCGACTGAGCGACGACGGGCACGAGATCAACTGGGCGCTGCTGCGCGGCGAAGAGCAGCTCGCCGCGCCAGACGATGAGCTCGAGTCCGACGAAGGCAGCGACGCGCTCGAGCGCGCGCGCATGATCTACTTGGCGCTGCGCGAGAGCGTCGCGCAGATCGAGGCGCTCGGCGCCGAGGTCAAGGGCGTCATGGACGGGCTGGTGGACTTCCGCAGCTGGCGCGACGGCACCCACGAGGTGCTGCTGTGCTTCAAGCTTGGCGAGGCCGAGATCCAGTTCTATCACGGCCTCGACGAAGGGTTTGACGGGCGCCACCCAACCGCCGGTCATCGCTTCTGCGCCGAGTTCGAGGGCGACGCCGAGCCCGATCGCCAGACCGACCCCGAGACCAACAACGAGCCCGACACCGAGCCTGGCGACAAGCGCTCGCAGAGCGCCGACACCGGCGAGCGCGAGCGCGTAGCCGGCCCTCAGCGGCAGTAGCTGTCGGCCCCGAGCTCGCAGGCCTTGGCAAAGAACTTCTTGGCGGCGCGCTGGCTCTTGCCCACGCCAAAGCCCTGCTCGTGCAGCTTGCCCATGCCGATGCAGCCAAACGCGTAGCCCAGCTCGCAGCCGTGTTTGTAGCGGGCCACCGCCTGATCGCCGCTGGCTTCGACCCCGCGGCCGCGGTGGTACGCGAGGCCCATCCAGGTGCAGGCGAGCTCGTCTTGGGCGGCGCACGCTCGCTCGAACAACGCGACCGCGCCCGCGTAGTCGGGCTCGACGCCGGTGCCCGTCATCAGGATCTGGGCCTGGTGCGTGCACGCCACGATCCACCCGCCGTCGCACGCCTGACCGTACAACTCGAGCGCGCGGACCGTGTCCTTTTCGACCCCGAGTCCGCGCACGTAGTAGGCGCCAAGGATCACGCAGCTCTCGTTGTCGTTGGCCTTGCACGCGCGCTCGCGCAGCTCGCGACCGCGGGCCCACAGCTGGCTCGACTCGTCGCTGTCGCCAAGCCAGGTCGCGAGCACCTCGCAGCCGTCAACGTCACCTAGCTCGCACGCGTAGCGAAAGTAGGCCTCGGCAGTGCTGCGATCCTCGTCGATGTTCCAACCGAGCGCGAAGATCTGCCCGGCCAAGGTGCACCCGGCCGCGCTGCCCTCTTGGCAGCCGTAGCGAGCGAGATCCACGGCGACCCGCTGATCCCCCGCGCTGAGCTCACCGTCAATGAACGAGACCGACAACGCCGTGCACGCGTCGGGGCTGCCCAGCTCGCAGCCGCGTCGCCACCACCGGGGCGCGGTCGCCTCCTCGCCCTGCTCGGCGGCGTACAGGCCATACCGGTAGCAGCTGCGACCATCGCCGCTCTCGCATGCGTCGGCGAGCAGCGCGACGCCGCCGTCTTTGTCTTGGTACCGGCCGATCCCACGCAGGTGCATCCATCCCAGGTTGCCGCACGCGATCGCGTCGTGGGCTTCGCAGGCGCTGGCGAACAGCTCGCCCGCGCGCTCGAGGTCGAGCGGAACACCGGTCCCAAGCGAGTACAGCAAGCCCAGGCTTCCGCACGCGTAGCCGTCGCCCGCCCGGCAGCCTTGCTCGTACAGATCTACCGCCGCGCGCTCGTCTACGGCCACGCCAATGCCCGAGACATACGCGGTGCCCAAGGTCGCGCACGCTCGGGGCTCGCCGGCTTCGCAAGCCATTTGCAAGCGCGCCACGCCAGCCTCTGGGTCTGCGCCCGGGCCGGTCGCGAGCAGCAGATCCACGCCCTGCTGCACGCAAGCATAGAGATAGCCGCCTTCGCATGCCTGCCCGTAGAGGTTGGCGCTCCCCGCTGGGTCTTCGCCACGCAGCAGCTCGGCCGCGGTCCCGCAGGACTCGGCGTCGCCGGCGGTGCAGGCCGTCACGTACAGGCGCAGCCCTTGCTCGGCATCAACGGCGACGCCGACACCCTGCACGTAGATCAGCCCGAGCGCGCCGCAGTCGGGGCCCGGGTTGGCGCGGCAGCTCTGCGTGAGCTGCTTGGTCCCGCGCTGGATCAGCTCTTTGGCCAAGGCCGGATGCTCGGACTCGAGCAGGGCGCCAAGCCCCACGCACGCCCGGCCGTCGCCAGAGTTGCACGCGCTCTCGTAGTGACGCTGGGCGCGAGCACGATCGACCCCCACCCCAACCCCGAGCTCGTAGCTGGCCCCGAGGTAGGTGCAGCCGCCCGGGTGACCGGCGTTGCAGGCTTGCTCGAACATACTCAGCGCGCGCTCGGGTTGGCGACTGCAGCCGAGCCCAACCGCATACATGCGGCCCGCCGCGAAACAAGCATCGGGGGCCCGCGACGAGCATGCGCGCTCGCAGGTCACCGGATCTTCGCAGCTCGACGCTGCGCTCGGCCGGCAGCCCAGCAACGCGAGCGAGACCAAGCACAGCCACGCTGATCGCAGCCCCACCCATGCACCTGCCGCTGCCCCACGCATCTGTTGCATTCGGTCAGAGTCTACCCGAACCAAAGCGGCGACGTCAGGCGTACACTGCCGGGTCTGGATGCTCGATCCTCGCGCCATCGCCCGCTCGCAGCTCCCGGTCGCGCTCGCTCGTTGGCTGAGCTGCCTGCTCGCCCTGGCCTGCCTGGTCACCACCACGATCGTGCTTGGCGGATGCCCGAAGACCGCCCCCGCGTGGCCCGAGCACGACGGCTTCAACGACCACACCTTCGCGCGCATCGAGGACCGGGCCCACTTCACCGCCCACGCAGCGACCGGGGTGACCGGGGCGGCGGCGCTCAAGTTCGTGATCCTCGACTTTGGCGAGCCCAAGACCCAGCAGATCCGCTACCTCGACGCGCGCTTCTACGAATTTCACGACCAGTGGTACTGGTTTCGCCTGCTCAATGACCAGCCGGTCCCGGGCTCGCGCGAGCGGCCGGTGTCGGGCCATTCGTTCGCGAGCATAGAACAGATCGTCGAGTGGGTGCGGACCGACAAGACCGTCCCGCCGCTCGGCATGCGCATGATCGACGGGCGCCTGTACTCCGACTATTTTTATGAGATCGCGGTTCGCCGGGACCGGCGGGTGCTGGGGATCGGCACGATCGTCCACACCCCCGCGCGGACCGGCGAGCACCCGCGCGACGAGCTGTGGGGCTTCGAGCTCGAGTACAGCGACAAGGTCGACCAGCCTACGCTCGAGCTGTTCTTCGCGACCTTGCGCGGCTCGCTGGCGCCCGAGATCGGCGACAACCTGCGCTTCATCGCCCGGTCTCCGCTGCAAGAGCAGCTGGTCGCGCGGCTGCAGTCGCGGGCCCACCCGCTCGCCAAGCAGCTGACCAGCTACGCCGAGCTGGCGATCCCCGGGGAGATCGAGGTCTACAACCCGGGCCTGATCGCGGGCCGGCTGCGCAAGCTCCCCACCGATCCCGAGCAGGCCGCCAAGGTCCTGACCGAGGGCAACGCCGGCGTGATCTGGATGATGCGCTCGGTACCCGACGAGCTGCCCGCGGCGGCTGGGTTGCTGACGGCCGTGCCCCAGACCCCGCTCGCCCACGTCAACCTGCTGGCGCGCAACCGGGGGATCCCCAACGCGTACGTTGGCGGGCTGATGGAGGACGCCCACCTCGATCAGCTGTCTCGCGTGCACGCGCCGGTGGTGTTGCTGGCCCAGCAAAATGGCGAGCTCACCCTCGAGCCGATCGACGAGGCAGACTACGCCCGCTGGCGTGGGCTCGCGCGTCGCCGCCAGCCCACCCTGTCGCGGGTTGACCCGCGCACCCTGCCCTACGTGGTGGATCTCGACCGCGAGGACGCGGCGCGGGTACCCGAGCTGCGCGGGGTCATTGGCGGCAAGGCGGCGGGCTTCGTGGTCTTGCGGGCCGCGGGGGCGACGATGCCGGATCGTCCCTTGGCGATCACGACCCGGGCCTACGCCGAGCACCTCGAGCCGCTGCGGCCGCTGATCGCCGATGTGTTGCGCGACCCTGATTTCACGCAGGACGCCCGGGCCCGGTATCTGCTGCTCGAGGGCCGCAAGGCGTTCAACGAGCGGTTTGCGAGCCCGACGGATCAAGCGTGGGCCAACGAGTTTGTTGGCGCGCACCCGGCCACCAAGGCCAAGCGTGACGCGATCGCCAACTTGCTGGTCCGCGACGGGATCAAGCGTGCGATCCGTGATCAGCCAGTTGGCGGCGAAGCGCACGCACAGATCGAGGCGGCCCTGCGCGCGCACTTTGGTGGGTTTGCGGCCAGCCAGGGCCTGCGGTTTCGCTCGTCGAGCACCGTTGAAGACGTAGAGGGGTTCTCGGGGGCGGGGCTGTACGACTCGAACACCGGGTTCTTGCAGGCCAACGCGCAAGCGGACGAGAAGGAACGCAAGAAGACCTTTGCGTGGGCGATGCAGAAGACCTGGGCCTCGTACTGGAGCTGGGAGGCGTTCGAGGAGCGCGAGCTGGCCGGCATCGACCACCTCGCTGGCGACATGGCCGTGCTCGTGCATGCGCGCTTCGAGGATCACTTCGAGCGCAGCAACGGGGTGTTGACCTTCACGCTGGATCTGTCCGCGGATCGTGAGGGTGCAAAGCAGGGGCTGCCGGGGCCCCGCGCGAGCATGGAGGTCGACGTGCAGCGCGGGGCGCTGAGCGTGACCAATCCGCCGCCCGAGCACATTGGCGTGCTGCCAGAGGTCGACCGGCTCGTGCAGGCAGAGCCGGGTCAGGCGGCGCGGATCGAGCGAGTGCAGCGGGCCGGCAAGCCCAGCGAGGTGTCGGCGAACGACGCGTATGTGCTCGATGACGCGGCGCTCGTTGGGCTGTTTGACGAGGCGCTGAAGATCGCCCAGCGCTGGCTCGAGATCGAGAACCAGAGCTCGCCGGTCGCGCGGGCGCGCGGCCGGGTGACGCTGGACATCGAGTTTCGCGAGCTGGGCGCGGGCTGGCCGATGCTCGCCAATGGGGTGACTTCGTCGTCGCGGATGATCATCAAGCAGGTCCGCAGCCTGGATCCTGGGGTCCCAGCTGGGGCCGAGCACCTGCTCACCCAGCCGCTGCCTCGGGATCTGTTGTTGTTTGCAGATCGGATCGAAAAGCGCAGCTGTCGGGGCACACATACCCACGTGGATCTATTGGAGCTGTGGACGGACCCCATGGCGACGCCTTCGCTCGGGCATGCGCGTACGCCATTCTTGGCGCGGGTTCGGCTGCAGGCGCGGGGGCTCGAGGGTGGGCTGCGCGAGTTTGATCTGGACCACCTTGGCTTTGCGGAGGTAGTGCATCCCAACATGGAATTGGGCGGGCCTTGGGGGGTGGAATTGGTGCTGAATGAGCGGGCGGCGAATATGGAGGGGGTTGGGTTGGATCGGCTCGAGGCGCGCGATGGGTTGTTGCGGGTGTCGTTTGAAGGGAGGTTGCTGAGTGAAGAGGGCGCGGCTTGTGGGGTCGAGGTCTTGTATGCCTCGCCGGATGGGTTCTTGCGGTCCTTGATTGGTCCTTGATTGGCGGTGATTGGGCGTTGATTGGGGCAGCGCGCACGACCCGTGAGGGTCGCTCCGGGCACGGAGGGCTCAAGACGCTAATTTGCGTTGTCATGGATCGCTGTCGGCGAGGTTGGGCTGTGGCTTCGGTGACGCACTCGCAACGCCCTCTTATTGTGCCCGGAGCGACCCTCACGGGTCTTCTGTGCGCTTCTCGTCGTTCGAGACGGCGGCTACGCGCTCGGGATCGGGGGGCGTCTCGAGGTCCAACAATGCTGGTTGCACTCGAAGCTTGCGGTGGTCGATCGAGTGCTTTCGAGTGGTCGAGCAGGTGCAGCGACAGCGCGCTCACACCCGGAGCCGGGCGTGCGCAGGCGATGCTCGAGGTACGCCCGCGAAACCAGTGGATGCCAGCAGGCCTGGACCACCGCCCGCTCGAGTGGAGCGGTGGTTGACCAAGAACTGCCCGATCCCGAGCGCGTAGCTGCCGTCTCGAACGACGAAAAGCGCACAGAAGACCCGTGAGGGTCGCTCCGGGCACAATAAGAGGGCGTTGCGAGTGCCCGACCGAAGCCACAGCCCGACCTCGCCGACAGCGATCCATGACAACGCAAATTAGCGTCTTGAGCCCTCCGTGCCCGGAGCGACCCTCACGGGTCGTGCGCGCTGCCTCATCAGCACATCGAACCCCGCACCCGGTCAGCCCACACGGCTCAACGTGTGCGAGCGATTCGCGCTATTGTGCGCCATGCCTTCACGTCCGCTGCTGCTGTTGTGCGCCCATCAGGTCACCAGTACCCAGGCGTTTGGGCTGTCGCAGTATGGCGACTCGCAGCACGCTGGAGCGGCCGACAACTCGGCGGCCTATGCTTACGTGGTGGGGCTGCGGCTGGACTGACCGACTACCAGCTCCGCCGCTTGCGGTAGCATGCCCCCAGTCATGCTCAACACGCGGCCCTCGGTGGGCGATCACCTCCGCTACGCGTTCGACCGGTTGATGGCCAAGGGCGCGTGGGCGCTCCTGGCTTGGCACCTGTCGATCACGCTGGTGACGATCTTGGTCGTCTCGCTGATCGGGGTCGCGCTGGGGGTGGTCCCGCTCGATGAACAGGGCGAGCGGCTTGGCTTCGGCGCGCTGCTGTGGACGACGCTGATGCACGCGATCGATCCGGGCACGATCACCGGCAACGACGGCAGCGCGGGCTGGCGCGCCCTGATGATGATGGCGACGATGCTGGGGATCCTGCTGGTCGGCAGCTTGGTCGCTATCTTGGTCGCGAGCGTGGCCCATCGATTCGACAAGCTGCGCCAGGGCCACTCGCGGGTGCTCGAGCAAGATCACACCCTGGTGGTCGGCTGGTCGTCGCAGATCTTCACGATCATCAAGGAGCTGGTCCGCGCCAACGAGAGCCGCAGCGGCGGCTGCGTCGTCATCTATGCCGACCACGACAAGGTCTGGATGGAGGACGAGCTGCGCGTGAAGGTGCCGAAGCTCGGGCGCACGCGGGTGGTCGTGCGCGCGGGTGACCCCACGGACCCAGCCTCGCTCGACGTGGTCGCGACGGCCCGCGCCCGTGCGATCGTCGTGCTCGCGCCCGAGCACGCCCGCGACGACACAGCGGTCGTGCGCGCGCTCTTGGCTGTTGGCCGCACCCACCCGGAGCGCGGCCGGATCCAGCACGTCGTCACGGAGATCCGTGATCCTCACAACGTCGCGGTCGCGCGCCTGACTGGCGACCGCCGCACGGAGGTGCTCGAGATCGGTGAATTAATCGCCAAGATCGCCGTGCAGACCTGCCTGCAGGCGGGGTTGTCGGTCGTCTACGAGGAGCTGCTGAGCTTCAACGGCAACGAGATCTACTTTATCGACGCGGCCCCGGTGCTGGGTCTGTGCTTTGGCGGCGCGCTCCATCAATTCGAGAACTGCGTGCTGATCGGGCTGCGCGACGCCGAGGGTCGGGTGGTCTTGAGTCCGGCGATGGATCGCGTGATCGCAGCCGGCGAGGCGCTGGTGTTGATCGCAGCAGACGATGATCAGATCCACGTGACGAACGAGCTGTGGGAGGGGGCCGCGACCACGGTCGACGCCGCCGAGGCCACGACCGTCCGCTCGAGCGCAGCGCCAACGCGAACGTTGATCCTGGGCTGGAGCACGCGGGTGCCCTCGATCGTCGCGGGCATCAACGCCTACGCGGCGCCCGGCTCCGAGCTGCTCGTTGTCAGCACCAACCCCGACGCCGAGACCGTGCTCGCAACCCTCGCGCCGTCGCTGAATCAAGTCACGCTCACCCACCGCAGCGACAACATGAGCGATCGTCGGGTCATTGACGATCTCGATCCGCGCACGTGGAAACACGTGATGGTGCTGCCCGATGATCGCATCGAGCAAGCGACGGAGGCCGACGCCAAGGTGTTGGTCGCCCTGCTGCACCTGCGCGACGTCGCCGAAGGGCTGACCCGTCCGTTCTCGGTCGTCAGCGAGATGCGAGACGTCCGCAGCCGGGCCCTGGCCGAGGTCGCGCGCGCAGACGACTTCATCGTGAGTGATCACTTCATTGGTCTGTTGCTGACGCAGATCGCCGAGAACGCCGACCTCGCGGCCGTGTTCGCCGAGCTGTTTGATCCTTCGGGGGCGCAGATCTATCTGCGCCCGGCCACGGACTACGTCGTTGCAGGCCACGAGCTCGACGTGCACACGCTGGTCGAGATCGGTCAACGTCGCGGCGAGGTCGTGATCGGGGTTCGGCTTGCCGGGCACGCCAAGAACGAGCACCAGAACTTTGGGGTGGTGATCAATCCACGCAAGTCCACGCGGCTGCGGCTGAGCCAGGCGGATCGGGTGATCGTGCTCGCGGCCTGACACGATCACTGGACGCCCAAGCCGCGGCCAGATACCGTTGGCGGGTGGACGACTCGGCCGCCGCCCGCCGCCAACAGCTCGATCGAGCGATCGAGCTCAAGGCGTTCGAGATCGCGTGCGCCGAGGCGATCGTCAGTCAGTGGTCGAGCGCGTCCGAGCGCGGGTGGTTGCTGTCAATGATCGGGGGCGGCTTGGGCACCGCGCTCGCCGTGACGCGGGGCCGGACCGCCCGCCAGTGGGCCGAGCAGGTCAGCCTGATGCGCCGTGAGCTCGTCGAGCTGCAGATCGAACGCCGGCTCGCGTAGGCCAGCGGGGCCCCGACTTCCCCAAGCCCCGCCGGTCCGCTACGTTCGCCGCTCATGCGTCGCCGCCCTCTGCTGCTCTCGTTGGTCCTGCTCTCGCTCGCCTGTCACACCAAGCCAGACGCGCAATCAAACACGACCGCGCTGACCGAACTCACTGACGCCGAGGCTGCCAAGCCCGAGCCGGCCAACGCCTCGGTCGCCCGCGAGCCGCTCCCCGAAGAGCGACACTTTGCGAGCCTGCGCCAGCTGACCTTTGGTGGCGAGAACGCCGAGGCCTACCTCTCGTTCGCGGGCGACCAGCTGATCTTTCAGAGCACCCGCGACGGGCTCTCGTGCGACCAGATCTTCACCATGCAGATCGACGGCAGCGACCCGCGCATGATCAGCTCCGGCAAGGGCCGCACGACCTGCGCGTACTTTCTGCCCGGCGACGACAAGGTGATCTACGCCTCGACCCACGCCGCCGCCGACGACTGCCTGGCCAACCCCGATCGCAGCAAGGGCTACGTCTGGAAGCTCTACGACGAGTTCGACATCTACGTTGCCAACGCCGACGGCTCGGGCGTGCAGGTGCTGTCGGCTTCGCCCGGCTACGACGCCGAGGCCACGGTCTCGCCCAAGGGTGACGAGATCGTGTTCACCTCGACCCGCGACGGCGACCCCGAGCTCTATCTAATGAAGATCGACGGCTCGAACGTGCGTCGGCTGACCCACGCGCCCGGCTACGACGGCGGCGCGTTCTTCAGCGCCGACGGCACCAAGATCGTGTGGCGCGCCAACCGGCCCGAGGGCGCCGACGAGCTGGCCAAGTACGCCGAGCTGCGCGACGAGGGCCTGGTCCGGCCGACCCGGCTCGAGCTGATGGTGATGAACGCCGACGGCAGCAACCAGCACGCGATCACCAGCAACGGCGCCGCCAACTTTGGCCCGTTCTGGCACCCCGACGGACGCCGGGTGATCTTCGCCAGCAACGTCGCGGATCCCAAGGGGCGCAACTTCGATCTCCACATCGTCAACGCCGACGCGGGCGCGGATCAGACCTCCGAGCGCGTGACCTTTGGCGACGAGTTTGAAGGGTTCCCAATGTTCACGGCCGACGGCAAGCAGCTGATCTTTGCGAGCAATCGGAACCACGACAAAGACGGCGACACCAACGTGTTCATCGCCGACTGGGTCGACTGACCCGCGCGCTTGCGACCGCTGACCGGCTCGCGCTGACGTACCGTCAGGACCGGCTGCCGCCGCGGACCTCGAGCATGTCCTGGGTGATCGCCTCTTGCTCGAGCTTGCGCAGGTCGAGCTCCTGCTGACGAATGCTGCGATCGCTGGCCTCATGCGCGCGGCTCATGGTGAACAGCCGCGCGGCTGCTTCGCTGGCGGCTGCGACACACAGCGCGTGGGCGATGCGCGCTCGAAGATGCAAGGCGGCGACGCCCTCGCGCGCGCGACTGGGCGCGCACAGGTCCACGATCGGTGGCGCGAGCGAGCGGCGGGCCTGGGCGAGCCCAGGGAGCTCGGGGGCGTCTCGCCAGATCTCGAGGATCGGGTGGCCGTCGTGGGTCGTGGTCGCGGTCAGCAAGATCGACAGCTGGATCTCGGCGTGGTCCGCCGCGGTCTCGAGCGCGGTCGCAATCCGGCTGGTCAGCTGCTCGATCGCCTCGAGCGAGGCCGGAGCCGGCAGCGAGATCACCGGCTCGAAGTCACGCAGCTCGTCGAGCAGTCGGGCGCCAACGGCGATCAGCGCGCGACCCTCGAGCTCCGGCGAAGCCTTCAGCTGCGCAGCCAAGGCAGCGTTCAAGCGACCGCACAGGCCAAGGTCCGTGCCGATCACCAACACACCCCGCGCTGTGTGTTCGGGCGTCGAGGTCCCGAAGTGCTCGACCAGCGCGCGCGTCCACGCGAGGTGCAGGGCGGCCTGGTTCGCGTGCGCGGACCAGCGCTGGCCCTGCACGGCCGCCAAGGTTCGGGTCGCTCGCGCGATGTCCCGAAAGCTGCGCCACGCCCCAAGCCGCTGCCCCAGCGCGCGCGCGGTCGTCACGGCTGCGCCCCCAGCTCGCGGGCCACGACCTCGCGGACCCGCTCGCGGTCGCCGGGCTCGAGCGCGTCGCCAAGCTCGAGCCGCGCCCACACCTGGGGGTGGCGGGATTCCACGGTCGCGCAGGTCGAGTCGATGAGCGCGCGCAGGTCATCCAGGGCGACGCCAAGGATCCGCGGGTCCTCGAGCACCAACAAGATAACGGCGGTCTGCGCCCACGTGCGCGGCGCGGCGCGACCCTGCCGCAACGCCCGACGCACGCGCCGACCCCAGTCGATCGAGCGTTGGGCGTGGGCCTCGACGCGGGCGCCGAAGCGCGTGAAGGACTCGAGCTCCAAGAACTGCGCGTAGCGAGGCTTGAAGCGCCCGGCCAGCGATCGGATCAGGCGTGGCTGCGCCTTGCTGCCGACCCGCGAGACGGACAGCCCAACGTCGACGGCGGGCACCTGCCCCTCGGACACGAGCCCGACGTCCAGGCGGATCTGACCGTCGGTGATCGAGACCAAGTTGGTGGGGATATACGCGGTCAGATCGCCAGCCTGGGTCTCGATGATCGGCAGCGCGGTCACCGACCCACCCCCGCGCTCGCGACCGAGCTGCCCGGCCCGCTCGAGCACGCGGGCGTGGGCATAGAACACGTCGACAGGGTAGGCCTCGCGCCCGACCGGGCGGCCAAGCAGCAGCGCCAAGCTGCGATGCGCGTGGGCGTGAACGGTGAGGTTGTCGAACACGACGACGACGTCACGACCCTCGCGCATGAGCGCCTCGGCCATCGCCATCGCGGCGTAGGGCGCCAGCTGAACCAGGCCGATGCTCTGATCCGCGTCGGCGACCATCGCGAACCCGCGCCCGAAGAAGCCGTGGTCGGCGAGCCACCCCAAGTTCGCGGCGGTGTCGGCCCCGCGCCGCCCGATGCTGACGTACAGGCCGATGACCTCGGGCTCGAGCGCGGCGAGGATGTTGAGGCACAGCTCGGACTTGCCGGTCGAGTGATCGCCGACGATCAGCTGCCGCTGCCCGCGACCGATCGGGATCATGGTGTCGACGACGAACAGCCCGGTGCGCAGCGGACGGCTGACGGCCGCGCGATCGGCCAGCTTGGCGGCCTCGCCCTCGACCGGCACGCGCCTGCGGGTGCCCAGCCGACCGCGGCGATCGATCGGGCGCCCGAGCGCGTCGACGACCCGCCCGATCAGCTCGATGCCCGCGGGGACATCGAGGTCCCGGCCCGTCCGCCGGACCGGCGCGCCGGCCCTGACTGCCTCGCTGCCGCCAAACAGGATCATGCGGACCTGATCCTCCGAGACGATCTCGGCGCGCGCCGGGGTCCCGTCGACGTCGAGGAGCTCACCGGCCACCGGGTGCTCGAGCCCGACCGCCGTGGCGACGCCGTCGCCTGCCGCGACGACCCGTCCAAGTCGCGCGACCGTCGGCTGCGTGCGCAGCTCGGCGAGGTCGTCGCGCAGCTCGGCGAGGACCCTGCGCGCCTCGTGCTCGAGGCGCGCAGTCAGGTCGGGGCGCGCCGGATCACCGACCTCAGGCAGGCCGGCGGGCGCGGCGAGCTTCGAGCTCACGGCGCCGCCCCAAGCCCGGCCTCAGCCGGCGGTGGCCCCGGCGTCCCCGGCTGCAGGCGCTCGCGCAGCCATTGTCGGAGCGACGCCCCGGCGCTCGCCTCGACCTCGACCCCATCCGCGATCAGCCGCACGCCACCGACCAGCGAGGCGTCGACGTCGAGCTCCACTTGGGCATCACCAAGGGTCTCCCGAAGCGTGCGCGCCACCGCATCGAGATCGGCATCCGGACTCACGAACGCGTGGACGCGCTTGTGCGCCAGGCCGGACGCGTCCGTCGCGAGGGCGTCTTGCAAGCTGCGAGCGCCACGGCTGACGAACGCCTGGGCGAGCTCGCCTGCGTGCAGGTCCAACAGGAGGCGGCGCCCGGCCTCGAAGGTCAGCTCGATCAGCTCGGGCCGCAGACGCTGCAGCGCGTCGACCCGGGCCCGCTCGAGCTCGAGCTCGAGTGACGCGCGCCTGCGCCGAAGCTCCTCGCGTCCGTCTTTGATCAGCGCGTCGGCGGCCCGCTGGCCCTCGGCCGTGGCCTGCAGCCGCAGCGCCGCGGCCTCGGCTTGCAGCTCATGTTGGCGACGCTCGAACTGCAGCTGGGCGGCCTCACTGTGCGCGCGCGCGGCCTCGGCCTCGGCCTGCGCGCTGGCGACCTCGCGCTTGCGCTCGAGCAGCAGCTTGCGGACCGGCTTGAACAAGAAGCGCGTCAACAGCAGCGCGAGCACGCCGAAGTTGATGAGCTCGAAGATGACCGTGGTCCAGTCGAGGTCCATGGCGGGTCAGCCCGCGAAGGGGTTGGCGAACAGCAAGACCAGGGCGACGACGAGGCAGTAGATCGCGGTTGACTCGATCATCGCGATGCCAACGAACAAGGTCCGGGTGGTGGTCGGCGCGACCTCGGGCTGTCGCGCGATCGCGTCGAGCGCCGCCACGACCGCGCGACCTTCGGCGATCGCCGGGGCGATCGTGCCGATCGCGACCGTGGCCCCGGCGACGATGATCGAGATGAGAGAGATGAGGGTTTGATCCGTCATGAGGCTGCCTGGGCATTGGGTGACTTCGTGTCTTCGATCTGGACAGCCGCGGCGATGAACACCGCAGCCAGGACGCCAAAGATGTAGGCCTGGATCAGCCCGGTGATGATCCCGAGCAACAGCAATGGAATGGGCACGAGCACGCCGGCGACGACCAGCATGACCGCGCCGACCATCTGCGCGCTCATCACGTTGCCGAACAAGCGCACGGCCAGCGCCAGCGTGCGGGTGAGCTCGCTGATCAAATTGAACGGCAACATTAGCGGGTGCGGGCGCAGGTAGCCGCTCAGATAGCCCCACACCCCGCGCCGCCAGATGCCGTAGCTGGGCACCGCCAGGAACACGACCAGCGAGAGCGCGACGGTGGTCGAGAGGTCCGCGGTCGGCGGGCGCACGACCGGGATCAAGCTGAGCATGTTGCAGGCGCCAACGAACAAGATCAGCGTGCCGATCAGGGGCGTGTAGGGGTCGGGGTCCTCTTCGACGATCCCGCCGACGAGCTCGCGGATCCAGCCCACGTAGGCTTCTACGGTGATCTGCCAGACCCCGAATTGGGTCGGGTGCAGCGCGCGGGACGTGCCGATCGCCACCAGGCTCAGCACCAAGGTGAGCGCGAAGCTGACGATGACCGTGTCTGTGATCGTCAGACCGAGCAGGTCGAAGCTGAACAGCGGGTTCACGGTTCGAAGCTCCTGGTTCGCGCCGACAGCTGCGCCGCGATCTGGGTGAGCAGCAGGCCGACGACGCTCCCGAGCAGCGCCAGCGGATCCCAGCGAGCCATGAGCACGAGCACGAGCACGGGCGCGGCCACGCGGGCGGGCGCGCTGCGGAGCATGCTGGCCGCCTCGCGCCGCTGAACCAGCGCGCGGACTGATCGCCGGAGGAGCAGCAGGTAGACCGCGCCCGCGGCCACCCCGATCGAGAACCCCGCGAGGACCCGCGCGAGCTGTTCGGCCGTCATCGTTCACCCCCGACGCTCATGCCCTCTTGCATCGCGCGGTACAGCGCGTAGCCGCCCGAGATCACGCCCACGAACATCAGCGCCAGCGCCCAGCGGACCCCGCTGTCGAACCTGAGATCGAGCAGGTGTCCGACCACGGCTCCGGCGACGATCGGCAGCACGATCATCCAACCCAAGGTCCCCACCCGAGCGACCTGCTGCCACAGGTTGCCCACGCGCGCACCGCTGCGCTGGTGCTGCCGGGCCTGCTGCTCGATGTGCTGCGCGAGGCGTGCCGGCCCCGACAGATCGGCGCCCGGCGCCGACTCAGGCCCGGGGTCGGCGGCGTTCGAGCTCACCAGCTGACCTTTCGCTTCAGCCTGACGAGCGCGCGGCGCAGGGCGGTCTCTGTCTGCTGTCCGAGCGCCCGGGCGGCGCGGTCGATCGTCTCGCGCTGGGTCTCGCGGGCGCGAACGAGCTCGGCGAGCACGGACATGTCGTCGGCGCGCTCGGCCCACGAGCTGACCAGCACGACCTCCTGCGGTCCGATCACCGCGATCCCACCCTCGGTCGCCACAAACTGCTCGCGCTGTCCCACGCCAGCGCGAGTCTGGACATGGATGGCACCTGCGCGCAGTCGCTCGGTCGCGCGCTCGTGGCCAAACATCACACCGCGGGCGCCGTCGCCCGCTTCGAAGCGCAGGTGCAGGACCTCGTCGAGCCCGAGCTCGCGGGTTGGCGTGATCACGCGCAGACGCAGCGCGCTCATGCGGCCGCCTCCGTGTCGCGCCGGGCGACCGCGAGCAGATCGTCGAGGCGTCCGCCCATGTAGAAGGCCTGTTCGGGCAGGTCGTCGTGAGCGCCCGACAGGATCGCCTCGCAACCGCTCAGGGTGTCGACCAGCGCCACGTGGACGCCTGCAGTCCCGGTGAACTGCTCGGTGACGAAGAAGGGCTGGGTGAGGAAGCGACGCAGCCTGCGGGCCCGGACCACCGCCCGGCGATCGTCGGGGCTCAGCTCGTCGATGCCCATCAGCGCGATGATGTCGCGCAGCTCTTCATACTTGGCCAGCGTCGCCCGCACGCGCGCGGCGACGCTGGCATGGCGCTCACCCACGAACTCGCTGACCAACAGGCTCGAGCTGCTGCGCAGCGGATCAACCGCGGGGTACAGGCCCTCGGCCGCGGCCTCGCGCGACAGGACCAAGAAGCTGTCGAGGTGGTTGAAGATCTCTGCGACGGCCGGATCCGTGATGTCGTCCGCCGGCACGTACACGGCCTGCACGCTGGTCAGGGTGCCCTTGTCCGTCGACGAGATCCGCTCTTCGAGCTGCGCGACCTCGGCCGCGAGGGTTGGCTGGTAGCCGATCCGCGACGGCGGCCGACCCAAGGTCCCGGACACCTCGTTGCCGGCCTGAACAAAGCGAAACACGTTGTCGATGAACAGCAGCACATCCTGGCCGACGTCGTCGCGGAAGTACTCGGCCACGGTGATCGCCGACAGCCCGGTTCGGAACCGGACGCCGGGGGTCTCGCCCATCTGGCCGAGGATCAAGACCACGTCGTCGAGCACGCCCGACTGCTGCATCTCGAGCCACAGCTCCCTGGCCTCGCGCGAGCGCTCGCCGATCCCCGCGAACACGCTGACGCCGTCATGGTGCTGCACCGTGTTGTGGATCAGCTCCATCATCAACACCGTCTTGCCGACCCCCGCGCCGCCAAACAAGCCAGCGTTGCCACCGCGCGGCAGCGGCGAGAGCAGGTCGATGACCTTGAGACCCGTCTCGAAGATCTCGGTCGCGGGCCGACGCTCGAGCGTGGTCTTGGTGGGTCGCAACACCGGGCGCGTCGGTCCTTCCACGGGTGGGCCGCCATCGAGGGGGCGCCCGAGCATGTCGAGCACCCTGCCCTTCACACCGGCGCCAACGGGCACACACAGCGGCGCGTGGGTGATCTCGAGCGGAGCACCGACCGCCAGCCCCCGCGTGTCACCGAGCCCGATCGCACGCAGCCGATCCAGCGCGACATGGGTGACGACCTCCAACAACAGGGGCTCCGCGCCCTCGCGGGGGGCCCGGAGCACATCGCCGATCGCAGGCAAGCGATCACCACCGTCCGCCCACAGCCGGACCTCCACAACTGGGCCGTTCACGACCGCCACCGTCGCACGCACGAGCCCAGCTTAGGTCCGTGTGCGAGACCTGCCGAGCCAACGAGGCCGCAACTACTTCGGGACGACGAGCTCGCTGGTGACGAGGTTGGCGGTCGGGGGCGAGCCCTGTGAGAAGCCCGTGATGTTGGCGGCGGTGGTCGCGGCGATGGCCTCCATCGCCTGGCGGGTGAAGAACCCTTGGTGCGCCGTGATCAGCACGTTGGGGAAGGTCATCAGGCGAGCGAACACGTCGTCTTGGATCACGCGATCGGAGAGATCATTGAAGAACAGGTCGGCCTCCTCCTCGTAGACGTCGAGCCCGACCGCGCCCAGGTGCCCAGACTTGAGGGCGACGATGAGCGCACGCGTGTCGATGACCCCGCCGCGACTCGTGTTGATGAGCATGGCGCCGGGCTTCATGAGCGCCAGCGTGCGACCGTTGATGAGGTGGTGGGTGGCGGGCGTCAGCGGGCACTGTAGAGAAACGATGTCGCTCTGGCGCAGCAGGTCGTCGAGGGGAAGGTAGGTCACCCCCATGTCGATGCACGCGGGCGCGGGGTTGGGATCGGCCGCGAGGACCGTGCAGCCAAACCCGGCGAGGATGCGGCACAGGACCTGCCCGATCCTGCCGGTTCCCACGACGCCCACGCTGCGCCCGTGCATGTCGAAGCCCATGAGCCCGTCGAGGGCGAAGTTCTGCTCGCGCACCCGATTGTACGCACGGTGCAGCTTGCGGTTGAGAGTCAGGATCAGCCCCACCGTGTGCTCGGCGACGGCGTAGGGGGAATAGGCGGGCACGCGCAACACCGTGAGGCCGAGCGCGGCGGCGTGTGCCAGGTCGACATGGTTGAACCCGGCACAGCGAAGCGCCAGCGCGCGGGTCCCCCCCGCATGAAGAGCGCTCAGCGTGGGTTCAGACCCGTCGTCGCCAACGAAGATGCTGACCACCGGGTAGCCCTTGGCGAGGCCGGCCGTCGCGAGCGAGAGGCGGGTGTCGAAGTGAGTGACGGTGGGGCGAAGCCGCGCGGGGACAGCCGCGATCGCGTCATCGAGGAACGGCCGCTCGTAGCGCCTGGAGGAGAAGATCGCAACGCGCACGGTGTAGATCCAGAGAGGGTGACTGATTACTAGCTTACCAAAGGTCCATCGAGCGAGTGACGCAAATGCTCGTATGTACGCACCGGTCTGGCCGAGGCCCCACCCGCGGGTGGGGATCGGCGCGAGCGGCTCCGAATGGGTAGCCCCAAACCCGTGGTCGTGGCACGCTGCGACTCGTGGGTCGTCTTCGGCAAGTTCGGACAACTGTCACGAAGCGTCGTCGACCAAATCCTGCGACCTCGCAAAACATCGACATTCCCCAAGCAGATCGCCTCTCGCACCTGCGCCGTCTCGCGCTTGCGATCCGCGACGGGGTCAGTCACCCCGCGACCTTGCAGGAATACTTGGGCGTCGACGCGCGGCACTTCAACTATTACCGGCACGGCGCCGAGCTGCTCGCGTTGGCGGAGCGCCGCGAGCAGGGCCTGCAAGTCACGACCTTGGGCGAGCGCCTGCTCGAGACGGCGGAGGGCTCGCTCGACGAGCGCAGCGTGTTTCGGCAGGCGATCGCTGGCGCGCCCACGCTCGCGCCCTTCGCCGGGTACTTCGCCGGTGAGTCGGTGACGAGCGCCCAGCTGGCGCGACGGATTCAGTCGCTCACCAAGCTATCAACCTCGACCGCGCAGCGGCGCGCGCGAACATTGGCGCGCTGGCGGGACTACCTGATCGGCCCCGCGCCATCGCCGACGACCGAGCTATCGATCCCCAAGCTCGGCGAGCAGCTCGAGCGCATGGTCGCCCTCCACAACGCCGTCGCCAAGCAGCGGACCCTGAACTGGTTGCATCGGGCCACGCCCGCGCGCTTCGAGGGGATCTGCGCCGAGCTGCTGTGCGCGATGGGCTACACCGAGGTCCGCGTGGTCGGGGGCAGCGGCGACGGGGGCGTCGACGTGCTCGCGCTGCACCGCGATCGATGGGGCCACCAGCTCGCGGTCGCGGCTCAGGCCAAGCGTTGGTCGCGGTCGCTGGGCCGCCGCGTGGTCGACGAGATGATCGGCGTGCTCGTGCGCGGGCGCCTGGGTCAGGCGATCTTGATCACCACCTCGGACTTCTCCAAGGCCGCGCGTGAGGCCGGCGCCGCCGAGCCGCGGCTGCGCCTGGTCAACGGCGCGCAGCTGGTCGAGCTGATGGCTGCCCACGATGTGATCGTTGGGCTGGGCCGCCACGGTGAGCTGGTTGATCTCGATCCCGATCGCGGCCGCGCGGGCGTGGTACCCGACTACCTATCGACACAGCGCGCTGCTCGACCCGCGGGTCCAGATCACGAGACACTTGGCTGCCCAAGCTAAAGACAGATCACCCGAACAGCTTGGGCCTATCCGAATTGCTGCTGGTGCGCCTGTTTGAGCCGCGCATATTCGGGGTCTTCACGCGCCGCCGTGTACTTCTCATAAAAGATTCGCGCCGCCTCCGCCTTCACCAAGTCCTGCTCTCGCGGCAGCACGTCTCCGTTCGCGTCGTACTTGACGCCGCTCTTGTGGTTGGCGTAACGGCGCGCGCGGGTCCAGCCCATCTGTAGGAATTTGCGCGCCATGTCCATCCCCACGAAGTCGTCGGCCGCTTTGTAATCGAGGAACATCGCGTAGATCTTCTCCGACGACTCGCGCGCGATCTCCGGCGTCCTGAACCGCCAATGGGGTAGGATCTCCGACTTATACGGCTGTACCAGCAACACGCCCTGTTCACCCTTTCCAACCTGATAGCGGTCCGGGTGCCGCCGAAAGTCCGTCTGCTCGAAGTCCTGCGAATAGTCGAACGGCTTTTTGGGCATCGCGACCTCGCACTTGCAATAGCACGCGCGAGGCCCCGCACCCGGCCGCAGCGGCTCGGCGTCCTCACGCAGCGTAGCCCCACACACCCGGCACGCGGTACCCTGGGTCCCGCGCATGGTCGAACAAGGCGAGGCAGTCACGCAGGCGGGCGGGTCGAGCTCTGGCGGGTCGAGCTCGAGCTCGTCTCGCACCCTCGAGATCGGGTTTTTCTTTGACGGCACCCTCAACAACCTCGAGAACGCGGGCGGCAGCCGCGAGGGCAGCTACGCCAACGCGATGTCCAACGTCGCGCTGCTGTCCCGGCTGTACCCGAACAACTCGGCCCGCAACGACGACGGCAGCGAGCGACGTCGCCGGGCCGTGTACCTCGAGGGCATCGGCACCAACACCAACGGCTCCGACGACATGATCGACACGGCGCTCGGGACCGGCAACACCGGCGTCTCGGCCCGGGTCCACGCCGCCTGCCGCCGCCTCGAGCAAGAGGCGCGAGGCCGCAACTATGCGCAGATCCTCGTCGACGCCTTCGGCTTCAGCCGCGGCGCCGCGGCGGCCCGCTACTTCGTCAATTGCGTCAATCGGCGCTCGTTCGAGCCGGTCCAGACCGGGTTCTTGCTCGACGACGAGCCAACCGATCTCGGCCGGGTTCAGCTGCCCGAGGCCACCGTTCGGTTCCTGGGCTTGTTCGACACCGTCGCCGCGATCGGCACGCCCCGCGACGGCGGCGACACCTCGGACGCCGACAACGCCGACGTCAACGTCCACCTCGACGACAGCTCGGCCCAGGCGATCTGCCACTTCGTGGCTGGCAACGAGTACCGCAAGAACTTCGCGTCCAACTCGATCCGCTCGCGCTCGGGCGCGCTGCCAAGCGGCGGCGTCGAGATCGTGTATCCGGGCGCCCACTCCGACATCGGCGGCGGCTACCGAGCCCGCGGCGAGACCGTGGTGCCGGTCCAGCCCGCCTCGGGCCACTTCACGACCCGCGCCGGGGCGCTGGCCTGTCGCGAGGAGCTGATGCAGCGCTACTCGGAGTTCGCCCAGCGCATGATCCACGAGCACTACGCGGGCACCCAGCCGCCGGAGTTCTCGCTCAGCTACGACGACATGCGCGAGGACCCGGACGGCCTCCCCACCACCCGCTACGCCTACTTTGGCCGGGTCGCGTGGGTCCGATCCTCGATCGACCCCGGGCTCGAGAAGATCTACCTCGAGCTCATGCACAGGCAGGCGCGAGGGCACGGCGTCCCGTTTCGGAGCATCCCGAACAACTCGGACTACGCGATCCCTTCGATCCTGCAAGGTATCCACAGCCGGCTGCAAGCCGGCCCACAGCTGGACGTGGCGGATCTCGCGATGCTGCGCATGAACTTCATCCACTGGTCGTGCCACTACGGGCGCGAAGACGGCAGCGCGCGCGCGGCCATGCAGCGGATCCCCAACTTTCACGTCGATATTTACCCGCACGAGCCGGCGCCGCATTGGCGACGCATCATTCACTACAATCAGCCCAGCCGCGCGTGCTGACGGTCCCGCTTGGTCGCTAGTGCCCTTGAGGGCGATTTTCGTGGACAAACGAGTCAAGTTTCCGCCCGCTCAAAGGGAGCGCACCCGAAACAACATAGTTCTCCCTCCCCGCAATTGAGGTCGCTTCGGATGAGCGACAGAGGCCGTGAACGTCAGTCCGCCGACGACTGGTGGCGTGGAGGAGCCGTGGTCCCGCACGAATCGGGAGCCGAGTGTCTCGTCACAGCGAGACACCGATTGGGTCGTGGTTTTAGGGGTCTGCGTGCATGCCGAGGTCTACATGCTCGACGGTCTGAGGCGGAGCCTCGCTAATGCCGCACACCCTAAGTTCGTTCCGGGTTAGGTGCGGAGCTGAGGCCCAAGGGCGAGGAGCGGCGACGACGCTGTACCGGGCGTACTGCTAGGGCTGGGAGCTCCGACGGGGTGCGGAGAACCGCAATGATGGCGCGGCTTTGGCCCGCATCCCGTCGGAATGATTGGGGTTTCGTTGATCCCGTGCTGTCCCGTCTCGTTCCGGTCAGAGGAGCCCCGGCGTGCAGGGTCACAGCACGCTCGCAGCACATGCGGCCGAGAGGCCAGCGGGAGGTCAGCCACCATCCGCAATCCCGCAATCCCACAAGAGAAGGTGGCCCAGGTCCCGGACGCCTCGCTGACTCACGGCTCACGCATGAGGTCTGCAAAGCCAGACCACGACGGCCGAGTAGCTGGTCGTGGCTGCTCCCTCACCGTGCCCGGCGACTCCGCGTCGAGATGACTACGAGCGCTGCCGGCCCGACGAGACGCTGCTGTACCACCTCATCGAGGAACACTGGCCGACCTTCCTCGAGCGGGCCGAGCAATCCGGCGGCTTGCCTGACTTCATCGTCGAGGAGTTCGAGGCGTACCTGACCGACGACATATATTTTTGCCGGTCGTGTTGCCTCATCCAAAAATGTTACCCGAGGGTAATTGACGCACAACCTTGAATTTCATGGAAACCATGACGGAAGCCAGCGTAGCGTAGATGCTCGTCGAACCACATCGCCGCGGGGCGGCGCACCCATCCCGACGGCCGCGGTGAGCAACCAGGCCCCGGCCAACCAAAAGCGAGTGACTTCAGCGAAGCCGATCTCGAGTGACGTCGGCGAGGCGTGGCTCGAGCAAACCCCGCGAAGCCGATCACCCAACTCAGCTGGCGAGGTTGATGCGGTGAAGCGCGAGCTGCTCAGCCGGCACGAGGACGAGCTCTCGCGCGACTTGGCGTCGCCACTTCTGGACGCGCCGCCGGAGGGTTCGCAGCTGCCCCGATTTGAAGTCGTTCGGGCGTTGCGCTCGAAGCCTCTCGAACGCCAGCTTTGCGGTGAGATCCGGTTCGAGCTCGAGCCACGCCTTGACTTCGGACCAGACGTGTTCGAACGGATCCTTGCGTGTCCTCCATGTCCGTGGTGGTCGCGGCTCTTGCTTGTGAGTGGCTCGGATCTCTCCGAGCTTCCACAGTTGAGAAAGCGATCCGAGGAACACGTCGAGCTCATGCTCGTCACTCGCGGCTCGAGTCGTCGCCTCGCCGGCGAGTTGCGACTGGGCGTCTCGGATGATCATCAGCAGACGAACCGGGTCGAGCTCGGTCACGAGTTGTTCGAGTCGAGCGGTGACCTGATCATCGATCTGTGAATGCGCTCGGAGTCGCTGAGCAGGCGAGGTAGGCGGGTAGTAGACCTTTTTGATCTTCGAGCCGACGCGCTCCTTCGACTTCAGCTTGAACGACGGCTGGAAGATGTTGACGTAGAGCCGGGCAGCCGCGTACAGACGGGCGAGAATCTTGGCGTGGGCGACACCCTCGAAACGCTCGTAGCCAACGAGGTGCCTGACCACCGCGCCGTTCTTCTGCTCGATCCAAGCCTGATCATTCTTCTTGCGAGGCCGTCCTCGGGTGAACTCGATCCCCGTGCGCGCGCAGTACTGGATCACGACGTCGTTGATGAACGCGCTGTCGTTGTCGGTGTCGATCACCAGCATCGGCATCGGCAGATGAGCGCGGACCTGCTCGAGGGCCTCGACGACCAGCTCCTGATCTCAGGCAAGGAGTGGGACGGCCTCGGTCCAGCCTGAAGCGATGTCGGTCAGGACGAGCGAGTGGATGAAGCGGCCCGCCGCCGAGCCCCCGCCATGCACGACGAAATCGATCTCGAAGAACCCTGGCGGCGGATCGCTCCAGTCCGCGAAGGTCCGCACGGGCACGCTCGCCTTGACCGACGCCGCCGAGGACACGCGCTTGCGGTGGCCAAGTTTTTTTCGCCCGGCCCTCGCCGGTATGAGGGCACGGTCGATCGTCGCTGCGCTCATGCCGAGCAGTTGTTCGCGGATGTCGTCGGCGAGATCGATGTGTCCGTGATGCTCCATCGCGGTGAGCAGCTCGGGGATCGCCGCGCGGAGTCGCCTACCACAGACTCGGTCCGACGCCTCCCAGAGCACGAGAAGCACCGCTCGCACCGCGTCGTCATAGACTCGGCGGCCCCGCTTCGGGTTGTTGGTCTTCGGCTGCCACCGGTTCAAGACACGCGTTGCGTGCTTACGGTGATGCCCGGTCAACTGGACGAACTCGTCCAAGATCCGGCCCTTCTTGTCCCGGTCCGCCGCTTCGTAGCGGGTCACGAGACTCTCGAGCAGCTCGTCCCTGGTGTCGGTGGTGATCCGTTTGCTCATCGTCCGTGCTCCACTTGGTGCTCGGTAACAATTTTGGTGAGGCAACGGAGGCCCGCCCGGTAACAATTTTCGTGAGTCAATGCGACCGGAAAATTTAATTGACGTCGAACACCCTTGCAAAAAACGCGGATTCTGCCCGTCATGCACGGGCCGGCGCATGGCTGACGTCGCGGCCCACCTCGGCGACGAGGTGTTCCCGGCGGTCCCCGTTCGTCAGTGGGTCTGCTCGCTGCCGCGGTGGCTCCGCTACGCGATGGGCTACGACCGAAAGCTGTGCGCTGACGTGCTCGACGCGTTCATCGTCTCCTCTCGTTGCGTCGCTTCGTCGCCGAGCGAAGCCGCAACTTGGCCTGTGCTCGGTCGAGGACGCGCTGTTCGGTGCGATCACCTTCATCCAGCGCTTCAGCGCGCCGACTCCTCGCTGCGGCTGAGCGTGCACATTCATTTCCTGGTGCTCTATGGCGTGTACGTGAGGGACGACGAGGGCGAACTGCGTTTCCACTCCCTCGGCGCCCCCACCAGCCGACAGCTCACCGAAGTTGCGAAGTGGACCCCCGAGCGACTCGGTCGTGTGCTCGAACGTCACGGCCGCTCATTCGACGAGCTCGCTTGCGAGGATGCGCCCGAGCTGCTCGCGCAGGAGCAGCCGGCCCTGGCCTCATGTTACCGGGCCTCGGTCGCCGACCGGAAGCGGTTGGGAGATGCACCGGGGCAGCAGACCCGCAAGCTCGTGCATCCTGTCCGACGGCTCGCCAAACCCAACGAGGCGCTCGCCGAAGTCGGTGGCGTCAACGTGCACGCGGGCGCGGCCGTGCCCAACGAGGCGCTCGCCGAAGTCGGTAGCGTCAACGTGCACGCGGGCGCGGCCGTGCCCGGTCGCGCCGAAGTGACCATGACGACGCGTGCCCCGCCGGGTGACGATGTCGACGCAGACGGGGGCGCGTTGGCCGGCTCGTTCGTCTGTAAGACGGAACCCACTCCCCAAGCAGCACATGCGCTGGATCATGGAAGGGCTATTGCTCGTGGCATGGTGGTTACGGGGTGCGGCTGACTTCCAAAGCTGAGCCAGGCGTCGTGCGCCCTGACCCACGAGCGACCCGGCGAATCGATGTTCACGTTGGCGGGCGAGATCGGTGCATCGAGAGTTCGTTGATGCGTGCGTCGAGTCGCGCACGTACCCGCGTATCGGTGCCGTCGTGCAGAGCAGCTCGAAGTGATCGGAGAGTTTCGAGTTCGGCGAACGTCCGCGGATTTGTGGATTTGATCACACGTGTCGGACCTACGCGTCGGTACAAAACTGGCAGCGTCCAGTGTTTCCAGCGTCCAGTGTGAGAACCAGACACAGCGTCGAGCATGCGTTCTCGCGACCCGCGCGCGACAGCCTCGAAACACAGTTCCTTGTCGGTGAGGCCAGAGGCGACGATCTCGAGGGCCGCCGAAAATAGTCCTCCGGCGTAGGCATGGGCGTGACGTTCTTCGACGGCCTCGCGCATCCCGATGACGGCCGGCACGCCGCGAACGACGAGGGACTGCGCCATGGCCGCGACGCCTGTGGCTGCTTCCGCGCTGTGGCAACTGTTGAAGGATGCCAGCCACAATGTGTCGACCAGGGGATACAGCTGCTCCGTCGTGACGCAAAGTGGCGCGCGGTCGCTCGTGCTCGAAAGTCGGTTGTCGATGCTCAAAAATCGGCGTGTGCCATGAGCGAACACATGCAAAAGCTGCGGTTGATGGCGTTGAAGTCCAGCGAGGAGTTCTCCGGCGGTCATCGGCATCGCGTGGGTTGTGACAGCTACACGACGAAAGGTCTCGGTCTCGGCCACTATACCAAGCGCTGGATCGCAACACCACAACTGCACATCGAGTGGGATCGTCGTTGTCTCGAGGGCGCCTCGAATCTTCGCCCATTGCTGCTCGATGGTACGATTGGCAGCGCCGAGGATGATCGCAACACGGAGCCTTCCGTCATACTCGCGGACGATCTTGTCGTTCGTGCCGTGAAGGACGCGTGCGATCTGCCAGCGCGGATCGAGGGCCAAAAATCGCTCGTGGGGGGCGCAGATGGTCTCCCAGGGGAGCTTGTCAGCGGTCACGCTGTCGAACTGCAAATGTAGAAAACAGTCGGATTCAATTCGTTCGAGCGCATTCGATATCTGCGTTGCCACGGTCTCATGAGCGGTGAGGGCTCCGTAGAGGCACTCGCCGGTGGCCTGAACGATCCCGGCCTCGGATGACTCATGTTGCTCGAGTCGTGCGAACGCGGCGAGTGGCGCCTTTTGCTCGTCGAGTTCGAGCTCGCGGAGCTTATTACCACCACTCGCGTTGGGCGCCTCGAGCCAGAAAAAGCGCGGGTGTTCGTCCCCGAAGGAGTCACGAACGATGATGTGTATGCGTCGGCTCTCCCTCATCGCTCGCCCTCTGCAGGTCCCGCGTCACGAAGCAGGCCGTCGACAAACTCAATCGCGGCCTCCACTCCTGCGGCTCGCGCGATGTCACCGCGCGCGTGAAGGTCCGCGAGCCGAACTCGGGCATGATCGAGGGCGAGCTGATTGGCTTGCCCCACGACCTGACTCTGGCTTGCTGAACCAGCAGTGTCGAACCTGTCAAATATCGATGAGGGCGCGCGCGTGATTGCCCGATGCAGCGACCTATCGGTCAAGTACGAGAAATCACCCCCAAATGCCAGCGGTGTGCGCAGCGCCGCGAAACCGAGCACCCGGGCGGGGCTGCAGTAGAGCGATAGATCGGTGCGTGATGGCGCCTCCGCCGGTCCCGGCGAGAGCAAGAATTCGAATGCCGCCTCGAGCGAACGCGGACGTGTCGGGGCATCGTAGGAAAATACCGGGCCCGGCCAAATTCGGCTCATTTCGTGAGCGAGTTGCCTCAACCCGTTGACGGCATCGGGACCGACGCGCCCCAACCCCAACCCCAATGAGCCGAGCCCCCGCAAGAATACCGATAGTTCTTCACCGCCGACGAGCGACGCCGCTTCATGCCCATCGCTCGAAAGTGGTTCGAGCGCGAGCGAGCCTCGATCGTAGAGTGACCACCCCGAGCAGATGAAGTGCACGAGATGGATCAACTCGCCAGATAGGCGCTCGTGCATCCACCGCAGCCAGATGTTTCGCCGCCCGGGCATCGACGATTCATCTGTCGACATGGATCGAGGATCATGCACGACGATCGTCGACGCGCGCGGGCGTGAATCCTCGAGCATCTCGAATGCTTCGGAGCTGACGAAAACGTGGACCTTGCACCCGCCGACCTGGGTGAGAATCGCTAGTAGATCGTTCACCATGCGGACGACAGAGCGAGGTCCCTGGTCCCGCTGCGCGCTGACGCACAATGCGATGGTCGGTGTGTGCGTGGCAAACCGCGGACCGATGTCGACCCTGGCTTTACGAAGCACCGGGCCCTTGATGGCGAACAGCCCTTCCCAAGCGTGGGCGGCGAGCGTCTCGCTCGAGAACGACAGCCAGATCGGTTCGTCGTACCACAGGCGGTGACTGATGCAGCGTTCCCCGAGCTGGGTGGTCGCTGGATCTGTGCCCGCGGTGATCGTCGCTTCGGAAGCCAGATGCGCGAACAGAGGCTGCTGGCCGCGCCGAAGCGCGAACCGAATTTGCCCCTCGGAGCCTTGCTCGTATCCGAGTTCGAGTTCGAGTCGTGGTGGAGCTGCCTCGGTTTGCTCGCCGTGTTCTGACATCGCCGCGTGTTTGGGTGCGACCCTGGAGATCTTCGAGGATAGCCCGCCACCGACTCGGCCCGCAAGATTCTGCTGCACAAACGTGTAAAGATCGGGCAAGATGATCGGCGTGTTTGACCAAGAGATCCTGCTCGACGATGACGGGGGCTCGCTGTTGCTCATCCGCGGCCGCGACGGCGAAGTCCTTGATCGCCATCCTCCCATCGACGGTGGGCTCCTCCGGCTGGTCACAGATCTGAGCTGGTATTTCGAGCTATATCCGTTGTGTCCCCACGGTCTGAACGCTCGAGCGAGGCTGTTCGAGGCACGGCTCCAGGACGTGTCCACGTGGTTGGCGGAGCGGCTCGCCGCGGTTCAGGCTGAGCTTGGCGCTCCGGGCGAAGGCGTACTGACCATAGCGAGCAACGATCCGCTGATCAGAAGCTTTCCCTGGGAGCTCGCCGAGCAATTTGGCGTCATGGTGCGCCGCCGCCCTCGTGCCCTTGCCTCGCGTCCTCGCTGCCCGGATCTCGCGCCGGGAGGGTGTGTGCTCGTCGTTGTTGCTCGCCCACGCGATATGGAGTTCTTCGACCACCGCGAGAGCGTGCGGACGCTGCTCGACCAGGCCGAGGGCACCGGATTCGCGGTAGAGGTTCTCGCTGAGCCGAGCTACGACGAACTCAAACGCCGCCTTGCGGACGGGGCCGCGCCACCAGTCCAGATCCTGCATTTCGATGGTCACGGGCAGTGGGACGATAATACGGATCGGGGGCACATCGTGCTCGAGGACTACAGCGGTAAATCCGACCGCATCGACACACATGCGCTCGCGCAGTTGTTGACGAGCCGAGATATGCTCGTCGTGTTCGAAGCCTGCTCGACGTTGCGTCCAACTGGGGATCCGACCACTGAGTTATCGGGCCTCGATGTCGCCGCCGTCCTTGGAATGCCCTGGGCCGCATCGCCCGCAACGACCCGTCGGTTTTTTCACAGCTTCTATCATGCGCTGTTCTCGGAGCAGACGATTGCCTCCGCGACCAAAACCGCACGCGCACAGATGCGGGAGTCGTCTACGTACGTGGACGATCCAACCGAGACGCGCGAGCCTTTCGAATTGAAGGACTGGTTTCTTCCGGTCCTCTACCAACGAGGGCCAGATCGCGCGTTGTGTGGCCATGCGCGGCCATCGACGACGAACGCCAGGACTGAGGACCTTGCGTTCTGCGGGCGCGCCCATGATCTCTGGAACCTCGAGCGAGTCCTGGGTTTTGCACCTCTGGTCGCGCTCTCGGGCATGATCGGCGAGGGCAAAAAGGCGATCGCTAGCGAGTTGGCATTGTGGCTTCGCCGGCTTGGGCGCGTCGACTTCGTGATACCGCTCCTGCGCGAGCACCTCGAGCCCGAGCGCTTGGCTGCGCTATTACGGCGCGTCGACGATCGCTCGGGGCACTCGGGGTCCCGGATCTTGTTCTTGATCGGTGACCTTCAGCCGACGATGATCTTTGGCGACGACGAAGAAGCCAGCCCAGCCAAGCGGGCGCTGAACGATCTTGCTCGGCTGTTGGTCGCGGACCGAGGACACTTGGCGATCATCACGAGTTGGTGGACCGATTTGGCGGAGGTGTTTGCCCCGACGATCCCCGAGACCCCAGTCTGGCCGATCCATCCGCTCTCACGTGCGGACGCGGTGACTTTGGTCCGCGCATTGTGTGCGACCGACCTGACGACCGAGACCTGTGAGTTGGTCGCCGAGGCGCTGGGGTTCCATGCCGCGACACTCGTTCACCTCGGCCCGACGCTCGTCGAGCAGCTAGACCTTCAGGCCGACCCACACGACGAGGTCCTGCGCGCGAGCTGGAGCTTGAGCGCGCCCATGCAAGCTGCCGTGGACAAGCTCATGGCTGTAGATTTCGCCACCTACCTCGAACCCATCTTGCGGCGGCGAGGGCTGCTGGTCGCGCTGGCCAGGCACGAGCACCGCGGTCATCCACTGCAGCTACTCGGGGGCTCGGCGCTCGGGCCCACGAAACAGGCGTTGGAGTCTCTCGCTTCCCTCGCCTTCGTGCTTGAGCTGACCGGCCTGCTCCGGGTGTTGACTGGCCCAAACCTCGTCGATCTAGATGAACAGGAGGAGGAGTCCATGGCGGGCGTGCCGAATACGCTGTGGATACCCGTTCGCGTTCATCCAGGGTTGACCTTCCTGGCCCGCCGTCGGCTCTCGGCGGCAGCGTTGTTCCAGACCGCGAGCGCGCACGTCCGCGGGACCGCACGTGCGGCGCTGGTGCTCTACGATCCGGTGCTCCCGGGCGAGACCTCGAACCACCTGCGCGAGACCGTCGGACAGCACATGCGACTGGCCACGCGTCTCAATGCCCGTCGTGCGCTGTGGTGCGCCGTCCGCTACGGTCTCGAGTTTCCGTTGTGCCCGCTCTACATTCTCGTCGACAGGTATGCTCGACGCAGCAGCGCCGAGTACGAATATGGCCTCGCGCAAGAGCGACGGTGGGCTAGCGAGCTGTGTGCGCCTATCTTTGCCCAGATCCGCGATCGCGCTGCTCTGGCGTGGGCGGAGGAAGAGGCTGGAGCGCTGCTGCTCGCGCTCGAGTGGCGGGCCGACAACGGCTGCCAACCCGAAGTCATCGATGACCTGCGCAGCCTCGTGTCGTCGCTCGAGTTGCGCACAGCCGACGGTGCACCTCGATCGATCGTGTTGCTGGTGAGCGCTTGTGCGTTGTTGTCGATGGCCCTCGGTCACCGCGGTCGCTTCCTCGACGGGCTCGAGGTGATCGAGCGTGGCTTGGCGACCGCTGCCCGGCTCGATCAGGCGAACGATGAGCGGGTCGCAGACCTTCGTGCGTGCCTGTTGGGGAGCCGTGCTCAGGCGCTCGGTTTTCTCGGCCGAGCGCGCAGCCAGATTGACGACGCGCTCGAGCATGCCGAGCGCGCAGCACGAGACTGTCCATCCCACGAACAACGCGCAGTCGTGACGGCTCAGGGGGCGTCGATGAGGCTCAGGTTCGGAGACCCCGAGCAGCTTGGTATGCTCGCGTCCGCGCGGGGCCTCCCCGACGATCGCACACGGGCCAACATCAACCGCGAACTGGGCGGAAGCCTCATCGAGGCCGCGCGCGAGACGAGGAACCCCGCGGCTCTCGATCAAGCGCAGCGTTGTCTGACCGACGCCATGGCCAGCTTCATCGAACTTTGTGACATCGGCAACGCGGGTCTGTGTGGACTGGGCTTGGCCGCGATCGCGCGTATCGAGAAGCGTTGGACTGACGCGTTGCTGCTCTACGCGTGGGCGCAGGCCCAGTTCCACGAGTGCGGTCGCGTGCGGGATGAGATCCGAACGCGGTGCTTCGTCGCCGACCTGCTGATGGAGTCCGTCGACGGGGGCGACGCGGATGCTGATGAAGCGGCCCTCGCTGGTGTTCGAAAGCAGCTCAACCGAGCCGTCGAACTTGGCGAAGACGTGCAGGCGCCCGAGGCCGCTTGGCCGCTCGAGCTGCTCGCCAGGCTCAATCGCCGGCTTGGATTCAATCGAATCGCAGCTCGACAGGAGGCCCGAGCGCGTGAGATCCAGGACTTTTTCACTCTGGGCTGACTTCGGGCGCCAACGTGACGGTCGGATCACCAAGAACGACCATGCTCGATCGATCGATGGCAGTCAGGCGCAGCGCAAGCGCGAGTCCCAAGTCACCGTTTCCGTTGTTGTAGTCCCTCAGAGTTTGCTCGTACAATGTGTGCAGAATCAGCGCATCGTGAAAGGAGCGCCTGAAGGCCATCGCTACTGGCCGGAGTCGGTAGAGTTCGTCGGTCAGGGCGTGCGTCAATGCACCTGTGAGCGGCTGACTGGTCTCGCGCTCGCGCAAGCTCCAATCGAAGGTCGGCTGAACGTGGCCGACAAACGCCCGCAGGGGACGTTCGGCGGCGAGCAGCGCTCGCGGTAGCGGTGCGCAGTGGTCTCCGAGGGCGGCTATCCCCTCGAGCATCCGATCGAGTTGCCGATCTTTTGCGACCAGTCCCGCATAGCGGTTGCGGCCTTCGCTGCCAGCCGAGCAACACGCATGCGCGTACCAAATCGCGCCTTCGGGCGACCAAGCGGTGAGCAGGGCTGCCGTCTCGAGCTTTTCCCTGTTGGCATCCACGAGCGTTCCCAGGCTCGCGCCGGTGAGCTCATGGTTATCTGCTGGGTTGGTGTACCCGTGACTCGTGGTCACGATAAGACCTGGGGCGAGCATGGCGAGCGTGGACATCAGGGCCGCGACATCGGCGGTGTCGTCGCGGCCATCCATGAAACACAGACCCGCACCGAGCTCTGGGCCAGTGCGCAGGCCCTCGACCACCGGCACGGCGATCGTGTCCCGCGCGAGTCGGCCAAGATCCGTCGAACCGTTGAACGCGCTCCACACCAGCGAAGCGTCCGGTCGAGCCTTGGCGTCGGACCAGTCGTCGATCAGCGCTGACACATAGTTGTCAATCCCGGCATTGCTCAAATCGAGGCGGCCCACAAGCATCGCTCCGTTCAGCACGAACTGCAGCGACCACGGGATCCGCTTCGGCGAGGCACAGATCAACAGGTACTCGGGGATTTTACCAATTCCGACGCCGCGCGAGGAACCAACGATCGACAGGTCCTCATGACGACCGTCGGGATAGTACCGGCGAAGGCGATGATATCGGCCGGTGAAGCTCGGATGCCAACGAAACAGTGGCGGCGTCTGGACGCGGCCATTGTTTGGTTGGCTGCGGTGTTCGAACAATCGTTGGATGGGCTCTGGGGCGTCTTCGACTCGGCCGGCGGCGGCCTCGTCGAGGTCCTCGCCGTAGGGCAGGATTAGTCCCCAGCCGACGTCTGGGTCCCGCCAATCTCCGCGTTCGGGCGGCTTCGACAGCGCCATGAACCGACGCGGGGGAACCGGGATGCCGTCGCCAAGTACCCAGCGTCGCCAATCCACGTCGAGCGTCGACTCGCAGGGGTCGGTCCTGCCTCCCCACGCGTTGATACTCAGCTTGGCTGGCCAATTCATGATGTCCGGGCCGACTCCCCCCGTGCATGGTAGCTCTGTTCGCCTGTCGAGTAAGCGACTCGTTGGTGGCGATGCCGACTCTAGGCGCAGGCTAGTGCATCAGGTCTGAAGTCCGATCCGAGTTTCGCGCGGCACTGAGACCCAAGCGGGCCTCCGCTCGGGCGGGCGAGACGCCTGGCGGGATGCAGAGGAGTCGTCCATCACCTGATCCACGGCGACGTCGTCGGGAAACTAGATCCGCGTGACCCGTGGGCCGACAGTCAGGAAGCTCTCGATCCAGCGCCGGACTCGCCGAGACCTCAAGTTGCTCGCGCGTCGGCAACGAGCGCCGTACGTGATCATCGTACGCGCGAGGATCGTGCTGCTGGCCAGCCAGGGCGTGGGGACCGAAGAGATAGCGCGACGACTGAGTGTCAGCTCACGGACCGTCCGAAAATGGAAGGCACGGTTCGCGGACGATGTCCACATGGACAACCTCGAGGATCGAGAGCGCTCAGGGCGACCTAATTTGATCAAGACCGAAATACGATGCCGTCTTGATCGACGACATTTATTTTTGCCGGTCGACGACAACTAAAACTGCCGGTGCAGG
>NZ_JMCC02000307.1 GCF_000737335.2 Enhygromyxa salina | reverse complement strand
ATAGTAATTCTTATTCAAAGTCACCACCTTTATTTTTTAGAAGAAAATGATTTTCGATATATATGCAATATAATCGCACCGATTACTAATATCAGACATACTAATAACATCATCGAAGTTGAATGACCTAATGCAGTACATCTCTCAGTTAATAAATCACTACACTCAGGTTTCAAAGTCTCTAGAACGGTGCAAGCAGCGGCACCGAGCAGACCAATTAACATTAAGACTTCTAACACTAAGCTGAATAACCCCATAATCAGACCTCATTTTTAATGCTTGCACATTCAATAAGTTACAGAGACTATAAGTATGATGTAACTACATACAGAGGCAACACTGCTATAATATAGCAGTGTTAGGCTTATGATTTCGAGGTTGGTTGATGAAACATACTCTGAATCGCCACGGATAATCTAGACACTTCCGAGCCGTTGATAATACTGGTTTTCATATTCTGTCGGTGACATCTGATCGCTGGAACCATGCCGACGCTTACTGTTATAAAACATTTCGATGTAATCAAAAATATCGCTGCGGGCTTCTTCCCGCGTTCCGTAGATCTTTTTCTTTATCCGTTCGCGTTTCAACAACTGGAAAAAGCTTTCTGCAACCGCATTATCATGGCAGTTACCGCGACGGCTCATGCTGCCCTCCAGGCCGTGTGATTTCAGGAACGACTGCCACTCAT
>NZ_JMCC02000306.1 GCF_000737335.2 Enhygromyxa salina | reverse complement strand
AAAAATATCGCCGAAAACGTCACCAAAAATATCGCTGAAGTCTGCGCCGCCGCCAGAACCGCCGCCGCCCATGCCACCTTGCTCAAACGCAGCATGACCATACTGATCGTATGCCGCACGTTTTTGCGAGTCGGTCAGAACTTCATAAGCTTCCTTGATCTCTTTAAATTTCGCCTCGGCCTCTTTGTCACCCTGGTTACGGTCCGGGTGGTATTTCATGGCCAGGCGTTTGTAGGCCTTTCTGATTTCACGCTCTTCCGCTGTTTTGGAAACGCCTAAAATCTCGTAATAATCTTGCTTAGCCATCTTTTTTAAATTGCCCCTAGATGAATGCACGGGCGGGGAGGAAATTCCCCTTCGCCCGTGTCAGTATAATTACCCGTTTATAGGGCGATTATTTTTTGTCTTTGACTTCTTCAAATTCAGCGTCGACAACATCGTCATCTTTCGCGTTGTTTGCAGAAGCATCAGCACCGGCAGTCTGCTGCTGGGCATGTTGCTGCTGGGCGATTTCCATCAGTTTCTGGGAAACCTGTGCCAGTTCCTGCATTTTCGCTTCGATAGCGGCTTTGTCTTCACCTTTCAGAGCAGTTTCCAGTGCAGTCAGCGCAGACTCGATAGCAGTTTTGTCGTCAGCCGGCAGTTTGTCGCCTGCTTCTTCAACCTGCTTACGGGTGCTGTGCAGCAGATGGTC
>NZ_JMCC02000305.1 GCF_000737335.2 Enhygromyxa salina | reverse complement strand
CCGCGCCGTCGGTATCGAGTGGATCGACGACGTCAGGGCCTGGATCGCCTGTCTCGCCGGTCCCCCCGTCGCCGGCGGCATCGTCTTCCGGGCAGCCAGTTAGCAGTAGCAAGGCGATGAGCGCGGCTCTCGGGACGCGTGCGGAACCCATCGCAGAACCATAGGTAGACGCACCCCCCGAGCAATCGACAACCTTTTCGCGTGCTGGGTGCCACCTGGCGCAAGGACCGACTCGCTCTCGACCGGGGTTTGTACACGCTCGTCGACGCGCTCGAGCCCACCGCCGCGACCTAATCGCCTCGGTACTCGGCCGTCAGAACTTCACCACCCTCAAGCAGATCCGTACCCGCAACTTCTTCCTCGGTCCGATCTGGGAACTCCCAAACGGCACGATGCAAGCGATTGCGAGCCACGCCATCAACAAATCCGCCCCCCAACCCCCTCGGAACCGAAGCTCAAAAGCCCGTTTCTTCCCGACGCAGGACGCTGCCACGTCCGCCGAGACCAATTCGTGGCTCGCTGGATTCTGCGGCATAGCTTACCGATGCGAGAGCCTACTTCGATCGATGAAGCGATCCAGTCTGGAACCATGCAAACAACAGTCGCAGCCTCCCTCCTCCTCAACCTCCAACAACCCATGGCGCCACCGCTCGAAGAGAGTCACGCAGTGGCAACCGTAACCTCGGACGAGAGCGCCGAGGTCCTG
>NZ_JMCC02000304.1 GCF_000737335.2 Enhygromyxa salina | reverse complement strand
GCCAGCACGACGCTGAGCATCAGCATGGGCTTGGTTCTCATTGAAGCTCATCCTAATCTCTCGCGTACACGTTATCGAGAACTCGCTGGGGAGCTACCCGTGTGCGTGGGCGCGTCAGAACGGTTCGAGGTGAACGCTGAGGGACTCCGAGAAGTCAGATCCCGCGTACACGACTAGCTCGTACATGCCGGGACTGAAATTGAACACCGTCGTCAGGCCCGTGTCAGCGTACAAGTGGGGGTGCTCCGAGCATGCGGCGCACGCTTGAACGTTGAAGTCCAGCTCGGCGTCTTCGCCGTCCTCGCCACGAATGAAGACGCCTGTCCGCATTTCCTCCGGGAACCAGAGCCGCCGTGTCGCCACGATTCGACTCCCCAATGGGCCGATGACGCCGTTGGCGGCACAGTCCATGTCAATGTCGAACACGACCTCGCCGTTTGGGTCAGCGATCGCATCGGGCTCGCCAGCACACTCCCATAGCCGCGCCCGATATTGCTGGTGGTGGCACCGCGGGTATTGCTCGTATGCGCTGAGCAGCTCGGAGAACTCGACGTCGAGAACCTTTGGGATCGCTTCGCGCCAGTCGTCGAGGGTCGTGAGGTAGGGCATTTCGTCGCACAGCCCGGCGACTGACTCCGGCCCGTACTCCTCGAACAGGAACGACGCGAAATTTCCAGCCCGCTCGTACTCCGGGTAAGGAAGCGGCGCCAGGGTCAGGATGTCTT
>NZ_JMCC02000303.1 GCF_000737335.2 Enhygromyxa salina | reverse complement strand
CAACAGGCCCAGCATCGACTCCTCACCCGCTGCCGAGAGCATGGCTGACGCTGTGTTGCCGATCATGCTCGTTCATGAAGAGCGTCTCAGACCGTGCATCACCGTCGAAGTCCCCGTGGGCGACCGCACCGAGGCTCAGGCCTTCGGGCAGGGGATCGTCGGGACCCTCGTGATGGCTCCGTCCTCGACGTGAACGAGGAACGCCTGCTGCATGAGCCTGGTCGCGGACCTTCGCCCCATCGCGCACAGTCGGGCGCTGGGCTCGGTGTCGGCAGCCGGCACAGTCCTGAACCCACGCAGGCCAGCGTCCCTGAACCGGCCAAGGGCCGAACTGGTATCTCCCGCAGACTGAAGGCCCCCCTACGGGGCGCGATCTCGATTGCCAGCCAAGGCCCCGCGTGCGAACGTGACCGCATGAAGCGGCTGCCCTTGCTGAGCTTGTTCGTGCTTCCACTCGTCTTCGCGTGCAGCGACGACGGCAAGAGCGACGACACCACGAGCGAGTCCAGCAGCACCGTGCAAGGCGACGGCGACGGCGACAACACCGGGGATGGCGACGGCGAGAACACCGGCGATGGCGATGGCGACACCGGAGATGGCGACGGCGATCCGGCCTGCACCCCAGGCGAGCTCAACTGTGAGTGCAACGCTGGCCAGTGCCTTGGCGACCTCGAGTGTGTCAACAACACCTGCGTCGCCAGCTGTATCCCCGGCGAACTGGGCTGTGAGTGCAACG
>NZ_JMCC02000301.1 GCF_000737335.2 Enhygromyxa salina | reverse complement strand
TGTTAAAAGTGGATGACTTCTACATGACACAGAAAATCTCTGGCAAGCTATAACTAAAGTAGGCTTCCCTGGGTGAAAAAATAGTGGGGCCCAACAGATCTCTTTCTACATGTAGCCTGGGAAGGGTATGCTAGAAGATAATGGAGTTGCCTCCACTTAAACCAACCAAGTGAATGCTTAGCGATAGTTGGTAGATGCACAGAGCGCTCCATGAATGGTTTGACTCTAAGGACGACCTCAAATTTTACAGAGTGGTGTTCGTGTAGGAGCAAAAGCCCCTAGGCCAGCAATAATGGACTACTACTGTAAGTAACAGATATACTGGGCTGCAATACAGCAAAGAAAATCCCTCTTTTAATATATTAGACAGACCCATGTGAGGTGGACCTGTCCAAGCAGAAAATAAATTTGGGCTTACCTGGTGAATTTGTGAAGCTCAACTCCTACTACATCAGTACCTAATGCTCCCCGTACAGGCTCAGAAGAATCAGTATAAGGAGTACCCTACAACTGTACTTGGAAAAAAATATCAAATAGTAGTTTGCATTGCCTAAAAAAACTGTCATGAGCAAGTAGTGGCAACATCAGGCGGGGCAACAACCTGCTACTTCGATATATGAATTAACGGTTCAAGGATCCCCCGGGCCATACTAGTACTGGATGCATCTGCAGGATATCGCGGCCGCGAGTCACTGTTAGAAGTCCCGTATCGTTATTGACATATTTCCTGGCCCCACATCCACCTCCTGGTGTTAA
>NZ_JMCC02000300.1 GCF_000737335.2 Enhygromyxa salina | reverse complement strand
CGGGCTTTTAACCACAACGCTGCCGGCGCGACCGCAGGCAGGTTTCATTAAGAAAGGAAAAAGATCGGCTCGGTATCGATGGCGACACCAGGAGACTGGTGTGTGGAGGGAGTCTGACGTAAGTCAGCCCGGCGTAAGCCGCGAACAGGTCAGCGACCTGGGGAAACCTCGCAAGAACTCAACAATTCGTCACCCCGATGCACAGATACCAGCTGAGTCGCAGGAAGCGCAAAAGCAACCGCGCCGTCGGGGCCAGAATTACCGGAAAAGCAGGTGCTGTCAGCCGGTTATTTCCAGAACTGCCACCATTTTCCGGGATGTGGCACCGGTTGTCCTGCATCTTTTTTATGTTCAAGGAGGTGCAGGGACTGCTTAAGGCTGTCGATATGCGACTCCTGAGCAGAAACCAGTGTACGGAGGTGTTCAACTTCCTGTTTCAGACTATAAACGAGTTGTTCATTAGCAGTATCAGGCACTGTAACACGCTGTTCAGAGACCTGTTCTGCAGGCTGTTCAACAACAGTTGAAGAGATATCGCCGAAAACGCGAATAAGCTCTGATATATCTATCATTTTTGAGTTGCGTACACCTGCACAAGTGGACAGTTCACCTGTTTTAATAAGCCTGTGCAGCGTTGTCCTGCTTTTACCCGTAAGCCTAGCGGCCTCACTGATAGATACTTTTGCCATGCGGATACCGTTATTCCTGATTTAACTTTGCCAGAAGGCCGGCATGAAGGCGCTCGGCGTCCTCATGAAGCCGTTCGCACATGTCCGCTTCCGTAT
>NZ_JMCC02000299.1 GCF_000737335.2 Enhygromyxa salina | reverse complement strand
ATTGGGATCGGTGCATACATCACCGACACATTCGAGGTCGCCAAGGCACTGGCCAGCGTTGCACTCACAGCCCAGCTCGCCAGGGATACAGCTGGCGACGCAGGTGTTGTTGACACACTCGAGGTCGCCAAGGCACTGGCCAGCGTTGCACTCACAGTTGAGCTCGCCTGGGATGCAGGCCGGATCGCCGTCGCCATCTCCGGTGTCGCCATCGCCATCGCCGGTGTTCTCGCCGTCGCCATCCCCGGTGTTGTCGCCGTCGCCGTCGCCTTGCACGGTGCTGCTGGACTCGCTCGTGGTGTCGTCGCTCTTGCCGTCGTCGCTGCACGCGAAGACGAGTGGAAGCACGAACAAGCTCAGCAAGGGCAGCCGCTTCATGCGCTCACATTCGCACGTCGGGCCTTGGCTGGCAATTGAGATCGCGCCCCGTAGGGGGGCCTTCAGTCTGCGGAAGATACCAGTTCGGCCCTTGGCCGGTTCAGGGACGCTGGCCTGCGTGGGTTCAGGACTGTGCCGGCTGCCGACACCGAGCCCAGCGCCCGACTGTGCGCGATGGGGCGAAGGTCCGCGACCAGGCTCATGCAGCAGGCGTTCCTCGTTCACGTCGAGGACGGAGCCATCACGAGGGTCCCGACGATCCCCTGCCCGAAGGCCTGAGCCTCGGTGCGGTCGCCCACGGGGACTTCGACGGTGATGCACGGTCTGAGACGCTCTTCATGAACGAGCATGATCGGCAACACAGCGTCAGCCATGCTCTCGGCAGCGGGTGAGGAGTCGATGCTGGGCCTGTTG
>NZ_JMCC02000298.1 GCF_000737335.2 Enhygromyxa salina | reverse complement strand
AATTGTCGCCGGTTTTACAGCGTTATGGCTTTCCGTCGCTGGAAAAAGTGGCAGTTTAGGGCAGTTTTGCTGAAAAAATCGGCACTCGGAAATTAATTTGAAATTAGCGCTTGTCAGCCCGGAAGAACTCCCTATAATGCGCCTCCATCGACACGGCACAACGGCTTACGGAATGCGGTGTTGAGGTGATGAAAGTCACCGTCGGTCAGAGCGAAAATAAACGCTTGACTGGCACAGAGAGTAGCGTAATATACGCCACCTCGCGACAGTGAGCTGAAAGCCGCGTCGCAACTGCTCTTTAACAATTTATCAGACAATCTGTGTGGGCACTCGAGAGCAGATATCAAAAGCCTTCGGGCTTAAAAAATATCAAGCCTCACGAGTGGACACATAATGACATTCATTATGACGTTTTACAGATGAGCACCGCTTAACTGGTTTAAGCAAATCAAACTTAAATTGAAGAGTTTGATCATGGCTCAGATTGAACGCTGGCGGCAGGCCTAACACATGCAAGTCGAACGGCAGCACAGAAGAGCTTGCTCTTTGGGTGGCGAGTGGCGGACGGGTGAGTAATGTCTGGGAAACTGCCCGATGGAGGGGGATAACTACTGGAAACGGTAGCTAATACCGCATAACGTCGCAAGACCAAAGTGGGGGACCTTCGGGCCTCACACCATCGGATGTGCCCAGATGGGATTAGCTAGTAGGTGGGGTAACGGCTCACCTAGGCGACGATCCCTAGCTGGTCTGAGAGGATGATCAGCCACACTGGAACTGAGACACGGTCCAGACTC
>NZ_JMCC02000030.1 GCF_000737335.2 Enhygromyxa salina | reverse complement strand
AGCGCACGGTCCCGTTCTTGCGGACCTTCCGTTTGGCCCGATGCCAAAACACGCGATCGAGGTTCAGGTCACGCGGGAGCTCGGCCCGTCGACGGCTACGTGCAGCCGGCGGTGGGCAGCGAGATCTTGCTGTCACGCGTGATCTACGGGGAATCGCTCGGCAGTCCGCAAACAACAAACCATCGTGGCCGCGCTTACCGAACCTACGACGGCGGCGGCCAGGCGACCACGCCTGCATACGATTACAAAGGCCTCCCGACAACCTCGCAAATTCAGCTGCCTCTCGACCCAACCGCGAAAAACGACTGGACAGTGCTGGTCAACCAGAACACGATAGCCGCGATGGCGACCGCCGCCGCGTCCTCGCTCGAGACGACCGTGTACACGTCGTCGAGCACCCACGACGCGCTCGGGCGGGTGCTGACCGCGATCTCGCCCGACGGCTCGGAGGTTGCGTACGGGTACAACGAGCGCGGCGCGCTGAAAACCGTCGATTGCAAGCACCGCGGCTCGAGCACGTCGACGCCCGTGGTTGCGGAGATCACCTACGACGTCCGCGGCCGGCGAGAGTCGATCACCCACGCCGCCAACGCGACGACCACCACCTACGAGTACGACCCGCTGAGCTTCCGGCTGCGCTCGATCGAGACCACCCGCGCGAGCGACAGCAAGAAGCTGCAGGGCCTGCAGTATCACTATGATCCAGTCGGCAACGTCACGGACATCCGCGACGACGCGCAGCAGACGGTCTATTTTCAAAACGCGATCGTCGAGGCGGCGAACAGTTATAGCTACGACGCGCTGTATCGGCTGGTCGAGGCGACCGGGCGCGAGCACGCGACGCAGGGGACCGCGCAGCGCAGCGCCACCCAGCTGCCGCCCGACAGCAGCCCGGTGCCGATGGCGAACGACCCGAACGCGCTGCGGCGGTACACGCAGAGCTATATCTACGACGCCGTCGGCAACCTCGAGACGGTGGTTCACGCGCCAGCGAGCGGGACTGGGTGGACGCGGCGCTACCAGTACCGGACCGACGGCAACCGGCTCGTGGGCACCAGCGCCCCCGCCGATTCCGCCGGGGCCCTCTACACGAACACCGCCACATACAGCCACACCTACCCGCACGACATCCACGGCAACTTCACCGCCATGCCGCACATGGCGGCGATGGAGTGGGACGAGCTCGACCAGCTGCAGCACTGCACGGTGGGCTCGCAAGACGTCTACTTCCAGTACGCGGGCGGCCAGCGGGTCCGCAAGTACGTCGAGCACGCGGGAGCGACCACCGAGGAACGCATCTACCTCGGCAGCTTCGAGCTGTACCGCAAGCGCGTCAACGGGACGCTGAAGGAGGAATGGGAGTCGCTGCACGTCAGCGACGACACCGGCCGCATCGTATTGGTGGAGACCCACACGGTCGACGACGGCAACGCCGTCGGCAGCCCGACCGGAATCTGGCGATTCCAGCTGAGCAACCACCTCGGCTCCGCAGCGACGGAGGTCACCGAGACGGGCGCGGTCATCTCGTACGAGGAGTACCACCCCTACGGCACGAGCGCGTATCGACTGGTCGACAGCCAGATCGACGTACCGGCGAAGCGGTACCGCTACACCGGGATGGAGCGGGACGAGGAGACGGGGCTCGGGTATCACACGGCGCGCTACTACGCGCCGTGGCTAGGTCGATGGACAGCGACTGATCCAATCGGCCTCGCCGGTGGCATCAACCGATTTATCTACACCGCAAATCCTACAGGGCGCGTCGACACAACCGGGCTGTCTGAGGGAATATCGGGCAAAGATTCCAGGTCCGCGGGAGGGTACGTTCCCTACGAGCTTACGATCCCAGAATACTTGCCCGGTGACGCCGGGGGTGAGGTTTCGTTCTCGAACGACGAAACAGGTACCGTTGTTGGGAATCCTCTTCCTTCTTCGAATCCACAAGCACGCGCGGACCAGCGTCAAGCTCAAGCACAGTATGAACGCGATCTAGAACAGGCGCAGAATATCCAACCGCCGCTCGGCCTCTACGAGATGTTTCCCGCACACGCGGAGCCGTTCCTAAACGACCAGACAGTCGGGATTCAGGACCCCTTCCTCGACCTTCACGCGGACTTCGTCCAGAGTTCCCAGCGAAAGGTAACCTATTTTGGTGGGCGTGTTCAGTTGGTGGGCAACCTCGCACTCGAAGCGATGGGGCTGCATGTCGAAGTACTCAGTCTCCGTGCCGCTTTACTCGCGCGCCGAGGACTTCTCCCCACGTCGAGCAGTGCACATCGTACACTGGGAGCAATCACAGTTGTTGAATCGGGAACGAGCGATATCGGAACGGGGCTACGATCCCTTGCTGTAAACGAACGTACTGGGCAAGAACTGTTTTTGCTCGAAGGTGGTGTTGGACTGCCAGGTGGACGAACAATCGTTGAAACAGGCCTCGCCGATTGCCACGCGTGTGTCGAGAGCACGATTGCCGTCCATCGGACACTCTCGGGAAACCCCTCGACCGCTCTTGAGATCATTCAAGATGCTCCAGCAGCTGAGGCTCATGGGACCCGCGTTCTCAAAGACATCTCTTCTACCAGCCTTGCTCCCACGACTGATGCGTACGCGCCAAACCTGGTAAGTGCAGCAGACGCGCTGAGTAGCCGACCTGGGTCTGTCGGTGTGGCTCAGTTCGAAATGCTAGAGCCGGACGGGTCAATCGCAACCGAAGGTCACATCTTGAATTTCCTCACAGACAGCGCAGGGAACGTTGTTTTCATCGATGCACTGGCGACCTGGCAAAGCTAGCGGATGCTGACATGTTACACACTCTGGTGAACTTCAAGCTCTATTTTAAGCCGGCAGCACAATGACTTCAGTCGAAAACCTACTCAGTATCTTGGGAGCAGTCTTCGGGGGCGCGGCAAGCGCACATAGGATTTCGAAGGTGGACGAGGAATGGACTCACATTGCATGGCGCTTGGTCCCCTATAGCGGCGCCAAACTCCTTCGTCAGCCGCCGGAGATTGAACTCTCTCACCAGACAGACAATTTGCGCTGGTGCCCGCGCAGCCTGGGCATGAAGCACGATCTGTTCAGCGTAGCCGACCTCGCAGCGTCGAACCCGAACGACTCGTGCTCACGAAGTGAGCTAATCAGGAACATCGGGAAGGCAATAGCCTCGCAAGGAGTTGTGTCTCTCCCTCCCCCCTCCTTAATGGCAGCATTGACAGACACTTACGACTTGTGGCTCGGATCGGCTGCCGCCATCTGCTCCGAGACCACTGGAGAGTCATACTGGGAATGCCATGAGCACGGCCAACTACTTTGGCGATACAAACTAAAGGGTGTGGGACTCGCATTGCCCCCCCCCTACTCAACGGAGCAATTGCGCCGTGCGACTGAAGCCGTATCCGCGCCTGCTGTCGCTGAACTTTTTGATGGGCCTAAAACCAGGTCAGGGGAGCTATATTTGCCAATTTTGGCGAACGAACGAGCGGGTGTTCATACACTGAATACTGAATGAGTGATGGATCGTCGTTACATCGCCCACGACACCAGCAATCCCGACCGCCGCCGGCTCGGTGTCCGGTTTGCGGCCCTAAGGGGTGCCCGATGGGCCCAAGATGCCATCGGGGTGTCCGTCCGCGTGAGTGCATCTGGGTCGTCGCTGGCGGGCTGTCGATGTTTGCTGGATGTCGGACACAGAGTGTCCGTCCGCGTGAGTGCACGTGGATTGTCGCTAGCGGGCTGTCGATGTTCGCTCGATGTCGGACACAGATCCTTCGAGCAAGAACTCCGAGACACTCAATCTGGCGTAGAGGACATCCAAACGGTGGTCTGGCGACGAGATGCGTTGGTCGGAGTAGCGCGAGGCGCACATCGGTGCCGGGCGGGCCAGGCTTGGGCCAAGTGTCAGTCTCCAGGCCGGACGAGCGACCCGCGAGGGCGATGGCCATGAGCAACTTCGCGCCTCACCCGGTCGAGCTCACGGTTCGAGACACGGCGAAGCCAACGCAACCTGTTGGGAGCGCGGCGCTCAGGCTGCGAACTTCAGCTCGAGCTGGCCAGGGAGCGGCGGCCTCGGCCGTGGTGGTGGCCTCGGCCCGAGCCCAACGGTGGCGAGGACTCGGGCAATCGCGTCGCGCTCGTTGGCCAGCTCGACCAGCTTCATCGAGCCGCGACAACGCGAGCAGACCATGATGTCGACCGCGAACACCCGCGAAAGCAGCCACGCCCACGGGTGACGGCTCGGGGGCTTCGTGCCGGGTTCGAGCTCGGTCGCTTCGCCGTCGAACAACAACTTGCGCTGCGTCGGCTCGACCGGCTCGGGTGCGGGACCCGGGACAACCTCGCTGCGTGCATTGGCGTGAGCCGCGAGCACGCCGTGGTAGCGCAACATGTGGAAGCGCGGCGGTGGGATCAGGGCGACGAGCCGCGCGATGAAGTCGAGCGGTTCGAGGACCACCGCATGTGTGCCATCTTTCCAAGCGCGCTTGAACCTGTACAAGAGACGCTGACGGTCGGGCGCAAACTCGAGCCGGTCCTGTGCCACGGGCGGTCGTGCGACGTACCGGCACAGCCGCTCGAGCCGGCGACGATCTCGACCATTGACCGCCTGGCCCGCGTGGACGTTGACGCCACCAATATCGGCGAGCGCCTCGCCAGGTGCAGGGACCTCGCAGACCGGATGCACGAGCTTGCGAGTCCGCTGGCCGGGCGAGGCACCCAGCAGCTGGCGATCACTGACTGACGCGCCATAGCAAGCGGCGAGCGCCGGATGGTCGAGCGCGAGTTCGTCGGTGGTGTCGTCGAGATCGTTGAGCGAACGACCATGGCGCTCGCACACGCCGACGAGTCGCTGGTGTGTCCAGCGGGCCACCTCGGCGACTTGCTCGGGGCTGGGATTGGAGAGGGCGTGAAAGCGCAGCACGCCTGCGTCATCGCGGACGTACACGCCGTCGAGCGCGAGCGTATGAAAATGGACGTTGAGACGGAGCGAGGAGTCGGCGGTCTGCGCCTGTTCCATGACAAGCCCAAGACAGACGGCCTGGACGCTGTAACCGCGCTTCACCGCGTCATCCTCGATGACGAAGTTGGTCTCGCGTTGGTCGAGAAATCCGGTGAGCTGCACATCCTCGACCTCGAGCGGGCCAAGCTCGGCCCGCCGCTCGCGTGGACCGGCCCGATCGAATTTGCTGCGTTCGCCCCCTACTCGACCTACGGAGATCGCTTGGCGCTCGCGGGCGGGGGGACGCTCGCGGTGTTCTCGGTGTTTGACAGCGAGCCAGGCGTGCGCTGGTCGACCCAAGATCTCGCAGGGGTCGCGTTTCGTCAGGACGGCCAGGCGCTCTACGTAGGCGTGAACCGCCCCGTACCCGAGCTCACCCTCGACCCCTTCAATGGTGAGCTGCTCGCCAACGAGCAGCTCGATCGGGTCGTGCTCGATCGGCTCGCCGCCGCCGGGCTGGATCCCACGTGGCGGTGGGCGATCGAGCACAATGGAGCGCTGATGCGCACGATCGACGGGCAGGCGCTGTTGATCGCCCGAATGATTTCGCCCTGGCCGAGAGCGGCTACTTCGAGGGTGAGCCGAACGGGTGGGTGTTGGATCATCATCGGGTGCGGGTTGGGCCGGCCGAGTCGGGGACCGTGCACACTCTGGCCGAGCTGGCCGGGCGGCTGAAGCGTTCGGGCTTGATGGCGGACTTTCTGAGGGGCGACTTCCTGCCCCGGCCGCGGATGTCGGCGCCCGACGAATGACCCAGGGGGGTGAGCGCGAGGTCGCCAAACGGGTCCGCGGCGTCGGCTCGCGGCTGATCTCGCAAACAGCCACCCATACCGGCTACGCTGTCCGAGACGCGCCATGAGCAACTCCTTGGACTCCATCTCCGAGGCCCAAGAGCTGATCGAGGCGTTCTCGAGTCGGCTCATCGAGGTTGAAGGGCAGCTGCGCGACGGCGACGAGCTGGACCCGGCTCTGGTCGACGCCGCGTTCCGATCGATCCACACGCTGAAGGCGGGGGCGCGGCTGCTCGACGCCGCGAAGCTCGAGACGCTCAGCCACGAGATCGAGACCGTTCTCAACGAGCTGCGACTGGGCAGGCTCGGGGTCGACGAGGGCAGCTTGGGTCTGCTGTTCGAGTCCACTGATCTGTTTGAGGCGCTGCTGCGCGGGGTGATCGATCCGGCGGCGCCAAGCGTCGACATCGAGCCGTTCTTGGCCAGGCTGAAGCTGTTCGCGCAGGGGCCTGCGCCCGTGGCCGAGCCTGGGGATCCGCTCGCGTGGCTCGACGACTCGATCCGCGCGGTCCTGACCGAGTTCGAGGAATTCCGGCTGCGCGAGAACGTTCGGCTGGGGCGCCGCATCTGCAGGGTCAGCTCGAGCTTCGATCTGATGGCGGTCGACGTTGGGATCAGCGCGCTCAAAGACGAGCTCCAGCGCTTCGGTGAGGTGATCACCTGCCTGCCCAACACCGAGAGCACCAGCGACGACCACATTGGGCTCGACTTCGTCTTGGGCTCGGCGCGGCCGCTGGCGGACATCGCCGCGGGCATCCAGGAGCGCGAGGCGAAGGTCGAGGCCCTGCAACCTCTCGGCGACGAGACCGTGCGCGAGCCGGCTGCCGCTCGACCCTCAGCCCCAGCCCCAGCCCCAGCCCCAGCCCCACCCGCGCAACCCACGACGCCCGCGCCGACCGAGTCGCCCGCGCCTTCGCCGGAACAAGCCAAGCGCGAGCAGCTCAGCGTCAAGAGCCTCAGTCAGACCGTTCGCGTCGACCTAGGCCGGCTCGACCACCTGATGAAGCTCGTTGGCGAGCTCTCGCTGGTCCACACCAACCTCGACGCCGGGCTCGAGCGCATGCTCCCCGCCCAGCTCTCCACCGATCTACGCCGTGAGTTTCGGGATCAGCTGCGGGTCATGAACCGGCGGCTTGGGCTCTTGCAAGAGGCGGTGCTCGAGGTTCGCATGGTCCCGCTCGGGCACGTGTTCGGCGAGCTCGAGCGGCTCGCTCACAAGGTCGCCCGCAAGCTCGGCAAAGAAGTCCGACTCGACATCTCGGGGGAGGACACCGAGCTCGACAAGGTGATCGTCGACTCGCTGTCTCGCTCGATGATCCACATGATCAACAACGCGATCGATCATGGGATCGAGACGCCCGAGGCGCGGCTCGCCAAGGGGAAGCCCCGCGCTGGTCGGGTCTCGCTGGCGGCCCACCAGCGCGGCAACCGGGTGATCATCGAGCTGAGCGACGACGGCCGCGGCATGGACTGGCAGGGGATCCGCGAGCGGGCCGTGCAGCGTGGGTTCATCACCCGCGACGAGGCCGACGCGCTGAGCCCCGCGCAGGCGCTCAACTTGATCTTCACGGCGGGGTTCTCGACCAGGAATTCGGCGACGACCACCGCTGGCTGGGGCGTTGGCATGGACGCGGTCAAGACCAACATCGCCAAGCACGCGGGGATGATCGACGTGAGCTCGGAGCTCGGTGTTGGCTCGCGCCTGCGCGTGACCCTGCCAACGACCCTGGCGATCATTCAAGCGCTGGTGATCGAGGCCGCGGGCCAGACCTTCTGCATTCCGCTCAACTCGGTGCTCGAGTCGATCATGATCCAGCCGCGCGAGGTTCAGACGATCGAAGGGGCCGAGGTGGTCTCGGTCCGCGGGCGGACGCTGCCGCTGTTGCATCTCGCGCGGGTGTTCGAGCTCGAGCCGACGGTCCGCAAGCGCCAGCGAGATCACCACGAGCACCTGTACGTGGTCGTGGTCGGCCTCGCCGAGCACCGGATTGGGCTGGTGGTCGACGAGCTGCGCGGGCAGCAAGACGTGGTGAGCAAGCCGGTTGGCAAGGCCCTCGCGCGGGTCCCTGGGATCAGCGGGGCGACCGAGCTGGGCGACAACCGCACGGTGCTGCTGCTGGATGTTGGCACCCTGGTCGCGGAGGCCGTGGGCGGCGCCGCGATCTCGCTGTGATCCCGGGTTTGTGGGGGTATAAACACGCCGATGTCCTCGGAGCTCGTCTTGTACTCGACGCGTGACGGCGTCACGACGCTGACGCTCAACAACCCCAAGCGCCTCAACGGCTGGACCCAACCAATGCTGGCCGCGCTGAAGGCCGCGCTGGCTCGGGCCGCGACCGACGACGAGACCCAGGCGGTGATCTTGACCGGCGCCGATCCCTACTACTGCGCGGGGGTGAACTTGGCCGGCACGATCCGACTTGGCCACCCCCGGGTGCTGCGGGCGATGATCGTCGAGCACAACCAGGCCCTGTTCGACGGGTTTCTCGAGTTTCCCAAGCCGATCCTGGTCGCGGTGAACGGGCCGGCGATCGGCGCTTGCGTGACCTCGGCGACGCTGTGTGATGGGATCATCGCCTCGGAGCGGGCGACCTTCTCCACCCCCTTCGCGGCGCTGGGGGTCCCGCCGGAGGGCTGCTCGTCGGTGCTGTTTCCGCGGGTGTTGGGGGCCGCGACGGCGGACCGGATCCTGGGCGAAGAAGGGTGGAAGCCAACCGCCGCCGAGGCGCTCGAGATCGGCTTGGTGCAGTGGGTCGTGGCCCACGACGAGCTGCTCGACGAGGCCCACCGGATCGCCAAGGGCTGGGCCGAAGCTGGGACCGCGCGGCGGTTTCGTGGCGGCATCAGCCTGCAGGAGCTGCAGGCCGCCAACGCCCGCGAGTCGCAGGAGATCGCCGACGCGTTCTTGGCCGCGCCGTTCCTGCGCGCGCAGTTTCGGTTCTTGTGGGGCAAGAAGAAGCGCGGGCCGGCGCTGATGTTCCTCGCGCTGTGGCTGCTGCGCCCGCTGTGGTCGCTGCTGCTGTAGGGTCCCGCCCCATGCTCCCGCTCGTCACACCCACCTCGACCGCCTGGGTCGAGCTCGTGCTCGCCAACTTCGACGAGTTCTTGCTCGATCACGCGGCCTGCGAGCGCAAGGCGTCGGCGACCGGGATGTCGTTCGTGGTTCGCTACCCCGATCGAAGGCTCTTGCTCGAGCCCATGATCGCGTTCGCCCGCGAGGAGCTCGAGCACTTTCATCAGGTCTATCGGCTGATCGAGGCCCGCGGCCTGACGCTGCGCGCCGACACCAAGGATCCCTACGTCGAGCCGCTGATCCGCTGGGTTCGCGGCGGCCGTGACGAGCGGCTGCTGGATCGCCTGGTCATGGGCGGGGTGGTCGAGGCCCGCGGGTGCGAGCGGTTTGGGCTGGTCGCCGAGGCGCTGCCGGCCGGCGAGCTCAAAGATTTTTACGCGGAGCTGACCCGCTGCGAGGCCCGGCACGTCGGCTTGTTTCATCGGCTCGCGCGCCAGTGTTTCGGGCCTGAGCAAGTGGAGGCGCGCGTGGCCGAGCTGCTGGTGCTCGAGGGTGAGCTCGTCGCTGGGCTGCCGCTGCGGCCCGCGCTGCACTGAGCGGTTGGAGGTCCCTCGTGTCGATCGACAAGTATCTCGAGCGCCACGCTTCGGTCCCGGCGGAGCGCGTCGCGGGCCTCGAGCGCTGCGGCCCATGGGATCACGCGGTCGTGATCCCGGCCCGGCGCGAGGAGGTGGCGTGCCTGGCTGCTGCGCGGGCGCCCGCGCAAACCGGCGCGGTGGTGTGCGTGTTGGTCGTCAACGCCAGCGAGGATCCGCAGGACCAACGCCAGGGCGCGCAGCTGCTCGAGGCTGTCGAGGCCTCCCCGCAGCTCTGGCGAGGCGAGGGGATCAGCCTGCACCGCGTGGGCGCGCTGGACGTGATCCTGGTCGACTGTGTCCGCGGTGATCATCGCTTTGGACCCGACGACGGGGTTGGGCTCGCGCGCAAGATCGGCGGCGACGTGGTCTTGCGTCTAGCGCAGCTTGGCCGGCTGCGATCGGCTTGGATCCACTGCACCGACGCCGACGCGCGCCTGCCCGCCGCGCACTTCGAGCGGGTCTCGAGCTTGCCCGCGAGCGCCAACATCGTCGCGACGGTCGCCCCCTTTTGGCATGTGCCCGGCGGTGATCCGCAGATCGATCTTGCGACCGGGCACTACGAGCTGAGCCTGCGCTACTACGTTGCTGGCCTGCACTTCGCTGGCTCGGCGTTCGCGTTTCACACGATCGGCAGCCTGATCAGCGTGTCGTGCCAGGCGTACGCGAGCGTGCGTGGGTTCCCGCGCCGCCAAGCTGGCGAGGACTTCTACTTGCTCAACAAGCTGGCCAAGCTTGGGTGCGTGCGCGAGCTAGCTGGCCCGCCGGTCGAGATCCGCTCGCGCCGATCCTCGCGGGTGCCGTTTGGCACCGGGCCGGCTGTCGAGGCGCTGCTCGCTGGGCAGGCGCTGCAGGTCTACGATCCGCGCGTGTTTCAGGCGCTCGCGCGGGTGCTGCGATCGCTCGAACAGATCGCCAGCGGCGAGGGCCTTGACGCGCTCGCGCAGCTCACCGACGAGCTCGACGCGCCGCAGCTGCACGGCGTCCTCGAGGCCGCCCACGCGCTGCTCGAGCGCTACCCCGCGACCCAGCTGGCTCAGCGACTGCGCGAGCGCTTCGATGGCTTTCGCACGCTCAAGCTGATCCACGAGCTCACCGCAACGCGCTGGCCCAAGCTCGCGTGGCCCGACGCGGTCGCCCAGGCCCCGTTCATTGGGTTCAGCGCCGAGCTGCCTCTGGACGACCAGCGGCGCGCGCTCAGCCTGCCATACGCAGCGCCCCATCGAGCTGCGCGTTGACGCCACGGGCGAAGCTCTGCGCCATGATCGTGGCCAGCTCGGGCGATGGCCAGCCGACCCCCGCCGGGCTCGCGGCTGCGTTTGTCGCCGCGACATCTGCGAGCGCGAGCATGGCCTGGCGCTGGGCCGCGCGGACCCGGGCCTGCGAGACTTCGTCGAGCTGCGCCATGAACCAGGCGTGCAGATCCCAAGCGAGCTGACCATGGCGCAGCTCGTCTTGGGCGATCTGGGCAAAGACCCCGCGCAGCTCGGGGCTGTCGGCGTGCTCGCTCTGGTACGCGGCGATCGTGGCGGCGAAGGCCTCGGACACGCAGCCCTCGACGGCGTTGTGCATCGCGACGGACAGCAGATCTTCGGGTGCCCCCGCATCGACCAAGGCGCTCGCAGGCTCGAGGCCCTCGGCGCGCAGCAGGCCCTCGAGCAGCTGGGCGTGAACGACCTCGTCGGCGGCCGCGGCCACACAGCGCGCCCGCAATTCGTCTGGCGCCCCATGGTTGGCGAGCCACACCGCGAGCTGCTCGAAGGCCGTGATCGAGGCGCGCTCGAGGTGGGCGTGCACGCGCAGCCACTGCGCGTGCGAGCGCGAGCGCATCGCCAGCTCGTGGTGGCCCAGCGGTCGCCGACCGGTACAAAACCCGGGCCTGACGGTGCGCCCGTCACAGCTCACGGTGATCTCTGTGTGGGCGGGATCCCAGGGATCCGCGGGTCCGCCCTCCATGCCCTGCACCGTACAATTAACAAACTCGTCGTACTCGCCGTTGTTGTCGTCGTCGTCCGGATCGACGCCGCCATTTGCCAGGGCGACCCGGCACGCGGCCACGCAGCGGGTGGGGGCGTCTGGGTTCTCGCTGCGAACCATCTCGAGCTCGTCGCCCGAGACCGTGCCCGAGATCGGCGTGTCGCGGATCTCGTCGGGCACGTCGCACCAGCAACCACCCAGCGTCACCGCCAGTGTTGCCAAGACGATCGTACGTAGACAGAGTGCGGGCGGAATTGAAGCGGAGCGCATACCACCGAGGGTATCGCAATTCACATGGACAGGGTCTCGAGCGCGCGACGAACCGCGAGCGCGCTCGCAAACCGTTGGTCTGGCCGCTTGGCCAGCAAGGTCTGCAAGATCGCGTCGAGATCCGGGTGATCCAGCGTGGGCTCGATCTCGTGCAGGCTGGGGGCCGGCTGGGTCAGGTGCGCCCGCCACAGCTGGGTGATCTCTTCGGCCTCGAACGGACGCCGGCCGCACAGCATCTCGAACAACAAGATCCCCACGGCGTACAGATCACAGCGGTGGTCAACCGGCTCGGTGGCCTCGGGCAGCATCTGCTCGGGCGCCATGTATTGCGGCGTTCCAAACACGACCCCGGTTCGGGTCAGGCGTTGGCACTCATCGGTCCCAAGCACGTCGGTCAGCAGCTTGACCAGGCCAAAGTCGATCAGCTTGGCCTGCTCTTGGTCGCCGCTGCCGGCCAACAATACGTTTTCGGGCTTGAGGTCCCGGTGAACCATCCCGAATTGATGGGCGTGGTGGAGCCCGCTGAGCAGCTGGATAGCGAGCTTCACGGCCCGCGCGGGGGCGAGGGCGCCGCGCTCGAGCGCGGTCGCGAGATCGTGGCCTGCAATGAATTCGAGCACGAAGAACAGCTGGCCCGCGTCGGTCACCCCGACCGCGTGCATCGCTGCGATGTTGGGGTGGGCGAGCATCGCCTGGGCGCTGGCTTCGCGCTGGAACCGTGCGACGAGCTCCGGCGAGGTTGCGACCCCTTCGTGGAGCCGCTTGATCGCCACTGGTTGCCCGCGCTCATCGACGGCCCGGTAGACCACACCCATGCCGCCCTCACCGAGCTCGGCCTCCACGGTGTAGCGGTCCAGCAGCGTCTCACCGATCACTCGATGACGCTCGCCGACTGACGTGGCGGCGTCAAGCCCGACCGGAGCTGGGACCGGCCTTCGCCGTCGCGCCAGGCGACGCAGCAATTCCGCCCGCGGTGCTTGGCTCGATACAGCGCTGTGTCGGCGTGATCCAGCAGCTCTTCAGGGCTCAACTGTTGGTCGGGCGAGTGGACGGCGACCCCCACCGAGATCGTCTGCGGGCCTGGGTAGCCGAGCGCGGTCTCGTCGAGGGCCTCGATCGCGGCGCGCAGGCGCTCGGCCACCTGCAGCCCAGTCGCGTAGTCGGTGTCGGGGCACAGGACCGCGAACTCCTCGCCGCCGTAGCGCGCGATCAGATCCGACTTGCGGCTGTGATCGCGCAGGGCCTGGGACACCGCGCACAAGGTCTGGTCGCCGATCAGGTGACCGTGCGAGTCGTTGACCTGCTTGAACAGATCGAGGTCCAACATCACGATGCACAGCGGCTCACCCCGTCGAGCGGCGGCCGCCTGCATCTGGGGCAGCGACTCGCGGAGGAACCGGCGATTGAACAGACCGGTGAGCCCGTCGTGCAGCGAAGCCGAGCGCACGTGATCGATCATGCGGCCCATGCCCCAGCCAAACGCCCCCAGCACGATCGCCGTCGCGACCCCAGAGTAGATCAGCGCCGCGCGGATGGCCTCGTCGGGAATCGCGACCCCGGACCACGAAAGCGTGAGCCACAGCCCCAGCGGCGCACCTGGTGCCAAGACCAGCCCGAGCAGCGCCCACATCCAGCACGAGCCGCATCCGCCCCATTTCCGTGCCGCGCTGCGATCGAGTTCTTGCACCGTTTTCAGAGTAGCAGGCGCCGTCGCGCCCACACGACGCGCAACCTCGCGATTGATTGCTATTGTCGCGCCCTAACCTGACCTGACCTGGACTCGATGGCTCCCCCCCCACTCTCGACTCGCGGACCCGGCGCTGCCGCTGCGCTCGCCGTCAGCGTTGCGCTGCTGTTCACTGCTTCGGTCAGCGACGGCATGGCGCCCGAGCAGTCGGCGCCACCGGCCGTCACGTGCCGCGTGCAGGTCCAAGAGTTGCCCGCGGTCTTGCAGATGAGTGGCGACTATCAGCTGTCCACGAAGGTGTTCGAGCCCAACGCCGAGGCCAGCCCCGAGCGCGCGTGTGGGGATCCGCAGCAGCCGCTGCCTGCCAGCGGTGAGGCGCAGATCGAGATCGCCGCGCCCGTCACCGTGTGCTTGCATGGCGCGGCGTACGAGGGCGCTCTGCAATTGTCGCCAAGTGACTGCGGCGCGGACGCTGTCCACGTCATCCATGCCACACCAAAGCCCGCCAAGCTGTCGTTTCAAGCCGGCGCGCTGCCGCTGTCGGAGCTCAGCATCAGCTGCGTCGCGGGCTGCCCGTACCAGTCCAGAACCGTAGAGACCTTCCCCGAGCTGCCGTTTCCCCGGGGCGAGCACGAGCTGATCGTGGAGCTCGAGTTCAGGGCCCGCGGGCACAGGCGGGCGGTCGAGGAGTTCAAGCTCAGCCCGGGCGACAACCTACTCCGCGTCAGCCTCCAGCGGTTTCTTTAGACCCCCACATAGACCTTAGACTTCGCCGACTGCAGCCGCTGGCGCGTCTGGTCGCTTCGCTCCTCGGGGGCGTTTGATCGCAGGGGTATGTGTGGCCCCCTGGGAGGGGGCTCGGGTGGCTTCGGCGGACGCTGGAGGGAGGGAGGGAGGGAGGGAGGGAGGGAGGGACGGGGGGAGCGAGGTCGTGACCGCCAAAGGGACGTTGAGCTGGTGGCGGGCTGTTTCAATACGCTGGGCGTGCGCTACCCTCCGCGGGATGCTCCGCCGATCATGCCTCGCGCTGTGTGCCGCGCTGACCCTGACCCTCGCCGCGGGCGGGTGCATTCGGGACAACAACAAGGCCGACAGCCGCAAGAGCTCGACCAACGAGCTGCGGACCCGGGTGGGCAACAATGATCCGCGCGGGATCGACGATCAGCCGGACTGGGATCGACAAGCGCGCGAGCTCAAGCAGCGCATCGACCCGCGCATGCCCAACGAGCTGCCCAAGGACGCGCGCGCGGCCTGTGAGGCGATGCTTGGTGAGGCCGCCACGTTCTACATCTCCGTCGAGGGGGACCCCGAGCAACGCGCCGCTCGCATGGCCCAGATGCAGCAAACCCGCGAGCGCGACCTCGAGGGCTGCATCCGCGACACCAGCGTGGCCGCGGCGGTGTGCGTGACGCTGCTGCTCAAAGACCGCGACAGCGAGTTCCCGTGGTTGTTGGATCAGTGCAGCCGCGCGTACCCAAAAGACGAGCAGGTCGGCGCGCGCGAGGCCCGGTCGCCGGAGCTCGAGTTCACCTTCGTGGGCGACGTGATCTTTGGCCGCTACCGCGAGGACAATCGGTTTGACCCGATCATCGAGCCCGACAAGGTCACCGAGAAGCAGCCGCTCGCGGGGCCCTTCGCCGAGATCGCTACCCAGCTACAAAGTGACGTGTTGGTTGGCAACCTCGAGACCCCGGTCGTCGAGCTGCGGCCCGTGAGCTCGCCGATCGGCAGCTCCATTCGGTTTGGCGGCGGGCGGGACGACGTGCAAGCGCTGGCCGACGCCGGGTTCAAGGTCATGTCGCTGGCCAACAATCACTATTACGACCTGCGCGTAGAAGGCCAGCTGCAGAGCCCCAAGGTCTTGGCCGACGCGGGGATCTTTGCAATTGGCGCGAGCCGGACCGAGGCGCCGCGCTTTCGGGTCGAGACCTTCGAGTCCAAGGGCTGGCGGATCGGCTTCATCTCGGTCACCAACCGCATTAACACGCCGGTCAGCACAGAGATCCCAACGGCCGATAAGCCGCAGGTCCCGTACATCGAAGCCGGCGACATGCCGGAAAAGCTGCTGCCGCTGATCGAGCAGGCCCGCGCAGACCACGACTTGATGATCGTCGTGGTTCACTGGGGCGACGAGTACGCCGAGCAACCCAGCGGCAAGCAACAAAGGGTCGCGCACGCGCTGATCGAAGGCGGCGTCGACATGCTGATCGGCCATCATCCGCATGTGCTGCAGGGGATCGAGCAGTATCGAGGCGGCTTGATCGCGTACTCGCTGGGGAACTTCTTGTTCGAGAACACGGGCGGGATCCCGCGCTTGACCGGCGTGCTGCGAGCCAAGTGGGTGGCCGGCGACAAGCCGTGTCTTGGCGATGTCGTGTTTCACCCCGCGTATGTGAAGCGCTCGCCGTATCCGCACCCGAGCGCGGCGACGGGGGGCTTGGGCAAGCAGGTGCGCAAGCGGGTGGTGGACCAGGCGCGCGGGCTGGGGGGAGAGTTCGTGGAGATCGAAGGTGGCGATGATCTGCGCCTCAACGCCCTGCCAAGCTGCGGGGCGTGAGGCCGGACCCTGGGCAGCGCTCAATCGATCAGTTGAAGATCTGCGCGTCAAAGCTGACGCCGATGTTGTTGTTCTCTACGGTCTCGGGCACAGCGTTGGTCGGATCGATGATCGCCCCGCTGTAGTAGTTTCCGATCTGGAAGTCGGGGACGGTACAGGGGAACACGTAGTGGGCCATGGTCAGCGGCGGGATCGAGGCCAGCGCCACCGTGCACCCCTCGATGTCCCCGTTGGTGATGTTCGCGTCGACCGACCAGACCATCTTTGCGCTGAACGGCCCGCTTGGCGCGGACCCGTTGTTCCACACGTCCAGGGTGTAGCTGATGTTCTGCCCGGGGTTGGCGAAGAACGGCAGGTTGTCGCCGTGGAAGCTGTACTCGAGGTCGACGATCGGCGCGGTCACGGAGACCGAGTTCGGGTGGACGGCCGTGTTGTTGGCCTCGTTGGTCTCGTTGATCACGTTGTTCGGATCGACGATGACGCCGAGCCGGTAGTTGGCGGTTGCGATCAGCGGGACGTCGCAGTTGGTGTTGATCGGGGCCGAGGCGCCGGGCTGCAGGGCGGGGCCGTTGACCTGGCAGATCAGCTTGTCGGCCTGGGTGATGTTGGCGTCGAGCGAGTAGTAGAACGCGATCGAGAACGGCGGCGTGGGGTCGGCGCCGTTGTTGGTGACGGTGGCCGAGTAGGCGACGAGGTCGTCTGCACCAACTGAAAGCGAGCCGGTCCCGATCATGCTCGGCTGGAGGTCGACATCGAGGGGCGAGATCGTGACGAGCGCCGGGTCGAACGCGATGTTGTTGGTCTCGTCGGTCTCGGCGATCACGTTGCTCGGGTCCACGATGACGCCGAGGTAGTAGTCACCTTCGAGCTCCGGGACCATGCACTGGTCCTCGACGACGGTCGCGCTGTTGCCCGCGAGCCCAGGCGCGTTGACGGAGCACAGCAAGGTGTCGTTGTTCGTGATGTTCTGGTCGCTGGAGTAGTAGAAGCGGACCGTGTACGGGCCGATGTCGTCGAGCCCGAGGTTGTCGACGGTGACCGAGACATCGGTTGGGGTCCCGGTCTTGACCGCGTACTCGCTTGCCAGCGCGTCGCTTGGCGCGAGGTCGACCGAGGCTTCGCCCATGATCACCAGCTTGTCGGCGTCGAACCTCCAGTTGTCGGTCTCGTCGGACTCGTTGATGACGTTGGTGTAGTCGAGCTCGAGCGCGACGTAGTACTCGCCGTTGACCAGATCGTCGGGCAGGGTGATGGGGATATAGTACAGGTAGTTTTCGTTGGCCTCGACGATAAACTCGAACGCGCCCGCGTGGATCACGAAGTCATCGTCGTCGCCGAACACGTCGTTGACCGAGAGGATCACGCGATCCTGATAGACCCACATCGTGTCGACCGGGCCGTTGTTGACCAGCTCGAAGTAGTAGTTGACGGCCGCGCCGGGCGCGAGCAGGTGGCTGCCAAGGTAGAATTGGTCGAGCGTCAGGTTTGGGAGCGGGCCGGGATCGCCGTCGCCGTCGCCGTCACCGTCGCCGGTTGGATCGGTGGTGGTCGAGCCTCCGCCGCACTCTTCGACGTTGGGGTACTGGTTCTCGACGATCTCGAGCTGATCGACGCACAGGTCCCGGCACTCGATCGCGTCTTGGGTTGTTCCGCACCAGCACGAGCCGCCGGGCTCGATGTCGCTGACGTCGATGTCGGGCAGAACGACCGAGAGGCACTCGATCAGTTCGGCGCACTGCGGCGGCTGGGGCCCGCAGTTGGGATCGGGGTCGCCGGTCGTGCCCTCGTCGGTCCCGGTGTCGTTGGAGCCGGTGTCCTCGGTCGCGCCGTCGCTCGTGCCCAGGCCCGAGATCCCGGTGAGGTTGACGTCGTCGGACGCGGGGGTGCAGGCGGCTCCGCTCGCGGCGAGCACCAAGAGCGTGACGAACGAGCGGGGGGAGGTCAGTCTTTTCGGGAGTGCGGTAATCACCGACGGTGGGTATCACATCGCCACGAGCTTGGCGATGCAAAAGCGCGAGCCGCCTGCGCTCGCAGGTGACGGGAGCTGCGGGGCGTTTTGCCACGCTAGTGCTTCTCGCACCGGACCTGGTTGTTCCGCACGGCCACGCACGAGCCACAAGCGAGATTGCAGCTCACCGCGGTTGCATGGTAGCCGCTGGGACACTCCAACCCACACGTGTAAAGCGTGTCGCCCTGGTTCAATTCACACTTTGTATAATTGCTGACGCCGAACGCACAGGACCCACAAACCGGGGCACAATTCACCGATGTCTCGTGATACGTGGAGGGGCAGTCCAATCCGCACATATAGAAATAGTCGCCCTGATTCAACTCGCATTTCGTCCAGTTGCGGGCACCGGCTGCGCAGGACCCACAAGCGAGACTGCAGCTCACCGAGGTCGGGTGAAAGCCGGTTGGGCACTCCAGCCCGCACTGGTAGAAGGCGGTGAGGCTCGCGGCCGCGAGCTCCTCTACTGCCTCCAGCGCGAGTCCGGGTCGAAGCCGCATCGCCGAGCCGACCGCCGCCGATTGCTCGGTTCGCAGGTCGACCTCGTCGCAGGCGATTGTCAGCATCACGCTCGTCAGGATCACCGCGCCAAAAAGTGGGCCTGGTCCGTGTCGTGTGACACCGTGCATGGTGGTCCCTTCGGGGAGGATGAACAATAAACAACGCTATATAGGGCAGTCTGACACGACTCGGACGGGGGACAAGCGAGCGCCAGAGGCTCTATTGGCTCGCCAACAGGGTCGCTTTGGCTTCGGCCAGCGTCTGCAAGCGCTTGATCGCATCAAACCACTGGGCCATGTCGGCCCGCAGCAAGCCGCCCATGCGCAGCCACTGCTTGAGCCGCCCTAGGGTGGCGTGCGCGCCCGCGCCGTCGGCGAGCAGCTGGGCAACATAGCGCAGCAACAGCTGCTGCATGTCCGCGCGGCTGAGCGACGCTCGCTCGAAGCACCCGCGCGCTTGGACGAACAGCTCGGGCCGACCCATGGCACCACGCCCGATCATGAACGCCGAGCACCCGCTGACTTGGCCGCATTCGCGCAGGGCGTCGAGGCTGAACAGATCCCCGTTGGCGACGACCGGCATCGAGACGGCTTCGCGGGCCCGCCCGATCGCCTTCCAGTCAACCGGCGGCTTGTACAGCTGCGTGCGCGTGCGGCCGTGGATCGTCAGCCAGGTCGCGCCACCTTGCTCGGCGGCCATCGCGATGTCGACCATCGGCGCCGCGTCGTCCCAGCCCACGCGGACCTTGACGGTCACGGGCACGCTCGCGGGCACGGCCGCACGGACGGCGCGGGTGACTTGCTCGACGCGGCACGGCTGCTTGAGCAAGGTCGCGCCGCCGTCGGAGTTGTTCACGGTCTTGGCGGGGCACCCGAAGTTCAGATCGACGCCGGGGGCACCAAGCGCTGCCGCACGCGCGCCGGCTTCGGCCATCCACTTGGGGTCGCTGCCAAGCAGCTGCACGAACACGGGCACGCCCGCGCGGGTGCTGCCGCCGCGCGCGAGCTCGGGGCAGTGGCGCAGGAACACGGCTTCGGTGACCGGTTGGCGAAGCACGCGGACGAACTCGGACACACACACGCTGATGCCTGAGCGGCCGCCAAACATCGCGGTCAGGACCTCGCGGTAGCTGCCGTCGGTGACCCCGTCCATCGGCGCGAGCGCGAGGAACAAGCCCGGCGCGTCGGGGCGCAGGGCGATCGGAAGCTCGGCGAGGTCGCCCACCTGTTCGCGGCTCATCACGCAGACCTCAAATTCAAAACTGGCCGATTTTCTTGGCCAATTCGACGGTTGATCGGGACTTTGCGGATCAGCGCTTGGCCGCCGATGCGTCCTTGACGGGCGCGCGACCGCTCGCTGATGGCGAACCCGGGCCATCCAGATCCAGCTCGAGCTGGGCGTCGAGCGCTGGCGACCAGGGGATCAGCACGAACTCGTAGGTGCGGGTCTCTGCGCCGCGTCCGCTCTGGCTGGGCTTGCGGACCTTGCGACACGAGAACCCGTTTGGCGTCAGGCGGCGGCGCTGCATCAGCCGCCAGATCGCGAGCTCGACCTCTTGTTCCTGCCCGCCGTCGGCGACGAGGCGGTCGACGATCTTCCCCATCGTCACGCCGGTCTCGGCGTGGGCTTCGACGATGGCGAGCACCGCGTCCTGTAGCTGATCAGCCATGGCGCGGCGAGCATGGCTCGCGGGGGCGTGGCTGACAAGGGGCTCCTCGTCGCGCACACGCGGCCCTGCCGGCGGGGCCACGCAGGCACGCACGTCGGCAGCAGCGGGGAGGTAGCATGTGACCGCATGCGCGCGTGGCCTTCATTGTTGGTTCATCCGGTGCTCGCGGTGTCGCTGGCCTTGCTGCTTGGCTGCAGCCAGCGCCCGCGCACCGCGGTCCCGGCGGAGTCGCCGACCGAACCCCCGACTGAACGATCGTCGGACGGGCTCGCCAGCGTGCACCCGGGGATCAACGACCGCTACTTCCAACCCGACGCCGTGCAGGTGTGGACCGACACGCTCGAGGCCGAGCGGCGCGAGGTGATCGCCGCGCGCGATGAGATCGTCGCGGCGCTCGAGCTCACGCCCGGGATCACGGTCGCCGACATCGGCGCGGGGACCGGAGCCTTCTTGGCGGCGCTGAGCGGCGGCGTGGGGGCGTCCGGTCGGCTGCTCGCGGTCGAGCTCGTCCCGGAGTTCGCAGCCCATCTGCGTGACCGGGCCGCGGCCGAGGGCCTGACCAACGTGCAGATCGTCATGGCCAGCGCGACCGATGTCGGGCTCGAGCCGGACAGCGTCGACCTCATGTTCATGTGCGACGTCTATCATCACATCGAGTACCCCAAGGTGTATCTGCCCACCTTGTTTCGCGCGCTGCGACCTGGGGGGCAGCTGGTGATCGTCGAGTTCGATCGGATCCCCGGCAAGACCTCGGCGCGCATGATGAAGCACGTGCGCCAGGACCAAGCCACGCTGACCGCCGAGGTCACGGCCGCGGGCTTCGTGCTCGATCGCGAGATCGAGCAGGTCCCGCTCGACGAGAACTACATGTTGGTGTTTCGCAAGTGAGGGTTGCCCGCTTGGGCGCGCGCGGTGCTTGACCGGCCGCGAACACGGGCGACGCCTCGGTCGGTCGTCGGTTATCGTGGCGGTCGTGGACCGGGCACTCAGCGATCCTCTCGAGCGCGCGCTCGCGCCGATCGATCGCGTGCGCGTGCGCCTGCTTCGGGCCACGATGCCGATCTCCAGTCGCCTGGCAGGCACCCGCGACCTGCGGGTCGGCGTGATCGGTGTGTCGGTCGTGATCGTTGCGCTGCTCGCCAGCTTGCTCGCCCCGCTGTGGATGCTGGCGCTCGGGCCGATCGTGCTGGGGGTTCCGCACCTGCTCGCGGATCTTCGCTACTGCGTGGTCCGGCCGGGCTGGCACCGTGATCGCCGGCTGTGGCTGACCGCTGGGGTCCCGCTGTTCGCCGTTGGGGTGGGCGCGCCGCTGGAGGTCGGCTTGCTCGGGGTGGCCGCGAGCGCGCTGGTGATCGACGGCGGCGCGGCCCGAAGGATCGCTGTAGTGGCCGCTGCGCTTGGTCTCGCCGTGGGTGCCCGCGCGCTGGGGGTGACCGCGGATCTGATCTTCGCCCACGCGCACAACTTCGTGGCGGTCGGGCTGTGGGCGGCCTGGCGCCCGCGCGAAGGCAAGCTGCACCTCGCGGTGTTGGCCACCTTCGTGCTCGTGAGCCTTGGACTGACCCTTGGCCTGGGTGACTTCGTGTGGTCGGCGGGGCTCGCCGCTGGGATCCCGGCGGGTCTAGACGCGCGCACCCACGTCGCAACGCTGGCCCCCACGCTTCACGATCCATGGGCGCTGCGCGTGGTCCTGCTCTACTGCTTTGCCCAGTCGGTTCACTATGGCGTGTGGCTGCGCCTGGTGCCCGAGGACGACCGCGACCGCCCGACGCCGCGAACCTTCCGGGCCAGCTATCGGGCGCTGTGCGGCGAGCTCTCGCCGTGGGTGTTGGGCCTGTTCACGCTCGCCGCGATCGGCCTGGCGATCTGGGCCTGCGTGGATCTGACCCAAGCGCGGACCGGCTACCTGCGCTTCGCTCGATTTCACGGCGTGCTCGAGCTGATGGCCGCGGGGCTGCTCATCGTCGGCGGCCGACGAATTATATCGCCGCCGCGCGCAACATCATGAAGGTCGGGGTCAGGGCACGATCGAGAACGCGATCCCGAACACGCCAAGGCACATCTCGTCGAGGGTCTCTTCGCCCAAGAACACATCGATCGGCGCGTCGAGCCCCTGATCCGCGAGCGCCTCGACCACGAAGGGGTTGGACATGCTGTTGTTGTACTTGCAGCGCATGTACAGGTAGTCGCCGGCCTTGGCGGTTGGCACCTCCGAGAGCGGGGCGTCAAACGCATAGCCGCGCTGCCACTCGAAGCTGTAGTGGGGCGTCTGAACCAAGCACTCTTGCTTGATGCCAGTGCCTTCCTCGGGCTCGAGGCGATCGAGGCCGATCAGCATGTCCGTGCCCACGTAGTGCATGTGGGTGCCGGTTGAGAAGATCTTGAGGTCCGGCACCTGGTCGGGCAGCGCGAAGATCATGGTCTCGGTATGATCGTCAACGCCAGCGGGGATCCGAAACTCCGCCGCCGAGCCCGAGTCGTTGGGCCCAGGCTGCAGGCCCATGCCACCACCGAGCGCGCCGAAGTTGCCGATCAGCGCGAGCTGCCCAAGGTACAGCGGCGCGCCCTTTGAGAACCGAATGTCGAGCGAGGTCCCGGTGTCGACCTCGTCCACGCCGGTTGGGTGGTAGTGGACATTGACGACGACCTTGGCCCCGGCGGCGACGTTCATCGCGACTTGCTCGGGCATGCGGTTGGGCGGGACGCCCGGAGCCCACGCGCTGATCAGCGTGGGCTGACCAAGACCGGGGCCGCCGAAGCACTCGTAGCGACCATCATCGCCGGCCAGCTGCTCGGCCTGGCCGCTCTCGTCGACGTAGACGAGCACGTGGTGGACGACCTTGTCGTTGCCCGCGACCACCTGCGTGGCGTCGATGAAGGTGGTCTCGGTGAACCCGGGGTCGAGCACGAAGCACCAAAACTGGTCGGCGCCTGGCTTGACCTCGATGTCGCCCGGGATCGTCAGGCGCAGATCCGCGTCGTCGAGCTTGATCGAGGCCAGCTCCGGGATCGGGGCGGCCGTGGCCGGATCACCCTCGGGGGTGCCGTCGATGATCCAGTCGGCGAACAGCGCGAGCTGATCATCGGTCAGGCGCGGATCGTCCTTGAAGGGGTGCCGCGGGACGCACTCTTCGGTCTCGTCGGCGCCCCACGGGGGCATCTGACCGGACTCCACGGCCTCGAGCGCGAGCGGTGCCCACGACGCGGCGGCGTCGTAGTCGACCAGCGTGAACGGGCCGATGCCATCTGCGCGGTGACATTGGCCGCACTTCTCCATCATTAGCGGCGCGATGTGTTGGTGCCACGTGGTCTCTTGCGCGAGCCCTTCACCGTCGCCGTCGCCGTCACCGTCACCATCGCCGGACTCTGTATCGGTGCTGTCGCCTTCCGCTGTGCTGGGGACTTCAGCGCAGGCCGGCGCGAGCGCGAGAAGGGCGAAGCCAATGGAGAGTCGTCGGTTCAGGCGCAGCATCGTACGGACGCACGGTATCAGCGGGGCGGCGGGCTGCATAGCTTCTGAAAACAGCTATGCTCCGCGCGTGTTGGCGGCCAAGGCCCTTCCGGTGTGTCTGGTGTTTGGCCTTGGGTGGGTCGGGGGCTGTGAGGGTGCGAGCGCCAAAGACAGCTCGGAAGCCATGAGCGCAGACACGCTGAGCACGGGCCAGACCGAGGACAGCGAGTCGGGCGGTACCGGCGAGTTGGTGGCGATCGTCGATAACGCGCAGTGGCAGGCGGTCGACGCCGTCGCAGATCCGCTCGCAGATCACCGCCCGGTCACGGTCACGTGCGGGCTCGCCGGCTGGTACCGCGAGGACGAAAAGCTCGAGATCGACACCAACAATTGCAATTACTTGGCGCTGCGTCAGCCCAGCTTGGTCGCGCTCGAGGTCGGCCAGCCGGTGAAGCTGGGTCTCTACTACTTCGACCTGGTCGCGCCATCGCCGGCGTCTGCTCACATTGCGATCTTGGTCAACGGCGAGCTCGTGTGGGAGGACAACGTGGCGATCCCCGGCGAGGCGCAGGTCTACTCGGAGGTGTTCGAGTCACCCGTCAGCGCGCCGGCCGGGTCCGAGGTCGTGCTTCACCTGCACAACCATGGTCAGAACACCTGGACCTTTCAGGAGCTGCTCGCGGAGCAGTAGCTCACTCGCGCTTCAGCCACGCGCTGACGCGCTGCTGGACGTCCTCGGCGCAGCCCCACGACAAGGTCACGCCCGAGCCGCCGTGACCGTAGTTGTGGACGATCAACTGCCCGTCGCGGACTTCTTGGTCGAGCCGGACTTCGTCGCGACACGGCCGCAACCCCACGCTGACGCCAAGCCGCTGCGTGCTCGCGAGCCGTGGTTCGATCCGGGTGCAGCGCTCCACGATCGCAACGGTCTGCGCGGGATCTTCGGCGAGCGACTCTTCGTGCTCCTGCGCGACGCCACCCAGCACCACGTCGTCGCCGCGGGGGATCACGTAGGTGATCCCGTGGGCCGAGTGCTCGTCGATCAACACCCGATCGAGCGCGCCGCGTCGGTGCCGAACCGTCTGCCCGCGGACCGGGTACACGCGCGCGTCACCCACGAGCTCGCGGGCGCCGAGCCCCGTCGTGTTGACGACGACCCCCGTTAAGTCCAAGGCAGGCGAGAGCGAGTCGACCCGGCGGATCACGATCTCGACGCCGTACCTGTCGAGCTCCGTCACCAACCACGGCAAGTAGCGCGGCATCTCGATCACGGGCGCCTCGAACACGACGCCGTGGCCGTAGCCCGGCGGCAGCTCTTCGGGGATCGCGTGGCGATACATGTCGACGTAGCGCGACCACGGCGGATCCGGCACGGGCTCGGGGAACACCTCGATCGCCTCGCGCATGATCACGCCCGCCGTGGGCCCAAGCGTGAGGTTGCCGGCGATCCTCGCGAAGCGCTCGTAGCCGACCGCCGCCCACGGACCCACGCGCTCGATCGGGTCGACGCGGTAGGGGTACCAAAACGCCGCCGCTTTGCTCGACGTGGTTTGCTCGGGCGCGACGGCGGTCCAGACCTGCACGCGCCGACCCGCCCGCGCGAGCTCGATGGCGCAGCTCAGGCCGGACACGCCAGCACCGATGACGATGATCTCGGGCGTACTCATGCGGGCTGCGAGGGGGACTATAGGTGCGGGCCGGGCTTCTGGCCCGCCCGTGGGCGGCTTGGCTTGGCCAGGGTGTGGCGGCCCGCGGATTCACGTGAGTCGCGCTGTCGGGGGATCTGACCTCACCGGCGAAGGTACCCCAAATTGGCGCCCCGGTTCAGCTGTAACTATTTGATTTTAAAAGATAATCGTTGAAAGCAGACACGCCCCGAGAGCCGCGCGCGCAGCTGCCGCATTTGCCCGCGCCGCAGCGCCAGACTATGTCCGTCGCTGGTGGAGGATTACCTCCAGACCGTCCGTGACGGCTGCTCTCCCGCTCAGTGGTCTCGCGCGGTGAAGGCGGCGCGCGCGGGCAAGGTGCACGGGCTGCGGATCCGCGGCGAGGAGCTGGATTTCCGGGTCGAGTCGGTCCCGGGTTTGCCCGCGAACACGGTCACGCTCGAGCCCAGCGGCGAGGACTGGGACTGCGACTGCGACGCTCGAACCGAGGCGTGCGAGCACGTCGCGGCGGCGGCGATCGCCCTGGCCGAGGCCCGCAAGCAGGGCCAGTCGCTGCCCGGCGAATCGCGAGCCCCAGTCGCGCACGTTGGCTACCGCCTGCGCAGTCGTCGGGGCCCGCTCAAGCTGCGCCGCGTGCTGGTCAACGAGGGCAGCGAAGTCTTGATGCCGGCCTCGCTCGCCAAGCTCGAGCGCGGCAAGGTCCCCGGCGCGCCGCCGTTCACCGCAGACAAGGCCGACCGCGCGTTCGAGCAGCGGTTTGGGCCGGCGGTCAAAGCCAAGATCCCACCCAAGCTCATGGCCGACGTGCTCGAGTATCTGTCGCGGGCGGTCGACGTGCAGCTCGATGGGCGCAGGGTCGAGTTCGGCAAGCCTTCTTCGGGGCTGCGCCTGCGCGTGAGCGAGACCAAAGGCGGCGAGTTCGTGGCCCGGATCGAGCAGGATCCCGAGATCAACGAGCTGTACGAGAACGGGGCGCTCCGGCGGGGTCGCACGCTCCACGCAATTGGATCGCACGGGCTCGCCCCCGAGCTGTTCGAGGCCCTGCGCAAGGGCCAGATCTTCGCCAACGCCGAGGTCGCCACGCTCGTCGGCCAGCTGCTGCCGGAGCTACGCAAGCAGCTGCCGATCACGATCGACACCCCGCGGCTGCCGGGCAGCGTGAAGATCCGACCGCGGATCCAGCTGACGACCCTGCGCGACGGCGACGCGCTGCAGGTGCTGCCAACGATCGTGTATGGCGATCCTCCGATCGCGCGGGCCGACGGGGATCGCCTGACCTTGCTCGAGCGCAAGGGCAAGCAGCGCGGCGCAGATCTACCGGTTCGGGATCTGCGGGTCGAGAAGCTGCTGCGCTCGCGGCTGCGCGAGAAATTCGATCTCGAGCTTGGCGTGCGCAAGAACTTGGGCGCGACCGAGGCGATCGAGCTTGGCCGGCTGCTCGAGCAGAGCGAGGCCGAGCTCGAGCTCGCGGGCGATGGCCACGAAGACTTCTTTGAAGCTGCGCCGCTCGAGCCCAAGCTGATCCTGGGCAAGGACGGCGCGTTCGAGCTCTACTTCGTCCCGGTCGGCGCGGCCGCGCTCGACGACGCAGACGAGCCCGATGAATTCGGCAGCCTCGACACCGACGAGCACCCGCATGATCTTCGCGGGGGCCTGGCGCGGGTCCGCAAGGGCATGCGTCGCGCCGATGGTCTCGCGGTGGTCCGGGCCTGGGCGGGCGGCGAAGAGTTCGCGCCGCTGCTCGGCGGTGGCTTTGGTCGGATCCCCGCGGGGTTCATGAGCCAGCACGGCCACCTCGTCGCGGATCTGCTCGCGGCCCGCGAGGCGACCGCGGCCGAGCGCGACACGGCTGGCAAGCGGGCCGCGATCCTGGATCTCGCCGCGCTCGCCCAGGCGCTGGACCAGGCCCCGCCACCGGAGTTCGATCGACTCGCCGCGTTGGTCGGCAACTTCGATCGGATCCCGCCGGCCCAGCTGCCTGCTGATCTAGACGCCGAGCTGCGCGACTACCAGCGCCGCGGTGTCGACTGGCTCTCGTTCCTGCGCGAGGTCGAGCTTGGCGGTCTGCTCGCCGACGACATGGGTCTTGGCAAGACCATTCAGACCCTGTGTGTGCTTCGCAAGGGCGTGCACGAGGGCGTGCGGCGCCAGACCTTGGTGGTCTCGCCGACCTCCGTGCTGCACAACTGGAAGGCGGAGATCGAGCGCTTCCGTCCGGGCCTGCGCGCGAGCGTGTACCACGGCCCCACCCGGACCCTAGACGACGAGGCCGACGTCGTGCTCACCACCTACGCGATCTTGCGACTCGACATCGAGCTGCTTGGCGCGCGGGTCTGGGACACCGCGGTGCTCGACGAGGCCCAGGCGATCAAGAACCCGACCAGCAAGGTCGCGCGCGCGGCCTACAAGCTGCAGGCCAGCTTCAAGGTCGCGCTGACGGGCACCCCGGTCGAGAACCACCTCGAGGATCTGTGGAGCCAGTTTCACTTCTTGCAGGCCGGCTTGCTGGGCGGACGCGGGGAGTTCACGGATCGCTACGTCAAGCCGATCTCGGTCGGGGACGACGACGCCGCCGGCCGCCTGCGCCGAAGGATCCGCCCGTTCGTGCTGCGTCGGCTCAAGTCCGAGGTCGCGACCGAGCTGCCGCCGCGGACCGATGTCGTGCTGCGCTGTGAGCTGAGCGTGGACGAGCGGCGCACCTACGACGCCGTGCGGGCCGCGACCCAAGAGCAGGTGGTCGAGAGCTTGTCGACCGGGGCCAACGTGATGCAGGTGCTCGAGGCGCTGCTGCGGCTGCGGCAGGCTGCGTGCCACCCTGCGCTGCTGCCTGGTGGGCGTGTGCGGGCGGCCGAGGCTGGCGGCAAGGCCAAGGCGAAAGATCCGCTGGCGCCCAGCTCGAAGATTCAGCTGCTGCTCGAGACCCTCGACGAGGTGATTGACGAGGGCCACAAGGCGCTGGTGTTCTCGCAGTGGACCAGCCTGCTGGATCTCGTCGAGCTGCCGCTGCGGGCCCGCGGGATCGGGTTTGAGCGCTTGGATGGATCAACCCGGGACCGCCAGGGCGTGGTCGATGCATTTCAGGATCCCAGCGGGCCGCCGGTGATGCTGCTGTCGCTCAAGGCTGGCGGTATTGGGTTGAACCTGACCGCGGCGGACAATGTGTTCTTGCTGGATCCTTGGTGGAATCCGGCTGTAGAAGATCAGGCCGCTGATCGTGCGCACCGCATTGGGCAGGACAAGCCCGTATTGGTGCATCGCTTGATTGCGACAGATACGGTGGAAGAGCGGATCCTGAGCCTGCAGGATCGCAAGCGGAAGCTGGCCGAGACCGCGGTCGGGGACGCCTCGGGGGCCCACGCGATCACGCGCGCGGAGCTGTTGGCGCTGCTGGACTGAGCCAACATGATCGCCTGCATTGACGTTGACTACCGGGAGTCGGCGGCGGGGGAGCCAACGGTCGCGGTCGCGGCGTGCGTCGTGCTGCAGAGCTGGCTGGCTTCCGAGGCGGTCGCCGAGGTCGTGCATCGGATCGACGGCGTCGCGCAGTATGTGCCGGGCGCGTTCTATAAGCGCGAGCTGCCGTGCTTGCTCGCGGTGTTGGAGCGCGTGCAGCAGCGGATTCACTTGGTGGTCGTGGATGGGTATGTGGTGCTGGATGACGCGGGGACGCTTGGGCTTGGCGGGTATCTGCACGCGGCGCTCGGGGGTGAGGTCGCGGTGGTTGGCGTCGCGAAGAGTCCGTTTCGGGACAACGGGGCCGCGATCGAGGTGGTGCGCGGGGAAGGGAAGCGGCCGGTCTACGTGACGGCGCTGGGGGTCGAGCCGGCGGTGGCGGCGGTCGACGTGGGGCGCATGCACGGGCGGTTTCGGCTGCCGACGATGCTCAAGCGGGTCGATCGGCTGTGCCGCGACAGCTGATGGTTGGGTTGCGCGGGGCTGTGCTAGGATGCCCGCGAAATGCCGTCCAAGCTCACTTACCTGCGGGTGGACAAATTTCGGCACGTCAAGCCGGGGTCGGTGGTTCGGTTTGGGGGGCAGATCAACGCGGTTGTTGGGCGCAACGGCGCGGGGAAGACGACCTTGCTTGGGTTGGCGTCGGCGCTGATCCGCAATAATTTCCATGAGTTTGCGCGGGATGAATTCGAGATTGGGTTTCGGCTGGAGGACGGGGAATTTGCGCTCGAAGGGACGCTGAGCAACAAAATTGGCTCGAACGGTGGCGGCGCGAAGGTAGAGTTCTCTGGAGTGTTCCATCACGGTGAAGCGGCTGTTCACATTGAGAGCGACGCGAACGAGTCTACTGTCACTGCTCGTGGTGCGCGGGTGATCTGTGGCAGTATCGTTCCTAAGATTGATGCTCACGCGACCTCGTTCGGGCTCATCAATGACGCAAGGCTATTTCTCGCTCTAGTTCATGATGCCCGGTTAGGACTACCTACCGACGTGCCGAACATCGACATCGCGGTCGACAGTTTGCGATATTATGGTTACGCGTTGACGCGTGTGAGCGAAGGGGTCGAGACCTTCCGCGAGTTGTTCGCGCAAGAAGCAAATCACCATGACCGCACACCAGCTTTGGGGGTCACGCGCCTCGGGCATAGCGAGACGGAGTGGGTGAGCGTTGGACACCATCTTGCCGGCGATGTGCTGTCTCAGCTGAAGAATACGAATCAACCCATCACCGACAGCATGACACTCGATGGAACCGCCACGCCGTTGGCGCGGTTCATCGAACTCACGCAATACACAGATGCCCGACTCGTTCTCACAAAGACGTCAGCAGCCACCAAAGAAGGGATCAAACGTTCGGTCTTTGCCAAGCCGCTGGTCCGCCTCGAGACCGCCAACGGCAATGAGATCCCCCATGACCACCTGTCGTTCGGCGAGAAGCGGCTGCTAGCGATCCTCATCAAGCTCTACGCCTGCGAGTCCACGATCATCGTAGACGAGCTAGCGAACGGCATGCACCACTCGTGGATCGAGCGCCTCCTCGAGCTCATGGACGAGCTCAACACCCAGGCGTTCCTCACCAGCCAAAACCCGCTCCTGCTCGACTGCCTGCCCCTCGCCCGTGAGACCTTCGGAACCACCCACAACCTCGTCATCTGCGAGCTCGCCGAGTCGGGCGAGATCGTCTGGCGCAACCTGAGCGAGGCCGAGGCCGACGAGTTCTTCAAGTCCCTAGATGTCGGCCTCCAGCACGTCAGCGAGATCATGCGCAACAAGGGGCTGTGGTGAGCGACGTCGCGGTCTTACTCCTCACCGAAGACAACTCGAAGTGGGCGTTCGAAACGATCGAGCAGCTCTGTCGGCGGATCTTCGACCTGCTCGCGCCGCAGGTAGCGAGCGGCGAATGGCTGACCTTCGCGCCAGTCAACGATGCCGCCCGGGCAGAGGCGACCGCGGCATGGAAGAGCAAGAAGCCCCGGGACCACGCCAAAGTCCTGCGCTTGTGCAGGCAGATCGCCGAGCAAGTGCTGCGCAGCGATGGCTTCGTGTTCTTCCACGTCGACAGCGACGTCACGTGGGGCCAAGATCGATCGCACAACCTGGACACCTTCGACGAGGTCATTCGCGGCAAGGTCCGCGCGATCGTGCGTGGTCACTTCGCCAAGATCGACGGCGACGGCGCACACGGGCCTCGAGTCGAGTGCGCGATGAGCAAGCTGATCACGCTGACGCCCTACTACTCAATCGAGGCGTGGCTGTTCGCCAATGTTGCACAGCTGCGGAAGCTCGGCGTCACGGGGGCGGTCCTCGACGCATGGGAGGCCGACCTCTCCAAGCTCGAGCAAACCATCAAGCCCAAGCAGCGGCTCTCGATATCGACGCGACACTACCCGACGCTCGCGCGCGAGCTGAAGCCGGCAAACCTGTATCATCTGGGCAGCTCGTTCTTCGAGACAGTCAACCGCGCTGGCGCCTGCGGCAGCTTGATTGTTCGCCTACGCCACCGATGGCCCGACTGGGTCCGTCTGCAGTACTGCCCAGAGGAGCTCGAAGACGCAGCCCGCTGAACGCGGCGCGACGGCGCTCAGCTCTTGTCGCCCGAGCCAATGCCGCGCAACAACGGCGACCGCCAGCGACTCGCGGGCCCCGACTCGCTCGTTGTTCCCGCGTCCTTGCTGCCAGCCACGGTCCCGGTCTCCCGACCGCGCGAGTTGAGCGTCCCTTTGAACGGACTGGGCGGGCGTTCTTCCGCATCCTTCGCAGCCGCGGCTGCCGCCGCCGGACCCGACGCCGCGCGCACCCGCGGCAGCGGCTTGCGCAGCCACACTTCGGCCTCTTGCAGCTCGTGGAACGAGCGCATCTTCACCCCAACCGAGAGCGCCCGCATGTTGCTGGCGATCCGCTTGAGGTCCGACTTGACCAGCAGCGCGACCTTGTCGTGCAGCCGCCCCGCGTCCACCCACCAGCGCAGGATCGCGTTCACCGACTCGCTTGGCGCTTCCATGTCGCGCGTGTCGAACAGCACGGCTCGGTGACCGCTCTTGCGCAGGGCCTCGTCCACGGTGGCCAGGATCTGTCGGGCGCGGCGCTCATCGGGCACCGACGCGTTGCGGACGAATATGTATCCGTCCGCATCCCTGACTTCGCCGCCGAGGAGCTGCACCGCATCCGAGCATTGCCCAGGCTCGCGGCGCCGTCCAACAAAATATGGGCGGTGACTTGCGATTCATGGGCGGTGTTGGGCGGGCAGCCATCGCCGGGGCCGTCACCGCTGTGGTGCCAAGACCCCGGTGCAGGCCGGACAGCGTTTCTTCAGGCAAGCGCCTGCAGCCCGGCCGCCACCCGCGACAGGCCTTCTTCGAGCACCGCGCGGGATGTGGCAAAGCTGATTCGGATGTGGCCTTCGGCGCCCGGTCCAAACCAGCGGGCCGCACCCGGAACCACGGCGACCCGGTGACGCTCGAGCAAGTGCTCGGCGATCCACTCCGAGCTGCGCCCGGTCTGCCGGATCGACGGGAACAGCACGTAGCAACCATCGGGTGCGCGCAGCTCGATCCCGGGGATCTCGCGGAGCCGCCGCACAGCGAATTCACGCTGCGCCTCGAGGTGACGCAAGAAGCCCTGTGCCCAGTCCCAGCCCTGCTCCCATGCGGCGATGGCGGCAGCCTGGGAGATCGTCGCCGCGCCGTTGGCCGTTGAGCGAGCGCCAGAAGCCTCCAACAAGCCCTCTACAACCGCCTCGTCGCTGGCGTGCAGCAGCCCGATCCGCATGCCCGCGAGCCCGAAGGTCTTGGACAAGCCGGTGACCGTGACGGTGCGCCCGGCGACGCCAAAGTGATCGCTGGCGATCGCCACGTGGCGGGCGTCGCCGTACACGATGTCACTCCAGATCTCGTCGCTCAGGATCCATAGATCGTGCGCGTTGGCGAGCTTGGCCAGCTGCTCGAGCTCGGCCGCGGTCCAGACCTTGCCGACGGGGTTGAGCGGGTTGCACAGGCCGATCATGCGGGTGCGTGGGGTGATCAGCTTGGCCAGCTGCTCGAAGTCCACGGCCCCGGTGGCCGGGTCGCAGGCCCAGCGAACGGCGGTCCCGCCAGCGGCTTCGACCGAGCGCTGAAACAAGAAGTCCACGGGATCCGAGATGATCGCCTCGTCGCCAGGCGTGAGCATGAAGCGAGCGGCGGTCTCGAGCGCGGCGGCTGCAGAGTTGGTGGCCAAGACCTGCTCGGCGCTCGCGTTGGCGATGCCCTTGTGGGTTCGCAGCATCGTCGCCGCGGCCGCTCGAAACTCGGGCAGCCCCTCGGCTGGCCCGTACGAGAAGTAGCCACGATCGATCCATGCCTTGACCGCCTCGCGGATCTCGTACGCGACCGGAAAGTCGATGTCGGCCGCCGTCAGCGGGATCACGTCGGCGGGCAGCGTGGCCCAGCGCAGGTTGAACGACCGCTCGCGCAAGACCTCGAAGTTGACAGCGTCATCAGTAAAGCGCGGGTCGGGTTCACCACTCATCGCCCGACTCTACTTCACGAGCGGCAGCATCACACCCTTTGGCTGCTTGTGCAGCGGCAGCAAGAAGCGCTCGAGGATCTCCCGGCCCTCCACCACGATCCGCTCGAACATGTCGCGGCGGACCATGCCAAACGCGGCGGCCGAGCTCGCTCGCTGTTCGTCGTCCTTGGCCTCGGCGAGCAGCGGCGCGAGCAACACGGCGTCCTCTAGCGCTCCGGTCGCACCGTGGCTGGTGAAGCTCAGGACCGGGTGCGCAGCGTCCCCGATCAGCACGATGTTGTTCTGTACGTAGTCGAAGTCGGGGTAGATGTCGCGGGTGAACCACAGGTGCGACTTGGTGAATTTGGTCATCGCCCACAGCGCGGGGATCGGCGCGGGCCAGCGCGAGACCTTCTCCCAGATCGCCCAGCGCAGCATGCCTGGGCTGAGCCCAGCCCAGTCGTAGCGATCTGCGTCGTGCTGCACGAACCACACGACCTGGCCGCCGCCGACGTTGAGCATGCCAACCCCAAAGCCGCCGTCGGGATCGTAGTGCTTGATGAAGGTCGTGCCGAGGATCTCCGCCACGTGCGGGGCGTCGAAGATGCTCACGACCTCGCGGACCCGCACGTCCTCGAGCTGCACCTCTGGGTATAGAAACTCGCGCGTTACCGATCGCAGGCCGTCTGCGCCGATCACCATCGAGCAGGGGATCACCCGGCCGTCGTCGCAGATGACCGCCCGGACCCGACCATCGGCGCCGCGCAGGAATTCGGACACCCCCGCGTGGTCGATCAGCGTGCCCGAGGGCAGCTCGTTGAGCATGGTGTTGAGCAGCGTGCCGCGACCGATCGCGTAGGCGTCGAGGGTGGTGTCGCTGAGCAGCTCGGAGCTGCTGTCCATGATCTTCGCGCGCAGCACCGGGGCGCCAACGTCACCCCACCGGACCCTTGGGAACAGCTCGTGGAGCGCGTCTAGACCCGAGCGCAACACGATGAAGCCCATGCCCATTTGCCACGGGAGCCAGCCGCGATCGAGGATCTTGCACTCGACACCCCGCTGGATCAGGCCGGAGGCGAGCGCCAAGCCAGCGACGCCACCTCCGATGATCACGATGGGTGCTTTGAACTTGGGTGCCTTGGCTTTCCGCATCGGGAGACGGGGAAGATGTCTGAATCTACATCGAAGCAGCACAGATGTCGCGCCGCGCACGGGCGCTCGTCGCGTGTGCCACCTTCGTTGTCACGGTCATTGCGCGACGCAGTACGCCTCATGCACGACGACATCCTGTTCGGGGATGTTGGTCAGCTGAAAGTCGAGCCACGCGACCGTCGTCACCGGCACGCTCGATATCGCGTCGAGCACCGCGCCACCTTCAACGAGCGCGCCGAACACGACCCCCGCAGTCATCGACGATGGCGAGGTAGAACCGACGGTCATGTACCACTGCGGACCGACGTGCGTGCCGTTGAGGGTGGGCAGCAGCGCGATCACGCCTGGTCCATGCGGCAGCGTGGGTTGCGTGAGTCGCTCGATCGGCGCGAGCGAGGGGGTCAGCAGCGACGGCCCGGGCCCGTAGCTGCCGCCTTGAATCAACACGGATTCGACGACGCGGTGGATGATCGTGCCGTCGTAGTAGTTGGCCGACACGTACCGCAAGAACATCTCGGTGGCCTCGGGCGCGGCGACGCTGTCGAGCTCGAGGCGCATGACGCCAAGGCTGGTGTCGAGCACGACCTTGGACGTATCGAACAGGCAGTCATCATCGATGGTGCCGTCGGTGTCGATGTCCGTGTCCGAGTCGGTGTCGCCGGTGTCGGTGCCCGTATCACCGGTGTCGGTCGTGTCGGCGATCTCGATGTCACCCAGTGCTCGCCGTGCGCAATAGCCATCCTCGCAGCGCGCCGACTTGCCGAACGCGGCGCAATCGCTGTCGAGCTCGCACCCGCCACAGCTTGGCTGACCCTGCTCTTGGTTGAGGGCGTTGAGCGAGTCGAGCGCGGCCACGCACGAGTCGCGACACGCCCCCCACTGGTAGGGGCCCTCTTTCCAGCACGAGCCGTCCTCGCCGTACGAGTCCAAGTAGCTGGTCAACAGCGCGTCGCTGTTGTTGCTCTGCGCTGTGCACTCGATCAGGATCGGGCACGAGCCTTCGTAGGGGCCGTCGGGATCCGGTGGCAGTGTGCAGCCGACAGTGGTCAGCAACAGGCACACGAGGGTTCGGCTCGTCACGCGCGTACACTAGAGCACCATGCCCTGCCCGGAAAGAGCCGGGGACGTCAGCGCGAACACGAAGGTAGCAAAAGACAATTGTGACCCGCTGCGCTACGAATAGTGGGTGAAGTTCTTCCAACGTTGGCGCCGTGCGCGGCCGGCGAACGTGGCCGCCCCCGAGCCGGTCGCGGCCGAGCAAAGCCCGGCTCCGTCGGTCCAGACCCACGCCGGGCCACGGGGACGTCGGCCGGCGACAATGGGCAAGAGCATGGCGGAGCAGGCGTATCTCGCGAACGCCGCACAACGGGCAAAACACACCGGATAGACCGTTGCGACCCCCACATCGACCCTGGCCGTTCGCCGACTGCGGCCGGGTACTGGCTCAGGGCCAGGCGTCGACGCAGTACGCCGCGTTGACCAGCACGTCTTCGACCGGGACGTTCATGAACTCGAAGTCCATGAACGGCACGGTTTGCACGGGCACGCCCGCGATCGCGTCGCGCACCGCGAACCCGTCGATCAACGCCCCGAACACTGCATATTGACCATCGAGCCCAGGCTGGGGCCCGTCGGTGATGTACCACTGCGACTCCGCGGTGTCGGGCTCGTTGCTGCGGGCCATGGCGATCGCCCCGTCCACGTGGTTCAGCTCTGGGTGGATCTCCAGCGGGATCGGACCTTTGGTCGTCTTGACCCCAAGCCCCGGCGTGTAGCCGCCGCCTTGGATCACGAAGCCATTGATCACGCGGTGGAAGATCGTGCCGTCGTAGAACCCGTCGCTCACATAGCCCACGAAGTTCTCGACGGTGATCGGCGCGCGGGTGCGATCGAGTTGCACGACCATCGTGCCAAGGCTGGTCTCGAGCACGACGATCGGCTCGTCGACCAGGCACGCCTCGCCGTCGGTGTCGGTGCCCGTGTCGGTGTCGGTGTCGGTCAGGGTCGCGTTGGTCGTGAAGGTTGCGAAGGTGTCAGAGGTCTCGGTCGTGTCGGTGTCGGTGCCCGACTCGCTCGAGCTGCCGGTCTCGCCCGACTCGCCGGCCGGATCCGAGCCACAGCCAGCACACAACACGAGACCAAGGGCCAGGGACCATCCGCGCGTCATCGTGCCAGCCTAACCTCACCGCCGCGGCGAGTCGATGCGCGCCCAGGTTTCGAACTGCCCGCCGCGGGGTATGCTCCAGGTGATGTCTCAACCGGCCCCGAAGAGCTCGCGGATCCGCGACCTCCTGACCAAGCCGATCCGGCTGCCGCAGTGGTTCGCCAGCCGCCGCTCGGCCACCGACCCGCGGGTGTTCTCGTTCAACGACGAGCGCGACTCGGTCGTCAACGAGGTGTCCGCGCGGGTGGTCGCGCAGTGTCTTGGCCCGCGCCTGGAGTTCCTGATCAACGACAGCGCGCACCGGGAGATCGAGCGGCTCGAGAAGCAGAAGGACGACGAAGCGCGGGAGTGGCTGGGGTTCTGGCGCACGGTGGTCCGCAAGCTCGCGCGCATGACCGAGACCGAGCGCCACGAGGTGTTGCGCCAGATCGTCGAGCCAATGGCCCGCGACGTGGCGGGCAACTTCGATCCGCGGGTGTACAGCTTCGCGCAGAAGGTGATCCCCGGCCTGATCGCGGGCGTGATGAACCCCAAGCAGCTCATGGTCGACGCGGCGAGCGTGCGCAAGCTGGGGGCCGAGCGCCTGGTCAGCCTGACCGGGCACCTCGACGAGATGCACGCGCTGGCGCAGATCGGCACGGTGATCGTGGTCCCAACCCACTCGTCCAACCTGGACTCGCTGGCGATCGGCGAGAGCCTGGCCCGCGAGAACCTGCCGCCGGTCGTGTACGGCGCGGGCAAGAACCTGTTCACCAACCCGATCATCTCGTTCTTCATGCACAACCTGGGGGCCTACCGGATCGATCGGCGCATCAAGTCGCAGATCTACAAGCAGGTGCTCAAGACCTACTCGTGCGTGATGATCGAGCGCGGCTACCACTCGCTGTTCTTCCCCGGTGGCACCCGCAGCCGCTCGGGCATGCTCGAGGGCCGGCTCAAGCTGGGCCTGGCCGGGACCGCGGTCGAGGCCTACGCCCGCAACGCGATCCGGGCCAAGAGCCGCGGCGAGGCGCCCCGGCCGATCTTCTTCGTGCCCGTCACGATCAACTACGCGCTGGTGCTCGAGGCCGAGAGCCTGGTCGAGGACTATCTCAAAGAGAAGGGCCAGGCCCGCTACATCATCGAGGACGACGAGTTCTCGCAGCTGGATCGCTGGCTCGCGTTCTTCCGCCGCCTGACCAGCTACGGGGCCGCGTGTGTGCTTCGCTATGGGCCGGCGATCGATCCCTTTGGCAACCGCGTCGACGCGCAGGGCCGCTCGCTCGCCCCCGACGGGCGCGTGATTGATCCGGTCAGCTACGTGACCCACCGCGGTGAGCCCGTGCTCGACCCGGCCCGCGACGCCGCCTACACCCGCGACCTTGGCCGCGAGCTGGTCGAGCACTACCGGCGCGAGACGGTGATCATGACCACGCAGCTGGTCGCCCACGTGCTGTTCCGCAAGCTCGTGCGCGAGACCCCGGGCGTGGACTTGTTCGGTCGCGTGCGCCGTCGCGGCGAGATCACCTGGGACCACGCGGAGTATGTGACCTGCTACCGCGAGACCCTGGGCCGCCTGCGCGCGCTGCAAGAGCAGGGTGAGGTCCACCTCAATTCCTACCTGGAGACCGACAGCGCCGAGCGCTCGCTCGAGCGCGCGCTCGAGGCCTGGGACGGCTACCACACCCGTACGATGGCGCGCGTCGCCGATGGACAGATCGTGATCGAAGATCCCGCGCTGCTGCTCTACTACCAAAACCGTCTGGTGCCCTTCGCCGAACGGATCGCTGGCGAGGGCGACGAGCGGGCCGCGATCGAGATCGCAGCGCTCGCGGGAGGGCAGTGATGTCCGAGGTCGAAGATCTTCCTGCGGCAGACGGTCCGCGCCCCTTGGTCGCCGTGCTTGGCGGGGGGCCGTTTGGGCTCGCGCTGACCAAGGCGGCGGCCCGGACCGGTGATGTGGTGCTCGTCAGCCGGCGCGACCCTGGCTTGCAGCTCGACAACGTCCGCGTGACCCAGGACCTCGCCGCGCTCACGGACGTCGAGCTGATCTTCATGGCCGTGCCCTCGCGCTACGCCGAAGCAGCCCTGCGCGACGCCGGCCGCCACCTCGATGGTCGCCACCTGCTGGTCCACGTCAGCCGTGGGTTGCTCGACGACGAGCTGCGGACCATGAGCCACCTGCTGCGCACGGTCACGCCTTGCCGACGCGTCGGCTCGCTCGCGGGGCCGATCAGCGTCGACGTGCTGACCAACGCTTCGCCGGGCGCGGGGGTCGTGGGCAGCGAGTTCCCCGAGGTTGTAGAGGCCGTACGCGGGGCGCTTGGCGGGCCAACCCTGCGGATCTACGACACCAACGATCTGCGCGGGGTCGAGCTCGCGGCCGCGCTCACGGGCCTGCTGCTGTTCACAATTGGCTTCGCGCAGCGGATCGGGTTTGGTCCGGCGACGATCGCCGCCGTGACCACGCGCGGGGTCGCAGAGGTCAGCCGGATCGGCACCGCGCTCGGGGCTCGGTCGGACACCTTCAGCGGGCTGGCTTGCTTTGGGGATCTGCTGGCGGCGGTGGCGGGCAGCGATCGGCCCGAGCTCGAGCTGGGTCGCGCGCTGGCCGAGGGGGCCACGCCCAAGGCGGCCCTGCTGCGCGCTGGCGGCAACATTGAAGGCATCGAGGTCGCCCGGCGGGTCTCGACCTTCGGCACCCGACGCAAGCTGAAGACGCCGCTCGCCGACGTGATCTCGAAGATGGTCGGTGGCGAGCTGAGCGCGTCGCAGGCGGTGCGCTCGCTGATGGGGCGCGACGTCGGCAGCGAGTAGCCAATGGTCGAAGCACGCCCGGCGAAGCTCTGGCTGCTCGCGCTCGCGCTGGCGGGCCCGCCGTGCCTCGCCCACGCGGCGCCGGCGAGTCAGGCTTCAGCAGACAACCAACCCGAGCGCGTGATCCCACCAGGTCGTGAAGACGCCGCGCGCGAGCTGCTCGGTCCCGTGTTCGACAAGACCCCGGACTCGCTCGGCTGGCTCGGCCCGCAGATCGAGGTTGACCGGATCAAGTGGTGGCTCATGCGTGGTGAGCAAGCCCGGGTGATCCTCGTGCTCGCGCCGCGCGAGCTGGCCGTCGCCGACGAGCCGCTCAGCCACAGCTTTGCCATTCAGGTCGCCTGGGCGCCGGCTTCGGATCCACCCACCGAAGTCGAGCGCGAGCTGGTCAACGCCGCCGTCGCGTCAGTTCAAGCCCGCGACACCGGCCAGTTCTACTTGGTGTTGCTCGATGTGTTCTCTGCCGACGGCTCGCAAGACCCGCTGCCGTACCTGGCCAAGCCCGCGGGGGACCCGGCTGTCGTCCATCGCAAGTGGGCGCTGAAGCTGTGTGGCGTTGGCTTGCTGGGGTTGTTTGCGCTGGGCGTCACGCTCCGCGGTCGCGGGCGGGCCTGATTCGCCTGCCGGTTCGCTACCTTCCGACCCAAAGCTCGCGCAGACGCGACCCGCGAAGCCCTGATCGACGCATGCCTCATCTGGAGGCCGGGCAAGTGGCCGCTCACTCGTGGACGTGAACCGGCACGCGCTCGCGTGCGCAGGCAGGGTCCAGCTCGCCGCACTTGGCGGCGAGGTGCGGCTGATCATCGGGCTCGCGGTGCATGAAATACGCATCCATGGCCGCCTGCGCGCGGGGATCCTTCAGGGCCTGCAGCGCCAACCCCTGCGTGCGCAGCAACGCCGCGTCGCGGGGCCGCAGCAGCAACGCCGCCGAAGCGACCTCGAGCGCGCGGCGATGCATGCCCGCGCTGCCGCACGCGGTCGCGAGCTCAGCCGCCAATTTTGGTGAACCGGGGCTGGCCGCGAGCGCGCGCTCGAGGTGCGGCACGGCCTGCTCCCACCGCCAGACCTGCGCCAGCGCGCGGCCCCGCAGCAAGTGCGGATACGGGTGCTCGGGTTTGAGCGTGGCGACGCGATCCGCGAGCGCCAGCGCCTCGTCGACTCGACCCTGCCGGACCGCGACAGCCCCGAGCGCGGCGAGGATCCTGGCCTCAGCGTCGTCGCGCTCGGCCGTGGGCAGGCCCGCTCGCGCGAGCGCAGCCTCGGCGGCGGCGAGCGCCTCGCGGGCCTCGGGCAGTCGCTCTTGCACTTGATGGTAGAGCGCCATGCCCAGCTCCCACAGCCGCTCGTGATCCGGCCGGCCCTGCGGCTGCGTACCGCCGGACAAGCTCAGCTGCGCGCGAGACACCTCGGTGACCGGCAGCTCCACGCAGGGATCCAAGGTCTGACCGATCAGCCTCGTTGTTGCACGCAAGTACGCCCGCGCCTGCTTGGTCTGCGACTGCTTGCAGGTCTGCTCTGCGAGCTCGAGGGTGCGGCTGCGGTGCAGCAGCTGGGCCTCGACCCGGAGCGGGCCGACGGCGCCGGGCGGGAGCGCAACGGCGTAGCGCACGACCACCGCGTCGCGCGGGCCCACGGTATGATCAAACGCGACAGCGCGCAGGCGCTCGACCTCGCGGGCGTCGACGAGCTTGCCGTGCTCGTCGACGACGCCCGTGCGCAGGCGGTGAACCTCGCCGTGGGTCTCGTCGAGGCTGGCGATCACGTTGCCGACCGCGTCGAGCACCTGCAGGGCGATCCAGGTGTCCTGGGCGTCGCGCGTCCCACCTGGAAACCGGTGCCCAACCGCGAGGTTGCGGACCACGAGATCCACGACCATGCGCCCGCCAGCGTCGCCGAGCGCCTCGGGATCCGCACCGTGGCCAAGCAAGTGACGGCTCCCGCCAAGCTCGATCGCGGCGATGTCGATGCTCGCCACGCCCCGCAAGAACGCCTGGATCCGCGCGAGCGTCTGCGCGTCCCCACGCATCGCGGCCAAGTAGGTGTGACCGCCCAAGAAGCGGTGGGATCGCAGCTGCCCGTGCTCGTCGATCGCCGGATCGGTGGCGTTGACGACGGTCTCGCGCGGCATGTGGCAGTCGGCGCAGTCTTTCTCTTGTACGGGGGTATCGAGGCGCAGCTTGTTGCCCGCGTAGCTCGAGTCTTGCCACGGGCCCGGCTCATCGGTGCCGCCAAGGTGGTGCGGATGCCCGGTCTCGACCCCGATGAACGCCCGGTGGCAGGCGCTACACTGCTGGCGAGCCGGACCCATCGCGCTGCGGTGCCGCTCGATGCTGGCCGCGTCGTCGAGCTCGGGAATGGGGATCTGCTGGGACGACAGCGTGTAGCTGCCGTTGCCGTCGGGCGTGGACGCGGCGACGCCATGACAGCTGACGCAGCCAACCCCCACGTGCGCGCGCGGCTCGTCCGCGGGGATCTCCGCGTCCATGTCGCCGTCGACGAGCAGCGCAGGATCGTGACAGCCGGCGCAAAACCGGCTGCGTGTGAACCCTTGATCTTGCTCGCGGAAGCGATCGATCGAGACCCGATAGATCGGGTTGTTGAAGCTGGCGAACGAGTGCGCGCTGATCCGCCACTGCGCGGCGATCTCCTCGTGACAGCTCGCGCAGTTGTCGTAGTCGGCCACCTGCGCGCCGGTGGGTGGGTGATCTCCGGCGGCGATCGCCGTCAGCGAGGGCGCGAATGGAGTTGGCGCGGCGTGGACGAAGGGTGTGGCGATCGGCCGGTCGGAATCCAGCACCACCGGATCGCCAGCAGTGGGGGGGGAAGGTTGGACGGGGTCCGGCCGATCACGCGGCTCCTCGATCGGCGCCTGGTGGCAAGCGATCGCAAGCACGAGCCCAGCCGCCGCGCTGATCAGCGGCACCCACGTGAACCGTTGAACACCCGTCATCTTGACCTCAGCGGCGCCTTCGGCGGATCAAGCCAGCCAAGCCCAGCAGCCCAAACACCCCGAACGCGCCGGCACCCCAGCGATTGTCCTCGGTCGTCGAGCAGTGCGCGCAGCCGCCCTCGTTGGATCCACCGGTGTGTGTCGCGGCCTGCTCGCGCTTGGCCGCGTGCGGGATCTTGGCCGCCTCGACCTCACCGTCGAGCCCAAGCTCGGTGTGGGCCGCCGCGGTCACGAAGGTGTCGAGCTTGGCGTCGCGCTGCACGAACGCGAGGTCGCGGGCGACCTGCATGCCGGCGCCTGGGTCTTGGTGGCCAGCTGGCGGGCCGCCCCACCGACCGAACTGCGGATTGGCGCAAGCCACCGGGCCGTCCCAATAGTGGCGAATGACATAGCGAGCTTGAAAGTTGTCCTCGCCGTAGTCGGCCGGTCGCGAGCTGCGCTCGAGCACCCCGTTCTCTTGCATGAATTCGCGGCCGCCGACGATCGGTGGCGCCTCTTGAAACACCAGATCTTCGCCGAGCGAGGCCTTGTCGTAGCGGGCGTGCAGGCGGGTGAGCGTGAACTCCGAAGCCACGCCCCACTCATCCATGAGGTTGCCCTGGTCGTCAAAGTACTGGCTCATGCTCGGCAGCGCGTCGGCCCCGAGCACGCGCAGCTCTTGCCCGCTCAGGGCCGGCACCGGGCACGGATCGCAGCTCGACGCGGCCCACGCGTACTCGGTGATCACGGCCTTGGGGTTTTGGGCCAGGGTGTGATCGAACAATGACGCATAGAACTGGCCAAAGTGATCGCGGGTCTCGTTCTTGACGTCGAGGTTGGTCGGGATCGTGACGTTCTCGTAGTTGGCGACCTCGTAGCGCTTGTGCTTGCCAAGGATGTGCACGAGCAGGTCCTGATCACCGTTGCTGTTGATCAGGCCCAGGCGCACGGGCAGGCTGAACTGATCCGTGTCGTAGTGAAAGCGCAGCGGCGAGAGCATGGCCTGGCCCTGCTCGTTGAAGGTGACCTTGTTGGCGTCAACCTTGGCGACGAAGAACTTCATGCCCGACTGCACATAAGGCTCGAGCACCGGGGCCGCGCCCTCGGGGATCTTGTAGCCGTTGTCGTGCAACCACGCGTCGAGGCCGGTCGAGTCCTTGGCCCCGAGCACGACGATCTCATACTCGCCAACGGTGAACTCGGCCTCGATCGTGACCCCGTAGTCCCGCGATTCAGCCTCGGCCATGGATGGCATGGCCATGCTCTTCTTGCTGCGGCTGAGCCCACGGCGTTGTTTGTACACCGGCGGTTCGTAGCAAGGATCCTCTTCCCAGTACTCCACCAAGCGTGGGGCCGCGAGCTGATCGACGCGATCAAAGACCTCGCGCTCGAGCGTCTTGACGTCGTCCTCGCCAAGCACGACGGGGACCGGCACGACCATCGCAAAGTTCTCGGGTGGGCCCTGGTAGTTGTTCTGCATGGCCAACACGGTGCGCGTGCCGTCGCGCATCATGACGACCATGGTCGCGTTGTTGTAGAGCTGGGTGTCGGCGCCCGCGACGTAAAATCCGCAGAAGGCCTCGGCCTCGGGCGGGGCGCTGAGCAGGGCGAGCCCCCCGATGCAAAGGCAAACGCCGAGCGAGCCAAGGCTGGTTCGCCAGCGGGGAGTGGTGTGTTGGAGTGGAGTCATGGTCACGGGAGCCTTTCGTGTCAGTTGGGGTCGCGGCGGCGGACGCCAGCGAGGGTCAAGAGCGTGAGCAGGCCGATGCCGATGGAGCCGAGCCCATCCGCGGGCGTCTCGCCCAGCGCACAACGACACCCCCCGCTGCTCGCTTGCTGCTGATCTTTTGTGGCGGCCTCACCCGCGGGGCTGGGCGGCTTCTTGTTCGGGGTGGCTTGCTCGGGGGGCGGCGCGTCGGTTGCTGGCTGCACGCCAAGCTGCTCGCCCCACGAGCCGGACGATCCCTGCATCTCGGTCGCGGTCAGACCGAGCAGCGCCTGCGAGTCCTTGGTCACGAAGCTCCCGAGCGAGGCCCGGCGATCGACGGTGGTCAGCTCGCGCGCGACCGTGGGTTGGGGCTTGGCGTGCGGATTCGAGGGCGGCCCACCCCAGACCCCAGGCTGCGGATCATTGCACGCGATCGCCCCGGTCCACGGATGGCGAATGATATAGCGGGCCTGAAACTGGTTCTCTGACGAGGGCTGGCTGCCGCGCTCGAGCTGCCCGTTGGTCTGCATGAATTCACGGCCCCCGGCGATCCCCGGCGCCTCCTCGAACACCAGATCCTCACCGAGCGAGCTCTGATCGTAGCGGGCGTGGAGCCGGGTCAGCACGAACTCGCTTGGCACGCTCCACTCGAGGTCCGCGTCGATCTGCTTGCCGTCGAGCTTGCCGGCGTAGGCTGGGAGCACGTCGGCGCCAAGCGTGACCAGCTCCGCGAGGGTCAAGGCTGGCTCGGGGCAGGGGTCACAGGTGCTGGCCGACCACGCGTACTCGGTGACCACGGCCTTGGGATGCTGCTTCAACGTGTGGTCGAACAGCGACACGTAAAAGTGCGCGAAGCGATCGCGGACGGCGTCCTTGACCTCGAGGTTGGTCGGGATCGGAACATTGGGATAATTGGCGACCTGATAGCGCTTGCCGCGAGCGAGGACGTGAACCAGCAGATCTTGGGCGCCAGCCTGATCGCCGGCGCCGCTCTGGCCATCCGGCGGCGCGTTGATCAAGCCCAGGCGGATCGGCAGCGCGAATTGGTCACTATCATAGTGAAAGCGCAGCGGCGAGAGCATCGCCCGCTTGCTGCCGTCGGGCCGGCGGGCAAACTCGACCTTGCTGGCGTCAACCTTGGCAACGAAGAACTTCATGCCATCTTGGACATAGGGCCGCAGCAAGGGCTCGGCGCCCGCGGGGATCTGGTAGTCGTTGTCGCGCAGCCACGAGTCGAGGCCGGTCGAGTCCGAGGCCGACAAGATCACGATCTCGTATTCCGCGACGGTGAATTGGGCCTCAATCTTGACCCCGTAGTCCGCGGAATCCTCTTCTTCGGCCATTGCAGTGGGCGCGGGAAGAGGAAGGCCGCCGCCCCTGCCCTTGGTCTCGACCCATGGGTTGCACGGATCTTGCTCCCAGTATTCCACCAGGCGCGGGGCCGAGAGCTTGTCGACCCGATCGAACACGGCCTTGGGCAGGGTCTTGACGTTGTCCTCGCTGAGCACGACGGGTACCGGCACGACCAGCGCGAAGTCGCTGACCGGGCCTTGATACTCGTTTTGCATGGCCAGGACCGTGCGCTTGCCGTCGCGCATCATCACGACCATGGTCGCGCCGTTGAACAGCTGCGAGTCGGCGCCTGCGACATAGAAGCCACAAAATGCCTTGGCTGGTTGCGGAGCGGCGGTGGCCAGGCCAAGCCCGAGCGCGGCCGCGCCAAATGCCAGAAGAAAGCGGGTGCGTGTGTTCATGGGGTACCTGCGTTGTTGCGGCGACGGCGAGTGATGAGTCCGAGCAAGCCGAGCCCAAGGACGCCAGCGACGCCCCCAGGCGCGACCGGAGCCTCAACGCTGCACGAGCAGCCCTTGCGTGGCTCGGCTGCCTTCGCGGCCTTCTCGGCGGCCTTGACCGTGTGCCTGGGTCGATCATCAAGCGGGGGCTCGCCCGCGAGCTGCAAGGCCGCGTGGGCCGAGTGAGTCACGAAGCTCGCGAGCTTGGCGTTGCGGGGTTCAAACGCGAGCTGCTGCGCGACCGTGGGCTCGTTGCTCGAGTCGTGGCCGCCGGGCGGGCCGCCCCACTGATCCCACAGCGGCCAGAGGCATTGAACCGCTTGATCCCAGTAGTGCAGGATCACGTAGCGACCCTGGAAGCTGTTCGAGTCCCCGACCTCGGCTGACTTGGGATCGAGCGCGCCATTGCGGGGCATGCCTCGCCCGCCGGTCAGCCCGCCGGCCTGCTCGAACACGAGATCCTCACCGAGCGTGTCTTTGCCATAGCGCGCGTGCAGCCGCGTCAGCACGAACTCGCCTTGGATCTTCCAGCTCACCTCGTGGTCGGGATCGAGCTGGCCTTGCTCGTCAAAGCCTTCGGCGTAGCGCGGCAGCACGTCGGCCCCCAGCACGATCAGCTCCTCGGTGCTCAGGGCGGGCTCGGGGCAGGGGTCACAGCTCGAGGCCGACCACGCGTACTCGGTGACCACGGCCTTGGGGTTTTGCGCGAGGGTGTGATCGAACAGCGACACATAAAACTGCCCAAAGCGCTCACGAACCTCGTCCTTGACGATGAGATTGGTTGGGATCGTGACGTTTGGGTAATTGGCGACCTGATAGCGCGTGTTTGGGGCGAGCACGTGAACCAGCAGGTCCTGCGGCCCCTGGGCGTTGATCAGCCCGAGCCGCACGGGCAGCGAGAAGTCGGGGGAGTCGTAGTGAAACCGTAGGGGCGACAGCATCGCCCGCTTGCTGCCGTCGGGCTTGGTCTGGAACTGGACCTTTTGTGAGTCGACCTTGGCGACGAAGAATTTCATGCCGCCTTCTACATAAGGTGCCAACAGGGGCTCGGCGCCAGCGGGGATGTTGTACTCGTTGCCGCGTAGCCAGGTGTCGAGGCCGGTCGAGTCTTGGGCTGACAAGATCACGACCTCGTACTCCCCGACCACGAACTCCGCCTCGATCGTCACGCCGTGGTCGCCGGGGGCGGCGGACATCTCGGCCTCGTCGTACCTCACGTTGTGAACGCGCCTGCGTGCCTGTTGTTGTTGGCGCCGGGCCTCGCAGGGGTCTTGCTCCCAGTACTCGACCAGGCGCGGGGCCGCGAGCTTGTCAACGTGATCAAAGACCTCGCGGGGGAGGGTCTTGACGTCGCCCTCTTGCAGCACGACCGGCACCGGGATCACCAGGGCAAAGTCCTCGGGCGGGCCCTGGTAGTCGTTTTGCATCGACAGGACCGTGCGCTGCCCGTCGCGCATCATCACGACCATGGTCGCGTCATTGAACAGCTTGGCGTCGGCGCCGGCGACATAGAATCCGCAGAATCCCTCGGCTGGTTGGGCAGCGCCGAGCCAGGCACCCACGCCAACCGCCATGCTCGTTGCCAGGGTCAGGAGCTTCAGGTTGTTCGGGATGATCGACATGTAGGGTGCTTTCGACGGAACCCCAAGAGGCCGGCGAGCGCGAGCAACGAGGCGAGTGGTCCGCTGTTTGAGTTGGTGTCGCACGAGCAGCCGGGCCGGTTGGCGGCGGGCTGCTTGGCGGCGGGGGAGGTCATGGGGGCAGGGTCGCTCGCGGCGGTGGGGGCCAAGATGGGCGTGGGTGGGCCGGCCAGGCCCAACGCCGCGTGGGCAGACGTGCTCACATACTCGCTCAGTTTCGCGTCGCGGGGCACGAACGCCAGCTCGCGGGCCAAGGTCGGCGCGGATGGTCCGTTGTCGTGGGGGCCCCCCCACAGCCCACGCTGGGGCTGCGCACAGCTGACGCCGCTTGCCCACGGGTGCAAGATCGCGTACCGGGCCTGAAAGCTGTTGTGATCGCCAACCTGCTCCACGTCAGGGGGCAGCGCGCCTGCGCGGTCGGGCATCCCGCGGCCGCCAACGAGGGCGGGCGCGGCCTCGAACACCAGATCTTCACCGAGCGAGCTGGCGTCGTAGCGCGCGTGCAGGCGGGTGAGCACGAAGTCCCGCGGTAACCGGCGCTGCGCGAGCTTGGCCTCGGCCGTGGTTGCCGGCGCGAGCGCGTTGGCGTAGCTCGGCAACAGCGCGGCCCCAAGCGTGATCAGCTCATCCAGATCCAGCGGCGGCTCGGGGCAAGGATCGCAGCTGCCGGCCGACCACGCGTACTCGGTGACCACCGCCGTGGGCGCGCGGCCCAAGGTGTGATCGAACAGCGATACATAGAATTCGGGGAAGCGCTCGCGGGTCTGATCCAACACCACCAAATTTGTTGGAATCGTGACATTTGGATAATTGGCAGCGCGATAGCGCTGGTTGGGCGCCAGAATGTGAACCAGCAGATCCTGCGGCCCGTTGGCGTTGATCAGCCCCAACCGCAGCGGCAGCGAGAACTGCTCGGCGTCGTAGTGAAAGCGAAGCGGGGACAGCTCGATCCGCTGGCTGCCGTCTGCGGGCTTGGCGATCTTGCTTGGGTCGACCTTGGCGACAAAGAACTTGCTGCCCGCGGCGACGTAGGGGCGCAGCAGCTGCTCGGCCATGCTGGGAATGTTGTACTCGTTGGCGCGCAGCCAGGTGTCGAGGGCGGTCGAGTCCTCGGCTGACAAGATCACGATCTGATACTCGTCAACGTTGAATTGGGCCTCGACCTTCACGCCCGCGACCGGGTCTGGGACACCGCCTGCAACTCCAGCTGGGACCCCGCGACCGTCAGCCGGGTCCGGGTCCGCCACCGCGCACGGGTCCTGCTCCCAGTATTCGACCAGGCGCGGGGCCGCGAGCTTGTCGACCCGATCGAACACGCCCCGGGGCAGGGTCTGGACGTCACCCTCGTGGAGCACCGTCGGCACCGGGATCACCAAGGCAAAGTCCTGGGGCGGGCCCTGGTAGTGGTTTTGCATCGCCAGGACCGTGCGCTGGCCGTCGCGCATCATCACGACCATCGTGGCGTCGTTGTAGAGCTTGGCCTCCGCGCCGCTGACGTAGAAGCCACAAAAGGCGTGCGACTGGACCGGTGCCGTGAGGCCGAGACCCAGCAAGGCGCCGGTGAGCCCGACGGTGAGCAGCCGGCGAGGGGCGTGAGTTGGGGGGTTCATGATCGAGCTGCCGCCCAACCCTGGCGAGGTGGACCGGCGCGATGATACCCGACTCAGCGGTGTCGGCGCGGCGTGACGCGTGAAGCTCTCACGAGCTCATCGGGTGCAGGCGGCGGTGGCAGGCGTACTCGAAAGGTCGAGCCCGATCACGAAATTGAGCGGTGTCCTCAATCGGTCTGGCCGGGCGGGCTCGGGGCCGTGATGACTGCGCCGTCGCCCACGCCAAAGTCCACGCAATTCGGGGCCATCCACAGCACCGCGCCCGCGAGGCTGCTAGTTGCCCCGCCCCGCCAGTCGCTGTCCAGCGCTTGGTAGCGCAGCCACCAACCAGCGGGGATCTCGACGCCGCGCTCGGTGTGTCCGGGGATCGTCGACGCGTTCGTGGGCACGTCCTCGAGCTGGGGTGTGAACCCGTAGTCGATCGGCTCGGCGCACAGGTTGGCCAGCCGCAGCGCGACGCGAGCCTCGTCGTCCTGATCGGTGCCCCACTGCTCCGGCGCGTCGCGGTGCTCGATGTCGAGCACGATCGGTCCGGCGGTGGGGGAGCCTGAAGTGGGGGACCCTGCTTGGTTAGCCGGGTCCGCGTCGAGATCCCAGTGAATGGCGAAGGTTGTCCGTCCGTGGTCGGGTAGCTCGAAGCTGACCTCGAGCGTGTCGCACTGGGACGAGACCTCCATCCGCCCGTGCTCGACGGTGGTCACCGCGGCGCCGAGCCAGCGATCGCCGTCCCACAGATGCAGCCAGCTCCCCTGTGGGATCCGCTGGGTCTGGATCGTGTGGGACGCGAGCGCCCGGCTTGCGGGCTTGGCTTCGTCCGGCGAGTCGCTGGGGCCGAAGGCGTAGTCGAGCTCGACGGCGCACGCATTTCGCAGCTCGATCTCGGTCACGACCTGGACGAGATCGGCATCGAGCCAATCGCCGACAGTGGTCGCGGTGATCATCGCGGCGGGTGTGAAGCGGTGTTCGCTGAGCTTCGATCCGGCCGAAGCTGGTGTCGCGTCCGCATCGACCACCGTTGGGAGCTCGGAGACATCGACGACGCCGTAAGGCGCGGTGCTGTGCTTGTGCTGGAGCTCGAGCGAGGTCGCGTCGGCCAGCGCCATCGCACCAGCGACCTCACGGCGGTGCTGGGCTCGGGTCGGGTTGGCGTGGGCGCACCCGAGCGCCGTGAGACCCGTCAGGCCGACCAGCAGCCCGGCCATGACTCTGTTGCCCACGGTGAACCAGTCTGCGAGAGCGACCGCGAGCGGGCGAGAAGCCCTCGCCCCAGCTGAAAACACTCGAGTTCGGGTGAAGGGATGCCGCCAGGTCGCTCTCATCGTGTGGGCGGCACAAACGGGCGTCAGACTGGAGTGTTCCCGACAAACTGCAGGGCGCGGCAGCTTTGTCGTGGTTCGGCGCTGGCGAGCCGCTCAGTCGCGCGAGCGCGGCAACATCGCGAGGGAAAAAAAAGCGAGCCCGGAGACCAAGGGCCTCCGGGCTCGCCGGGGGGGGGACGAAACGAACTCAGTCAGCGGCGATCTCGTCGTGGTCGCCGCGCTTGCCGTCGCGCTTGCCGTCGCGCTTGCCGTCGCGCTTGCCGTCGCGCTTGCCGTGGCCGCGCTTGCCGTCGCGCTTGCCGTCGCGCTTGCCAAGCAGCGCGTGCACGCCGTGCTCTTCGATCTCGGCTGCGACGATCGCCCGCTGGGCCGGCGTGAGGATGTCGTGGATCTCGCTCACCAGCGCGCCAACCTGCTGGCCGCGGTCGGCCTTCCGGGACATGTGCTCGGACTTGGTGGAGACCATGGCCTGACGAAGCGCGGAGGTGTCCAAGCTCGCGGCCCGGAACGCGTCGGCGATCGGCTTGAAGTTGGGCTTCTGGTCGGCGGCGTCCTCACGCGCGTCGCGGCGGGCCTGATGGGCACCCTCGAAGGTCGCGGTCAGCTGGGTCTTTTGATCCTCGGTGCAGGTCAGCTTCTCGCAGAAGCCGTCGACCTTGCGGGCGAGGTGCTCGCTGGGGTCGCGCTCGCCGGCCTGATCGGACTTGGCCTCGTCGCCGTGCTTGCCGCGCTTGCCCTTGCCCTTGCGCTTGCCCTTGCCGCCAAAGAACATCCCGCCGTCGGTCTCGAGCTTGTCGGCCAGCTTGGCGCGCTGCTCCGCGGTCAGGATCCCGTGCAGCTCGGTGGCGAACGCGATCATCTGGTCTTCGTGGCCCGCCGTGTCGCGCTCGGGCTTGGCCCGCTCGAGCACGGAGGGGTCGAAGCTGTCGGCCGCGAACGCGCTGGCGATCGCCTTGTTGGCTTCCGCCCGGGCGGCCTTGCGCGCTTCGTGAGCGGCGGGGTCACGGTCGCGACTGCGCTCGTCGTGGCGACTGGCGAACAGCTCGCCAACCTTGGCGGCCTGGTCTTCGCTGCACTCGACCTGCGCGCAGAGCTTCTCGGCCGCAAATTTCGCACGGTCACCGCGCTTGGCGTGGTGACCGTCATGGAGTTCTTGGGGTGCGTCTTCACCGAGTTCGGCGGCGCGGGGCTCGACCGGCTCGTCGCCAGCATCACAGGCGAAGGTGAACAACATCGAGGCGGCGAACAGGAGTGAGATGGGCTTGGTCATGGCGAAGTGAACCCTAGCCCCAGTTCCGCGCCGAGTGCGTCAGCCTGTCCGCTGGATTTCGTAAAGCTCGCGCAAAGCCAGCGACATGTTGGCAACCCGCCCGCATGTCTGGCGGTCGCGACCGAGCTCTGGACACTCCAAATCCAAACAAGAGAATTCCTCGTCATGCAGCACACACGCACGTGTCGCGCGACACAAGTTCGCTCGCGCAGCTGCGCAGCGGGCCGAATTCCTGCTACCCATGGTTCGTGAACGCGCGTCGCCTCTCGTACCTGCTGTCGACCGTCCTCGCTGCGGTCGTGCTCCTGATCGCGTCCCCGGCCCAGGCTGGCAAGCAAGCAACGCTGGGCAACCCGCCCGCGTCGATGCGGCCTGGCCAGACCAGCTCGGTCCACGAGATCGGCGCCAGCTTCAACGGCAACTTCAACCCGGACGCGTTCATCCCTGCGTTCAACTGGCGCTTCCATCTGCCGGGCACCGGACGGGTCGGCCAGCTCAGCGGGTTGTTCATGGGCTTCAATGCCGGGCCCGCGGTCAGCTTCCACGGGAACGGGCGCGGGTACTACGACCGGGGTGGATACGGTCGCGGCAACCGTGATTTCTACCGGGCGGTGTGGGGACGGGCCGGGTTCGAGCTGGGCTACGAGATCGATCCGTGGTCAAACCTCGCGTTGACCTTCTCCCCCACGGTCCACAACGACTTCCACTTTTCGCCCCACTTCTTCCAGTTCGAGCAGACCTTTGGCCCAACGATCCGGCTGTACATCGAGCAGCACTGGATCTTCTACTTCGAGCCAGGCTTCGTCGGTTGGAACGTGTGGACAGACGGCAACAACAACTCCGGCGCGTGGCTGTCTGTCCGCGGCGGCGTTGGCTTTGCCTACAAGTTTTGATTGGCGCCGGGGCCGGCCAGGTCAGGGGGCCAGGGGCGGCGGGTCTTGCTTGCCGGGCGCTGGCTCGTTGGCTTCGACGAGGACGGGGTCGCCGTCAAACACCTGCCACGAGCCACCGTGGACGCCGCCCGAGAACGCCGGCTTGGACACCTGGCCGGCGCCGAACAACCACCAGTCGCTCTGGACCCGGTCGGGCTTGACGTCGAGGGTCAGGTAGCCCTTGCGCAAGACTTCGGTCCAGCGCCAGTGTGGGTTGACCATCTGCAAGGTCGCTAGGCTGCCGCTGTCCAAACCAAGCCCCGGTGAGGTCACGCCCGGGGTCACGAATTCCACGGCGACCGAGCCTTCGCCGGTCGCGGGGTCGTAGCCCTCGAGCGGGTTCTCGGTCAGCTCGACCGCAAACGACGAGTGCACGTCGCCAGTGAGCACGACCAGGTTGTCGATCGCGTTGTCGCGCAGGTAGCCGTAGAGCCGCCGACGCGCGCCGTCGTAGCCATCCCAGGGGTCGGCGAACAGCGGGCGGTTGGGCTCGCCGTCTTGGCCGGCCTGCAAGATCGTCTGACCCAGCATGACCTGCTGGGCGAGCAGCTTCCACTTGGCGGTGCTCGAGCCAAGCCGCTCGAACAGCCACGCCTCTTGCTCGGCGCCGAGCATCTGCCGGTTGGGATCCGTGATCGCGGTGAGCGGGTCCGGGTTGTCGAACAGGTTGATCTGCTGATCGCGCCCTTCGTAGCGGGTGTCGAGCACGATCACGTGGGCGAGGTCGCCATACGAGAGCTCACGATAGACCCGCCCCGGGACACCCTCGCGCAGCGGCAGCCACTCGAAGTAAGCCTGGGTCGCGGCGGCCCTGCGCTCGGCCCACGGGCCCTGGTCGGCCTCGTCGTGGTTCGCGGCGCCGTCGCGCCACCCGTCGTTGGCGATCTCGTGGTCGTCCCAGGTCACGATGAAGGGGTGCTGGCGATGGGCGTGCTGCAGCCCGGGGCTGGTCCGGTACATCCGATACCGGCGCCGATAGTCGTCGAGGGTGACGCACGCGTGGCTGGGGTCGAGCTGGCGCAGGTCACCGTACTCGCCGTCGGCGAACTCGTAGATGTAGTCGCCAAGCTGCAGGACCGCGTCGATGTCAGCCCGGCCGCCGATCTCGTCGTAGACGTGAAAATAGCCGTGGGCCCAGCTCGAGCACGAGCACACCGCGAAGCGCAGGTGATCGACGGCGCCGCTGGGCGCGGTGCGGGTCCTGCCGATCGGCGAGACCCGGCCCTGCGCGTAGAAGCGGTAGTAGTAGGTCGAGCCGGGCTCGAGCGAGTCAACGTCGATCTTGCTGGTGTAGTCGCGCTCGGTGTCGGTTGGCGCGATCCAATCTGCGGCGACCCGCAGCTGGAACTCGGGATCCACGGCCATCTCGAAGAACAGCTCGACCGCCTCGTCGACCGCGGGCGAGACCCTTGTCCAGAGGATCACCGAGTCGCTGAGCGGATCGCCGCTCGCAACACCGTGGGCGAAGATGCTCTCGGGCCCGAGCTCACCCTCCCACTCGTAGGTTGGGAGGCCGTCGTCGCCTCCGGTCTCACCGGTCTCGCCGGTCTCGCCGGTCTCACCGGTCTCGCCAGCTCCGCCGCCAGGCTCGGGCGTACAGGCGCTAAAGCTGGGGATCAGGGAGGTTGCACCAAGGATGCTGGCGCGGCGAAGGAGCTCTCGGCGAGTGATCGTCATGTCAATCCAGTCCAGTCAGGGTCGCCCGTCGCCTGCATGGCTGTCGAGCAAATGTCACACGCGGGCCGGGAAAACGCAGTCTGCGCGGATCGACGGGGGGTGCATGAAGTCGTGCTCTCGGCGTAGTGTCCAACCATGCGCCGCACTTGGTTTCTTCGTAGGTCGATCACAACCAGCCTCGCACTGTCCGCGCTCGCGCTCGCAGCGTGCGGCGATGACTCGGTCACCGGTGGCGATGCGGGTAGCACGAGCGAGACCGGTGACGGCGACGGTGACCCGGGCGACGGCGACGGCGACGGCGATGGCGATGGGGACGGGGATGGCGATCCCGGCGACGGCGATGGTGACCCGGGTGACGGCGATGGTGATCAGCCAACGACCCCGCTGCAGGCCGGCGTCGCGATGCGCTACCTCGACCACCCGATCGGGATCTCGCTCGCCGGCTACGGTGGCCGCCTAGGCGGCACCAACACCCCGTGGAGCGGGCTGTTCTACGGCACCCGGGGCTTCTACAACTACCCAACGATCAAGGCGATGGTCCTGCAGTCAAAGGCGGGCGAGCAGGTCGTGCTGATGAAGACGCCAATGATGAGCGCCGAGTCCGGGGTCACCGACGCGACCGCGGCCAAGTATCAAGAGCTCTATGGCGAGGATCTGCGCGGCCGGATCATTTGGGGCGGGACCCACTCTCACCACGCGCACGGTCGCTATTGGCGGCTGCCAGACATCTTTGGCGCGGTTGGGACCGACACCGCCGACGAAGAGGTCATCGATCTGCTCGCCACCGAGTTTGCCAAGACGATCAAGGCCGCGATCGACGATCTTGGCGACGCGCAATGGGGCTACACGGCGATCGAGGACTGGGATCCAAGCGACAAGGTCTACGGTGATCGCCGCAGCGCCAACAACCCCACCTACGGCAAGGACCCGACCCTCACGGTGTTCGCCCTGCGTCGCCCCGACGGCACGCCAATGGCCGCGATGTTCAACTTTGGCATCCACGGGATCAGCGTCGCCTACGAGAACGAGCTGCTGACCGAAGACGCGCCAGGGGCCGTCGAGCTCGAGTTCGAGCAGTACTTCTTCGAGCAGACCGGCCAGCCGATCTTTGGGATGATCGCCCAAGCTGGCGGCGGCGACTCGTCACCGCGCGGCGGGTTCTTGGGTCACGACTCCGCCACCCAAAAGACCGAGCTGATCGGCACGGTCGCGGCGCCGGTGATCTTTGACGCGTACCAGAACCTCGCGTGGGATGACGACCCCGAGATCGTCGTGCAGTCGCGGCGCGTGGATCTGACCTACGAAAAATTTGGCTACGACGAGAGCGGCGAGTTCTCGGGTGAGCTGTTCAACCTGATCCCAATCGACTACGTGTGGGGTGGCTGGCAGTGCACGGGGGTCGCGGAGGACAACGACCCCAACACCTCGATGGAGGGCAAGGACAAGCAGTGCATCCCCGTCGACACGCTGTTGCTTGGCGACGTGCCCCACGGCGAGATCCACCAGACCTACCTGAGCGTGGCCAAGATCGGGCCGCTGTTCATGATGACGATCCCCGGCGAGCCGGCCTACTCGATCATCAAGTACGCGCGCGACCAGTTCGCGCAGCTGGCCTCGGACGAGCCCATTGACCTGATGGTGTGGGGCTACTCGCAAGATCACCTGCTGTACTTCACCGCGCCCGACGACTGGTTTCAGGGCGGGTATGAGTCCGAGATGAGCCTGTGGGGGCCCAACGGCGGCACCTTCATGGTCAACACCGACATGGAGATGATCGCCGACATTCTGGCCGGGGACATTGGCCCCGCGCTGGTCGAAGAGACGCCGACGCTGGCGAGCCCAGGTGGGTTCACACCTCGGGCGTTCGAGCTCAGCCAGAACCACGGCGCGGTGGTCAGCAACGTCGAGGTATTGCAGCGGCGCTTGGAGCTGGTGCGGTTCCGGTTTGGCGGCGGCGACCCGAGCGTGGGCGCGCCGAACGTGCGCTTGCAGGTTGACGATGGCCAAGGCGGGTTCGTGGACGTGCCGCATCCCGCCGGGTGGTCGGGGCGCGCCTACGACAACAGCCGCAACGAGATGATCACCCACTACGATCCCACGCCCGCGCCCAACGGCAACGTCGCGGCCTCGCGCAAGCACGAGTGGTACGTCGACTGGGAGATCCCCGCGGACTGGCCAGCCGGCGAGTACCGCATGGTTGCGACCGGGCCGTACTGGGATGGGGCGACCGTGCAGCAGTATGAGGCGGCGAGCCTCGCGTTCGCGGTCGAGCAATCCAACGACGCGAACCTGGCCGCGAACTTGACGGATCCCGACACGCTGTACCTGAGCTTGGTGATGCCAAGCGTGCCGAAGGTCATGGACGGGACCTGGCCGGTCCGGGGCTGGCGCCTGCACGACGCCTGGCACACGCCCGCGGACGGGATCCACGTGCGCGCGCCCCTGAGCTTGGAGTTCATCGTCGATGGCATGCCAACCGGGGAGGTCTGGCAGGCCAGCTATGATCCGGTCGCGGACGCGTACGTGTTCGATTTTGGCCAGACGGGGATCGACGCGAACGCGAACGTTGAAGTTGACGCGTGGTTGAGCTCGGACCTCGAGCCCAGCCCGGTCACGGCAACGATCACCGGCCCGTAGGTTCGGGCTCCGGGCCTCGGGTCCGTTCGCGGGCGAGTGACGAAAAAATCGTCAGCGGTTGACGAGAAACTCGTCAGCGCTGGCGAGTTTCTCGTCAACGCTGGGCGAGACCCCACGAATTGCGGCTGAGTTGGCGTGGCACACCGCGTGCACATGGCCCGTGCACGCACCGCGAGCCTCGATACCCGAATGGCTCGTAGTGGTCCGGAGAAGCCATGAAACTCAGTTCCGCAATTTCCCTCAGCCCCGTCCTCGTCCTCTTGCTCAGCGGCTGCGCTGACTCCGCGAATGTCGGTGATGACGGCACCGACGAGACCGACAGCACCGAGACAGGTGAGCAGGACCCGCCCTCTGACACGGACACCGACGCCGGCGGCCCGGTGTGTGGCGATGGCCTGGTCGAGGCCGACGAAGCCTGCGAGCCCGGCGATGACACCGGCCTGTGCACGCCCGACTGCCAGCTCAACGTCTGCGGCGATGGCCACGTGTTCGCCGATGACTTTGAAGCGTGTGACGACGGCAACGACCTCGACGACGACGCCTGCACGACCGCGTGCGAGCCCAACGTCTGCGGTGACGGCATCATCTTCTACGGCGTCGAGGGCTGCGATGACGGCAACGACGTCGCTGGCGACGGTTGCTCGAACACCTGCACGCCCGAGCAAGTGACCCAGATCGTCGCCGGAGCCACGCACACCTGCGCGCTGCTGCATACGGGCGCGGTGCGGTGCTGGGGCGAGAACACATTTGGGATGCTGGGCTACGGCCACACCGATACGATTGGAGACGATGAGCACCCGGCCGCCGCCGGCGACATTGACATGGGCGGCATCGCGGTTCAGCTCAGCGCCGGCTATTATCACACTTGCGCGCTGCTCGACACCGGGGCCGTGCGCTGCTGGGGCAGCAATATTGTTGGACAGCTCGGGATTCCGGGCCAGCAGGACGTGGGTGACGATGAGGTCCCTTCGTCGGTCAGCGAGGTCGACATTGGTGGCAAGGTCGTTCAGATCACCTCGGGCGACGCCCACAACTGTGCACTGCTGGACACCGGAAAGGTGCGGTGCTGGGGCCTCAACCATCGCGGCCAGCTTGGCTATGGCAACACCCTCGACATTGGCGACGATGAGAACCCCTCGCTCGCGGGTGACGTGAACTTGGGCCTCCACGCCGCCGTTGCGCTGTCCGCCGGGGCCTACTCGACCTGCGCGGTGCTCGACAACGGCGCGGTCCGCTGCTGGGGCAGCGGCAACAACGGAATCTTGGGCTACGGCAACCTCGAGCACATCGGCGACGACGAGACCCCATCGACGGCTGGCAACGTGGACGTGGGGGGCAAGGCAACCCAAGTCTCGATTCACCTGCTCCACACCTGCGCGCGACTGGACACGGGCGAGGTCCGCTGCTGGGGCCTGGGAACGCTCTCGGGCCACCCCTGGGCTAAATACACGATCGGCGACGACGAGCCGCCGACCGCGGTGGGGACGGTCGACCTTGGCGTTGGCGTGGTCGATGTCAGCACGGGTCAGTTTCACACCTGCGTGGTGCTAGATGGCGGCGGCGTGCGCTGCTGGGGGTCCGCAGACCAAGGGCAACTTGGCTACGGGAGCGACGAGTTTATCGGCGACGACGAAGGTCCCACTTCCGTGGGGTTGGTCGAGCTCGGCGGGTCGGTCACCTCGCTGGTGACGGGCGATGCTCATAGTTGTGCGTTGGTGCTGGACGGCAGCGTGCGCTGCTGGGGCAGCAACGAGTACGGGCAGCTTGGGCTTGGGCATACGCAGAATATTGGCGACGACGAGCTGCCCACCAGCGCCGATCCCATTCGGGTGTACTGAGCTTCTTTAGACCCCCCCGGGCGGCTTCGCACTGCGCGGTCGCTCGCTTCGCTCGTTCCCAGTGGGCCATTTGTTCGCGGTGGTATGATTGGCCCCCTAGAAGGGGGCTCTGCTGCTCGGGGGCGGGCGGTGTCGTGGGGGGCTTCGCACTACGCGGGTCGTTCGGTAGCTGCGGGGAGCGATCGCTGCTAACGGTGCAGTAGGCTGGCTACCGGCAATGCTGGAATGCAGCATCAGTGATCGGCTGCGACCCGCAATCCATTCGCGTGTGCCCTGCATCGGAAGTGTCATGATGTCCTGGTGGCGGTCGTCGTGTGCAGCCACAGTAGGGGGTAGATCATGGAGAAATCAAACAAGCGCAATTCTGCCCACATTGGCGTCATTGCCGTTTTGCTGGGTAGCGCCCTGGCGTGCGCTGTCGATGGGGCTGCCCCAGCCGGCGATCGGCAGATGGCTTTTGAGCTGCGAACTCCTGGCGAAATGGGCGCTGAAGGCTCTCATTACATCGAAGGGGATCGGATTGGAGTTCCGCCATTGGCGGATGTGGTGCCTTTTGATATTCGAGACAGCTGTGTGACGGAGGAAACGGGCTGGGATGGGGTCAGGCACTCCTGTGACAAACTCATTTCCTACACGGCGCCTCCCGGGCGCTACATCATTCCGAGTTCCGTTCATACCGTAAAACACGACGGTCGCGGGTCTGAGCATCACTGTGGTACGCCACAGATCACATTCTCGTCATCGTCTGGCGGGTTCCCAATTCCGACGACGGTTTCTACTGTAATTCACGCCCGAGGACCCAAGGGGCACTTCGCGGGTACTGGCAGGGTGGAGTGCAGCCTGGTGGGTAGCACTGAAATTGTGCCGTTCTAGGCCTGAATCGAGCGCTGCGCGCTCGATTCGGCCCACCATTCCTTCAAGAGGGCTATCAAAAGCCCCTCGCTTCGGCGGCAGCGTGGCTGGTCATGCGCTTGCTCCGAGGCCACAGACCGCGATCACCCAGTGGTGCCCATTGGCGGCTCGGTGCAGTCGTCGAGGCAACCATCATCGTTGTTCTGGTTGCCGTCGTCGCACTCTTCTTCGCCGTCCCACACGATCTGGTCACCGCAGAACGCGTCCAAGCACATGTTGGTGCAGGCGTCGGTGTTGCTGCCGTTGCCGTCGTCGCACTCTTCGTCGTCTGCGTGGGTGTAGCCGTCGCCACACTCCGCGGGCACGCACGCGCCAACGCAGTCGTCGGTGTTGAGCAGGTTACCGTCGTCGCACAGCTCCACGCCGGCCCAGATCACCCCGTCGCCGCAGGTGGCGTTGGTGCAGTTGTTGGTGCAGGCGTCGGTGTCGATGTTGTTGTTGTCGTCGCACTGCTCCATGCCGTTCCACACGAATCCGTCGCCGCAGGCGGCGAGGTCACAGGCGTTGGTGCAGGCGTCGTTGTTGTTGTTGTTGTCGTCGTCGCACTCTTCCCAGCCGGCGCGGGTGAAGCCGTCACCGCACACTGCGTTGTGGCAGGTGTTGATGCAGGCGTCGGTGTTGTTCTGGTTGCCGTCGTCGCACTGCTCGTTGCCGGCCCACAAGATCCCGTCGCCGCACACGGCGGTGGTGCACATGTTGGTGCACATGTCGCCGTTGTCGCCGTCGCCGTCGTCACACTCCTCGCCCGGCTGGGTGAAGCCATCGCCGCAGGTCGCGTTGGTGCAGGCGTTGGTGCAGGTGTCGTTGTTGTCCTGGTTGCCGTCGTCGCACTCTTCGTTGGGGTCGTTGACGCCGTCGCCACAGGTGGCGGACTTGCACTCGTTGGTGCAGTCGTCGTCGTTGACTTGGTTGCCGTCGTCGCAGCCCTCACCCGGGCCCAAGAACCCGTCGCCACACGCCGCGGCCACGCAGCCCGCCACGCAGGTGTCGGTGTTGTCGTTGTTGGCGTCGTCGCACTCTTCCTCGCCAACCCACACGACCCCGTCGCCGCAGCTGGCGCTGTCGCAGGTGCTCAGGCAGGCGTCGGAGTCGTCGGCGTTGGCGTCGTCGCAGTCTTCGTTGCCGGCCCACACGAAGCCGTCGCCGCACTTGGCGACCACGCAGGTGTCTAGGCAGACGTCGGTGTTGTCGGGGTTGGCGTCGTCGCACTCCTCGACGCCGTCGTAGACTTGACCGTCGCCGCAGATCGCTTCGGTGCAGGTGTTGAGGCAGGCGTCGTTGTTGCTCGAGTTGCCGTCGTCGCAGACCTCGCCCTCGTCGAGCACCCCGTTGCCGCAGCTGGCGAGCTTGCAGGCGTTGGTGCAGGTGTCGCCGTCGTCCGAGTTGCCGTCGTCGCAGCCCTCGCCGGGGCCCACGAAGCCGTCGCCGCAGGTCGCGAGCTTGCAGCCTTCGACGCAGGTGTCGGCGTTGGAGCTGTTGCCGTCGTCGCACTCCTCGTTGGGATCGGTGATCCCGTCGCCGCAGGTGCCCTCGCCCCCGCCGCTGCACACCCCGTCCTCGCAGGTCAGGCCAGCGTCACAGACACCGGCGTCGCAGGGACAGCCGGCGGCCCCGTCAACGCACCCGGCGTCGGTCTCGGCCTCGGTGCCGCCCGACGCGGACTCGATGATGATCGGGCCACAGCTGCCGAGCAGCAGGGCGAACCCAAGCACGAACGGCGCTCGCGCCGTGGACTTGGTGATCGCCGTGAAAGCGTGAATCGGACGCAAAGCCATGCTCGAACGGTATCACCCGGCGCGGGCGGAATGAAGCCGCGATCCGGGCCGGGGATCCGCCCGCGCGTGGGTTGCCCAGGCGGTCGGGTTGGGGGCGACGCGCTACTTCTCTTCGAGCGGCGCCTGGGCCTGGATCTCGCTGGCCATGAACTCGGCGAGAGCGAAGACCGCGGCGATCTCCTCGGCGTCGGCCTCGGGCGGCGGATCGAAGATCAGCTCGCCCACGCGACCCGACGGATTCCCCTGGCCGTGGGTGAACCCAGCCGCGTACGCACCGAGCAGCTGGTTGGCGCTGATGCTCTGGTGATGCAAGAGCGCGGGCGCGTTCGATGGCGAGAAGTCGCCGCTCCAGGCCGTGACGACGGCGTCCTCGACGGTCAACCCGCCAAACGCACAGGTCTGGATCTGGCTCAGGGCGGTGGCCGCCGAGGCCGTCGAGCTGATCCCGCAAGCAGCGTGGAGGCTGCTGAAGCTGGGGCTGCGGAATCGGATCGACTCGAGGGCGATGTCCTTGTACCAGGAGCCGTTGGGCGCGACCGACAGCGGCGGTGTCCAGTCGCCCGAGAAGAACACGGGGCTGTGCCAGTAGTGCATCACGATCGCGGCGAAGGCGAGGCCGGTCAGGGGGTCGTCGATGTCGGCGCTCATCCACGTGCCAACGGGATCGTAGGGCGCCCCCCAGATGTCGGTGAAGTAGTTGGCCTCGTGGTAGTCGAGGGTCTGCTCGGCCCCGAGCAGCGGGATGAAGTTGCCGCCCGCGTAAGACGCGATGACGTCGACCGAGCCGACGTTGGCGTCGATGAACGACTTCCACAGCGCGGCGTAGCGCGACCAGCCCCCGACCACGAGGGAGCTCTGCTGGTTGTAGTTGGCCCCGGGGGCGCTCATCGAGTAGCCAAACACGAAGGCCGACTTGGGCGGCGGCAGCGGCCTTGGCTGCTGAAGCAGGGTCATGCGCTCGGACGAGACCCCGATCGTGCCGTTGGGTCGGATCGTGATCACGGTGTTGGGCTCGAGCGTGACCTCGGGCGCCTCGCCGAGCGTGAACTCGCCCTCGATGATCGGCGCGCGCCAGTCGAGCGCGGCGGCGGTCGTATAGACGATGTCGTGATCGGCCTCGGCGAGGGGCTCGATCACGAGCAGCTCGCCTTGGACGGCGACCGTGGCGAAGCCACCGTTCGGAAACGCCTCGATCAGCTCCGGGGCCTGCTGCGCCGCGAGCTCGGCCGTCAGCGCCACGCCAAGACACGACGCATACTCGACGCCATGCAGCTGCTCGCACAGGATCGACGGCGAGCCCTTGGTCGTGACGGGCGCCTCGTCGCCAACGCTGTACGCGGCCCAGTGCACCGCGTTGACCAGGGCGCCGTAGGTGTCCGAGATCACGAGGCCTTCATCGCTCTCGGTGCACGAGTAGCGGTTCTTGGCCACGGTGCACTGGCTCGACGTGAGCTCGGCGCAGCGGTCGTTCCAGTAGTCGTAGCAGGAGTTGACCTCGGGGAAGGCGACGTCCTCGTGGATGTCCCAGCTGTCAGAGACGACGACGGAGCGAAAGCTGGCGGGGCTCGAGTCGTCGAGCTCGTCGAGGCCACAGCCGGCGAGGGTCGAGATCGAGAGCAGGGTGACGGTGAGTAGCGAGATGGGTTTGAACATGCTGTCGCAGCCTTTCGGGCTCGAACTCCCCGTTTGTGACGCGCGGCGCGGATCTGACGGCGCTCGCCAAAAAAATGGTGACGTCGTCGAGCGAGCCGTGGCTTGCCCCACGCTTGATCAGCGCCCGGATGCCCGCACGGACAGCGCGAGGGTCTCGGCCAGCTGCGCGACGAACACTCGCTCGTCGTCGTCGGTGATCTCTTGCGCGAAGTGGTTCATCAGCGTGTAGATCGCGGCGACCACGAACGCGAGCTCGATCGGGTCGATCGGATCGAGCGCGCGGGTCGGGGCCAAGAGCCGCGCGACCAGCGGGTGCTGGGTGTTCACCGCGATGCCCGACATGCGGATCTTGGCGATCGCGTCGTCGCCGGTGTCGAGCAGCTCGAGGTGGGCGAGGCGAAGCTGATCCAGCACATCACCATGGCGTGCGCGCGCCCACTGTAGCTGCTCGTAGAGCGCGGCCAGCAAGCGCTCGCTGGGGGTGTGAGGCTCGGTGGTGGGTGGTGGCGCGGGGTCGGCTGCGGGAGCCGTGGTCTCGCTTGCGGGCGTTGGTGCGGGCGTTGGCGCGGGCTTGGGGGGCGGCGCTGCGACGGTCGCCGGCTCTTGGCGCGCAGCGTTGCGCAGGGTTGGCGGGACCTGAGTTCGCAGCAGCTCGCGCAGGCTGTCAACGTGCTTGCCGAGCCCGCCGAGCCCATCGGTCTGCCCGCGCTCGAAGCAGACACTTGCCCACGACAGATACTCCAGGGCCCGCTCGCGGTCTTTGGCTGACAATCGCTTCGTCTCGAGCTGCTTGGCGAGCTCGACGTACATGATCACGATCTGGCGCGCGAGGCTGATGCTCTGGCGACCGTCGAGTTGGACCTCGCCGGGGCTGGAGTCGAGCCCGTCGCCGTTGACGACGCCTGCGCACGGCAACGCGTGAACCAACGCCATCCGCTGCAGCTCGCGTCCGTTGCGGGCGAACACCAGCTGCGGCGGCTCGGCGTCTGGTGCGAGTGGGGCGAAGTCGCGGGGGATCCACAGCTGGCAGTCGAGCCCGCCCGCGACCTGGGCCTTGCGCTCGACCAGCGCGATGTCGTCGAGCTCGGGGGCCTCGAGCTTGGGCGCGTTGGCGAGCTCTTTCATCGACGCGAGCTCGGCCGCCCAGTCATCGTCGAAGCGCTCGGCGTTGGCGTGCGCCTCGATGCAGGCGGCCTCGTCTTCGTCCACGACCAGGATCACCCGCGCGTCGAGCTCTTGCTTGGGCACCTGCGGCCGCAGCTTGACCAGCAGTCCGAGCGGGCGCTTGCGGGACTTGGCGATCAGCGTGGCGAGGTCGTGGTGGACGCCCCACAGATCCCGAAACCCAGGGACCTGGCTGGCCGCCACGAACGCCTTCTCGCGGACTTTTCGGCGATTTTCGTCGGTGTCGCTGCGAAGGTGAGCGACGAGCACCGGCCACGCAGCGCGCCGGAACGGCTGCGGTTGATCGTCGAGGGTGCTGCACAGATCCAGCACCAAAGACGGCACGTTGCGGCGGATCTGACGGAGCAGGTTGCGGTAGCGCTTGCTCTCGAGCTCGGGGTCGCCCTTGGCGTTCAACGGGATCGACTCGTCGATCACGACCGCGTCGACTGGCAGCGCGAAGTCGTAGCTGTGGTCGTTCAGCTCGTGGACGAGGCGGCCCGCGACGCCAAGCCGCAGGTGCAGGCTGCCAACGGTTCGGGTCCGCGAGATGCCGATCTCGCCGTGGCGGCGGTCACCGTGGAGATCGCGGATCACCAGCATCTTCGCCGGGTCGAGCTTGGCCTCGGTCATTCGCGGGCGACCCTGAAGCTGCTTGGAGATCTGTTGGTGGCTGAGCCGCTGCGCGCCGTCAACCACCTCCAGGTCGCGGGCGCCCAGGAGCTTGCGCAGATCACCAACTTCGTCCGGGTCGAGCTTGACGATCTCGGGGTCGCGCACGGCGGCCCAGCTGGTGTCGCGCTCGACGATCTCGACCGCACCATGCTCGGCGTGGATTCGCTCGATCCTGAGCAAGCTGATCACGCTGCCCGACACGGTGTCGAACATGTTGAGCGATCGGATCGCGTCGACGCGCGACTCGCCGTCTTGGGGTTGACCGGGGGCGACCTCGTTGGCCGCCGCCCGCACCAGCACCCGGGCCAGCCACCGCCGGACCGAGGCGACCTCGCTCTCGTAGTTGCGGACAACCAGCGTGAACAACCGGCGCGCGGCGGAGCGCAAGCTCGCAACCACGGTGCGCCAGTGCTCGTCCTCGACGACGGTCTCCCACAGCTCGTCCGCGCGCAGCTTGGGGGACTCGACGACGGCGAGCAGCGGACCCCAACCCAGCTTGAGCTGCATGTCGCAGACGAAGCGCCCGTCCCGATACACGGCCACGCTCGTGGTCGCCAGCGCGGTGTCGTGCAGCTGCTGCAGCTCGTGGCCGAGTGGGCCGAACGCCGGGACGATGAAGCCTTCGACCTCGCCGTCGAGCTCGACCAGCCAGCCACCAAGGCGGGCGCCCGCGGGCGCGAGTCGCCGCTCGATCTGTGCGCGGGTGGTTGCGAGCGTTACCTGCGGCTGATCGAAGTGCCGCAGCTCGCGGAGCATCGGCTCGTGGTCGACCAGCTGGTAGCTGTCGGGACCAAACAGCGCGCGGATGATCTTGCGATCCCCAGGTCCGAGCAGCAGCACCTCGGGCGCGGTCAGGCGCGGGTCCTGGGGCCGGCCGGGCAGGTAGCGAATGTGCCCATGCACGCGGTGGTGTGCGGCGACGTCAGCCAGCGACAGGCGGGGGCCGTCGAGTTGCTCGAACAAGGGGCACTGCGCGAGCGGATCGTGAGCGTCGCGTGGACCCAGCTGATCCGCGTGGAGCTTGGGCAGCAGCTTGACGTAGTGGCCGGGCGCGACGTCGGCTCCAGCCTTGCTGAGCAGCGAAGCCTGGGTTGGTTGATCGAGCAGCGCGACCAACCACCGCTTGACCAGGCCGCGCGCGTTGGCTTCGTTGGGGTGACCTGCGGCGTGCTCGAGCATGCGCGCGAACGGTTCACGCAGCGCGCTCAGGCCGTGGAGTAGCGCGAGCACGAAGGTCCCATCGCGGATCGCGTCTTGATAGTCGTCGGTTGGCTCGAACTCGGCGTCGAGCACCAGCCACAGATTGGGGATGTCGAGCTCGAGCTCGAGCCGGCCGAGCAGGCAGCTGCGCTTGTAGAGCAGGACCTGGGTCGGGTGCTCGAGCTCCGGGTCGATCAGCGTGTGGGTGTCGACGCCGACTTCGCCGCGGACATGCGGCGTGGCGATCGGGCCCTGAACCAGGAACGGAACGTGGGTCGGGAGCACCGGGTCCCCCTTGCGCTCGCGCCACGCCTTGCGACCGCGGGCGCGCAGCTGTTCGCGGGCGAGCAGCGAGTCGGCCTCGATCAGATCAGCCCCCAGCGAAACGCCCAGACGGCGGGCCTCAACCCGCTCGAGCAGCGGGACGGGGTCCCCCTCGGGCGTGAGCTCGGCGTACACGCGGCTGGCGTAGCGTGGGGTCTTGCCGGCTTGGACCAGCTCGATCAGCTCGCGCAAGCTCACCTGTCGCGCGGTGCCGCGGCAGTCGGGCCAGGTCACATCAGATGTCAGCGCGTTCGCCTGCGGGTCGTCGCGCAGCTGAGCGGGGGTCGAGTGCTCGATCAGCTGGGTCTGGATCAACGCGGCGATCTGCCGGGCGGTCGCCGGCGTGGCCTCGTCCTTGGCGATCGTCCACAGCTTCCAGCGCGCGCGGCCGACCGCCTCGGTGATGCGTGAGAGCGCCTCATCGTCGACGATCTTGGCCTGCGACACGTCTTTGCGCAGGCGCTCGCCGTCAACGACGATGCGGAGGTTGGTGCCGCCGTTGAGCAGCTCGCGCGAGTCGATCCACACGCCGTCCTTGACCAGGTCCAGCCGGGCGTAGCTGCTGTCTTGACTTGCGACGTGCATGACCCCGGAGAACTCGGGGCCGTGAAATTGCAGCGAGCTGTGGCCCAAAGCCTGGCTGGCCAGCCCTTTGCTGATGCGCGCGCCGTCTAAAAAAATTGGCACGTCCGCGTAGCCGCAGCGCTCGCGCAGGTAGGTCTGTTCGGCCAGCCGCCCGCCGAGGTTCAAGAAGAAGTCCAACATCAAGCGCGGGCGAACCCGCTGCTTGACGTGGAGCTCGGTGCTGCGCAGCTCGGTGTCCTTGACGATGATCTCGTCGGCCTGGCCAGGGCGCATGCGCAGCTCGAGCTTACCGCTGCGCAGGTGGATGAACTTGGGGTTCATGCCGATCGCGGCGTTGAGCGCCAGCGCGAGCTGCCGGACGCCACGCAGCTCGCGGGTGTCGCCGGTTGCGAACAGCGAGCCGTACAGATCGTCGATCTCGGCTTCCGTGAAGGGCGTGCCGCCAAACCGCAGGCGCATGTCGTCGGCGTCGATCTGAAACTCGATCTTTTCTGCCCCGCGCAGCACGGCGGCCTGGACCAGCTCGAGCACGTAGCGGCGCGCGTCGACGAGCTGGAACTTTTGTAGCTTGGCGCGGGCCTGCTCGCGGTCGAGGGTGAACTGGCCCTCGGAGTCGACGGCCCCGTCCGCGCGCAGGTCGTTCATCAAGGCGTCGAGCATGTCGCTTGATTTGGCCATTGTGATCAATTGCCTTCAGCTCGGGCGAGGGCTTCTCGCCCGCTCGCGGACGCCTTCTGAGATTGGTTGACCGTGGGCAGCGAACTCCTTCGCTGGGCCCGCGCCTGGGCGGCGGCGCTCGCTAGCTGGTTGTCGCGCGTGGGCAGGGAGACCTCGTCCTGCGGCGCGTCGTTGAGGCGCAGATAGAACAGCTTGAGCAGCAGGTAGGCGGCGAACTCCGGCTCGGTCGCGGCCAGCTCGATGAGGTGCCCAATCGTGGGGTGATCGGCGTTGAGCACGACGACGCGCTTCGAGCCAAACCACCCGCTCGAGAGTTGGCCGATCTCGCTGACTTCGGTGAGCTCCCCAAGCTTGGCCTGGGTGATCGCAACGTGGTTGGCGACCGGCGACCCGGGGTACGCGAGCCGGCCAAGCTCGATGCTGGACAGCTTGACGCCCTGCTGGGCCAGCAGCGCCAGCGCGGCGTCGTGCAGGGGTTGCCAGCAGCCGCGCTCGAAGCTCGTGGCGGGCAGGGCGGTGCACAGCGAAGCGACCGGCGTGGGCGAGCGGCCACCCACGTGGGCGAGCACCTGCGTGAGCGCGCTGTTGGGCCCGACCAGCAGCACGGTGTCGCCACGGGCGATCAACATCTCCGTCACCGGTGAGGCCTGCGCGCTGGTCCAGCACCGCTTGATCTGCTTGCGGGCCTGCGTCAGTGAGATCGCCGTGCGGCCCCCACCAGCGGTCAGGGCCGGGACCAGCTTGGCCTCGAACACCCGCGACGGCGGCTTGGCCTCGCCCTCGAGCACGCCCAGCAAGCGCTTGCGCAAGAACGCAACCTCCGGGTCCTCGCGGCCCTCGCTGGCGGCGAGCTCCAGCGCAGTGACCAGCGCTTCGACCAGGGCGGTGCTTGCCAGCCGACCGACGATGTTCATGGCCTTGGCGAAGTTGTCGTCGCGGATCACGTTGTCGCGCGTGAGCGTGTGCTCGAGGTAGCGCGAGTCGATCTTGAACGCGACGTGGGGCAGCAGCAGGTCGTGCTCTTCGTGAAGCGTGAGGCCGCCGTGGTAGTAGCCGCGCAGCGCCGCGGCCTGTTCGACATAGCCAAGCATCAGCGTGGTGCCGTCTTGCTCGTGGTGGATCACGCAGCGGGCGTCGAGCTGCATCGGGCGTGACACCAGCGCGTCGTCGCAGCGGATCTCGACGCGGGCGTGCTTGCACCAATACTCGAGCACGGACCGGGCGCGGGCGCGGGCGTCGTCCGCTTGCTCGGGGGTCGCGCGCTTGTAGATGCGGATCGTCGTGCCCTCGGTTGGCTGGTCGAGCACGATCCGTTGAAAGCTGCGATCTTTGCGAAACAGCACCCGCCAATATTCGCCGGCGCGCCCGGTGTCGACGCAGACCAGATCGGGCTGGATCGCGAACACCGAGACAAACCCAATCCCGAATCGACCGATCTTGGTGTAGTCGCCGTCCTTGGCCGAGGAAAACAGCCGCGTGAGCCGGGTGTCGATGATATGGCGATCCATGCCGTCACCCGCGTCGATGATCTCGACGGTCATCAGGCCCAGCGGATCATTGCTACCCTGCTCAGGCGGCTGATGGTCAATGCGGACGTCGATCTCGGGGCTGCCGGCGTCGAGCGCGTTTTGGATCAGCTCGCGCAAGAACGACCACGGATCCGAGAACTGGTGGACGAGGGTCTCGAGCGCCTCGCCCACGTCGACGGGATCGTTGCTCATCGGCGCCGATGGTAGCCGATCGCGCGTCCGCGTGGCCATGGTGTATGCTGCGTCGATGTCCATCGCCCCCGGCGGCCCGCACCTGCAAGTCCGCGTTGCCACCCGAGCTTCCAAGTGACCGTGTCGATCAAATTTCGATGGGCGCAGGTCTGTACATTGTCCACGGTCGCGCTGTTTGGCTGCGACCGCGAGATCGAGGTCGAGGATCCCGAGCCGGTGCCAGCCGCGATCGCGTGTGAGGGCGCCGACGCGATCACGCAGATCTGGACCCCGACCCGGCGGGCGGACCTGGACACCGCCCTGCAGCAGCAGCCTGGTGAGTGGCCGCAGCAGCTGTTGGCGATCCTCGACGCCCGGGTGGGCAGCAACGCCCAGGTGTGGCGCCGCAACTACCTACGGGCGTGTGAACAGGGTGAGCGCAAGGCTCAGCGGTGCCTCGACATGCAGGCGTGGGAGCTCGATGCGATCGTCGAGCTGGCGACGACGCACCCCGAGCACGCCGCGAGCATGTGGGCAGAGATCGACGCGGTGTTGCGTGACGCCGACGCTTGCGACGCCCGCCAAGAACCCAGCTTTGACGCGCCTTCGCTGAGCCCGCGCGTGGGTCGGGAGTGGGCCTCGCTGCGGCTGTTGCTCAACGCTTCGGACTACGTCGCCGTTGACAACACGGTTCGCGCGCTCGAGGGTGACGAGACAGTCGGGCAGACCCCCGCCTACGCCCTGCCGATCACCGCGAGCAAGGTGGTCGTCGCGTTGTCCAAGGGTGACGCGGACCAGGCCAACGCCGCGCTGGGCCAAGCCGAGGCCCTGGCCGCCAGCTTGGGCCCGCGGGCGCAGATGACCGTGGCCCAGGCCCAGGCGTTCGCGGCCTCGAGCCGCGGCGACGTGCCGGCCGCGATGGTGGCCCTGGACCAGTCCGTGGCGGCGGCGCGGGCCCAGGAAGATCCATGGTTGCTGTTCTTGCAGCTGCGCAACATCGGCCGGGTCAAAGTCCAACTTGGCGACGGCGCGGGTGCGATCGAGCCCCTCGCAGAGGCCATCTCGCTCTCCACCCGGCTCGCGGGCGCAGAGAACCCCCACACCGCCGAGGTCCAGATCAGCCTCGCGCAGGCCCAGCTCGGGCTCGATCGGGTCGAGACCGGCTACGATCTGCTGACCCAGGCCCGCGACAGCTTCGTCAATACGCTGGGGCCGGATCACCCGCAGACAGTTGCCAGCGTAGAGGCAATCGGCCAATTGTTCATGGCCGCCGGCCGGCCCGGCGAGGCTCAATACGCGTACTTGGATCTGCTCGAGATCTACGGCGATCTGTACGGGCCCAAGGATTGGCACACGGCCATGGTCAAGCTCGCGCTTGGCGACAGCCTGATGGCGATGGAGCAGCACGAAGGGGCGCGCACCATGTACATGGAGGCCCTGGTGCCGCTCGTGCAGTCGCTTGGGGCGGATCACCGGGCGGCGATCCAGACCTCGATTCACCTGGGCATCGCCGAGCTCGCCCTGGGGAATTTGGACGCGGCGGGGGACCACTGCCGACGGAGCGTGGATCTGGTCAAGGCCCTGGCGCCGGGGGATCCGTTGATCGCCGAGGCGAAGGCGTGCGCGGAGCAATTGGGGGCGGCGAAGCCGTCCAAGCCCAAGCGACCGCGGTAGCACGGCGTGCTGGCGGACAGCGACCGATCCTGATAGTCACGCAAGCGCGGATGCGAAACGTCAGCGCAGCCCTGCTCGCCCTTGGTCTCGGACTCGTGCCCGGCTGTCGCAGCGATGACGCGCCGACGCGGCAGGTCGCTGATCGCGGCGCGGCCGAAGCCCAGGACACCGTGGCCGCGCCCACGCCCGGCCACACGCTGCGCGCCGCCGGGGTCGAGCTCACGGTGCCGCTGAGCTGGAACGTCGTTGACGCGGGCGATCCCAACTTCGCGCTGGCGTGGGGGCCGACCAAGGATCCCTCGCATGTGTCGCTGTGCACGATCGAGCAGCGTCGTCAGGGCGCGGGTCCGTTGCCGCCCGGGGTCGAGCCCAGCCCAAGCGCGGCGGCTGGCGCCACGGATTACTCGCACGGGCCCGTGCGCGGGCGCCTGCGCGAGCTGCCTGGACCGACCCCCAGCGCGGTCGTGTTGGTCCACTGCCGGGCGCATCGCCAGACGGGCCAGTGGGGGGCGATCGAGGCGGCGTTTGGCTCGCTGAAGATCCCCCAGACTCCGGCCGCCCTGCCGGACTTGGTGAGCCAGTCGGACCCGTCAGATCAGGGGATCGCCGAGCTGTGTGTTGCCACGCCTGCGCGCCAGACCATCGTGTGCGCGCGCCGGGCCAACGGCGCGGTGTACTGCGGTCCCAGCACGGGCGAGGTCCTGACCCGCGTCGAGGGGCTTCCGCCGGCCGTGCAGCTGAGCTGCGAACGCATGCGTAGCTGCAGCCGCGACGCCGAGGGGCAGGTCAGCTGTTGGCGGCCGGGGTTCAGCGCGAGCGATGCCGGTCAGGCGCCGTCGGTGTTGAGCATGGGTGCGCCCGCGCGGGACATCGCGGCGGGCTCGATCGTCGATGCCCGCGGACGCCTGCTGGTGCGGCGACAGAAGGTCGACGGCTCGACGACCGACGCGCTGGTCGAGCTGCTGCCCTTGGGTGAGGCTGGCTACGCGCTGACCGACGTCGAGCGGGTGCTCGCGGACAGCGATGAGGATCATGGCTGCGTGCTGCGACGGGTCGAGGATCAATCGCAGCTGTGGTGCTGGGATCACGCACAGACGCTCGGGCTTGGGCTTGACGAGCCGGGTCACCCGCAGCGCGTTCAGGCGCCCACCACCGCGAGCGCGCTCGCGGTCATCGGCGGTCGCGTGTGCGTGGGTACCAGCGGTGAGTGGACCTGCCTCGACGGCGACGAGCACTTGGCGTTCGATGGCTGCGAGCGGCGGGCCTGCGGCTGCTCGCTGGTCGGCGCGACCCGAATGTCCTGCGACACCGAGCCTCACGATCGCATCGACTCGCGCGTGTTTGGGCGGATCAGTGACGTCGTCGCGGCTGCTGGCGCGTGCGTGGCTCGGCTCGACGGCACGGTGGTCTGTCGCGGTCCCGCCCGCGCTCGCGCCAACGACGACGCGCGCGTGACCCAGGCCGTCGCGGGTGGGGTGCCTGGGGTCGCGCACGTGCTCGACTTGCGCGAGCGCGACCCCTGACCGCCACGCCCGCCCGCCTCAGTACCAGCTCTTCGAAGGGATCGAGTCGGCCGCGGGCACGCGGGGTTGATCAAACTCGATCCGAGCGGTGACGTCGTCGGCTCCGGGCCAGCTGCTGTCGCTGCGCTTGGCCAGGGTCTGGGTGCGCGCGGCTGCGCTGACAACGGGCGCGCTGGGCCGTGGCGCGGGCTTGGTCTCGGTCGCCGGCTCGACGATCGGATCGCCGTTGCCACCAAGCTGCAGGGCCAGGCGCAGCAAGCTCTCACGATTGCCGCTGTTGGTCTTGGCGAACACGTTGTGCATGTGCCACTTCACGGTCGCGCGGCTGATCTCGAGCGCGCGTCCGATCTGCTCGTTCGAGCGGCCCTCGAGCACGAGCTCGAGGATGTCTTGCTCGCGGTTGGTCAGCTTGTGGCGACGCGCGAGCCGGTTGACCGCCCACCGCAGGCGCTGCGGACCGTCGCCCTCGTCGAGCTGACGCAGGACGCTGTAACCAAGGGCCTCGAGCACGGCGGCGATGCGGCTGGCGTCGTCGTCACGGGTGACGCGAATGTGGACTTCAGTGGTTGTGGAAATGTCGGTGTTGATCACGATATTGGTCTCCGGGGGTGCGAGCTGCGGCGGCCCGTCGTTTGGTGGGTTCACCATGCGGCCGGAGGGGGCTGACCGTCAGGGACGCCAGTGCCACCGGCGGGTCTCCGACACGAACCGCGAGTCGGTGACGGCCGGCCGCTGGGATGGGCCCCAAACCCTCGAATTCGGGATGTTTCCAGCGAGGCGCGCGAATTGCCCGATCTGCGAACCGGGCGTCACCGCCCGTCACCGGAACCCGGCCGCGACGGGGGGGCCGTCACCCGGAGCCCAACGTCCCACCCGATCCGACGCTCAGGTTGGCCGCGCCGCCGGGCGACGGCGGCAAAGAAGCGGTCGACCGGGTCGTCCGGGGTGGGGGGATCGGGCGCTTGGCGGTTGGCTGGAGCTGCGAACGCGCACAGCCGGCCAGCGAAATTGCCGCAAGGCAGCCGAGCAGGAGATCTCGACGGGTGACGTCCAACGCTCGCCCGAGCTGAAAACAGCTCGCTGCCCTTGGTGAACCAGTCTGAGAAGGTGTCCGCAAGCGGGCGAGAAGCCCTCGCCCGAGCTGAAAACAGTTTTGCATGGTGGGTCCACGGTAGCCACGAGCGGCCGCTGGCGCCCTGTTTGGGGCCTGATGGATACCTGAGAAAACCCTGATGACGTGCTAGCTTCGCCGTCGAACCGACGGGCATGTTGGGTGAGTCCAAGCCAGACGACGCGGCGGGTACCTACTTCGAGGGCGCCGAGCCGAGCGCGGTCGCGCCGAGCACGGTCGGTCGGTATCGCTTGCTCGAGCAGATCGGCAAGGGCGGCATGGGCAGCGTGCACTCTGCGTTCGATCCGGAGATCGAGCGTCTCGTTGCGATCAAGTTGATCTATGCTGGCACCGGGCCGCAGGAGCGTCTGCGTCGCGAGGCCCAAGCGATCGCGCGGGTCTCACATCCGAACGTGATCAGCGTCTATGACGTGGGCGAGTTCGAGTTCGCGGGTTCGCCTGGGGTCTACATGGTCATGGAGCTGGTCGACGGTGTCGACCTGCGGGTGTGGCTGGGCCAGACCGATCGCGGCCTGGCAGAGGTCCTCGCGCTGTTCATTCAGGCCGGCCGCGCGCTGGAGGCCGCCCACCAGATGGGCGTGATCCACCGCGACTTCAAGCCCGCCAACGTGCTGGTCAGCAGCCGCGGTCAGGCGCTGGTGCTGGACTTTGGGCTTGCGCGCGGCGTTGGGATTGAGCGCGAGCCCGCTAGCGTTGACGACGCCGCGGACGTCACGGTCGACGACCAGCCAACCGAGGTCATCCTGGCGATTGAGAGCGCGAGCGCGAGCGCGAGCGCGAGCGCGAGCGCGAGCGACAGCCTGCTCACCCACACCCGCGAGCCCAAGCCAAGCGCCTCCGGGAGCTTGCGCAGCAGCATGACGATTCCCCTGACCAGCCACGGCACGATCATGGGGACGCCGCGCTACATGTCGCCGGAGCAACACCTCACCAACGCCGTCGACGCGCGCAGTGATCAGTACAGCTTTTGTCTGTCGCTGTACGTCGAGCTCTACGGCAAGCTCCCGTTCGACGAGTCCGACAAGAAGGAGCTCGCCCGCATGAAGCTCGTGGGGATCCGCGAGTGGAGCTCGCCCACGGTGCCACCCCACATCCAGGCGGCGCTGCGTCGCGGTCTGGACCCGGACCCTGATCGACGCTGGCCCGACATGGGGCAGTTGGTGCAGGCGCTCGCCGATGATCCGGCTGGGCGGCGTAGGCGTCGGCTGCTCGCGGGGGTCGGCGCGCTCTCGGTGGCGGCGGTGGTCGGCGGTGGCCTGCTCTGGGATCAGCAGCGCCTTGCGGGCTGCAACGATCAGCGCGCGTGGCTCGACGGCGCGTGGAGCCCGTCGCAGCGCGGCGCTGTCGAGCAGGCGTTTGCGGCCGTCGATCAACCCTACGCTGGAAAGGCCCTCGAGCAGGTCGTGGGCGAGTTAAATCGCTACGCGCAGACGCTGAGCTCGGCTCGCGCGGGGCTGTGCGTCGACACCCACCGCGATCGGATCGAGCCAAGCGTGGCCGCGGCTCGGCGCGCGTGTCTCGACGATCGCCACGCGCGGCTGAACGCCGTGGCCACGCGCTTCGCCAACGCTGACGAGGCCTTGGTCGAGCACGCCGCCGACGTGTTCACGGCCCTGCCCGCGATCGAAGCATGCGCCAAGCTCGAGCGCTACGCCCCCGTGGTCGACAGCGATCCAGAAGAGCGCCGGGCGATCGAGGCCGAGCTGTTCGAGGTCGAGCTGATCGCCGCCGCTGGCCAGCAGGCGGAGGCGCTCGCACGATTTGACCCGCTGCTCGAGCGCGCCCGCAGCCTCGATGACCCCCACACCCTGGCCCTGACCTTGGTTCGCGGCGGCGAGCTGTACGGCAGCGCGCGGGACCTCGAGCGCGCCGAAGCGCTGCTCGCCGAGTCGGCGATGCTCGCCGAGCGCCACGGCGATCACGACGTTGCGATCGATGCCTTGAGCAGCCTGGCCCACACCCTCGAGGACATGCGCGGGCGCTGGGACGACGCCCAGCGGACCCTGGATTTCGCGGTCGCCAAGTACCAGCGCGAGCCCGGCGGGACCGTGGGCGAGTGGCGGCTGCACTACGTGCAAGCGGGCATCCACAACCAAGAAGATCGGCTCGAAGAGGCGATCGCCGAGCACCGACTCGCGGTTCAGGCCGCGCGCAGTGGCCAGCCGCCGATGGTCCTCGCCAAGGCGCTGCACGGTCTCGCGTTCACCGAGGCCCACGCGGGCGAGCTCGAGTCAGCGCAGGCCCACGCCCGCGAGTCGATCGATCTGCGGATCAGCGTGTATGGGCCCGAACATCCCAGCTTGATGTATCCGCTGCGTGCCTTGGCTCGGATCGCGCTCGACGGCGGCCAGCATGACGAGGCGCTCGAGCACCTCGATCGCGCGATCGCGCTGGGCGAGCGGCAGCACGGTCGCGACGCGCTGGGTCTGGTCGAGCCTCACTCCGAGAAAGCCAAGGTCATGCGCCAGCTTGGGCGCTACGAAGACGCGCTCGCAGAGTACGAAGAGGGGCTGCGCCTGCGTCGGGTCAACGGCGACCTCACCAGCGAGCTGCTGCGCCTGCAGTCGCAGGTGTTGCTGCGTCTCGCACGACCGGAGGAAGCGCTGGCGCGCGCGGAGCAGGCCCTCGCGGCGCACCGCGAGGAGCTTGGCGCCGACGAAAAAGTGCCGTGGCTGCGCGCGCGCTTCGTGATGCATCACGGCGAGGCGTTGCTGGGGCTGGGCCGCCACGAACAAGCGCTGAGCGACTTCCTGCGGGCCGCCGCGCTGCGGGCCAGCGAGAAGTCCGACTCGCTGCTGGTGCGGATCTGGACGGGCGAGGGCGAGTGTCGTCTGGCGCTTGGCGACCGGGCGGGCGCAGCGGATGCGTTCGAGCGCGCGCGAGCCCATCGCGAGGCGGGCAACGAGGATGGGCCACGCAGCAGCGCGCAGTTGGACTTTGGCCTGGCCAAGACCGCCGCCAACGCTGACAGCCGGCGTCGCTGGGCGGCCGCGGCGATCGCTGGGTTCGAGTCAGCGGGCGGAGATGATGATCTCGCTCAGGCAGTTCGCGCGTGGTTACAGTCGAGCGAACAGGACGCGGGCTGACGACGGTTGCTCGCCACGCCGGCCAATGCGCTATGGTGGGCGCGCTCTTCTTTCGTCGGAGTCGCCGTGAACGATCTCGCAACTCGTCTCAGCTCGATTGCCCTTCCAGCTGTCATTGGACTGACCGCCGCGCTCGCGCTGCCCCAAGCCGCGCAGGCTCGCAAGAACAACAAGCCCGTGCGCAAGGGCGGCCAGGCCGAGGTCATGGTCGGCGCGTCGGCGTGCATCCCGGGCAAGGGCGAGTGCACCGCAGACGGCCTGGGCGAGACGGCGCCCTCGGTCGGGATGGCGTTCGACGTTGGCTGGCGCGCACACAAGGCCTTCTTCGTGGGTGCGGGCTACAGCGTGGGGTGGTTCAACCCGACCTGGCAAGACGTGGGTCAGCAAGAGTTTCGCAGCGCGCATCAACAGGGGGTGTTCGGGATCCTCAGGGCGTACATTCCGATCTGGCGGCTCGACATTGGCTTCGAGCTGGCGCCGGGCTGGTCGCGTCAGGCCTTCGTCGCGGCCGGCGGCGGCAGCCGAACCTACTCACAAGGGTTCGCGCTGCGGCCGGGGTTGTCGCTGGATATCTGGCTTGGCAGGCACGTGTTCGTGGGCGCGAAGGTCGACTTCACGTTCAACTTTCATGGCGAGGTGTGCGAGAAGACCAAGGCGGAGCGGGTGTGTACGATCGAGCGCGAGCTCCGGCAGTCGCGGGTGCACCAATTGATTGGTGGTGTCCATGTTGGGGGTAGCTTTTAGACCGCGCGCCGAACCAGCTCAGCAGGTACACGCAGATCGCGGCAGGCTGACCGCCGAAGAGCTGGTCATGCGCTGTGAGACCGCTACTATCCTCGACTGATGCGCCGGGTCTTCGCCTCCCTTCTCTTCCTCGTCATGATCATGCCCGCGTGCAGCGGCTCGAAGCTCAGCTCCGAGGAGCCGGCAGCGGCGGACTCGCCCGCGTCGCCGTCGGCCAAAGTCACGCTCACGGGCGCAGACACGGGGACCTCGACGGCAGCCAAGGTTGGCGATCAGCTCGAGGTTCAGCTCGAGAGCCCCGGCGGCGTCGCGCCCGAATACGGGATGTCGTGGGCCGACAAGCCCGTGGTCGACGGCGCCGCGCTTCGCTTGGTTCGCAGTGAGGTCGAGCCGCCGCCCGAACACATCGACGGTGGTTCAACCGCATACCGCTATCACTTCGAGGCGGTCGCGCCTGGCAAGGCAACGATTCGGATCGACGCCGTCAACCCGGGAGAACAAGCCGAGCAAGGACCGTGGACGGTGACCGTGGACGTCAGCGAGTGAGTCCAGACGCGAGCGGGGTCGCAGTTCTGCGACTCGCCGCCCGCAACGCCGCTTGTCCTTCGCGCAAAGGCCAGCGATCCTTCGCAGATGCGACTGCACCCCCCGGCGACCCTGTTGTGCGCGACGGCCCTGCTCACGCTGACGGCGTGTCCCTCCGCGCCCAAGGGCGAGCCCGCGAAGACCGATCCAACCGCGGAGCAAGCCCCCGCCGAGCAGCCCGAGGTCGCGGCGAAACCCGAAGATACCAAGCAGCCTGAGCCAACCGACAAGCCCGAGGTCGTCGAGCCCGACCCCGCGCCCGCGCCCGCGCCCGGCTCGTGGGCAAGCTTGGTCGCGCCCGCGCCCGCGCTGAGCAAGGCCCCCGCCGACAGCGTGCTCGCCGAGGTCCGCGCCCACGCCAAGCCCGTCGCGCTCGTCAGCAGCGAGGCTGGCCTGAAGTTGGTCTCGCTCGCGGGCATGAACAAAGTGTTGGTCCCCGGCCCAGTCGACAAGGCCATGTACGACCCGCGCTCCGGCATCGTGTTGATGATCCGCGACACCTCGTTGCTCGCGATCGACCTCGCGGCGCCCGTCCCAGCGGGCCAGCTGCCCAAGGTCACCATGCTGTCGTCCAAGGCCACCAGCGAGGCCGAGCTGCTGCTGGTCTACCCCGATCGCCACGCGGTGGTCAGCCAGTCTGACCCGGGCGCGATGTACCTGCGCGTGGAGTTCAGCGCGACCCCCTCGCTGGCCCTGCAGTCCCCCATGTACCCGCCCGAGGACGAAGCGGCCGCACCCGCGCCGCTTGGGCTGCTCGACAGCGCGTGGTTTAGCAGCCGGGTCGATCGCCACGCCTGGCCGGCGCCCACGCCTGGCTCGGGGGCGATCGAATTCCCCTACATGCCCGACGACGGCAAAGCGCTCAATCCCGCGTTCGAGGATCGCTGCGCGAGCTATCACTGCGGCGCGAGCTTGCCGCTCGGGGTCGGCGGCTATGAGCTGGTCGTCGTTGGCGACGAGCAAGGCGACTTCACCCACGTGATGAGCGTGGTCCACGACGTCGCGGGTGATCGCTGGATCGGCATGGAAGAGTGGCTCAACGACGGCGCGTGGGTACCCACGGCCGAGCTCCCGGCCCAGCTCGACACGCTCGCGCAAGAGCACGCGCCGCGGTTTGACGCGTCGGGCGAGGTGTTCACGCCCTACACGCGGGACAAGCAGCTATGTACGGCACAGGGCGCGTGCACGCCGGTCGACGGTGAGGTCGTCGACTTCATCGCGGGCGGCGTCGAGCTTGGCGCGGTCTACTTTGGCGCGCCCTAGACTTAGCGAGGCTCGCGCCTCAGACCGACGAGGCGAGTAGGTCGCGTCGGCCGCCGG
>NZ_JMCC02000003.1 GCF_000737335.2 Enhygromyxa salina | reverse complement strand
GACCAAGCTGTGGGAGACTGGGAGGCTCGCCGCTTGAACCAAACTTGACTCAAATTCCCACGAAATTGGGTGTCAAGGGAGCTAGAGAGGCGAATCGCTAGATCCCACGCACGATGGGCGCTCGCAGTATCTCGACCCGAGTCAAGCGCTGCGCGCTCGACTCGGGCCTACTGTGTCTTCAAGGGGGCCGTCAAAACCCCCTCGCTTCGGCGCCTGTCGTGTTCACCCGATCGGCGGCTCGTTGCAGCCGTAGACGATGTCGATGTCCACGATGACCCCGCTCTTGATCGCCTCGCACGCGGTCCCGTGAAAGGTCACCGTGTTGGTCATGGGATCGTAGGTCCACCCGTTGTTGGGATCGTTGGGCACGCCGGCCGGATCCTTGTCGAAGAACACGAAGATCTCGTTGGGATCCGGCGGGACCTGGTCGAGCTCGAAGGTGCAGGTGGCCACGGCGTTGGCGATCTGGGCGAGCGCCATGTCGAGCTCGGCGGCCTGATCCGCGAGGTAGCCGGTCCCGGTCCCGCCGGCTTGGGCGATGTTGTTGACCTCGCTCAGGTTGGCCCCGCCAAACCCAACGGCGAACACCTTCACCGGGATCGCCTGGCCAAACAAATTGCCCGCCGCGGTCGGACCGTTGTTGCCGTTGTCAACGCACTGGCCACTCTCGGCGCCGTCGGTGATCAGCAAGATCGCGTTGTCGCGCATGAGATCCTGCAGTGATGGATTGCCGACCTGGGCCTGCAGCGACTTGCCCGTGCTGGTCTCGGGGTCGCCGGAGTCGCACAGGTACTCGATCAAGCCCTGGTTGTTGACGCTGTCGCCGTTGTTCGAGCCGGCGCCGACCGTGGTCGCCAAGAAGCCGTTGATCGCGGCGGCGTTTTGATCGGCGATCGGGACCACGACCGTGCCCGCCGAGCAGCCGTTGCCCACGCAGGCCGAGTAGGTGGCGAGGCCAAACCGGATCTGATCGTCGAAGCTGGTGGTGACCTGCTCGATCGCGACCTTGGCGACCTCCCAGCGGTTGAGGTTGGTGTTGGGCACCGAGCCGTCCATGCTGCCGCTGCGGTCGAGCATGATCAGCAAGTTGGGCGGGACCGCCTCGATCGAGAACTCGAAGCCGCCACAGTCGCCGCCGATCACACACAGGCCGTCCTCGCAGACCTGGCCGTCGGGGCAGTCCTCGTTGATGGCGCAGCCGCCCGCGGGGCCGCACTCGCCCGAGGCTGGGTAGCAAGTCTGGCCGGGCGGGCAGTCGTCGGCGCTCGTGCACGGGTCGCCCGCGTCGGCGGTGGTGGTGGTGGTGTCCGCGCTGTCTGCAGTCTCGCTGCCGTCCGTGCTGGTTGGGGCGACTGTCGTGACGCCGGTGGTGTCGGCTGGGCGCTCGGTCTCGCTCGCGCACGCGAGGGACAACAGGAAGAGCGACGAGACGGGGGTGAAGAACGAGATGCGAGACATGACCACTCCTTGGCGGAACTACTATCGAAGTTCGTCAGCGAGCAGAACCTGAAATCGCCAAGTCCACCTGAGCCGCCGCGGTACCCTGCAGGGGCGACTTCACAAGTGCACGCCAGCGGGCCGTGGCGGGTCGTGGGCCTCGCAGTGAGGGCTGCGTTGCACGAGCATGGGCCCGATCGTGTCGGGATCATGCCAGGCGCGCACGCGCTTGGCCTTGGTGCGCTCGGGGATCGCTGGGGCAGCAGCGGCGACTGGCGCGGGTAGACGCCGATTTGCGCGGGCCCGGCTGGTTTGGTACCGCGCGCCAAGCGGACGCGATACCCTGGTCGGGCACCTTCTCTGGAGTCTGTACTCAGCATGCGTCCGCTCAATCCCGCCGCCTGGAACATCATCAAACCCCTGAGCCTTGGCGCCCTCGCCCTGGCAGCGTGTACGCCCGCGGGCGCAGATGACGACGCGGGCACCACGACGACGCAAGGAAACGACACGTCGACGACGAGCTATTCGACGACCTACACCTCGTATACGACGGTCTACACGACGTACAGCTCGTACACGACCTACAGCGACTACTCTTCTGATAATTGGGACGACTACTACGATCCTTGCAACTACTGCGCGCCCGATGAGCTGTGCAACAACGGCGAGTGCTACTTGCCGGGCTGCGAGGACAACCTGGACTGTAGCGACGGGCTGGCCTGCATCGACCACATCTGCACCCAGGTGCCGCAGTCGTTGGTTTGCGGGACCTGGCCCACGCTGGGGATCGACATTCCGCCGCTCGACGATGTGCTCGACATGCAATTCGTCGATGTTGACAACGACGGCGCCCAAGAGCTGGTGATGCTGACCCTGACCGGGGTCAGCGTGTTCGACGATGATCTATCGGTTACGGACACCGCGTGGATCGAGCCGGGTCAGTTCACGCAGATGATCGCCATGCGGGTCGACAGCGACGACTTCGTGGATCTCGCGTTCACGGATCCAGACTCGGGCGCGCTGCGGACCTTGCTCAGCAACGGCGACGGCAGCTTTGGCGGCGAGCTCAGCGAGGTGTTGGAGCAGGTCACGGACGGGTTTGGGCTAGATCTGGATCTCGACGGCGAAGACGAGCTCGTTGGGTTGATCAACGGCATGCCGGCCTCGATCGAGGGGGTCGGCGAGGCGGGCGTGGTGGTCTCGCTGACGCCAACGGAAGCCCACCAACGCGTGCACCACGGCGACAACGACGGTGACGGGCGGCAAGACCTGCTGCTCGCCGGGCTCGCCAGCGACATGCTCGCGCAGACGGCCTCGTGGGTGCTGCAGCAGGGCGGCGGCGGCTGGTCGCCGGCGAACCCGGCGCTTGGGTTGGCGCTGGATCAACCGCAGCAGTGGGGCGCGTTCGACCTCGACGGCGACGGGCTAGACGACGCGTTCTCTGCGGCGCCAAGCTTGGGCGTGGTGTTCATGCAGACATGGAGCGGCGGCAAGCTGGCGGCTTCAACGGTGCCAGAGGAGGAGCTTGGCTGGATCGTGGGGGCGGAGTTTGACGGGACCAACGGTGAGGAGGTGCTGCTTGGGACCGCGGCGCCGCGCCTGGTGCAGCGGTTGAACGCGGATCCGCTCGGCTGCAACTACCCGCTCGAGGGGGTCCCGGCGGGGGGGACCCACGCGGTGGCGGGGGACTTTGACGGCGATGGGATCGATGAGATCGCGGTGCTCGTTGACGGCGTCGTGCAGCTGCGGGTGAGCGACTCGTGATCGACTGGTGACCGGCACGCCGCGTGGCCGGCTCACAGCCGGAACGTGAACGTGAAGCCCTGCTGCTCCGCCTGAAACTTGGGAAAGGTCGCCCGCTTGGCCGCGTTGGCGACACACTTTCCGATCACGCTCGAGCTGTGCTCGTCGAGTGGACGGGCCACGACGACGCCCCCGGTCGCCCCCTTGACCGAGAACTTGACGGCGACGGCGACGCCAGAACCACAGGTCTTGGCGGCGGTCTTGATCGGGCCAACGCCGGCAAGGATGTCGCTCTGGCTCAGCTTGTTGGCCAGGTCGGGATCGGGGGCAGGGGCCGGCTTGTCGGGTGCGGGCGTGCTCGGCTGGGGATCACCCTGGCATTGGGGCAACTTCTTGTTGAGCAGACAATCGACGTCGATCGACTTGGAGGGCGGGCTCGCTGATGCGGTGTTGGGCTTATTGGCCGGCTTGTTGGCTGGCTTGTGGTTGGGCCTATTGGCTGGCTTGTTGACTGGCTTGGTGGGGATCTTCGCGTCGGTTGGCTCGGCGTCGACCATGGCCGCTGGCTCGCTCGTGGGCGTGGCTTCGATCTCCGGCGCTTCGTCGTTGGCGGGTTCGGCGGGTTCGACCGGTCCGACCGGTCCGACAACAGAGGCGATCACGGCAGCGGGCTCGGGCTCGGGCTCGTCGAGCACCAGCACCGCCCCCAGACCCAGGACCCCAAGCCCAAGCACGCCGATCAGGGCGTAGAGGGGGCCCCGCGACGAACGCGATCCCACGTTGTTCGGCGTCGCAGGCGAGGGCGCCACGCTCACCAGCGGATCAGCGGACAGCCCACCAAGCCGACCGCCCGCGAAGCTCGGCACCATGTCGCTGGAGTGGTCAGCCTGCCGGGTAGAACCGCCGCTGGCTTCACGATCCAGCATCGCCCGCATGGCCTGGATGTCGATCAGACCAGATCCTTCAGTTGCAGGGGCCGGGCGCGCCGGCGCCGACACCAACCCCGCGAGCGCGTCGAGTGAGAACAATGAGGAGTCATCGCTTTTGTTTTCCATATGTTCTCGCCGGATGACGCTAACGAGCTTGGACGTGATCGGGCTCGATCAGCGTCCAATATGTCCCCGGCGCGCTCCGCGCGAACGGCAGGGCTCGCCCATACGCGTCACTCGCAGAGATCTTCGATGAGGTCGTGAATCCACTGAGGTGGCAGCGCGGCGATCAACACCGTGAACATCATCGAGGTGAAGAACGGGACCGAGAACATCAACATGATGCCCAGGTGCAGCATGATCCCACCAGCCCACACCCAGTGGCGGATGCGCCGAATCAGCAGGCCAAAGGTGAGCGTGAATTCGAGCGCCGTGGTCGCGTAGGCCATGAACACCGCGCCCCAGTGGACCCATCGCGGCGCGTAGACGAACGCGTCCGAGGTTCCGTACCACTCGATGTAGTAGCGCTCCATGCGGGCACCCTGAAGCCACTCGGGGTCGGTCTTGTTCTCCGAGGCCCAAAAGTAGATCGTGCAGATCTCGAGCAGGTAGAGCTCGAGCTGCCACCAGGGCATGCGCTCTGGCGGAGCTGGGTCGCCGCCACGGGCCTCCCGGCGCAGCGCCAAGTAGCGGTCGATCGACAATGATCGCTCGCTGGGGGTCAGCCATAGCAACACGATAATCTGGAACATCTGGACCGGCTTGCCCAGATCAAAGTTGCGAAGGTGCACACCAAAATAGACGTGCACGATGCCGAAGCTCACGGCCATCAGACCCAGGGCCCAGCGGGTCTTGTAGCCAACAAGCGCGAAGCCCATGCTCAGCAGCACCACCCAGCACAAGAGCAAGCAGGGGAGCTGGTCAATGACCCGATGACTGACGAGCAGGCTGGAGCACTCGTGGATCACCACGAGCATGGCGAAGATACGAATGATGCCAAGCGGCCGGGTCGAGATCTCGGCGTCCGTGAACTTCTCGAGCTTGCTGAGCAGCCACGCGCCGGGTTTCATGGCTTCGAGCTCCCGTGCTTGGTGGACTTGGTCGTGGCGCAGATGTCGTGCTCGCGCGCGGCGACCTGGTTCCACTCGCGGTCGACCGGGCAGCGAGCGAAGAGCTCGACCCGCGGGGGGTCGTCGCCGCGCTCGCGCAGCGCCTTGCAGACGTCGCGACTGGCAGCTCGGATTTTGTGCGGGTAGACCCGAGCCTGCTTGTCGGGCAGGTCGCGCGGGCGCGCGTGCCCAAGCAGCCGCCAGCGCTCGATGACAGCGCCGGCTTGGTTCATGTCGTGAAAGCGCAGGTCACACACCGGACGCCGCGCGGTGCCATGAAGTTGCCAGTCCCAGACCAACGGCGCGCGCTCGCGTTCTTGTACCTGGGCGCGGTACGGGGGCAGGTGGAAGCACAACAGCGCGACGCCAAGCGCCAACGGGCCCATCCACGGCCGAGCCGCGAGGCTCCGGTTGGTGCTGGGGTCGGTGGTGTTGGCGGGCGTACTGCAAGTTTCGGCAACACTGCCCTCGGCGAAAAGGCCAAGCGAGGCGGTGCGAGGCATTGCACCACGGGCTCCTAGCTCCGCATCGGCGGCCGCGGGGCCCTTGATCACCGTGGTCACCAATGTGTGGATCCGCTGCGGGGGCACGCAGACCAACAGCATGTTGACCATCATCAAATTGAAGTAGCTGCCGGCCCAATTGATCGTGTAGGTCCAGAGCACGACACATTGCAAGATCAGGGCAAAGCCCGCGACGTACGCCCGGGTCGGGCGCACGAGCAGGCCTACCCCAATCACCACACACGAAATCAGCCCAAACCACGCGCCAACGACCGCCACGTTCTCGAGCTTGGGCAGGTGCACGAAGCTGTCGGAGCTGCCGTAGTGATCGAGGAAGTAGAGCTCGAGGCGCATGCCCGACAGCCAGCCGGGCTCGGCCATGTCGTACGCACCCCACAGATAGATCGCAGAAGTCTGGAAAACGAACAGCTCGAGGAGCCAAGCCGGCATGCGCTCGGGTGCGGGACGCCGCCCCTCACGCCTGGCTCGGCGGGTCTCGAGCACGCGATCCACCGAGAGCGAACGCCCGCAAGGGGTCAGCGCGAGCAACACGACGGCCTGAAAGAACACAGTAGGCTCAGTCAGCTTCTCGAGGCCGGGCTCACCGGAAAACCCGTAGTGCAGGTGCAAGATCCCAAAGGTCGAGGCCATGACCGCGGTAGCAATCCGGGTCTTGTAGCCAACCAGCACGAAGAACGACGAGTAGAACATGAGCTGGCTAGCCAGCAGCACGCCCACGTTGTCATCCATGCGGTGGCTGACCCACGGGCTGACCAGCCTGAACAGCACGGTGGTGACGATCAGGACCCGCAGCAGCCCGAGCGAGCGCGACGAGACTTCGGCGCCAAACAGTCGCGCGAGTCGGCTGGAGAACGAATTGGCTTGGGCGTCACTCACTTGTTCGTCCCGCGCTTGGTTTTCTTTCTTTTCTTGCCGGTCTTCTTGCCGCACACGTTGGCGCGGCGCTTCTCGACCGTCGCCCAGCCGAGCTTTCGCCCGCAGCGCGCCATGACCTGTACGTTGGGGTGGGGGTCGCCCGCGGCCGCTTGCGCCTCGCACACCTGGGCATATGCGGCCCGCAACTGCTTGTCGTGGGTGCGCGCGATGGCGTCGGGCATGTCGCCGGGCCTGTCGTAGCCGAGCAACTTCCAGCGCTCGATCGGCGCGCCGTCGCGGTTCATGTCGAAGTAGCGGACGTCGCAGACCCCCAGCCCGCCGTGCTCATACAGCCGCCAGTGCCAGGCGCCAACGCCCCACCGGACCTTCTTGATGTGCATGCGGTACGGGGGAATGTTTGACCAGGCCAAGAACAACAGCGACGCCAGCACGGGCCAGAGCAATCGCCATCGGCTTCGCCGCGGCGCCACACTGCCGGGGTCTACGTCCAGTGACGGTGTGCCGCTCACGAGCAGTCAGAGTGGCGGCGGGGGAACCTGGCTGTCAACGCTGGATGTGGGAAACGCGCCAGCTTTCGCGCGAGTCGCCTGAAAGCCATGGGCGCGCCCCAGGTTGCGTCCCGGTGAGCCGATGGGTGCGCGAGGGGTTGTTTGCGATCGCGCGCGCAACCACGCTCGCGACGTTGCTGACCTCTGCTTGCAGCGGCGCGCCGACGACGGGGCTGACCGGCGCCCCCACGAAGTTGCTCGATCTGCAGAGCAACCCCGTTCCGCTCGCCGGGGCCTCGTTCGCGGGCCGGAGCGCTCTCCCGCCCCGGCTCCCCCTGCCTGCGAGTCCGCTGCCTCCCCGGGTCGTGAAGCCGCCACCCAACCTGTCCCGCCTGGCCATGATCGTGCCCCTCACCGCGCTCGGGGTCACGGGCCCGACCCTCTCCGGGATGAGCTTGGCCGAGTCTCGGACCACGCTCGAGGGCTTCGACATCAGCAACCCGGCGTTCGGCAGCGCGAGCCTGCACCTGCCGATGCGCGTCCTCGAGTCGATCACGGTGTGGGACGCGAGCTATCATGCCGACCAGGGCTGGGCCTCGGGCGGCCAGATCGCGCAGCGCAGGTTCACCGGCTACAACCGCTTTCGTGGCGAGGCGGGCCTGCGCATCCGCCCCCGCTTCGCGCAGCCGCGGCTGTTGTTCCCAAGTGACGATGCCCTGCGCGTCACCGAGATCGACAGCCTTCGGACCCAGCTCTACGCGAACGTGGCCGGGCCGATCGCCTACGACAGACTGTTCTATAGCGTGGGTGTCAGCGCGACACGGACCTTGTCGGCGCTGACCCAGAGCTTTCACGCGGCCTGCTCCCCTGGCGACGCGGCCGATGAATGCGTCGCGGGCGACCCAGGCCGTGCAACCAAGAAGTTCGCCGAGCAGACCTTCCCAACGGGCTCGCTCGAGCTCGCGTACCTCGCCGGGCTCGACTGGCACATCCTCCGCCGTCACCACCTGGCCCTGACGGCTGCGGGCGGAGCCAGCTTCGTGCGGACCAGCTACCGACGGCCGTACAGCCCCGAGCCCAACGCCTTTGGCACCAACCCAGGCATCGATCCCCTCGGTGGTGGGTCGCGCAACGCGACGGGGGTGGTCAACGATCACCTCGGCACGACGCTGCGCCACCAGACCGTTGCGATCCTTGGCTATGAAGGCGAGCTCCTCAACGGTGATCTCGACGTCGACGCGACCCTCGGGTACGCGCAGTTTGTTCACGAAGACGCCTGGCGCCTCGACAACCCGCGCCTGCGCGACATCCCAGCCACGCAGTACACCAGCGCCAGCGGCCGGGAGCTCTCCGAGTTTCTCGATCGAGATGGCGCGACCGCGTTAGTTCCGGGGGTCGAGGCCGCCTGCAATGACGGCCGGCCTGGGGTCGCGTGCCCGATCCACACGTGGGTCTCGGGCGGGCTCGGCGAGTACGATCGCGACGTCGCGCGCCGGTTGGGGGCCAGGCTCGCGCTGACCGGGTCGATCGACTCGCGCCGCTCTCATCGGCTCAGCGGCGGGGTCGAGTTCGAGTGGAGCCAACGCCACGGCGAGTACCGCTACTCTGGCAGCAACGACCCCGACTACGATACCTGCGGACCTGGGCAGCTTGGCGGCGGCGAGTACTGCTACGACCCCGCCGCCGATCGCTACAGCTTCGACGACGGGCCGCGCGTCAACAACAACCGCTTCGTGCTGGTCAACGCCGACAACCCCGCTCTGCGGGAGACTCGAGGCTTTGGCACGGCCCGTCACGAGCAGGGTGACCTGCGCGCGCTCGTTGACGCCGAGGGTCACGGCGTCCGCGTAGAGGGCTACGACGAGCGAGTCTCGAGCCTCCACTACGGGCTGTTCTTGTCCGACAACTGGCGGCTGACGCCCGACCTGACCGTGGAGGCTGGCCTGCGCTGGGAGATCCAGGATCTGCGCGACATCTACGGCCAATCCCAGATCCTGCTGGTGGACGGCGTCGCGCCGCGCGTGGGCGTGGTCTACGACTGGACCCAGTCCGGGCGCAGCCGGCTCTACGCGAACTATGGGCGCTACGACCAGCCCTTGCCCTTGCAGCTGGCCAGCCGGATGTTTGGGGGACTCGTCAGCGTGGGCCGTCAGTATCGGGCCAGCGACTGCGGTGGCGCCGACGAGCCGCCGTCCGAGTACTGCGTTGACGCGGGCGGGTTCACGACCGGCGCGAACGAGCCCGCGATCGTCCCGCGCCTGCGCAGCCAGTTCAACCATCGGCTCGCGCTTGGCTACGACCACGAGATCGTCGACGACCTGGTCCTGGGTGTGCGCTGGGAGCACACGGATCTCGGTCGCGCGATCGAGGATGTCTCGACCAACGGCGGCCTCGACTTCGTGCTCGCCAACCCGGGCGTCGCGGTTCGAGACGAAGACATCGAGGCCCAGCGTGGTCGCTGCGAGCAACTCGAGGCGGAGCTCGACGCGCGGAAGCTTGGGGCCGCGCCGCACGGGGCCGCGGCCCGTGAACTGCGACACTGCGAGTTCCTTGTCGATGCCTATGAGCATGTCGGCAGCAGCTTCGACAAGCCCACGCGCCGCTACGACGCGCTCACCGTGCAGCTCGACAAGCGCATCGAAGACAACTGGACGCTGCGTGTGAACTACACCCTCAGCCGCCTGGTCGGGAATTACGACGGCTTTGTCGACCCGATCAACGGCTCGATCGACCTCGGCGCGAGCGCCCAGTACGACACCCCCGAGCAGGTCCGCAACAGCACGGGGCCGCTCGCGCGCGACGTGCCGCACCGTCTGCGTATCGATGGCGCCTACCTGTTGGATCTGAAGCGCTCGGGGCTGCTGCTGCTGGGCTCGGGCTTGCGGGTCCGCTCGGGCGCGCCGGTCAGCGTGCGGGCTGGCCCCACCTACTTGCTCCCCCGCGGAGCCGGGGGCCGGGTGGAGCCGACCGCCAACTGGAACCTGTTTTTTGGCTACAGCTACCCGTTGCCCCGCGACGTGACGATCGAGGTCAACGTCAGCGTGCTCAACGTGACCAACGCCAGCGCGACGCTGCGCGTGAACGAGAACTACACATACGATCGCGTGAGGCCGGTCGCCGGCGGCGGCATCGACGAGCTCGCCCACGCCAAGGTCGCCGGCAGCGATCGCAAGGCGTTCTTTGGCCGTGAGATCATCGCGCCAAGTCGCGACGTCGGCGCGACGATCCAGCTGCAGCAGCCGGTCACCGCAGAATTCGAGCTCGTGTTCCGGTTCTAGGAGGGACTTTTAGCCCCAGCCGGCCCGACTCGACCCGTGCTCGGCTTCGCCTCCGCGCGCGTCGACACCCTCGCTGCGCTCGGGCCCCTTGGTCGACCTGTCTGGGGGGCGGAATACCCTCGCCATCCTGGTGCGTCTGGCTGCCACCATGACGCCTTCGCTCTGGCTTTGCGCCACCATGGCCTTCGCGCCGCCTTCTTTCACCGTCACGGCGGTCGACGAGCGCCCGACCCGGGCAACCAACGATGGGCTGGATGCCGAGGTCGAGCAACTGCAGCAGCTGATCCTCGAAGAGCCCCGCGAGCGAACCCATCGGTTCGCGCTGGTCCGCGCGCTGATCGACGCTGGCGAGCTCGAGCAGGCGCTCACGGCCGCGCAGGCGTGGCGGGAGATCGACGCCTACAACCTCGTTGTCGTTCGCTTGATCGGCGACATCCAGACCGAGCTTGGCGACGCCAAGCAAGCGCTGCGCACCTACTCCGCGGTGACCGAGCTGCTGTCCGAAGATCCCGAAGCCCAGCGCGCGCTCGCGACCGTGCTCAAGGCCCAGGGCGATCTCGACAACGCGCTCGCGCGCTTGCAGGTCGCAACAAAGCTGCGCCCCGAGGATCAACGCCTGTCATTCGAGCTGGCCGACGTCGAGCTGCGCCGCGGCGACCTCGAGCAGGCGGCGGCGCGCTTCGAGGCGATCGTTGTCGACGACAGCGCCTCCGAGCAGCTGCGGCACCCGGCCAAGCAGCGGCTCGCACAGGTCTACGCCGGGTTTCGCCGTGACGCGACCACCGAAGCCCAGCGCCAAGCGTGGACCGCCAAGATCGACGCGCTCGCGCTCGACGGCGGCTCGCAGAACGACATCAAGGTCTACCTGACCTGGGACACGGATCGCACCGACGTGGATCTGTGGGTCATCAATCCCAAGGGCGAGAAGGTGTTCTACAGCCACCGCAAAGGGGCGTTTGGCGGCACGCTCTACGGCGACGTCACGTCCGGCTACGGACCCGAGAGCTTCACGGCCAGCACCGCCAAGGCGGGCACCTACGCGGTCGAGGTCAACTACTACGGCAGCGGCGGCGCGATGAAAGAAGCCCGCGGCGAGGTCCTGGTCGTCGTCAACGAAGGGCGCGCAGACGAGCAACAACACACGTTTGCGTATGTGCTCCCCAAGCCCGGCGACAGCGTGCGCGTGGCCAAGATCGAGGTGAAATGATGCGACCCTTGCGAACCCCCCTGTTGTTGTCTGTCGTGTTGCTTGCCGCGTGTGCGAGCCCGACTTCTGGCTCGATCGCAGCTACCGGCGCAGGTCAGCGCTCGCTCGGGGCCCAGACCGAGGTTGCCCGAACCTCCGCGTGGCTGGCCGACATGGATCGCGGCGTGGATCAGTTTGGTCCGGGCGAGCTCGAGGTTCAGGATCCCGCGGCCGCTGACGGGGCGACCTTTCTCGAGCTGAGCTCGCTCAGCGTCAACGTGCACACGATCGGCCCCATGGCCCGCTACGAGGTCGAGCACGTGTTCCACAACGGGACGGATCAGATGCTCGAGGGCACGTTCCGGTTTCCGCTGCCGGCTGGCTCGATCGTGACGGGGCTCGCAATGGAGATCAACGGCGAGCTGATGGACGGCGAGATCCTCGAGCGCGACAAGGCCCGCAAGATCTATCAAGACATCGTGGACAGCATGCGCGACCCGGCGCTGCTCGAGTGGGAGGCCGGCCAGACCTTCAAGCTGCGGGTGTTCCCGATCGAAGCCGGCGAGCGCAAGCGCGTGGTCATGCGCTACATGGCGCCGCTGCAGCCAGACGACGACGCGCCCAGCGGGTTCGCGGTTGCGATCCCCAGCGCGGCGCCAGCGATGCAGACCTCGATCCCCGCGCTCACCGTTCGCGTGGATGGGCGCGAGGTCGTGCAGCGCAGGGATCACAGCGCCCGCGAGAACCTGAGCGTCGCGCTGGACCGCGCCAACGTGCCTGCGTACGTGCAGGAGTCCAGCGGCGAGCAGATGTACCTGGCCGCGCGCCTGGACCTCGACTGGGCTGCCGTCGCCAGCCCGATCACGCAGATCGAGCAGCGGCGGACGGTGATCGTCGTGGACAGCTCCCGCAGCGCGCTCGAGTCGTGGGCGCTCGCCTCTGAGGCCGTCGCCACCGTGCTCGCGGGGCTGGGCCCCGACGACGAATTCATGCTCGTGACGGGGGACCTCGAGACCCGGGTGTTCGCCGAAGACTTCGTCCGCAACAACGCAGATCAGCGGGCCGCCGCGCTCGCGTTCCTGGCCCAGATCCAGCCGGATGGGGCCAGTGATCTAGGCGCCCTGATCACCCGGGTTGGCGAGGCGCTGAGCCACGCGCAGTCCGGGGACCAGGTCGTCTATGTGGGTGACGGCACGCCAACCTGGGGCACCACCGATCGTGAGCAGCTCGCAGCGCAGACCCTGGCCGCCCTCGCTGGCGCGCCGCTCTATGCCCTGAGCGTGGGCAAGCGCGAGAGCCGGGACACCCTGGAAGCGCTGACGGGGGGCACGGGTGGGCGCACGCTTCGGCCCCAGTCGGTTCCGCAGGTCCAGGCGTTCGCGTCGTTCCTCGAGCGCGCGCCGCAGGTGCGCCGGGTCGCCAAGCTCGAGCTCGAGGTCCCGGGCGTCGAGCAGGTGCACGCGCCGCTGAGCACCACCTTGTTCGAGGGCGAGCGCCCGGTCGTGCACTTTCGCGTGGCCAAGGGCGAGCCCGTCCCGACCCAGGTGACCGTGCGCGGCTGGGCTGGCGGGCTGCGCTTCGAGCAAGTCGTAGAGCTTGGGGAGCCGCTGGCGCAGGTTGGCGTTCGCCAGCAGTGGGCCGCGCGTGAGCTGGCCGCGACCAGTGACAAGGCGGCCGCCGTCGCGCTCAGCGTCGAGCACTCGGTGCTCAGCAAGCACACCGCGCTGTTGGTGCTCGAGAGCGAGGAGGCCTACGAGCGCTACGACATCGAGCGTCGCAACGGACCCAACGCCAACCAAAACGCCGACGCGGACGCCCCCGAAGTGTCGGGCCGCAACCTGGACGCCGACGGCGGCAGCCCTTACCTGGGCCCCGGCGACCTTCAGCCTGGTGACCCCGAGATCCACATCCCCGCGCCCCGCGACGCGCTGTCGGTCGACGTGGTGTTTCCGTTTGGCGAGACCAAGTCGGCCCGCTGGGAGCACGAGCTTGGCCAGTGGACGGTCCGGTTCTTGGTCGACGACGACACCGAGCCGGGCACCTACGAAGTGCTGGTTCGGGTCACCCACGCCAACGGCCGGGTCGAGCTGCTCAACCTCGAGTACACGATCGACGTCGAGGCGCCCCAGCTGCGGCTCGAGCTGCGGGTCCGCGACGACGGGGCCTTCGACGTCTTCGCCCACCAGGTGCTCAGCGAAGCCGACGCCGCCCGCGAGCGAGTCGAGGGGCGACGTGGCGACGAGCGAGCGAGCACGCTCGACGCCAAGCGGGTCGAGCTGATCATGCCCGACGGCCAGACCCTGGATCTGCGCGTGGGCATGCGCGGGCACTTCGTGCGGCGCTGGGTCCCGCGTGGCGAGGTTGAGTTTCCTGCGACCGTGACCGCGGTCGTCGCTGACCGTGCGCTCAACAGCCGCCGGGTCGAGCTCTCGCTCGAGGGGCCGTCATGAGCGTCGGGCTTGGAGTCGCGTTGATCGGCGTGCTCGCGTCCGCGCCGATCGAGGTCCACACCGCGACCCGCGACGTCCGCAGCTGTCGGGCCCTGGATCACGGCTACGCGGCCGCGACCGACGGCGGCCTGGTGTTCCTCGATGACGCGGGCCAAGCTGGCGCGCCGCTGACCGCCCTCGACGGGCTGCCCGAGACCCGCAGCTACGTGGTCGAGCCTGTCGCTGGCCAGCCGGGTCAGCTGTGGGTGGGGACCGAGGGCGGGCTGGCCAAGGTCGAGCGGAGCGACGCGGGCGGCCGCGTGATCGAGGCCTTTGCTAGCAGCGCGCCGGTTCGCGCCGTGATCGAACACGGCGGGCGAACCTTCGTCGGCACCTGGGGCGCCGGCGTGCTCGAGCTGCGTGGTGGACGGCTGCGGGCGATCCCCGGGCCTGATCTGAGCAAGGCTGATCGGGTCACGGACCTCGCCGTCCACGACGGCCAGGTCGTCGTCGCCACGGCGGGCGCTGGCGCGTGGATCATCGACGCGAGCCCGCAGCCGATCGAGGGTGTGGAGGGCGTGGTCTGGAGCTTGGCGGTCCACCAAGGGGCGCTCTACGCTGGCACCTTCGCGGGTGTGCGCAAGCTCGACGGCGCGGCCTCGATCACGGTGAGCACCCACGACGCGCGGGCGATTGCGAGTGTCGGCGGCGAGCTGCTGATCGGCAGCAGCGGGCAAGGGCTGGCCCAGCTGGGCTCGGAGGTGGGATCGCAACAGCGGCTCGGCCCGCCCGTCAGCCACGTCCAGGGCTTCGATCGAGACCGCTGCGTCGCCAGCTCCGAGGGCCTGTGGATCCGAACCGGTCAACGCTGGATCGCCGCCTTGGATCACGGCTTGCCCTCGGGCGATGTCACGGATCTGCTGCGCGTGGGTGATCAGCTCTACGCCGCGACCTTCGACAAGGGCGTGTGGGTCAACCGCGGCGGCCAGTGGGCTCCGATCGAAGATCCCGAGCACGTCATCGATCCCCAGATCAACGCGCTCGCCCCCGCCGGAAGCGGGCGTGTCTGGGTTGCGACCGCGCGCGGGCTGCATCGCGTTGGCAACGGCCAGGTCGAGACCTGGACCGCCAAGCGCGGCCTGCCCAACTCCACGGTGCTGAGCCTGGCCGTATCGAGCGCGGGCGAGCTGCTCGTGGGCACCCACGCGGGCGTGGCGATCATCGACGCCAAGGGCGACGTCCGCGAGCTTGGCTCCCGCGCGCGCCGCTGGGCGACCTGGGCGATCGCCGAGGCCCCCGACGGCGAGCTGTGGCTCGGCACCACCCAGGGTCTGATCCGCTGGAAGCTCGACGGCACCTGGGATCACCTGTCGATGCTCTCGGGCCACCTGAGCGACAACTGGGTGACGGCGCTGCTGTGGGAGGGCGACGCGCTGCACGTTGGCACCTACGCCGCGGGCGTCGACACGCTCACCCGCAAGGGCAGTGGGTTTCAGGCCAAGTCGCTCGGCGGCGGCCGGGTCAACCCGGGCGGGTTGAGCCTGATCAACGGCGAGCTGAACGCCGCGACCATGAAGGGCGCCCGCGTGCGTCGTGGCGGACGCTGGGTCGCGGGGGAGCTCGGCGTGTTCGAGGACGTGACGCGGGTGACCGCGGACGTGGGCGGCGTGTGGATCGCCAGCCGCCGCGGCCTGGTGTTGGTCATGTCCCCCACATAGACCCTAGACTTCGCCGACTGCAGCCGCATGTGTGGCCCCCTAGCAGGGGGCTCTGCACGCAGTCCCTGTGTCCATGGGACGAACGACGTGCGGAAAAAACTGGCTACGGGTACGTGCACAGCCCCGTGTTGGGCTGCTGCGGGATCACCTTGCAGGTCGATCCCGCCGGGCAGTCCTCGGACTCTGGCGTGCAGATCAACGCGCAAAAGTTTGGCACGGCGCCCTCGGTTGCGATCGCGCAAGCTGGCGTGGTTCCGGGCGGACCACTTGGGCACTCTTCGCTGTCAACGCAGGGCGCCGAGCAGAAGTCGCCCGCGATCTTCTCGACGCTGAGGATCTCCGAGGGGGCCTCGCACGCCTCGGGATCGTAGGGCTCGGCGGTACCGCCGGTGGTGCTTGGATTGCCGGTTGGATCGCCGGTTGGATCGCCCGTTGACGGATCCCCGGTTCCCCCACCCAGCGAACACAGGTCGTCGGCGCCACAGGTCAGGCCAGCGGCGCACATGCCATCGTCGCAGGGGCAGTCAAAGCTGCCGAGCGGGCAGTCGGGATCGGTCTCTGAAGGATCGCCGTCACCGTCGCCGCTGTTGCCACTGGTGCCCGACTCGCCGTCGCCATCACCGGTGGTGGTGCCGGTGTCGTCCGCGGCGCCCTCCGTTGTCTTGTCGTCGGGGTTGGAGTCGCACCCGAGCGTGCCCGCGGTCAGAGTCAGGATCACGCAGGCCACGAGACTGTAGGACGTTCGCATCATGTTGGCTCCGAAGATCCAGGCGGATCCCCTAGGTAACTGTTACGTGAACATGGCCCGGCAGGTCAAACACCAGCTCAGAACAGCTCCTCGAGGACCAGGGCCAGGCGAACGCCGCCCTGTTGCAAGCGCTGTTCGGCGACCGGAAGGTTGCGCTGGTACCAGTCTTCGCCAAGCGCGTCGCCGGGGCGCACCGGGGTCATGGCGTCGGCGCGCAGGTAGCCGTTGGCGGCCGCGAACAGGCGCGACTCTTCGACCCAGTCGTAGGCCGAGCCACGGCCCCAGCGCGCGATCATCTCGTCCGAGATGCGAGCGTCGAGCTCGACCGCGTAGCGCTGCCAGGTCCAACCTTCGCGCGCCATCGTGATCGCTATGAGGCCCCCGTCCCAGGCCGCGTGCAAGTTGGTCCGCTCCTTGGCCGGCGTGTACTCCAGCAGGCGCAGCTCGTTGATGTCATTGCCGCCTTTGTCGTGGCTGTGTCCGGCGTGCAGCGGCTGGTGGGCGTCGCCCACGAAGTGCAGCAAGAAGCGCAGCGCCTCGGCCCGCTGCGCCCGCGAAGCTCGCTGGCTGCGAAGGACGTCAACGTAGTACGCGATGCCCGTGACCACGCAGCCAGACTTTTCCAGACACGTCGCCAGCACCTCGCGCGGGGTCGCGCGCTGCTCGACGTTGATGTAGTGGCTCGAGTAGGCGAACGCGAAGGCCGGATCGAGCTTGGCTTGTTGATCCGCCCAGGTCGCCGCGGTCGCCATCGTCGAGTAGTCGGGCATGTCGGCGAGCAGCGCGTTGATCTGCTCGAGCGCCGACTTTGACAAGTGACGGGACGCGATCTCGGCGACGATGCGGTGGCCGTCGTCATGCCAGGCGAGCGCGCTGCTCGGGTTCACGCACAGCGCCGCGAGGCCAACCACGGCGCCGACGCCCGCCCTTCGCAGCTTGGTCCAAGTGCAATTGAGTCGGCGTTGACGGCTTCGAGCCATCCCCAAGGCTAACAGCTCCCGTCGAGATCTCGACGATCGGACTACGCGCGCGGCTAGGGCCCGTCCAGACCACCCACGCTGCGTCCGCGGGCGCCGAACGGACACGCGCGGCCGCCCCCCGGTGACGGGGCGTAACCGTTGGCGGCGACCCGTGCGTGCCCGCCCCGGGTCGAGTGATCACCCGTGACACGGGCTCGAGCCCGAACCGTGCATCGGGGTCGAACCATCGATACCGGCTGCCCAAGCGGGATCGAGGCCGATGACGAGGTTGGTTCGGCGTCCGTTCGGGCACGAGCGCGAACGGTTCACCCGTGCTTCGAACGGGGCGTCACCGTGATCCCAGCGTGGCGCCCTCGTCCCTGACGGTCAGGCCCCTCGCGCTTCATCGTGGGTTCGTTCGCCGCAGCGCAGGAGCCCACCGAGATGTCCGAGCACCACGAATACGACCACCCGTCCGACGAGGCTTGGCACGAGCCGACCCGACCACCGACGGGGGTCAGCTTGATCGGCTCGTTCGCCGGGCGCTCGCTGATCACCTGTGATTTTGACGGCAAGCCAAGCTGGCTCGCGGGTGAAGTCGCGGCGATCCTTGGGCTTGGCGGCGCGTCGGAGCTCGCGCGTCGGCTGGCGATCGATTGGGCCGCGCAAGCCCGCGAGGGCGTGCACTGGGTCCGCATTGGCGAGCTCGAGCTCTCGGAGCTGCGCTTGGATCTGCGCGAGCGCGGCGTGATCTTGCCGTCGAGCTTGGCCGAGGCCAGCAGCACGCTGTTGTTGCTCGAGCCCGGTGTCGCGCTCGCGGCCGAGCACCACAAGACACCCGCAACGACGACACCTTCGATCGCCCGTCGCTTGCTCGCGCATCTGCGAGAGCGGGTGATTCCAGATGTTGCCGCCATGCGTAGGCCAAGCGGATCACCGCTGCAGCGCGAGGCCGCGGCGATCGTTCGTGAGCGGATCGATCTCGAGCGACGACGCTGGGAGTACGACGCGCTGGTCGGTCTGTGCGACGCCCTCGAGGCCCAACAAGAGATCGATCCCGAGGTCATCTGGGCCTACCGAGTCGTCGCCGCCGAGATCGCCCTGTGCGGCGAGCTGTGGCAGCTCAAGCCGATGATCGAGCCGGGCTGGCTGAGCCCCACGCAGATCGCTCGTCGCCACCTCGGGGTCTCTGCCCAGCGCGTTGGCCAGGTCATCACCACGACCGGTCTGCGCGACAGCAAGGTTCACAGCAAAGCAGTTCTGAACAAGGCCGTCGGCCGAGATCGCGCCGTCGTCTCCCACCTTTATAGCCCGGCCGCGGTCGGGTTGATCGAGCGCGAGCTCAGAAGTCGAGGTTATCGCCGTGTCGAATGAAATCACCGCAACCACCACCGCAACCACTCCCTCCACCGAAGTTCGTATTTGGGTTACCCATGACGATGACGCCAACCGCGTGAGCGCGGTGCTCGAGGCCCTTGGCTACTGTGTTCTGCGCGAGCTCGAGGAGGGCGACGGGCCGACGCGCCTGCGCTGGGCCGTCAACCGGCTCGCGCGTCGCCACAAGCTGACCGCGCGCGAGCAAGAGATCCTCGAGCGGGTGCTCGCGGGTCGCAACAATGAGGAGATCAGCAAAGACCTCGAGATCAGCCGGGCGACCGTGAAGTGGCACATGCACAACATCTTTGCCAAGAGCAACACCGGCAACCGCGAGAGCCTGCTGCGCCTGGCCCTGCAGCTTGGCGGCTCCAACCGCAGCGAAGAGGTCGCCGAGAGCGACGCCCCGATCGTCCGGCAAGCGGAGCTGAGGACCGAGCCGCACACTGGCGCCAACTTGAAGGTCATTGAGTCCCGCGAGGCGATCCCGGCGGCGGCGGTGCCCTCGAAGTCCTGGTTCTGAGTTCTAGATTTGTATTGCAACTACCTGCGCGCGGGCGGCCCTCGGTTGCCCGCGCGTTTCAGCGTTTGGAGCGTCGCCTCGAGTCTTCGATTGGTGTGGCGTCGGCCGCACAGCGAATGCCAATGTCGAAGCTTCGCATGCCGGACGCCTCTTTGAGGACGCCCCCGTGCGTGACGGTGCCCTCGTCCAGGCAAATCCGGCTGGCGACGATGAAGCGCGTCGCACAATCGATGATGTTGATCGAGTAGCTCTTACGCTCGCGCTGCTCGTGGATGACTCGCGGGCTGTGTTTGATGTCACCGGCCCACAAGTCGCCAGCGTGCTCGATGGTGAAGGACCGACGCTCGGTCTCGGGCATACGCGCCGGTCGGCCCGAGACCCCGGCCCGCACGAGGATGCGGTGGACCGTCGAGCGACTCAGCTCGCCCGGGGTGGCCCTGCCTGCGCGCTCGAGAATGCTGATCAGACGGCGGAGTGAGCGTCGTGGATTTTCACCCTTGGCTGGGATGATCAGTGAGACGAGCTCAGCGTCGAGCTTGCGTGCGCAGCCACGGTCTTTGCGAAGTCGCGGCTCGAGGCTGGTGAGCCCACCCGAGTGATAGCGGTAGTACCAAGTCTCGATGGTTCGGGCCAAGTCATGTACCAGCTGGAGGCTCAGCGGGTGCTCGTATTGCTTGGCTGCGGCCTCGAGGAACAGCTCGCGCAGGTCGCCGTGCTCGAGCCGCACGCTGACCAGCCGCCCGAATATCGCGTAACGCCACAGGGCCATCTTTTGTCGCTCGTCATCATTCATTGCTCTGCCTTAGGCCGAGGTCGACGCCACTGGGGGGGGCGGACTTCGGCCGCGACGGCGACCCCATGCCCCGCGTCTCACATGACCCGCACGCCCGCTGCGAGGTGGTCGACGAGCGCCGCGAGTTCGGCCAGCCGCACCAAGCCGCCGTAGCCGAGGATGACCTCGCGGCGCACGGCGTCGAGGTCGAGCGCGGTGACGGCCGGGCCGAGCTGGGCGAGGACCACGACCAGCATCGTCGCCCGCTCGCGCAACCGCCTGAGCCAGCGCTGACGCGTTCGCTTGGGCGTGCCGCTGCGCTCGCGGGCTTTATCGACGGCCTCGACGATGCGTGCCCAGGTGCCGTGCGAGGAAGGCCGGCAGGACTCGCCAGATGATGCGGCAGTTCGTGCAGCGGAAGATCAGGATGTCCACCGTCGCGCTGCCGAAACCATCGAGCAGCCGCGTGCGCCGCTCGTGGAGGTGGACTCGCGGGCAGTTGCAAGCGCCGCACTGCTCTGGCCGCTCGAGGCTGGGGTTGGCGAGGGCGGCCGCGTGCTGCTCGTGGGTGACGACGTGGGCGGCGTTCAGCGTGCCGCCTACGTACTTGTCGCCGATCTTGCGCGGACGTCGGTGGGTTGCTCGCTGCCGTGGCGGGCCCCGTCCGTCCGGAGTCGAGCGCCCACTCGAACCCCTCGGCTCATTTCGGTTTTCGAATCTCCCGGTACATTGCCAGTGGAACAACGAAGCACATGTCTTCGCCGGATGGCCTTCGCAGTTCTTCAGCAATCTGCAAGATCACCTTGCCCACTTCCCTAATAATCTTCTGGATAGTGCCAATGGGGTCTCCGGGATCGATACAGGCGTTCATGCGCGCGGGGATCTCTGTGACGTTCACGGGGTCGGCACGACCAACCTCGGCTATCTGAGCCAGAATTGTGAAGTCAGTGGATGGTCGTGTGCCGTACGCAAACAGGAGTTCCTCCATGGTTGACCCGACGAGACCGTCTTCCCGCAGGAGTCCGACGAGTATCGTCTCGTCCGCAGCAAGCCTAATGTGATGCTGATCTTGGAAGAACAACTTGATGATCTCCTTCACGTCATCGATGTAGCCATCGGTAACAATATCCCGCCACATGCTGACATTGCCAACGCGCTTTGCAAGGGCGGCAGTTCGTTGTTGCTGTTCCTGACGAGTGAGCTTTTGACCCCCCGATTTTTGCTTGGCAGCGCTTTCCAGAGCTTTAAGTTCCCGTCGAATGTCTTCGAGATCCGCGTTGCTCTTGGTTTTGGAGTAGACCTTGGTCGCCAGGGTTCCCGCCCCCTGCGCGCTATCCGCAAGCGAGGCGAGCAGCCCCCAGCTTTCCAGCGTCATCTCGCCTCGAACACGGACGATTTGTCCAGGAAGGAGGTTGCAGCAATCTTCCTTTAATAGGCCCTCTTCGACCAGTTCTGACTCAAGCATCTGGACGATTGCGTACGCTGGCATCCTTGTGGTGGCCACAGATGTCGCGTTCATCTTCTTGCCGCCCACAGATATTGCCACGATCCCGGCGTTTGCCCCGAATCCCGCGTTTATGTCCTCACCACTCTGCGTGCTGACAGCCTCTTGCACGGTTAATCCGCCCGCGAGTTGGCTGAGATACGATTCAATCCTTACCCGATCCAAATAGACGATGTCTCGAAGTTCCGCCATGATGGTGTCCATTCAGGCTAGAGCGTTGAGATCTACGTGTCAAGCGTTGTACGCACAGCGCAGTCAGGGCGAGGTTGAGCGCCTATTTGTAAGGTCATGCAGGTGATGGACTTGTCGATGTCGCGGGCGCTGCCGCGACGGCCCACAGCCTCCCAAGTCCATCAACCCCCATAGTCCGGCTTCCGCTGAACCAAGACAGTGGAGAGCGAACTCGGAGTCGGGGCGACTCGACTCGTTGCCGCCCGACATTGTCCCAACGTTGGGACCGGTAGCGCGCGAAATTCGCTTGTGTGCACCGGCCGATGATCTCCCGCCTCCGCCTCGTACTCCGCTGATCTTGTCCCTCACCTGTTGGCGATCTTGACCAAGCGCATCGCACCGCGGCAGCGGGGGCAGGTCATGATGTCGACCGCTAACACCCTCCGCAGCAGCCACGCCCACGGGTGTCGAGCGGGCTGCTTGGGCCGGACAACACGAACTCCAAGGTTGGAGCCCGACCTATTCGACTCGTCGAGTTGCTCGTGCCCAGCCGGATCTCCCAGGAGGGATCGGCGACGCCCTCGAGTGGCTCGATCACTTCGAGAAGCTGGGGGGGCCTCGCTGGCAACGCCGACTGAAGGGCTGGACCACCGTGTCCTGGGTACTCGTGAACGCGGGACGCGAGGTCGCGTCCGCGGCGCTTGGGAAGCGCCCGACGGAGCGGAAGTAGCTACGACGCCGTCGGAGGGCGAGCTGACATCGGACGCGCGCCCCCATCAACACACTCGCCGGGCGTTGAAGCAGACCCTAGTTCGCGCCTGGACGGAGCCTCTGGTTGGACCTCCACTGAGATCAAGCGGGGCGACATGACTTCGGCCCTGATGATCGTAAACACAGGCTGCCCGTCAACCTCGGTGGCGACAAACCTATAGCCTGCGGCCTCCGCCTCCACCTTCGCCAAGAGCAGCTCGCGTGCCGTCGAGACGCGGATAGCCTCTGTTTCCCCCTGAATCTTCATCGCCTCTGCGCGGCACTTGTCCGCCTCTGCTCGTATCTTCTCGGCGGTGGCCTTGGCGATCGCCAGGTCGACTTCGGCGCGGCGCTCGATCGCCGCGGTCTCGGCCTTGGCTTTCTCCGCCATACTCCGCTCGTGATCGGCCCTCGCCGTCGACTCCTCGTTCTGAAAGTGTTGCTTGCTCGCGTGGTCGCGTGGGGCTCTCATCAGGGCGCCAGCGAGCAACTCGCCTTCCTGATCGACGGCGTCGTTCTTGCCCGCGAATATATTGCGGATCTCCTGCCACCACTTGGCAAAGAACGGAACACTATCGCTCGAAGGTACCGCCGTCAGTGCAGCGGATTTCGGCCCGGAGCCTGGGGCCTTGCCCTCACCGTCATCCGACATCGGTGAGATCCCGCTTTTGCTGTCGAGGCGGCTGAGGCGGGAGGGGCTCCGAGTCCACGAGTTCAAGCATCCCCCCCGTGTTGGCCGCATATGAACGTTGCAACGCAGCAATGAGCCGGCCGACGACAGGAACGTTCAGCGCCTCCAAGTCGACGTGAATCGTGAGCGACATGCTATCGGTCCCGACAAGGTCGCTTCCGTGGAGGTCGTCGCCGCTTGGGATGGCCCCGCGGAGGTCGGCACTGCTGCGGTCGGTCCCGCTCAGCCTGGCCCCGCTCAGCCTGGCCCCGCTCAGCCTGGCCCCGCTCAGGTCGGCCCCGCTCAGGTCGGTCGCAGTCAGGTCGGCCCCGCTCAGGTCGGCCCCGCTCAGGTCGGCCCCGCTCAGGTCGGCTCCCGCAAGGTAGGCTTTGCTGAGGTTGGCCCTGCTGAGGTTGACCCCGCTCAGCTGCCCCCTACGGAAGTCGGTCCCCGTCAGGTTGGCCCCGCCGAGGTTTGCCCCAACCAGGTTAGCCCCGTCAAAGTTGGCCCCACTGAAGTCGCCCCCACCAAAGTTGGCCCCGCTAAAGTTGGCCCCGCTAAAGTTAGCCTTCCGGAAGTTAGCCTCACGGAAGTCGGCATTGCTGAAGTTAGCCCCGCTGAGGTTGGTCCCGCTGAACTTGGCCCCGCTGAAGTCGCCCCCACCAAAGTTGGCCCCGCTAAAGTTGGCTCCGCTAAAGTCGACCCGGCGGAAGTCAATCCCGCGGAGTTCGGCCTCACGAAAGTCGACTCCAAGGAAGGTGGCACCACGGAGGTCGACCCTGCTGAAGTCGACCCCGAGAAAGTCGACTCCACCGAGATCGACCCCATGGAGGTCGACCCCAACCAGGTCGACCCCGCTGAGATCGTTCCGGCCGAGTATGGACCCAGAGAGTTTGGCCCCCTGGAGTTTGGTCCCCTGGAGTTTGGTCCCCTGGAGTTTGGCCCTGCTGAGGTCGGCCCCGCTGAGTTCGGCTCCGCGGAGGTCGGCCGCCTCGAGGTTGGCTTCGCGGAGGTCAGCCCCACCGAGTTCGGCCTCGCCGAGGTTGGCCTGACGGAGGTTGGCCCCACGGAGGTTGGCACTGTGAAGGTTGGCCCCACCGAGGTTGACCTCACTGAGGTCGGCACCACTGAGGTTGGCACCGCGAAGATCGGCCCTGCCGAGATTAGTTTGAGCCAACCTCCCTCGAGCGAGGTGGGCTCCGCTGAGGTCGGCTTTGCCGAGGTCGGCTTTGCTGAGGTCAGCCCTGCTGAGGTCGGTTTTGCGGAGGTCGGTTTTGCGGAGGTCGGCCCCGCGGAGGTTGGCCCACAGGAGTTTGGCCTCGCGGAGGTCGGCCCCCAGGAGCTTGGCTTTGCTGAGGTCGGCTTTGCTGAGGTCGGCTTTGCTGAGGTCGGCTTTGCTGAGGTCGGCCCGGCTGAGTTCGGCCCGGCTGAGGTCGGCCCCGCTGAGGTCGGATCCGCTGAGGTCGGCCGCCTCGAAGTTGACCCTGCGGAGTTCGGCCCCGCTGAGCTTGATCCCGCCGAGTTTGGACCCGTCGAGCCTGATCCCGCGGACGTAGGCCCCGCTGAGTTCGGACACCCCGAATTCAGCGCCGCGAAGATCAGTCCAGCGAAAGTCGGTCCGACGGAGGTCTGTCCCACGGAGGTCGGTCCCACGGAGGCCGGCCCCTCGAAGGTCGGCCCCTCCGAGGTTGGCTTTGCGAAGGTCGGCCCCACTGACGTCGGCCTTGCGAAGGTTGGCCCCGCTGAGGTTGGCCCCGCTGAGGTTGGCCCCGCTGAGGTCGGCCCCGCTGAGGTTGGCCCTGCTCATCAGGTTGGCCCGAGTGTCTGACATCCAAGGTGGCATGTTCTTCGCGAAGAACTTCCATCGGAGCAACCTGGCTCCGCGGCGCATGGCCTCGCTGAGGTCGGCCTTGCTGAGGTCGGCCTCGCTGAGGTCGGCCTCGCTGAGGTCGGCCTTGCTGAGGTCGGCCTTGCGAAGGTCAGCTCCGCGGAGGTTGGCCTCGCTGAGGTCGGCCCCGCTGAGCGAACCAAGGACCGAGGCATCTGCGCCACTCCGCAAGGTCGCAGCGAGTCTTGCTTTCTTGTCCACGGGCATGCTCACCGCGTCCACCCTACCAGTGCCCGAGAGACGGTGCGGAAGAATCTTCCCGGCACCAGCCTGAACGGATACTCGTGGTCACCAACAACGTACCTCCTGCACGAGGGAGAGTGCCCAGAGACCGACAAGCCCGCAAGAGACCGGGCCGTCAGGGGGGTGGCGTGGTGCCCAGCACCGGTCCGCGTAGAGGTTGGCGCGCTCGCACACTATGCTCCGCGGGTGTCGCTAGCCCAGCGGACGACCGATGCCTCGCGCTATTTCGCGGCCCCGAGCGAGCATCGCCTCGAGGCCCGACGGTTCTGGTGCGCGTCGCCGGGCGACGACCTGTTCGTGCTGCTGGCCTGGGGTCGGCTCGAGGCCGAGGACGCCGAGGAGCTGGTCGCGACCCTCGAGGCTTGTGCGCGTTGCGGGCCGCGGCGTCGCTTGCAGCTGATCGTGCTCAGCGACGTCACGGGTGTCAGCTCCGGCGCGATGACCCGCGTCATGCGGTACTACGCGACCGGCCCCCGCTACCTCGAGGGGATCCAAAAGGAAGCGGTGGTTCGGCCAGAGGGCGTCGTCGCGATGCTCGCCGAGGGCTTTCACCGGGTCGTTCCGCTGCCCTTCGAGGGGCGCGTGTTCACCCACGAGCGCGAGGCCCTGACCTGGCTGCGACCCGCGCTCGTCGAGCGGTCGCCGTGGTTGGCCAGGCTGCGCGAGCAGCTGCATGACCACACCCGCGTCACCAGCCCCGAGCTCGAGCGCCTCGCCGGGCTGCTCGCCACAGCCGGGGCCAGTCTCACGCTGGCGCAGGCGGCCCGCCAGACCGGCCAGAGCCCGCGCACGCTGCAGCGCCGGCTCAGCGACGCCGGCACCAACTTCGCCCGCGAGAAGAGCCGGGCGTTGGTCGCCGCGGCGATGCAGCGGCTGCGCGAGTCGGATCGCGACATCAAGGACATCGCGTTCGAGCTGGGCTTCGCCGCGCCGCAACGGTTCACCGAGCTGTTCGCCCGCGAGACGGGTATGCCTCCCGCGGCCTGGCGCGCGGCCCAGCGGCTGTGAAGCGCGTCAGTTTTGTGCCGGCGTCTCGATGATCCCGAACACGGCGACGCCAGTGTTGCTGCCCGCCACCAGCCGATCCGCGCTCGCGTCAAAGCCGAGCCCGCCAGCGTTGGCGGTGTCGAGCGTGGCCTGTGCGAGGTGCTGACCGGTGGCCGCGTCGTACAGGTGAATCCCGGCGGCAAACCCCACCGACGCCGCCCAGCGCCGATCCTCGCTGACCGCGAGCGCCTTTTGATCTTCGAGACCCTCGGTCACGAGCGAGACGGGGGAACCCGTGAAGTCGGACCACAGCTTGGCCTCGGCGTAGCGCAAGGTCCCCCGCAGGGGTCCGCCAAACAGGGAGCGGACATCGATGGCGTGGGTCTGCGCGCCGTCGAGGTTTGGCAAGGTCCGCGATCCGATCGTGAACTCACCGTCGTTCTCGAGCACGTGAACGCGCTCGCCGTCGAAGCCAAGGCCCGAAGGGCTGACCATCGGCGCGGATGCCGTCACCAAGCCGCTCTCGAACCCGACGGTGGCGACGGCGTCGGTGGTCGTGCGCACGAGGGTCTCGCCGTCGGCGGACACGGCCAAGTACGAGCAGCGATCCGGCAGCTCGTGGGCCAGGCTGCCAGCGGCATCAAACACCAGGCACGAGCTGAAGGTCCCCACCGCGAAGCCCTTGGCGCCCCACACCGCGGCGCCAGCCTCGAACAGGTCGCCGCCGCCGATCGTGTGGACCGTGCTCGCGCTCGCGTCGGCGAGGGAGAACACGACCACACGATTGGCGCCCATGGCCGCGACGACGCGGTCTCCGGCGGGGCTCAGCGCCACGGCCTGCACCACTTGGCTCGGGCCCGCGTCGGTCAAGGTTTGCTGCGGGACCAACTCGATGATCGTCTCGTCGCTGCCGGTCGTGCCGGGGTCGCCGTCGCCGGGGTCGCCGTCGCCGTCACCGGGGTCGCCGTCGCCGTCACCGGTGCTGGGATCGCCGGTCGTGGCGCTGCTGTTGGTGGGGTCGGCAGTGGTCGTGCTTCCGCCAAGATCGACGTCGATGCAGGCGAGGCAGCCAACCAACGGGACGGCGCCCAACAGGCCGAGGAGAGGGAGTCGCTGCGCGGGTGCGAGGGTCATCGCGCCGGACCATGCGGGCGACCTCGCAGGTTGACCACGGCTTGGCGCGAACTCGGATCCGATTGGCGCGCATCCGTCATCGCGGCCGCTTCGGCGCCTGATTCGACGCCTGGTTCGACGCGCTTCGACCCCGGGTTCAACCCGGCGGTGACCACCGCAGCACGGCCTGCTCGCCGCCGCCGCGCTCGAGCCCCGCGGTGATCTGCGCGATCGCGGCGTTGGGCGGCGCGTTGACGCTGTCGCCCCTGCCGCCAATGACGAGGATTCGGCTCATCCTGGGACTCTACACCAACCGCGAATGCCAGGGCTGCGGCCCGCGAAAATCATCACGACTTCGCGAGTGACGGGTCGCAAACGCTGCGGGGCAGCAGCGTCCGACCAGCCCATGAAATCGTGACAGGATACCCAGCCAACGGAGACTATGATGAAAGATAAGCATGGGACCCTACGCGTAACTGGAACTGGTGACATCAAGGTCGCACCCGACGAAGCCGTGGTGCACCTGCGGGTGCTGACCGAGGGCAAGACCGCGGCCGAAGCGGTGGTCAGCGCCGCCAATCAAACCGACGCCGTACTCAAGGCTGTTTCGGCCCAGCCCAACCACGGGGTGACAACGACGGGACTCGGGGTCAACCCGATCGTCACGTATGACCCGAAGACCAATATTCCCAAGATCGTCGGCTTTCGGGCCAGCAACGGGGTCCAGGTCAGAACCAAGGTGGGCTACGCCGGCCAGGTGTTCGACGCTGGGGTCAAGGCTGGCGCCAACCAGAGCAGCGGGATGAGCTTTCGTCTGCAGGACGAGACCCCATTTCGCGAAGACGCCCTGCGCATGGCCGTGAAGCAGGCTTGCGACGAGGCGCGGCTCGTCGCCAAGGCCACCGACATCGAGCTCGAGGGGCCCGAGGCCATCGAGATCGATCCACGCGCCGAGCAGCGGTATTTTCGGACCCAGGCGCTCGAGGCCAAGTCGGTCGCTACGCCGGTGATCCCCGAGGACCTCACGATCGCGGCCTCGGTGAAGATCATGTTCCGCACCAAGGGCTGAATTGTTTTCAGCTCGGGCGAGGGCTTCTCGCCCGCTTGCGGACGCCTTCGTAGATTGGTTCACCCAGGGCGGCGAGCTACTCATTACGGTTGGATTTGTAGCGTGCTGGGCCTTGGCTCGGCACGCTCTGAGCGTTGGCGCGCGAGCGGCAACGCGGGTGGCCTCGAGCGGCGAGCCGGAAGGATCACGCAAATTTTGAGGATGTTCGAGGGTTGGCGATATGTTGTGACGTCCTGACCCTCGATCCTGACAGGTCCGCGGAGCCCGCGCCTGGTCGCCAACGACCGACGAGCTCGCAGGTTGGGGTGTTGGGCGCTGTCGAAGGCACCACCCCATGAACCACTGGAAATGCTCGACCTGCGGCAAGAACGAGACAGCCTTCTTGGCCCCGATCTGCCACGGCCAGACCATGCTGTCGATGAACATCGTGGTGGGGCCGCCGTTGAAGCGACAAGAAGTTCAAATGGAGCATCGAACACAACGCGATCGCCGAGGGCGCGGTCGCCAAGATGAGCAGTCGTCACGATCGGGAATGGGAAAGGAAGCTGTTTCTGCACACCAGGGTTGGCAACCTCGGGGGCTACATTGCGTGCGGCTGCCTGATGAATCACTTGGCGCGCCCCGACGGGGTCCCGCGGGCCTACCCAGACGTGATCTTTCTGTCCGAGGAATTCAAGTATAATCAGTTTCCGGACGAGCTGCTGGTGTTTGATGTCAAGTATCTCAAGCAGGCGAAGTCAGCCCAGAAGTACAATGAGAAGGGGAGCCCGAAATACTGGAAGCAGCAAATAGCCTGCTATGTGCGAGCCGAGCACCGCAGCACTCACGAGGCGAATGCCGTGTTTGCGATCAAGCGCCGGGTCACCGACAATAAAGAGAACGTGCTGGTCCTCAGTAAGACCCTGGGCGGCGTGCAGCTGTCCGTGTGTGGGGTGCACTTTTCGTCCAAGTACGTGGGCCAGTGCAAGAATAACTCGGACAAGGGCAAGAAGGTGCTAGCGGAGAAGCTGAAGTGGAGCGCGGGGTTGGGCGTGGACATGCTGCGATTCATGAACGCGGTGGTCACCAACGATTCGACGAGCATCTATCGAAACACGATCTCTGGCGACGCCCGGCCGGTCGTCGGTGATCAATCGACCGAGGATGGATACTACAGCGATCATCCGTGGGTCTTCGTCACCGTTGGCAAGAAAATCTCCACCTCGTCAGATGTGAAGACCAAGCTCGACGACCTTTGAGCGGCGACGCGTGCACGGGGCTTGGCCGCGACCACGCGCCCCGACGAAGTGGGGGGCGCGTCGATCCCGCAGCGCTCGGAAGCCCAGGTGGGACCCCTCTGGGTGCTGTCGCGCAAGTCCTGTCACCGCGCCGCGCCCGTTCCTGAGCTTGCGAGCGACCCGCGCAGACGCGCAGCCCGTGATCGTGGCATCATCCGGCCACCTCGATGCTGCACCTCAAGCGAACCTCGAAGCTGATCCTGTCCTCGTTCCTGCTCTGCGCGCTGCTGCCCGCGTGCGACAAGAAGGAGGAGAAGAAGGACGACAAGGCCGAAGAAAAGTCCGAGGCCGACAAGGAGCTCGAGGAGCGGCTGGCCGCGAAGAAGGCCGAGCGGGCCGCCGAGGAGAAGGCCGTTGCCGACAAGGCCGCCGCGATCAAGGCGCTCGCAACCTTGCCAGAGGAGCTGCCGAAGGACATCGAGACCGCCTGCGCCGGGGTTGCGACCGCGCAGGACGAGTTCATGCAAAAGCACTACGACGGCGAGGGCCTCACGCGCTGGAACGAGGCCAAAGAGATGCAGCTGGGCATGGTCAAGACCGGCTGCGTGAAGGCTGGCAGCATCGAGATCGCGGCTTGCCAGATCGTCGCGATGGGAGCCGCGCCCGCGGACTACAAGAAGGACCTGCCCGACATCTTGGGCGCGTGCATCGAGACCTACGGCGCTGGGGCGGGCGACGCTGCAGCTCCGCCCGCGCAGTAGTCCTGCTCAGGTCGCCGGGATCGCTGTCCCCGAGCAGCAGGCGACCAACCTGTCAGCGGGCCTTGATGATCAGGTACTGCAACCGCGCCGTATCCGAGTGGTTGATGATCTCCAAGGTCTCGCCGACCGGCAGATGCACGACATCGCCAGGCCGCAGGCCAAACTGCTGCTTGCCCACGACCGCCTCGCCGAGGCCCTCGATCCCGATCACGATCTCGGGGAACTCCTCTTGCCGATGCCGCCCCACGCGGCCGCCCGGATCCAGCTCGCAGGCGAGCACGGCCGTGAACGGCGGTGCGCTGCGGCGTAGCAGATTCCAGACCTTCACCGTGCCCACGCCGCCAAACAGGTTCTCGCGCGGATCGGGGGCGCCCTTGCTGTTGATCTCCATCGCCCCACCCTACCGCGAAGTGGACGCGAACCCCCTCCGCTCACCCAAACAGGCGTCACTCGGCTCGAGTTGCTACGAGCCGCCACTCGGATCCAGCGCTCGAGTTGGCACGACAAAGCCCCCTTCAGGGGGCCACACATGCCATCGCGCACAGCCAGCCAATTGGGAGCGAGCGCAGCGAGTGACCGCAAAGTGCGAAGGCGGCTGTGGGGGTCAAAAACGAATGCTACTGCGCGAGCCTGCGGATCTTCTTGACCAGCTCGTCTTGCACGGCGACCTTGTCCTTCAGATCGGGGTTCGGCGCCATCGCTTCGTTCAGCCCCACCGCCGCGCCGCCTTCGACCATGACCTTCTTGATCCGGTCGTTGTCGGTGCTGGCCTGCCAGGTCGGATCCTTGAACGAGCGAGGCTTGACCGCCAGCGCGGCAGCGCCCGGTCCGTTGCCGCCGCCGTCCGGGCCGTGGCAGGTGACGCAGCGCTCCTGCCAGACCTTCTCGGCCTCGGCAGCCGCGTTGGCGTCACCGCCCTTGTCGCCACAGCCAGCGGCGAATCCGACGAACACGAAACACAGTGCGAGAGTGCGGGACATCGGCCGGAGTGTAGATAAATATCTAGACGCGGAAAGAGGCGCGCAGCGCAAGTTTTTCGGCAAAAGTCCCGTGAATCGCGCGTCTGTACAGCGCAAGGGATCAAACGTCATGCGCTATTGCGCAGAGATATGCTATGTCCCGCGCATGAACCGCGCCTCCGCCTCGCGCCACCTCCTGCTGGTGGCCGCGCTCTCGAGTCTGCCGCTCGCCTGCCGCACGCCAGACACGACGCCGCCCGTCGAAGACAAGACCCCGCCCGCCAAGCAGCTGACATCCGCGCAGATCCTCGCGGCCTCGGAGTTGCCGCCGCTGGTCGAGACCCCGATCGCGGGCGACGAGATGGGCGTGACCGTGCATCGCCTGTCGAACGGCATGACGGTCTACATCAGCACGGATCGACAAAAGCCGCGGTTCTCGGCGTGGATCGCCGTGCGCACGGGCAGCCGCAACGACCCCGCCAACTCGACCGGCCTCGCGCACTACCTCGAGCACATGCTGTTCAAGGGCACCGACGACTACGGGACCTTGGACCTCGAGGCCGAGCAGGTTCACCTCGAGGCGATCGCGCAGCTCTACGCCGAGCTGCGCGGCGCCGACGAGGCTCGCCGCGCGCAGATCTTCAGCGAGATCGATCAGCACACCCAAGCGGCGGCCGCGTACGCGATCCCCAACGAGCTCGATCGCATGTACGCCGCGCTGGGGATCGAGGGCGTCAACGCATTCACCAGCAACGAGGTCACGGCCTACATCGGCGACGTGCCCTCGAACCGGCTCGAAGCGTGGGCCAAGATCGAGGGTGAGCGCTTCTCTGACCCGGTGTTCCGACTGTTCTATCCCGAGCTCGAGGCGGTCTACGAAGAGAAGAACCTCTCGATCGATCGCCCCGAGAGCCGGATCTGGGACACGATGCTGCTGGCCTTGTTTCCCGAGCACCCCTACGGCACCCAGCCAACGATCGGCGTGGTCGAGCACCTCAAGAACCCGGCCTATGGCGACATGGTCCAGTACTTCCAGGACTGGTACGCGCCCAACAACATGGCGGTGATCCTGGCCGGGGACATTGACGCTGCGACGGCGCTACCGGTGCTGGAAGCCAGCTTGGGCCAGATCCCTGCGCGCACGATCGGGACCAAGGCGCCGGCCAAGCTGCCGCCGCTGCAGGGCCGCGTCGAGCACGAGGTCATCGCCGAGGGCGAGCAGAGCGTGACCATGGCCTGGCGCACCGTCAACGTCACGCACGCCGACGAGCCGGCGATAGTCGTGGCCGACTGGCTGATGGACAACTCCAGCAGCGGGCTGCTCAACGTCGAGCTCGAGCTCACGCAGAAGGTCCAAGACGCCGGCTCGTGGGCCAGCCACCTCAACGACGCGGGCTACTTTGGCGTCCGCGCGACCTTGCGACAAGATCAGACCCACGCCGAGGTCGAGCAGCTGTTGTACGGGGTCGTCGCCAAGCTCGCGGCTGGCGAGTTCACGCAGGACGAGATCGACGCGATCAAGCTGCATGAGGACCTGCGCGACAAACGAACGCTCGAGAGCAACCACGGCCGGGTCTCGCGGATGATGGAGTCCTACATCGAGCGGCGTCCGTGGGCCGAGATGATCGCACGCGACCAGCGGCTGCGCGCGGTCACCCGCGAAGACGTGATTCGCGTGGCCAACCAATACCTGACTTCTTCGTATGTGGTGGTCAACCGCAAGTCGGGCACGCAAGACCTTCCCAACATTCAAAAGCCCAGCATCACGCCGATCGACATCGACGCCACCCGCGAGAGCCCGTTTGCGGCCGACATCAAGGCGATGCCAGCGTCCCAGCTCGAGCCAGAGTGGCTCGTCGAGGGCGAGCACTACGAGCACCTGGTGCTGCCGGCCGGGCCAATGATCGCGGCTCGCAACACCCGCAATGACCTGTTCTCGCTGAAGTACCGGTTTGATCGGGGGCACCGCAAAGCGCAGATGCTGTGCGTGGCGCTGGAGCTGCTCGAGCGCTCGGGTTCGGGGACCACCTCGGCCGAAGCGCTGCAAAAGCAGCTGTTCGCGCTTGGGACCAGCGTGAGCTTCGCCTGCGGCGCGGAATACAGCAACATTGATATTGAGGGGTTCGACAAGAACCTCGAGCAGAGCGTGCAGCTGGTCGAGGCCTGGATCCGCGATCCCAAATTTGACGATGACACCTTGGCGGGCCTGCGCCGCAACCTGATCAGCGAGCGGGAAGACGAGCTCGACGACTCGGACAACCTGGCCCAGATGCTGTCCGCCTACGCGAGCTACGGTGACCGCAGCGCGTATCTGCGCCAGCCAAGCAACGCCGCGATCAACAAGGTCACGGCCAAGCAGCTGCGCAAGCAGCTGACCAGCTTCCCCGACTACACCCACTCCACGCTCTACTACGGCCCGCGCACGCCAGCCGAGGCCGCGAAGGTCGTGGGCCTGGGCCGCAAGCACAAGCCAGCCGGGCCCCGCGAGCAACGAAGGTTTCGCGACGGCGCGCAGGGCACCACGATCTACTTCTTGCACAAGGACGTGGCCAAGTCCGCGGTCTCGCTGGCGATCCCCCAGGGGCTGTTGCCGCACGACCAGATCCCCGTCTCGGAGTACTTTGCTAACTATATTGGCGGCGGCATGAGCTCGTTGATCTTTCAAGAGATCCGCGAAGCGCGGGGGCTGGCCTATTATGCGTATGCCTACGTCGCGCGCGGCGTCACACCGGAAGACGAGTGCGCGCTGGTGGGCGGGATGGGCACCCAGGCCGACAAGACCGTCGACGCGCTGACACTATATTTGCAGCTGCTGCGCGAGCGCCCGATCGACGCCAACCGACTGGGCCAGACCCGCGAGTCGCTCGATGCCGAGTACCGGGCGAGCCGCATTGATCCGCGCTGGATCGTGCTGTGGGTCGACAGCTGGGATCGCGAGGGCGAGAAGCAGGATCCGCGGCCGTGGGAGTGGGAGCAGATCCAGACCCTGGGGGTCGAGCAGGTCCAGACCTACGCGAGCGGGTACGCGGATCGGCCGACGATCATTAGTATTGTCGGTGATCGGAGTCGGGTGGATCTGCAGGCGCTCGCCAAGCTTGGCACCGTGATCGAGGTCGAGCCCAAACAACTCACTAGCTATTTTTGACCCCCACAGCGGGCTTGGCACTTTGCCATGCTCCCGCCGCTGCGCGGCGTCGGTCGCTGGCGCTCCCTCGATGGGCTGGTGGCCCCCTAACAGGGGGCTATATTTGCCGCCACAGGGGGGGCTGCGAGTCTCGACACGAGCCGCCATGCTTGCTATCCACGGCCATGGTCGAGCTTGGCGCCATCGAGTTGGAGCGCGTGCTAGTCGACGCGCTCGCGTTGTCACCTGATGCGGTGTTGATCGATCGCCCGGACTGGGTGCAGCTCACGACGCCCTCGGTGCCGCACCCCAACCGCAACGGTGTGTTCCTTGCTCGGTTGGAAAAAGACACCGCTGATGCTCGGATCGCCGAGGTCAAGCGCGCGTACCTCGAGCACGGGGCCGGGATGCGGTGGATTGTTGGTCCAGGCAGCACCCCGGACGATCTGTCGGAGCGACTCGAGCGGGCGGGGATCAAGCGGTTGGCGTACGCGCTGGGCTTGAGCATGCGGGTGCCCGCGCGACCGCCCAAGCTGCCCGAGGGGCTGAAGCTGCGTGAGGTCGGGGCCGGGGATGTCGAAGACTACGCCGAAGTCAACGCGCGAGCGTGGGAGCGCGGGCCGGCGTTTCGCCGCGAGTCGGAAGCCTTCATCGTCAGAGCGCTCGCCCGTGACGACGACGACTTGCGCTCGTGGCTGGTCTACTGGCACGACGCGCTGATCGGCACCGCGACCCTGCGCATGCTGCGAGGTCAGGGGCAGGATCTGGGCTACCTGCAGGGCGCCGCGATCCTGCGCGAGCACAGGCGGCAGGGCATCTATCAGGGCTTGCTCGACCATCGGCTGGGCGTGTTGCGAGCCGAAGGGATCGATCACGTGGTGGTCTGGGCCGACGAGTCGACCTCGGCCGGGGTGTGCCAGCGCGCGGGCTTCGTGCCCAAGTGCAGGGCCGCGTTCCACGAGCTGCCGGAGCCACCGCCCCCGTCTACTGCGGATTCGGAATGAACCCGCGGATCGCGATCAAGCGGTTGCCGCCGCCAAAGGTCGTGAACAAGAAGTCGCCGCTGTAGGGATCCAAGAACGCTCCCTCGGCGCCGGTCAGGCCGGTCACGAAGTCGCGGCGGCTGGCGTTGATCGGGTCACCGTTGTCGTCGACATCGTAGGCCGCGAGCTTGCCGGAGGAGTACTCGGACACGAGCAAGTACCACTGCCCGCCGGACCACGAGACCATCTCGAGCTGACCTTCACCCGCGAACCCGGGGGCACGAACAAGCGCGCGCGAAGTGACATCTGCCCACTATATCCGCGACCTCGTCTGGGCGGAGCGACTCCCAGTTCACTGCGGCCATGTGCGCATCCGTGGGCGATCAGCAACCACGCTTGCCCGCCAGGGACGGGCTCCCGTCCACCTGAGCCAATCTGGGGACCAGCTTTGCCCCATCGGCCGCGGTCTGAAACAATCGCCTCAGTGAGCCGGACGAGCAAGACGAACGAGGCCGATCCCACCACCTTGCGCGTGGGTCTGCTCGGTGGCTGGGGCGGTCTGGATCCTTGGGAGGCGCAAGACCTGTCGGGCGTGATCGTCCGCAACCAGTGCTTCGAGACGCTCTACACCCGGACCGATGGAAAGATCGTCCCCGACAGTCGCTACCTCGCCCACGAGCTGCGGCTCGAGACCATCGCGCTCACGGGCATGCCCCGCTACTCGCTGCGGCTGGTCGACGATCTGTCGTTCAGCGACGGCACGGCGGTGCAGCCCGAGGACGTCGCGGCCTCGCTGCAGCACGTCGCGCCGCTGCGCGCGGTGTCCAAGGTCAACGCGGCTGGCGGGCGCCGCGTTCAGTTCAACTGTCTCGAGCGCGACGTCGTGCTCGAGCCCCACCTCGCGCAGATCTGGAGCGTGATCGGCAAGCGCGGGGCCAAGCACTGGATCGGCACGGGCCCGTACGCGATCGTCGAAGAGAACATCGCGTCCGCAGGCAAGGTCCTGACCCTCGAGCGCAATCCGCATTGGTTGGCTGGGTCGCGCGCGCGGCCGTCGATCGAGCGCATCGAGTTTTGGGCCTACCCCCTCGATGAGGACAACAAGCCCGGCAAGCTGCGCGAGGCGCTAGAGAGCGGCGAGATCGACTTCACGATGATGCTCCCGCGCGAGGTCGCCAAGGGTCTGCAGGGGGTCCGCAAGGTCTACCAACCCGGCCAGAGCACCGCGTTCTTGGCGTTTGGCTGTCGGCGGCCGTGGCTGCGCGACCCCGCGGTTCGGCGGGCGCTCTCGGCCGCGATCGATCCATGGGCGATCGCGCGGACCAGCCACGACAACCCCGCTGCCTTCGCCGCGCGTGGCTTGCTGCCGCCCGCGCTCGCGCCCAGTCGGCGCAGCCTGCCCAGCTACGGTGAAGAGATCGCCGCGAAGGCGCTCGCCGAGATCGCCGACAAGCCAACTTCGCTGCGCATGCTCGTGGTCTGGGGACCGCGGCCTTACCTGCCCGATCCAATGGGGGTCGCCAACGTCATCGCCGAGCAATTTGGGGTGCTGGGGATCGGGGTGATCATTCAGCAGGCAGACTCACCCGAGCGCTTCTTCGACGCCGTGCGGCGCGGTGAGCATGACCTGATCTTGTCCGGGTACATCGCCGAGACGCCCGAGCCCGTAGAGTTCCTGAGCGCGCTGTTGTCGTCAAAGCGGATCCCACGGGCGGGCACGCCCATGGCCAGCACGACGAATCTGGGTGGCTACGCAGATCCCGAGATGGACCGGCGGCTCGCGGCGGCGCAGCGCGAGCCCGCGGAGCTCGGGGCCGTGATCGAGCTGTTTGAAGAGCAGTGGCCGTTGGTGCCCTTGATGTATGGGGCGAGCGTGGCGGTGCACAGCTGGCGGGTGCGGGACTTCGAGATGGACCCTCGCGGGATCCCCAGCTTCGCGGACCTGCGCTTGGATTGAGCTCAGCCCTGACCCGCGCTGGGTGCCACGGCTTTCACATGCACATGGCGCCAGGCACCTGCTCGAACACTCCGTTGCACGCCGCGCCCAGGTCTGGCCAGGCCATGTCCTGATCGTCGACATACACCTCGTTGAACGGGTCGAACGCAAACGGACACGGGTCGCAGGCGTCGCCGAGCCCGTCGAAGTCGTGATCCAGCGGCGGCAGCCGGCAGGCGTGGGACCACAGCTCGAGCGGATTCCCGCCGACGTCCGCAAGGGTCAACGCGGACGCTTGCTGCTTGCCCGCGTCGGCCAGCGCCTGCTCGCAGCCGCCCGGTAGCTCGACGACACCCGGGGCGACGAGCACGGGAGCTGGCAGCTGCCGACACAGCCCGCCTTGCTCGTCTTGTGGGCTGCACGTGCGGGTCACGGGCAGACCCGAGGGATCATGCAGCTGACCATCGCCGGGGTAGGTGGTCACGCAGCAGCTACCCTCGACCACGACGTCGTAGAAGCGAATCGGTCGGGCGCCTTTGCGCGTGTTGCAGTCGGCGTGGCTCTCGCACGCGGCGCCGATGAAGTCGCGGTCCTCGTCGTCGATCGCCATGCCAATTTCGGACACCTGCATGGGGTTGCTCGTGTACGCACACGTATCGCAGACATCCCCGACGAGATCCCCATCGGCGTCCGGGTGGTTGCAGACGCCCGCGTCGCCGCACGTCGAGCTTGGCGGGCAGTCGACATCGTCGTTGCATGGGTGTTGGACCACCGGGATTCGCGGACACCCGTCGATTGCGTTGCTCAAGCCATCTTGATCGAAGTCGTCGTTGGGCCCAAAGCCGACCGGGCCGGCGGCGCCGTCGAGCATGATCGGCAGGTTGGTGTTGGGGTCGATGCACGCGTCGCCGATCGCGTCTTGGTTGACGTCGGTCTGGCACAGATCGGGGTCCTCGTTGACCTCGGCCCCGTGCGGCGCGGGGTTGTTTGGGCCGTAGTCGCCACAATTGGGGATTGCCACACAATTGTCGCACACGTCGCCGATCCCATCTCGATCAAAGTCGCCGTTCCACGGGACATTGCGGACCCACAGCCTGGCGTCGCTGATGCTGCCGTCGATCGAATAGTCGGCGATCGGGCGTGGGCAGCGATCGCAGGCGTTGCCGATCCCGTCCTTGTCGCTGTCGCTGGTGTTCATGTTCGAGGCGATCAGCGGGCAGAGATCCGCGACATCGCCGAAGCCGTCTTGGTCTTGGTCGAGCTGATCGGGGTTGAAGTGGAGCGTCGCGTTGTCGCAGCCGATCCCGATCGCGTCGCAGTCCTTGTCGACCGAGGGCGTCTCGAACGGCCCCACGCAGTTGTCAAAGGGGTCGCCATCGCCATCGCCATCGCCGTCGCCGTCGCCGTCGCCGTCGCCGTCGCCGTCGCCATCGCCGTCGCCGTCGCCGTCGCCGTCGACCATGCTGTCGGGTGGATCTCCGATCTGCTTGTCGCCGATCGGGCAGCCGGCCAAGGTCACGAGTGTGAGGAGGGTGGTGGGGATGCGGACGGATCGTTGCATGGGCTCACAACCATCAGTTACCGCTTGGCACCGAACCTGTCCCGAGTTCGTCCCGCGCACATAGGATCGGATAGTCTGGGGGCATGCGCGCCTCTTCACCTAGCCTGTGTGCTCTGTTGCTGACCCTCGCGTGCGCCAAGCCGGGCGCTGACGACGGGCGTGATCCAACCGGCGGCGTCACCACCCAGGGCGAGTCGGGGTCGAGCGGAGATGGCGACGGCGACGGCAGCGGCGATGGAGATGGCGACGGCGACGGCGACGGCGATGGAGACGGCGATCCAACCGGTGACGGCGACGGCGACGGCGATGACGGCCCCAAGTTCGACCTTGGCACCCCCGACGATCTCCCGCCCGTCGAGCTCGTCCCGGTCATGGACCTGCCCAACCTCGAGTCAATCACCTTCTACGAGCGCACCGGCGGCATGGCCCCGACCCCGTTCACGTTCACGGTCAACGGCCCCGAGCTGACCGTGCGACTCGACGATCCGCTCCTGAACAACAACCACGACATCCCGGGCGCCAGCGGCGAGTTCTACGACGTCTACTACTCTGACGAGGACGGCGGCTTTCAGCTCGACGGCAGCTACCTGACGATCTCGGGCACGTTCACGCAGGCCCTCCCGGCCGGCGGTGGGCTCAACCTCGCCGAGATCAGCCTGAACTTCTCGGATCAGACCGTCGAGTACGGCAACTACGTGGCCAGCTTCGTCGCGCTGGGTGACAACGCCGTCCCAGAGAACGTCGAGCGCGCGATCGATGGCGACCTGCAAACGCACACGACCATGGGCAACACGGTCGGGCAGATGGACCGCCTGCGCGTCACCCTCGGGTTCGACAGCACCTCCGGCCCCCCCGGGTAGGGATGTTCGAGGCCGCCTAGTTGGAGTAGCTTGCCGGCCATGCCGGCCACAGACGCGCTGCTGCGGGCGATCAACGAGCCCGAGACGATCCGGGTGGTCGCGGCGATCACCACCCACGCGATCCGCGAAGCTTGCGATCGACAACAGGCGCGGGGCATCGCGGCGGTGGTGCTGGGTCGCGCGCTCACGGCCGGGGCGTTGTTGGCGACACTGGGCAAGGGCGAGCGCGAGCGCGTGCGGATCCAGCTGCAAGGCGGCGGCCCCGTGGGTCAGGTGGTCGTTGACGCCCACGGTGACGGGCGGGTGCGCGCGTGCGTGGCGACGGCGCTCAGCCCGACGCACTTGGCGAACCGCTTGCTCGACGTCGATCCGCGACCGAGCACGACCGGGGCGGTCGGCGCCCGCGGCCACGTGACGGTGACCCGCGACCTCGGGCTGGCCCAGCCCTACCAAGGCAGCGTGGGGCTTCGCAGCGGCGAGATTGACGAGGACCTCGAGCACTACCTCGCGCACAGCGAGCAGCTGCCCTCTGCGCTGCGCACCGCGGTGATCCTGGATCAGGACGGCCAGGTGCTGCGCGCCGCCGGGGTGCTCGCGCAGGGGTTTCCGGGCAGCGATCCCGCCACGGTCACGCAGGTTGGCGAGCGGCTTGGGGGTCTGCGTGGCTTGTTGCTCGCCCACGCGCGCGAGCTCGACGAGCTGGTCGGGTTTGCGCTGGGCGGGACGGAGTTTCGTCGGATGCTCGAGCACCCGATCACCTTTCACTGCCCTTGCGGACCCGAGCGGGCCCTCGAAGTCCTGACCACGCTGGGCCCCGGGGATCTCGAGGCGCTCGCGGACGAGCAGCCCCAGACCGAGGTTCGCTGTAATTTCTGCGGACAGGTCACGTTGGTCGCGGCCACCCAAGTTCGCGATCTCGCCAAGCAGCTGCGCAGCGTGCAGTCATGACCAGTCCAAAACGTTTCCGCGTCGTCCCGCTCGAGCAGGGCATGAGCCTGCGCAACATGCTGGCGCGACGGGTGCGGGGCCTGGATCGTGACCGCGCGGCGGAGCTGATCCGGGCCGGCGGCGTGTACGTCAACCGGCTGCGCGTACGCCTGCCGCAGGTGCTGGTCGCGGCTGGGGAGCGCGTCGTGCTCTACACCGAGGCCCTCGACGCGCAGCCGCTCCCGCCGGAAGACTTGGTGTTCGTCCACCGCGAGCAAGACTTCGTGGTCATCGACAAGCCCGCTGGGGTGCCGGTCTCGCCCGTGCGCGAGACCGCGGTTGGGTGCCTGAGTGAGGCCCTGATCCACCGGCTCGAGGCCGAAGGGATCACGCGCCCCTACGTGGGCGTGGTCCACCGGCTCGATCGCGGGGCCTCGGGGCTGGTCGTGTTCACGATCCGCAGCATCGCCAACAAGTCGTTGCACAAGCAGTTCCGCGACCATCGGATGCGCCGCGGCTACCGGTTGCGGGTCCGGCCGCGGCCGGGGTGCGAACCGGCGGGCGAGCTGAGCTGCGACGCGCCGCTGATCAAGCTGAGCGAAGGGGGCGTGGTGATCGGCAAGCCCGGCGATGGGCGGGCCAAGGCTGCGCTCACCCACTTTCGTCTCGTTGGCGCCGCCTCGGGCTCGGCGAGCGATCCCGAGCTATTGCTGGATGCAGAGCTCGAGACCGGTCGGACCCACCAGATCCGCGCCCACGCGGCCCACTTGGGCTTCCCGATCGTGGGGGACCATCGTTATGGGGGTGATGGGGCCGGTGATCGGGACATTGCGCCAGCGCAGCTCGATCGCCTGTGCCTCCACGCCCAGCGCCTCGACTTCGAGCACCCGGTCTCTGGCGCGGCGCTGGCCTTCGAGGCCAAGCTCCCCGCGTGGGGCAAGCTGCCCTGAGCTCGACCACCGACCCAGCCAGTTTGCTCTTGGATTTGTGGGCTCGTGTGCGCTGAGGTTGTGCGCCGACTCGCGTGCACATGCGACTGCGGTCATGGCAAGCCCTGCATGACCTGGTTACTCTGCCGGCCGTGTTCAGCCTGCCACGTTTCCCTCGTACGGCCGTGCTCGCCTCGACCTTCGCTCTGGCTGGGTCGATCGGGTGCAAGCAAGAGACCGCCGACATCCCGGCCAACGAGTATCCGCAACGGATGGCCGCGGGCTACTGCAACGCAGTGTTCAGCTGTCAGTGCCCGGAGTATCCGTACGCGAATGCCAACGAGTGCTTCGTGGACTTGATCACCGCGTACGACGAGGTCAATGACGAGGCCTACCTCGCCGGCCTCAGCTATGACGGTTCGTGTCCAGCGGCGGAGCTCGAGGGGATCGACTCGCTGGCCTGTCGCGCCTCGCAGCCGCCGCTTCCGGCTGGGGTGTGCGTCGCGCCTTGCTTTCCGTGGCACGGCAACCTGACGGCTGGGTTTCCCTGTGACATCGCCGCGTCTTCGGCCGAGCTGGGGCTCGCGTTCTCCAATTGCGCGCAGGGCTTGGTCTGCAGCGCCAACGTGTGCGTGAACCCTTGCCAGTCCAGCGGCCCGCTGCCCGGGATCGGTCAGCCGTGTCCCGACAACGTGTGCGCGACCGGGGCCATGTGCGACGAGACCATGACCTGCGTGGCCGCGGTTCCGCTGCCGGGCCCAGGTCAGGCCTGCGCGAACGGTGTCTGCGATCCCCGAAACTCCGTGTGCGTGGCCGCTGCCAACACCTGCGCTGCGCTGCCGGGTGTCGGGCAGCTGTGCGTGGAGGGCCAGTGCAACGCCGACGCCTACTGCAGCGGCGACAACGTCTGCCTGGGTCTCCCGGCGCTCGCGTGTTCGCTGCTTGGCGCCCCGGTCGTCCCCCCGGGTGACGGCGACGGCGACCCAACCACCGACACGGGCGACGGAGACGGCGACGGCGACGGCGACGGCGACACCGGCGGGGCGACCTGTGCCACCGTGGAGCTGCCCAACACGCTCCCCGTCTCCTACGGCGGCGACACCACCACCGAGACCGACGAGTACGTGGGCGGGTGCGTCGGCGGCGACAGCCCCGGCGCGCCCGAGGCCAAGCTCTCGTTCACCGCGCCGGTCAGCGGCACCTACAGCATCACCACCGAAGGCTCCAACTTCGAGGCCGTCGTCTACGTGCGCTCGGACTGCGACGGCACGGATCTCGCCTGCGACTACGACTACACTCAGGTCCAACTCGACGCTGGGCAAGAGGTGACGATCTTCGTCGACGGCTACGAGACCGGCGGGCTCTACTTCCTGCAGATCGACCAGCTGTAGGCCATGGCGTAGCATCTTGCGATGCCCAGCCGCGTCAGGGTGTTCATCGCAACGTCGCTCGACGGCTTCATCGCCGGCCCCAACGACGACCTGTCGTGGCTGCCGCAGCCGAGCGGCGATCCCCCGCCCGACTACGGCTACAACGCGTTCATCGCCGAGGTCGGGGCGCTGCTCATGGGTCGCAACACCTATGACGTGGTGGCAGGGTTCGAGGGGGCGTGGCCGTATGGCGAGCTGCCGGTGTTGGTTGCAACGGGGCGCCCGCTGACCGGCGCGCCTGCGTCTGTCAAAGCCGTCGCCGGCGACATCCATTCGCTCGTTGATCAGGCGCGCGCAGCTGCGGGCGAGGCCGACGTGTATCTCGACGGTGGGAACTTGATCCGCCAGGCCCTCGACGCGGAGCTCGTCGATGAGCTGATCATCACGGTGGTGCCGGTGATCCTGGGCGGGGGGGCTTCTTTGTTTGCGGGGGTGGGGCAGCGGCGACGGCTCGCGCTGGAATCTGTCGAGCGACTCGAGCCGCACGAGTGCGAATTGGTGCAGCTGCGCTATCGGGCCCGCTGATGTCCCGGACGCTTTGCCTATTTCGAAGCGGGTGCGTTGTTGCACCGCAAACGCAGTCGCCACAATCAAAAAAATGATCCCATAATTTCACGATTTCATCACCCAGCTCAGACAACGCGATTCGCCACTCGCCGGGTATGTTGCCAGCGCATGACAACGACGCCCCACGACGCACTGTTCAAGGCCGCGTTCGAGCACCCCGAGCATGCGGCCGAATTGCTGCGCAGCCTCCTGCCCGCCTCGATCTGCGCTGCCGTCGATCTGTCCACGCTCACGCACGAGCCGGGCACGTTCATTGACCCAAACCTGTCCCACCAACACAGCGATCTACTGTTCCGCGCTCAGCTGACCAACAGCGCCACGAGCATCTACTTCTACTTCCTGCTCGAGCATCAGAGCACCCTCGACCGCTTCGCCGCCCGTGTGTTGTTCGCCGACTCACTCGAGGCCGTGTTCGCCGACTGAACCGACTGAACCGACTGAACCGACTGAACCGACTGATCCGACTGACCCGACTGATCATGGGCTGCTAAGGCTGCCCGTAGCTCCAGAGCTGCACCACCCCAGACGGATCGAGCGTGGCGATCTCATCTCGACCATCGCCGTCGCTGTCACCCGCCGCAAAGCGCAGGATCGGCGGCGCGGGCAAGGTGCTGCGGCACCACGAGAAGCCCTGGTCAGCCCACACATAGTCGAGCTCGCCCCCGCTCTGCGCGAGCACGGCGTACGGCCGGTTGCCGTAGGTTGTAGGCTGCACCGCCGAGTAGCTCCCGTAGAGCCCAACCGCCCGCGGCGAGCCCACCATGCTCGAGTACATGTTGACGACCGACAGCGTGACGTCAGCCCGGGTCACGACAATGTCCGGCAGCGGATCCCCGTCGACGTCGCCAAGCCCAAGGGCGCAGGTGCCCGGCGGCCCAAGTGCCTCGAACGCGGACAGCTCCCCCGCTTGGTAGCTGATCAGCGGCGCGCAGCCCTGCAGCGCGATGATGTCGGCCAGGCTGTCATCGTCGAAGTCCGCGGTGCCAAGGGCCTCGACGACGCCAAACTCCAGCGCTTCGATCTGCGGCATCAGCTGCGCGACGTCTGACAGCACCACGGCCTCTTGGGCCTGGTTGCGCGCCAGCAGCTCGTGGACGCCACCGCCGGGCCAGTCGATGCCGTGGCCAAGATCGAGCCGCATCAACGGACCGGGGACGCTGTCGAGCAAGGCCCCAAAGCCGTCGTTGTAGAACACCCGGGCGTTTTGCTTGGTGCTCGAGGTTGCGATCACATCGGGCCGGCCGTCCTCGTCGAGGTCGGCGGCGGCGATCCCGTTGACGGCCAGCCCCACGTAGGCGGTCGTCACTGCATGCACAGCTTCGACATGCACGGCCACGATCGCGTCGCTGCGCAGCAGCACGAGCTCCTTCACGTCGTCACCGTCGAGGTCGACGAAGCTCAGCGCCACGACACCCTCGGCCGCCTCGGGCGGGAGCGGGATCGACTGAAACGCGGGCCCTTGGCACTGCGCAGGCAAGTCCACGCCCACGCACAGGCCCTGCTCGTCACAGAACTCGTTGAACTCGCAGTCCATCGAGTACTGACACTGCGAGAGCGGCGAGCAGTAGTTCTCTATGCACTGCGCACCGGGTCCGCAGTCCTCGTCCGTGTAGCACTCGGGGGTCCAGTAGTCGTCGTCGCCGTAGTCGCTGTCCCACGGACCATCGGGGCCGTCGGGGTCGGGGTCGTCGCTGTAGTCGTCGTTCCAATCGCCGTAGTCGTCGTAGTCGCCGTGGTCGCCGTAGTCATCGCTCCAGTCGACGCTGTCTGCGGTTGGGGTCCCGTCGCTGGTCTCGGGGGCGCCATCGTCAACGGGGGTGATCGCATCGTCCCCGCAGGCCCCGAGCGCGAGCGCGGCCCCGAGCGCCGAGCCAGCGCGCACGATGTTCCACTGGCTGGGAGACCACGGACGGCGGCGCGACTTCGGTAGAAACGAAGGCATGTCAGATAGTGCCGCAGGGCTGGTGGTTCGATCGCATTTATCTGCGATCACGCAACAGGGCCACCCGCGCCGACAGATCACCGTTCTGGGCGCGCGCGGGTTGTCAGGGGTCGCGCGGCAGCGCCAGCACGATCCGCGCACCGCCGGCCTCGCCCGGGTCCTCGACCCACGCCCGCCCGCGATGCCGCGTAGCGACGTCGCGGACGATCGCCAACCCAAGCCCGCCCCCCGGCCCGGCCCGGCCAAGCCGGTGAAACGGCTCGAACACGGCCTCCCGGGCCTCGATCGGGATACCGGGTCCGCGATCGACGACCGCGAATTCCCAGCGCCCGTCCACGCCCCGCAGCTCGACGAAGATCTCCGACGCCGCGGGCGAGAACTTGATCGCGTTGTGCAGCAAGTTGTCCAACGCCTGGCGCACGGCCGAAGCCGAGAACTCCGCGGTCGCCTCGGTGGGGTGCTGAACTCGGACGATGCAGCCGCGCTCCTCGGCCAGCGCCCGCGCAGCGTCGACAGCCTCGATCAACACCGAGACCAGATCCCCGCGGCTGCGCTCGACCGGGCTCGAGCGCAGGGCGGCCAGGTCCAGCAGGCTGCTCGATAGCTGGGTCAGCCGGGCGACCTCGATCAAGGTGTGATCGAGCGTCTCACGCAGCTGCGTGGCCGGACGTTCGCGTCGCAGCGCGATCTCGATGCCCGCGCGCATGGCCGCGAGCGGGGTCCGCAGCTCGTGGGCCGCGTCGGCGATCAGCCGGTCCTGGCTCGAGCGGGCGGCCGCGAGCCGCTCGGTGGTCTCGGCGATCGCCCGACGCAGCTCGGCGATCTCGTCGGTCCCAGGATCCGGCGGCGGCGCGGCGTCGAGGTTGCCGGTCCGCAGCCGTCGCATGTGGCCGGTCAGGTTGCCAACCCGCTCGCTCAGCCGGCGCGCGTGGATCACTTGGATCGCGAGCAAGACCACGCCAACCAGCACGAACACCAGCGCGGCGATCCGCCAGTACTCGGCCATCTCGCGATCGTGTCGCTCGAGCGAGGCCGCCAGCCACAGCGCGTGAGGTCGGCCGTGGGGGTCGTCGACGCGAACCCACAGCTGCCGCTCGTGCCCGGCCGCACCGACCACGGTCTCGAGCACGGGCGTCGTGCTGAGCGCGGCCGGATCCATGCGCTTGGGGTTTGGCGCGTCGGCAGGGTAGTTGGCGATCGGCGCCCCATCAGGCCCGTACAGGGCCCCACGCGCGGCAAATTCGCGGATCTGATTGTCGAGCGGCGACTCGCTGATGTGCAGGTGCGGCGCGGTGGCGCGGTCGAACAAGCTCACCGATTCGACCCCGGCCTGGGCGAGCAGGGCCCGGTCGTGCTCGGCCAGCAACACCCGATTGAACACCAACCCCGAGATCACGATCGCGGCCGCGAGCAGCACCAGCGGGACCACGGCACCAAACAACAGCAGGCGAGAGCGAAGCTGCATCGCAGGTCAGTCCGGCCCGGCCAGCAGGCGAAAGCCGACCCCGCGCACGGCCTTGATCTTGACGGCGTCGCCGGCCACCCGGCCCAGCTTGCCGCGCAGGTAGCCAACGTAGACGTCGAGCACGTTGGGGTCGCCGTCGAAATTCGAGCCCCACACCGCGCTGAGCAAGTGCCGGCGCGCGAGCACCTCGCCGACGTGACTGAACAGCTCGCACGCCAGCGCGTACTCGCGCGGGGTCAGGCCCAGCTCGCCCTCGGGCCCAACCAGCACGCGCCGACGTCCATCGACGCTGGCCGGTCCGGCGCGGAACAGCTCGAGCTGGCCGGATCCACGGCGATGCAGGGCCTCGAGCCGGGCCAGCAATTCAGCGAACGCGAACGGCTTGACCAAGTAGTCGTCGGCCCCGGCCTTGAGCCCGGTGACCCGCTCGCCGACGCTGCCGCGCGCGGTCAACATTAGAACGGGCGTGCGCAGCCCGGCGTCGCGCCAGCGCCGGAGCACGCTGACGCCGTCGAGATCCGGCAGCATCCAGTCGAGGATGATCGCGTCGTAGTCGATGTCCCGGGCCTGGGTGAACGCCTGCTCGCCGGCCGTGCACAGATCAACCTGGTGGCCCTCTTCGCGCAGGCCCTGGGTCAGGACCTTGGCCAGGTGGTCTTCGTCTTCGACGAGCAGCAGCTGCATCAGCTTGGATCCCCGGGCGCCTGAGCGCTCACCGGGACATTGTCGCCCTTGTCGCCCCGCCGCGCGAGCCGTGGCCGCGCGAGCCGTGGCCGCGCGAGCCATGGGTAGAGGGCAGGCAGCAGCACCAGCGTCAAGAAGGTGGAGGTCACCAGCCCGCCAACCACCACAGTCGCGAGCGGACGCTGGACCTCGGCGCCGACACCGGTTGCGAGCGCCATCGGCACGAAGCCGAGCGCCGCGACCAGGGCGGTCATCAGCACCGGTCGCATGCGCTCGCGGGCGGACTCGCGGGCGGCGACCCGGGAGCTGTCGCCCGCGGCCTCGCGCGCGACCACGCTCGACATCAAGACCACGCCGTTGAGCACCGCGATGCCCGACAGCGCGATGAACCCGATCGCCGCGGAGATCGAGATCGGCATGGTTCGGGCCCACAGCGCCAGCGCCCCGCCCACGCAGGCGAAGGGCACGTTGAGGAAGATGATCGCGGCTGGCCCAAATCGGCGGAACACCATGATCAGCAGGGCAAACATCAACACGAGCACGATCGGCACGACCACCAACAGCCGGTCCCGCGCCGCCTCCAGCTGCTCGTACTGTCCGCCCCAGACCAGGCGCATCCCCTCGATGCGGCCCAGCTCGGCGTCGACCTTGGCCTGCGCGGCCACAACGACGTCGCCCAGCTCCGCGCCGCGGACGTTGAACCCCACGATGATCCGCCGCTGACCCGCCTGACGGTTGACCATCGCAGGCGTCTCGAGGTGCTGGATCTCCGCCACGCGCGAGAGCGGCACGACCTCGCCGGAGGGGGTCGCAATTGCGATGTCACCCAGGCTGAACGCGTCGCCCTCGTGGTCGAGGCGCAGGCGGATCGGCACCCGCACTGGGCCGTCCCAGGTCTCGCCAACCTCGATCCCCATCCGCAGCGCCGCGATGATGTCGAGGACCTGGGCGGGGCGCATGTCGAGCCGCGAGGTCTCGAGCAAATTTGGACGAACCTCGATCAGCGACACGTCGGGCGGCGCCAAGATCCGAACATCTTCCGCGCCGGGGATCGTGGCCAGCAGCGACTCGATCTGCTCGGCGGTGGTCCGCAGCAGGGCCTGATCTTCGCCGTAGACGCTCAGCGCCACGTCGGTGACCGAGCCACCTAGCAGCTCGTTGAAGCGCATCTGGATCGGCTGGGTGTAGCTGGGGTTGGCGCCCGGTGCCTGTTGATCCAGCGCTTGGTCGAGCTCGGCGATCAGCTGCTCGCGGGTCAGGCCGGGGCGCCACTGATCGCGCGGGACCAGCTCGACGAACACGTCGGCCTGCTCGAGACCCATGATGTCGGTCGCAACCTCGGGGCTGCCGATCCGGCTGGTCACGGCCACGACCTCGGGGACGGTCATCGCCGCGGCCTCGACCCGGGCGGCCTCGGCGATCGCGGTCTCGAGCGAGATGTCGGGCGCCCTCGTGGTCTGGATGACCAGGTCGCCCTCGTCGAGCTGTGGGATGAAGCTGGTCCCGCTGCGCATGAACGCGAACACGCCGGAGCCCAGCAGCGCGACGCTGATCACCGCGATGATCGCCGGCCGCGCGATCGCGGCGTCGAGCACCGGCTGGTAGACCCAGGTTGCGAACCGGACCAGCGCTGGATCTCGCTTGGGCAAGCTCGACGGCCCCAGGTAGCTCGCGGCCGCTGGCGTGAAGGTCAGCGCCAGCACCAGCGACGTCAGCAGCGCGAACACGACCGTCATCGCCATCGGTCGGAACATCGCCCCGTCCACGCCCTGCAGGGTCAGGATCGGCACATACACCAGCACGATGATCAGCACGGACAGCGTCATCGGTCGGGCGATCGCCTGCATCGACCCAACCACCTGCGCGCGGCGATCCCTGGCGCTCGCGGCGTTGTTGCCCTGCGCGAGCACGCGCTGCTCGTGGAACACCCGCTCGACCATCACGACCGCGCCGTCGACCAACAGACCAAAGTCGATCGCCCCAAGGCTCATCAGGTTGCCGGGGACGTCGAAGGACACCATGCCAACGACCGCGCCCAGCATCGACAGCGGGATCACGGCCGCGACCAGCAGCCCGGCGCGGACGCTGCCAAGCATCAAGAGCAGCACGATGACCACAAGGGCAGCCCCCTCGAGCAAGTTGGTGGCCACGGTCCGCAGCGTCGCCTCGACCAACACGCTGCGGTCGTAGACCATGTCGATCGTCACGTCCGCGGGCAGCCCAGCTTCGAGCGAGGGCATGAGCTCGTGCAGCCGGGTGGTCAGCTGCAAGGCGTTGGCCTCGCGCTGCATCTGGATCATCACGTAGACGGTCTCGCCGCGGCCGTCGGCGGTGGCGGCTCCAATTCGCGGTCGCGCACTTTCCACGACCTTGGCGAGCTCGGCGATGCGCAGGGTCTGACCGTGGTCTTCGCCGCTTTGCTCGCGGGTCTCGAGCTCGCCGTGGCGCTGCGACTCGATCGCTACGGCGCCCAGCTCGGACGCCCGCGTGGGCCAGAACACGCCGCGCAGCAGCGCCTGACCGGGCCCCGCCGGGAGCGTGGAGCCAGCCACCGCGCCGGTGCTCTCGCGGAGGGTCGACGCGAGTTGTTCGAGGCTCACGCCGGCCTGCGCGAGCGCGACGGGATCGGCGACGACGTCCAAGGTTCGACGCGCGCCGCCCCAGATGTTGACCTCGACCACGCCTGGGGTCGCGCGCAAGGGTGGGGCGAGCTGAAGGACGATCAGCTCGTAGAGCTCGGCGGGCGTGCGCTCGCTCGAGTGGATCGACAGCTGCACGACCTCGCCGAGGCCGCCCGAGTAGGGGCCAAGCTCGGGCTGCGCGACGCCGAGCGGTAGATCTTCGACGGCCGCGATCCGCTCGGCGACCTGCTGGCGGGCCAGCCAGGGATCGACGCCGTCCTCGAACACGGCGGTCACCGACGAGATGCCGTAGCGAGACAGCGAGCGCTGCTCGATCAGCCCGGGGAGCCCGCCAACCGCGACCTCGACCGGGCGCGTGACCGTTCGCTCGATCTCGCTGGGGGTCAGGCCTGGGGCGCCGGTCAGGATCACGACTTGGTTGCCGGTCACGTCCGGGAGCGCGTCGAGCTCGAGCTCGCGCGCCGAGATCAGGCCGACCACCGCGAACGCGAACACCAGCGCGAGCACCAGCGCCCGCCGCCGAACCGACCAGGCGACGATCGCCGCGAGCACGCCGTGCGTGGGTTGGGCGTGTGGATCACTCAATGCGAGTGCCCTCCGCCGCCGAGCGAGTCGGGATCACGACCGATCATCAAGACGGTGTTCGCGTCTGCGGCGATCTCATCACCGACGGCCAGCGCCTCGCTGTGGATCAACGCCGAGCTGCCGACGCTGCGCAGCACCTTCACCTCGATCATGTCTGGGGGGCCGTCGCCTTGCGGCCGCCGCCCGACCCACGCGCGGCCTTCGTGCAGGCGCAGGGCGGCGCGTGGGACCTCGAGCAGCGAGGCGTCGCCGCTGCGGACTTGCACCCGGCCGCGCACGCCGTCCGGCAGATCGATCGCCGTGGCGGTCTCATACCAAGCCAACACGCGGCCAAGCCCGGGCTCGACCGCGGTCGCGACGGGCGTGGGCGCCAGCAAGATCCGGCTGCCGTCGAGGCCCTCGAACTCGAGCGTCGCGCCGGCGAACTCCGGGCTGGTGTCGGGGTGTCCTGCACCGAACGCGACCTCAATCCGCGCGGGTCCGCGGCCCAGGATCCGCGCGAGCTTCTCGCCCGGCTCGACCACCTCGCCGGGGATCGCGTCGAGCTGCGCCACCACACCTGCGACCGGAGCGGCGAGGATCACCGTGCCACGCAAGAGCACCGCGCCGCGCTCGCTCGCGTCGACGCCGACCGCGGCCAAGGTTGCGAGCGCGAGTCGTCGCTCGGCCGAGAGCCGCCCTAGCCCCGAGTCCACGTCGAACACCTCGGTGGCGCCGACGAGTCCGGCCGCGCGCAGCTCCTCGAGGCGCTCGCGTCGGGCCTTGTGTGAGCCGATCTGTTTGCTGGTGCCCGCGAGCACGGCCGCGGCCTCGAGCACGGCGGGGATCCGTAGCTCGACGATCGGGTCGCCGGCTTCGACCCGATCACCCGTGCGGACCGAGGCGGCGACGACGGTGCCTTGCAGCGGGGCGTCGAGGTGGGCGTGGCTCTCGGGTGAGGCGACGATCCGCGCGGGGAGCTCGAGCAAGCTGGCGTCGCTGGCCTGCTCGACGCGGACCCACGTGGTGGCCTGGGCGTGCTCACCGTGCTCACCAAGTTCGCCGTGCTCGTCGTGCTTTTCATGCGATTCGGCCGGCGCGTTGCAAGCGACCAACCACGCACACGCGAGCACCACCGCCGCGACACGAACCGAGCGCGTCATCGCGACCCCCCATCGCTGCCCTGCTCGGCGACGAACGCCTCGTAGTACAGCCACACCTCCACGCGCGCCCACACCCACTCGGCCTGCGCGGCCACGTACTCGCGGCTGATCGCGCTGTGCTCCGCGCGGGCGCGCAACAGCTCGGCCTGTGTGCCTTCGCCCATCGCCAGCGCTTGCTCGTGGCTGGCGACCAGCGCCGCGTGGGCGGGCAGCGAGTGCTCACCCAGGATCTCGAGCTGGCCTTGGGTGTGGTGAAGCTCATGCATCGCCGTGGTCAGCGTGGCCTGCAGCTCCAGCGCGATGGCTTCGCCCTCTGCCTCGGCCCGCCGCGCCGCCGCCGTTGCCTGGCCATTCGCCCGCGCCCCCGCGCCAACGCTGACGTTGGCCCCGAGCACGCCGAACAAGACGACGTCGGAGGTGGCCTCGCGCTGGACGGAGAACCCCGCGTTCAATGTCGTCGCGTTCGCGGCCTTGGCCTCGGCGGCCCGCGCTCGCTCACTGCGGGCGAGCAGCCGCTGCTTGGCAACGGCCGGCAGCGAGTCGAGCTCGGCGAAGCGTCGGCGCAGCTCGTCCTCGCTGGGCAGCGCGATGTTGGGATAGTCGCCGCGGGTCTCGAGCGGTCGGCTCGCGTCGCTGCCGGTCTCGCGGGCGAGCACCAAGCCCAGATCGTGGACGACGCCCTGCAGATCGTTGACGCGCGCCTCGGTCTGCGCCTCGAGCACCTGGCTGTGGGCAACGTCGGCGCGCGTGACCACGTTGGCCTCGCGGGCGCGGACCATGGTTGCGACCAGCTCCTGCATCGACGCGAGCTCGGACATGGCCAGCTCGAGCTCGAGCTGGGCCGCGTGCAGCTGGATCCACGCGTGCGCGGCCGCGAGCCGCTGCTCGAGCGCCTGCGCCCGGGCCTCGACCTCGAGCACTTCGGTCTCGCTCTTGGCCGCCTCGATCCGCTTGCGGCCATACCCGTCCAGGCTCCAGGCTTGGGTCGCGGTGATCTGGATCTCGAACCCGGTGACCTCGCTCGGGTGCACGCGGGCACCCGGCATGACCTGCAGCTGCGGCCCGGTCGTCACCCGGGGGATCGACTGATCGAGCTCGCGCTTGTGCTGGGCGGCCTCGTCGAGCCCACGCACCCGCGGCGTGTCAGCCGTCGCGCCCACGCTCTCGTCGAAGGTCAGCGCGGGCCCCGTCACCTCGTCGACGCCGTGGTGGTGCTCGTCGGCGGCGGGCGCGGCAGCGGGCGGGGTCAGGAGCAGGGCGAGCACCAACGTCGAGGCGTGCACGGCCCGACTCATGGCACACGCGGGCGGCTGGTGTCTTAGAGCAGGCTGAGAAGATCCTCAGAAATCGTTCGGAGCCGCGTGGGAGCCGCTAGAGAGGCGAACCGGTAAATCGCGCGTGCCAGGCCGGGCACCGGGTTGCGCTAGCTTGGTTGTGCCGACGTGTGGGACGCTTCGGCATGCTCCGGGATACTCGAGTGTTGTTGGTGTTCTCGATGGTGTGGGCGCTTGGCTGCACCGACAGCGCGACGACCGAGGCTGGTGACGGCGACGCCAGCGAGACCAGCGTGGGCGACGGCGATGGCGATCCGGGCGACGGCGACGGCGATCCGGGCGACGGCGACGGCGACGGCGACCCCGGCGATGGCGATGGCGACGGGGACGGCGACGGCGACGGCGACGGCGACGGCGATCCCAGCTGCGGCACCCCGTCGACCTTCGAGGACGGCAAGCGCCCGATCACGCAGATCCACGTCTCCACGATCGGCGCCGACGGCCAAGCTTGCGGCGGGCTCAACAACCCCTGCGCGACGATCGAGTACGCGGCCGGGCTCACGAGTCCGGGCGCCGCGATCGTCGTGCACGCGGGCACCTACGCGGGCGGCGGCTACATCACGAACCTCAGCGGCACCGAGGCCGCGCCGATCTGGATCGGCGGCGCCGAGGGCGAAGCCCGCCCGGTGATCGACGGCGGCAACCAAGCATTTCAGCTCAGCTCAGCCCGCTACGTGATCATCCATGATCTCGAGATCGCCAACGCCACCCAAAACGGCATCAACGTCGATGACGGGGGCAATGTCGATGATCCCGACGCCGCCCGCTTCATCGTGTTCCGCGATCTGTCGTTCCACGACGTTGGCGCTGGCGGCAATCAAGACTGCCTGAAGCTCTCGGGCCTCGACGACTACTGGGTGCTCAACAGCGAGTTTGCCCGCTGCGGCGGCGGTGGCTCGGGCAGCGCGATCGATCACGTTGGCTGTCACCGCGGGCTGATCTACGCCAACACCTTCACGGACCTCAGCGCGGGCGGCAACGCCGTGCAGAACAAGGGCGGCGCCGCGGACATCGAGATCCGCGCCAACACCTTCGATGACGCGGGCCAGCGGGCGATCAACATGGGCGGCTCGACCGGCTTCGAGTTCTTTCGCCCGCCACTGTCCATGGATCAACCCAACGCCGAAGCCCGCGACATTCGGGTGATCGCCAATGTGTTTCGCGGCAGCGTCACGCCCTTCGCGTTTGTTGGTTGTGTTGACTGCCTCGCCGCCAACAACGTGATTCATAGCCCGACCAAGTGGGTGTTTCGGATCCTGCAAGAGACCACGTCCACGCCGGACTACGAGTTCTTGCCGGCCAGCAACGGGCGGTTCATCAACAATATCGTGTACTTTGACGGGCAAGTCGGCGTGACCGTCAACGTTGGTGGCAACACCGATCCGGGCTCGTTCTCGATCGCAACAAACATGTGGTACCGCTACGATGACCCCGCGCAGTCCGACCCACCCGGCGGGCTGCCGGTCGCGGAGCAGGGCGGGATCATTGGACAAGATCCCATGTTCGTTGATCCAAACGCGGATCTTCACCTCGCTCCCGGGAGCCCCGCGATCGCGGCCGGGACCGATCTCGTGGAGCTCGGCGGGGATTTGGAAGATCGCTGCTTCGCCAACCCGCCCAGCCTTGGCGCCCTCGAGGTCGCTCTTTGATCCTTCTAGCGTCAGCGATCGGGCATTGGCTCGCTGAGCAGGGCGGCGTGGAGCCGCATGCGCTCGGCCTGCGCCGGGCTGAAGACCGGGTTGGCGACGAGCGCGGGGTTGGGGGCCATGAGCGTGTCCGCGTCCGTGTCCTCGAGGCGATGATACAGACCCAGGTAGTGTCCCAGCTCGTGGGCGAGGACGCGGGCCTGCGACTCGACGGGCACGGAGATGGGGCCGAGCGAGGCCGCGGTGCACGCTCGACCGCGAAGGAAGATCCCGGCGCCTGGGGCCGCCTGGGCAGGGATCCGCGGGACCAAGCCATCGAGCAGGGTGTGGGTTCCGAGCTCGGGGTGCACGTGCTCGAGACAGCCGGCGAACACCACGTCGACCACGCCGTCCTCGGGCTCGACGTGGGGCTCGAGCGCGCTCGGGTCACCCTCGAACCAGGGGATCGAGTCGGGCAGCGTGTCGTCGGTGGAAGAGCCGTCGAGCACGACCCGAATACCCGTCGGGGCGAGCAAGGCAGCGGCCTCGGCCAGCAGCGCCTCGGACTCGGCATCCGAGGCGCGCGGCGAGAAGCGGCCGTGATGGAAGCGCAGCGGCACCACGAGCTCGCGCGGTAGCGTGGGCAGCTCCCGAACCCACAGTCGTACGCTGCTCGCGGGGGTGTCGGCGCTCGGGCGCGCGCGGGTGAGGGTCTCGCAGTCGATCTTGCCGAGCCGCAGCCGAGCTGGGCCTGCGCGGGGCTCGGGGGGAAGGTGGACCAGCAGCCCGGCCCCCGCGATCACGGAGAAGCGTTCTTCGCACGCGGCACACGAGGGGCCGCTCTCGAGCGCGCTCACCCAGGTGCTCGTGTCGTCCTCGAGCCTCGCGACTTGGGCACACCCGTCGACCTCGGCGAACAGGGCGAAGCCCTGCGCAGCGTCGGCGAGCTCCACCGCGGCGGTGAGCAGCTCGTCGTCTTGTGGGGCGTAGGCGAGCTCCCCGATGTAGGTCCAGGCCGACGCGTCGGTGAGCGCCTCCCCGTCGCTCGTGACGTCGCACCCGGTCAATGCGAGGCTGAGCGCGACGGCGCCCAGCACCCGCATCACTGCGCTCGCCCGCCCCTTCATCACCGGAGCTCCGAGGCGGGCACGTAGCGGCCAATCAGCTGGCGCAGCGCGCTCGATGGCTCGGCGTGGAAGCGCTCGATGAGGATCGCCGAGCCTTCGGCCGTGGGGTCCGCGGCCAGCCACGCGATGAGCTCACCCCGGACCGCCACGGACGGCGCCGCATCGAGCCGCTCGGATGCCCAACCCAGGTCGTCGGGACGCGGTGGGCCGATCTCGCGCAGCGTCCTCATGACCGACTTCGCCGCCCCCGGCTCGACCTCGGTCTCGAGCGCAGCCTGAAGGTGCGGGCGGGCGTCGTCGCCGAGGTGGCGCATCGCCTCGGCGGCCGTGCCCCGGACGCTGGGGTCCTCGTCGTGGAGGCTCAGGGCGAGCTGCGGCATGAATTCGGGGTCGCCGGTGTTGCCCATGGCGGACAGCGCAGCGAGCCTCTCGTCCTGGGTCTGCGCGTCTTCAAAGACGGCGCCGATGCTCTCGCGTGCGAAGCGTTGGGCCGACGCATCGCCGCTCGCCCCGACCACGCCGAGGGCGAGCAGACCCGCCGTGGCGGCGGTGGGCTCCTGGTCCTCGTAGTACATGTCCAGGAGGCGCTGACCGACGTCGAGCGTGGGCGCGGCGCCAGACAGCGCGACGGCAGCCCGGATCCGGTCGTTCGGCAGGGGCGCATCGACGAGGGATGTGAGGTGCGCGCGGGCGTGATCGGTCGCGGCGAGCTCGAGGACCCAGAAGATCGACGAGCGGGCGACCTCGCCGAGCGCGTCGCCCTCGAGGCGCGCCACGAGGTCGTCGGCGAGGCTCGGGTGGGCCGCGATGAGTCCGGCCAGCGAGCGCGCCTGGCTCATGGTGAAGGGGTCGAGGACGGCTGCCAGCTCCGCGTAGAGGGCCCACGCCTCGCCCAGGTCGGTCGGGGCGTGGGGCAGGGCGGCGGCCCCCTCGTCATGGACGACGAAGGGGTCGGCCACCGCGAGCACGGTGGCGGGAGCAGGCGCGCGGTACTTCGAGTCGTCGCGGACGAGCTGCGAGCGCTGGTCGAGGTCCGCGCGGGTCTCACTGCCCACGCGAATCTGAACCCGCTCGCGCACCTCGGAGCGAAGGATGCCGCGGGCGTCGAAGCTCGCGCGGGCCGTGGCGTGGGGGACGAGGATCGTCATGCCGAAGGCCGCGAGGCCGTTGTCGTCGTAGTACAGGACCTTGCGCCGGGTGACGGCATCGCCCGCGCGCGTGTACTTGGCGCGGTAGCGTCCAAGGGTGTCGGTCTGATCGACCTCCCAGGCCAAGTCGGACTGCAGCACGTGCTCGTGGGTTCGCAGCGCGCCAGCCACGAGGCGCTGGGCAGCGTCCGACCAGTCGAGGGGAAACCGGAACTCGACGATTCGACACGAGGGCGCGACGTCGATCTCGAAGGTCTCGCCGAGGGCCTGGTGAACGCGGTCCTCGGGCTGGGCCAGGTTCTGGCGCAGCTCGACTCCGGACAGCGCCAGCTGCAAGGAGGCCCCTCGTTCGCTGGCCGAGACCACGCGCGCGCTGACGACGGCCGAGAACGCGTCGCGCTCGGGGGCAAGCGCGCCGTCTTGGCCCCGCGCCGACACCGACGAGCTCAGGTCGTAGGCCACGCTCGAGCCTGGCTCGAACACGCAGCCAAGGGGGCGGCCCCCCGCCTGAGAAGCGGGGGGCCAAGTGGAGGGAGCGGGAGCCGTCGGCGCCTGCAGGAAGTACGCTGCTGCCGCGCACATGAGGATGGAGGAGCCCAGGGCTCCGGCGATGAGGGGCTTCATAGCGAGAGGACCTCGGCGGCGAGGGTGCTGCGACGGAGCAAGCTCTTCTCGATCGGCTTGACGTTGAACTTCACGATCGAGACGGACTTCGAGCGCTTGAAGGGGCCGAGCTTGAGCTTGCCCACGAGCTTCAGGTCGCCGTCGAGGGGCTGAAAGACGAGGTCGAGATCCGTGCTGGCGAAGGCGACGAACTGAGACAGATCGTTGCGTCCCAAGCTCAGCTTGCCCGTCAGCGGCAGGTCGACCTGGGCGATGACGAGGTCGAGCTGCACGCCCGCGCGTGCGATGCCGATGTCGATGCCACCAAAGGCGCTGGCGGTGAGGTTCATCGTCGGACCCACGCTCGCCTCGAGCGTGACGCACTCCGAGAGGCTCGCCTCGCCAGTGTCGAAGGCGTTGCCGCTGAAGAACTGGCTTCGCACGGCCTGAAGCATGGACCGCAGAAGCTTCTTGATGATGGGGTTCGATTGCTCCGCGATCTTCGACTGGAGGTCGGCGATGACCTGCTCTTGCTCTGCGCGAAGCTCGGTGGCTCCCGCGGTGGCGAGGGGCAGGTGGGGACGGCAGTCCGACTCTCCCTGAAAGAAGTTCGCGCTGCCCTCGGCGAGGATGCCGACCGCCCCGCCCGCGCCGAGGTCGAAGCTGAGCGGGACCGGGCCGAACATGAACTTGGCCTTGACGAGGGTCGTGCTCTTGCTGAAGACCACGTCTTCGCTGACGGTCAGGCCCGTCGCTTGGTCGGTGTAGCGAAACACGTCGTCGTTGAACAGCCTCAGCCCCACGTCGACGGAGCGCTCCCCGCTCAGGGGGGCGTCGAGCGTCGCGTTGGCGCGGACGATATCCAGCGTGAAGCTCTTCCCGATCTTGCCCTTGACGGTCAAGTTGGCCTCGGTGTTGCTGAACACGCCGTCGAGGCCGACCTGGTTGCTGGTTGCGAAGCGAGACTCGAGCTTGATGCGGCTGTTGCCGTGGCTGGATTTCTCCACCCGGTTGAAGCCGAAGGTGCTCACGCCGCTCTCGACGTCGCTCGGCGGCACGAGCAAGACCTCGAGGGTCCGGCACTTGGCCTCGTCCGCGACCCCACGAAACTGGCCAAAGTCCGTGGTGAAGCAGCTGCGGACCACGAAGGCCTCCTCACCCAGCCACTGGTCCGGATCGAGGACGGCGTCGTAGGCTGCGCCCTCGAGGTAGAGATCATGGGCGATGAGGTTGGGCGTTCCGGGCAGCAGCTCCGTGATCACCGCCTCGTCGACGAGCACGTCGCCTTCGCCGATCGCCAAGGGCAGCCAGGTCTCGCCGTCCGCGGCCGCCGTGATCGCGTACTCGAGGTGGAGCGCACCGGGAAGGTCGTCGATCGTGTCGATCTGGTCGGCCGGGCGACCGAAGCGAAGCGCCTCGGCGATGTCGGGATCCGCGGCCAAGAGCTCCGCGGGGATCGTGTCCGGGTTGACCGGTGACTCGTAGGGGTCGCGGCCGTTGAACACGAGCATGTTCTGCGCGACCAGGATGGGCGCTGCTCGCTCCACCTCGCCCTCGGTCGGGAACGCGAGCGACGGGATCACGCCGACCGAGGACTCCGACTCCAGACCCGCGAATTCGATGTCGACCAGGCTGGACTCGGGAACCTCGAGGCGGAACTCCTGCACACAGCCCGGCTCGGGCCCGCGGCATGCGGCGTTTGCAGGCTCGTTGGCCCGGGCCTGGGACAGCACCAGGGGCTCGATCAGCGGCTGCTCGGCGGTCGGGTCAAGCTCGATCTGCAGGGTCACGGTCTTGCCCGTGAGGCCGATGCAGTTGCTGGGGGGCCAGATGAAGCCCTCGTACTCATGCTCCTCGCCGTCGCCGACGATGTCAAAGAGCATCCCGTTCGAGCTGCACCCGACCTCCTCCGGGTCTTGCGGATCCACGAAGGTGACCACGAGGGGCACAGCCTCCGTCGGAACTTCCCCGGCGACGCCGCTGGACGCCGTGATGCCGATGGTGATCGGGATCCGCTCGTTGAGGTAGGCGGGGTCGAGATCACGTCCGAGCTCGACCCGGGTGATCTCTACGGACGCGAAGGGCGATTCGCTCGCCTCGGGCTCCTCGCTGCAAGCGACGAGACCGAGCAGACACGCCAACCCGAGCAGCTTGGTCGAGTGACGATTGGTGACTCCTGGAACTGTATACATGTCCATTGTGGGTACTTCCTGTTTCTCGCTTCGGAACGTTGTCCTTGGCGGCTGAGGGGGAGTATGGGAGGGCCGGTTTTCGAGGCCACTCGACCACACTGTTCTCTCCCATCGCTCGCATCGATACCGGCGGCAGTGCCCCGACCAGGAGGCGTCTGGGCAACATTCGCAAGCAAAGATGAGGGGCGCGGGCTTGCCGGACCCCCCTCGGATCAGAGCTCGACACGCCGAAGGGGGCGTCGCCGTGGTGTGCCGGGCGAAGCGCAGGCGAACCCAACGAAGACTCGACAACGGGCCGTGGCCCTGGCGAAAGCGAGACGAGCTCGCCGCGTTCACGACGCGGCTTCGGTCTTGGCCTCGTCGTGGCTCACCCTGGGATCGGTGCGATCTCGTCGGCGTACGCGAGCAGGGCCTGCTTGGTCCGTCGCCACGCTGCGGTCCGGTGCGCGTCCACGCGAAAGCACAGCATGATGCGATCGGGGATCTGCGGTAACGAGGGGTGCAGCACGACCAGCTCACCCTCGTGGCCGTAGTCGGCGACCCGGCGGGGCAGGATCCCGACGCCGACGTCGGCGAGGACCAGGGCCTTGGTCAGCTCGAGATCGCCGGTGGTCAGCAAGCGCGGGGGGAGCAGATCCAGCCCGCGCAGCGTGTCGACGATCTGCTGGCACTGGTCGACACGATCGGCGTAGACCAGCGGGGCCGAGCGCATGCGCTCCTCGAGCTGCTCGCGGCTGCCCGGGCTCGCCAGCCCGTCACGCCGAGCCACGAGCGCGACGGCGTCGCGGAACGCCTCGACCATCACCAGGTCGTCGTGGGGCAGGGGGTTGACGATCAGGCCGAAGTGAACGCTGCGATCGATCACCGCCTCGCGCACGCCGGTCGAGGTCCCGTTCCACACGCGCAGCTCGATGCCGGTGTTGGCCTTCAAGAACGCGGACATGAACACTGGCAAGAAGTAGGCGCCCAGCGACTCGTGGCAGCCGATCACGAACTCGCCGACGTCCGCGCGCTCGAGCCCGTGGATTCGCTCCTCGAGCTCGTCGACCATTCCAAGGATCTCATGCCCGGAATTCGCCAGCGCCCGACCGGTCGGCGTGAGCGTGACGCCCCGGGGGTTGCGCAGCAGCAGGGTGCTGTCGAGGTGCTTCTCGAGCCGCTTGACCGCGGCCGTGAGCGTGGACTGGGCCACGCCCAGGATCTTGGCGGCTGCGGTGAGGTTGCCGACCTCCGCGATCACGCGAAAGTAGCGAAGATGAACCAGGTCCATGGGCCCGCGATGATGCCTCAGGCCGAGCGGCGATGGGAGCCAAGCGCGAGTCTGGGTACGTCGGTGGGACCCTGCCTGCGACCCCTCAAAACAGCACGGTCAGCGACAGCCTGGCGTTGAGCGCAGGGCCGGGGACGTAGTGCAGCGTGGGCAGCGAGCTCGCGGTCTGGTTGTGGTCGAAGTTGCTGGCGAAGTAGTACTCGCCCTCGCGCAGCTGCAGGCCCAAGACATTCTCGATCGCGAGGTCGACAAACACGCGCTCGAGGTGCCAGCCAGCGGTCGCGTCGAGCCGCGCCAGGCCCGATCCGCGCGCGCCGTAGGGCAGCGGTCGCGGCGCCCAACCAACCAGCGTCAGCCCAGCGCGCGCGCCGATCCGGTGCACGAGCCAGGCCCGCGCGCTGCCGACCAAGGTGGGCGCGAGCGGGATCGGGTTGCGCGAGGAGACGAAGCGGCCGTCAACCCAGGTCACGCTGCCGGCGAGGCCCAACCACGACACGGGCCGCGCCTCGACGCCGAGCTCGGCGCCAAGCCTTCGGGTCGCGGACAGCTGCAAGCTGGTGCGCGAGACGTGGTCGTAGATCGACTCGCGGCCGACGTAGGTAGCGAAGCCCACGACCCGGATCTGCACGCGTGGATCGGGGCGCCAGCGCAGGCCGAGCTCGCCGCTGTCGGACGCGCTGGTGCGGGGACCTTCGTCGACGACATCAGCAGACAGACCGACGCGCTCGGGGTCGTAGGCCGTGAACGCGCGGGCCTCGGGCGGGCGAAACCCCCGGCCGTAGGCAGCGAAGAGGTCGAGCCTGGCCAGCGCGGCCCAGCGCAGGTGCCCGCGGGGGCTCGCCGCCCAGCGCAGTCCGCCGCCACGGATCGAGCCTGCGGTGGCGGCTGGGTCGGCGTCCTCGACGGCGGTTGGGGACCGATCGTGGGCGTCGATCCCAAACGCGTCGACCCGGACCCCCGCGGCGAGCTCGAGCGCGTCGGCGAGTCGCCAGCGCAGCCCTGCTTGGGCCCAGACGTTGGCCTGGGCCGCCGCGAGCTCGCGGGTCGTCTCGAACGGCCGGCGCTCGAGGTCGACGCGGACCTCCGACTGCTCGAACACGTCACCGCGCACGCCGAGCCCCGTTCGAAGCTCGAGCCGCGGGGCGACCTGGGCGTGATGATCGACGCGCGCGCCGAACGGGACGCTGGCGTGGCGCTGAACCCGGCGGTCGCCCTCGACCGGACGCTCGAAGAAGCCGGTGAAATTCTCGAGCAGCTCGAGCCGCCGATAGCCAGACCAAGCCCGCACCTGCAGATGCCAGCGCGCGCGCACGGTGAGCCAGTCGAGCGCCGCGTGGGCCCGTCGCGCGCTGCCGTGGCCGTTGTCGTGGGCGCCCCAAAACCCGATGCGGCCCGCCTCGTAGTCGCGCAGCGAGGTCGTGCCCGGGAGCCCAAACTCGGACGCCTGTGCGATGATCAGCGCGGTGAGCTGGTGGTGGTGGCCACGCCACAGCGGCTGGCGAGCCATGACCACGGCGCGGCGACTGTCGCGGCTCTCGCCGAAGCCCTGATCCGTCATCACATCCGCGGCGATGAAGCGCTCGCCGTCGCCGTCTGCGGGGCTGTAGCTCAGCATCGTGCGGGCGCGCAGCGTGCTGCCAAATTCGAGCTTGGCCCTGAGTCCGCGCGCGTCGAGTGGGACCCCCAACCGAAACCGCGCCGAGCCGGCGAGCGCGAACGGACCCTGATCGAGGGCGAAGGGCCCGGGCAAGACCTCGACGTCGCGGATCATCTCGGGGATCAGCATTCCGAGATCGAGGTAGCCCTGGGCGTGGATGTTGGACCACTCGTTGAGCGGGACCCCGTCGACCTCGATCTCGAAGTCGAGGCCGTGGACGGCGTCGAAGCCCCGCAAGAAGTACTGCTGACCCTTGCCCTCGGCGCCGTGCTGAACCATCACCATGCCAGGCGCGAGCCGCAGCGCGTCCTCGGCGGTGCGGATCGGGGCGGCGTCGATCTGCTCGCGCGTGATCGTGGCTGCCGAAGCCGTGTCGGGCGGCACCTCAACGATGATCTCGCGGGTCTCCCCGGACTCGACCTCATCACGCGGCGACTCGGGCTTGGGCGCCGGCTCCGACTCCTCGAGCGGGTGGGCAAGCGCGACGCGGCTGGACCCAAGCAGGATCAGCGCGAACGTGAGCGTGCGCTTGTCCACAAAGTCCTAGCTGGCGCAGTGACCTTCGCCGTCGACGTGGCCCATGGTCTGGACCTGGGCGGACAAGAACGCCCACAGATCGTCAATCTCGAGGTTGCCGGGGTCGTAGGCGCCAAGGTCTGCGCTCTCGAGCTCAGCCTGGGTCACGACGCCGTCGGCGTTGGTGTCGGCCTCGGCGATCGCGTTGAAGCGCAGATCCGGGTCCTCGGACACGATGCTGTCGTAGAACAGGTGATCTGCGTGCACGGTGATCAGCAGCTGCCCAACCCCATCACGTGGGACCTGCGTGAGGGTCTCGCAGTTGGTGTAGTCGACCGGCGTGGCGAAGCTCCAGGCGAAGGTCTTCTCGACGCCGTCCTTGATGGCGCGCCCTTCGATCTCGAGCTGGGCGATGCTGAAGCGCGCGTCGTCGTGGTCGCCCGCGGGCGCCACGGCCCGCCCAACGAGCTGGCCAACGCCCTCGCTGGGCTGCGCGAGCTCGAGGGGCGCGGGGTCGGCCAGGGTGGCCCCGGCCACGGACACATCGCGCAAGACGACCTCGAAGCGCTCGAAGCTGACCGCCCAGCCGTCGGCGAACTCGGCCGCGGGGATGCCCACCTCGATGAAGTCTTCGCCCCAAGCGCGAACCTCGACCTGGCCCTCGCCGCTGGCGCAGGCGGTGGCCAAGACGGTCGTTGTGAGGCAGACCAACGCGTACTTTAGGGGGTGAATTGAACGGATCATGGTTTTGGCGATCATGGCAGGTGAGGGACGGCGTCGAACAGATCGTGGGTCTGGAATTCCCGACGGATCGCGTAGTAGGCGTCGCTGAGCGCGGCGACCTGCTGCGAGTCGCTCGCGTCGGGATCAACGAGCAACAGCTGGCCGTCCGCCGCACCGTCGGCCTCGTCGAGCGCGGCAAAGTCGACGCCATCGAACAGCCCGTCGCCCTCGAGCAAGTCGTGGGTCAGCAGGCGTAGCCCGATCGTGTAGGCGCTGGCCTCGGTCACGCTGGCCTCGAAGGGGGCGCCAATGATCTCGCGGTCTGGCGGCGAGTCGATCACGATCGTGAACTCGACCGCGACGGTCGCGGCGTCGATCTGCTTGCTCGCGGTCCCGCGCAGCACCGCGGTGTGGCCAAGTAGATCGTCGGTTGCGGACAGGCCGTCGCGCTGGGCTTGGCCCCGACCCAGGCCGAAGTTGAGCGCCGTGTACTCGCCCGCGATCAGCGTGGCGAGCCCGAGCTCACGGCCAGCTTCGTTGGCAAAGTCGATCACGTGGGCACCCGGGAGCTCACCGATCACCTCGCCGCCCTGCTGGTGACCGGGGTGCGCCCAGGCCTTGGCCTCGAGCAGATCGAAGGCTGCTCCGATCAGCACCGCACCCGTGGTGCGGCGTTCGTCGTGGACCTCGCCAGCGGTCGTGAACAAGAGATCGACGATCACGACGCGGGCCTCGTCGAACTCGACGGTCCAGCCGAGGTCGCTGGGCGCCTCGCTGAGCCCAGACCCGTCGACCACGACGGGGAGCTCCACGCGCGGTGCCTCGCTTGGCTGACAGCCCGCAACCACGAGGCCAACGCACCCGAGCATGAGCGCGACCGTCAGCGGCGTTCGGCGAGTCATCGCGGCAGTCTCAGTGCGATGGGCGGGCCCGTCAACACCGTGGACGGCGGGGTTGAACGCCTAATCAGCGCGCCCAATCAGCGCGCCTCAACAGCCCGTTGGTGGGGGAGTCGCAACCCGCGAGTTCGGTGCGTTCGAACACAGTCGGCGAGCGCCAGAGCGTCCGCTGGCGTGAGACATTGGGTAGGCTTCGAGTGAACGACCGAGCCACGCCCTCCCGCGATCGACGTACGTCCGCACCGAGACCTCCCAGCGGCCTCGATCGACTTGGCGCCGCGATCACCTCCCGCGTCGTCGGGGTCGCGCTCGCCGAGCTCGACGCCGTCGTCGCGACCTCGCTGGCCGATCTTGGCGAGGTGCTGGGGCTGCGCTGCGCTGCGCTGTTCGAGTTGCGTCCCGATCTTGGCGGGCTCTGGCGCTGGCAGTCGTGGAGCGTCGAGGCCAACCAGGCTCCCGGGCGCGAGCGCGTCCACCCGAGCTTGGACGCGATCGTCCACCACGTACCCGAAGGCATTTCGCCACGCCTCGGGGTCCGGCTGCGGATCGGCGGCGCAACGGTGGGTGCGCTCGTGCTCGACGGCGGCAACGATCGACCCGCCCAAACACCCCAGCTACACGACGCGCACCCCTGTTGCGCCGCGTTGGCGATCGCGCTGCTTCGCCGTGACCACGCGCGCGCGCAGACCCAGCTGCGAAGCGGTCTCACCAACGATCACACCAAGCCGAGCGAGGTCGCCACGGGGCAGACCGAACTTGGTCCGTTGACCGTCCGCCAGCTCGAGGTCTTGCGGCTGCTCAGTCGCGGGCAGACGATGAAAGAGATCGCCGCCGCGCTGGGGGTCAGCCCACGCACCGTCGCGTTTCACAAGTATCGCATCATGGCGGCGCTGAAGATCCGCACCAACGCCGAGCTGCTCATGCATGCGCTCTCGTGCGGTCTGGGCGAGCGCTGACGGCCGCGAGGTTGCCCCCGCGGCCGTCCGTGTTGTGGCTCGAGCTCGGCTACAGCACGTCGAGGAACACCGCGCTTGGGGCTCCCCAGTTGCCGTTGGCGTCTTGGCCCTCGACCATGAGCAGGTAGCGACCCGCGGTCCACCCGGTGGTGTCGATCGTCGTGGTGGCGCCCTCGGTGGTCGCGTTGAAGGTCCCGTCGGTGGCTGCCATCGCGTGGGTTGTCGCGCCCGACCACGAAGGTTGGTCGATCGTGTAGCGCGCCGCCGCGATGTTCTGCGTGGCCTCGCTACCCCAGCCGTTGCTGTTGTAGCGGGTGTCGTCGATGTCGGCGGTCAGCGTGACGCTGGTCCCCGCGACCACCGATGAGGCCGAGACCGCGACGCTGGTCGCGTCGGGGCCGGCCGGGGTCTGGTAGGGGCGGCGAGCGGCCTTGAACGCCTCGCGCAGCGCCGCGAAGTTGTCGGGCACGATCGTCGACTCGAAGCTCGCGCAGCTCTGGAAGAACGAGGTGCCAACCTCGAAGGTGAACGCCGCGATCCCGAGCGTGCCGTAGGCCCAGTCGTCGGTTGAGCCGCTCGCCGCGTACAGGCACACGGGGGCCTGACAGACAGGGTACCCGTTGTGATAGCCAAACTTGCGCCCAAGCGTGCGCAGCTCGGTGAGGTTCGGGGCCCCGGCCGCGCTCCAGCTCCACGGGAACAGCACCAGCGGGCTATAGGAGTGCAGCGTGATCATCAGGCCGGTGGTGTCGGCCGGCGCCGCGTCGTTGTCGTTGGGGCCGCGCTGATCCGCGAAGATCGAGCTCATGTAGGTCTCTAGCGCCTGGGTCTCGGGCTCCGACGCCGAGGTCCTGCGGTAGGTCAGGTTGCACGCCCTGGTGCTGGTGCCCGCGCCGCCAAATTTGAACGAGTGATTGCGGTTGAGGTCAACGCCGTGCTGGCTGTACGAGGTTGGCGGATACGAGCAGTATCCGCTGCTGGTGTTTCGGTTCTTGCGCTGGGTGTAGCCTTGCTCGGCGATCTTGCGGCCGTCGGGGTTGGCGTGGGGCACCACGTGAAGCTCGAAGTTGTCGAGCAGCCAGGTCGCGTCGGGATCCGTGCCGTAGTTGGTGATCATCTCTTCGGCGAAGCGAATCGCGAGCTCGGCCGTCGCGTACTCACGCGCGTGGATCGAGCCCATCAAGAAGAAGCGCGGCTTGGGGCCAGCGATATTCTCGTTGGTCACGATCATGCCCGCGATGTCGTAGCCGCTCGAGCCGCCTGGCGTGACCTTGTCCCATGAGTCGCCAATATCAATGAGCTCGACCAGATCAGAGTAGTCCGAGGCCAGCGTGCTCATGTCCGTCGCGGTCTCTTCGACGGTGCGGTAGCAGGCGTAGCCGGAGATCGAGCGGAATCCGCTGACCATGCTGGCGAGCTCCTCGGTTGGCTCATGTTGGATCTCGACCGCGAAGCCCTCATCGAGCAGCCGCTCGTAGCTCTCGGGCTCGACGAGCATGGCCACATAGCCCTTCGCCCGGTCGGCGTGCTCGAGCACGTCAAATTCACTCACCAACCAATTGAGCTTCTCCTCGGTCTGGTATTCGACGTGAACCAGCATTGTGGCGCCGACTGGATCCGCGCCGAGTTGGCCTGCGTCCGCGTCTTGCTCGGCCGCGCCGCTTGGCTCGGCTTCCGACGGGCCTTCACTGCCAACACAGCCGCCCAACGACAGCGCGAGGCATGGAATTGCCAACAATTGGGTGGGCCGACGGCGTGAGCGAGGACCAAAATACGATGAAAGAACGGAGTGTGATGTGCGCATGTGTACCTGGAACCGGACGAGAAGCCCCGCCCGAGCTGAGAGATAGTCATGGGCCCCAAAAGAGCCGTCATTGACGGGGCGCACTATCAACAAAGAATGTGGTGTTTACACCTGGCAAAATTGCCAGTCGATGTCGAAAATCGAGCATGGGTGTGGGGGTCTCCCCGACGTCAGTGGGGTTCGCGGGGCGTCACGCAACTGGCGCACCGGACTGGCTGCCGGCAAGCAGCGAAGCGCTGCGAGGCGCAGGACGGCCACGCGGTGGCCACGTGGGTCGCGCATCCACGAGGTCGGTAGCCTGTCTCCATGTCCAAGCCTGCATTCGTCCTGGTCGCGCTGAGTTTGATCGCCTGCACCGACGACGGTGCAGCGAATGTAACGACCGGCAACGTCGATACATCGGCGGATGCCTCGGATACCCAGATGGACACGGATGCTGCGAGCGGCGACGAGACCGGGGGCGGGGGCTCGGAGAGCGGGTCCGAGGACGCCGAGGCCGGCGATGGCGACGGCGACACGGGTGAGGAGCTCCCTCAGTGGGCCAAGCTGATTCGCAGCGATCCCTACCCGCGGCTGGTGATCGAGCTCGACTCCACCCCGGGCTTCGAAGCCCGGGCCGAGGTCGCCGAAGACATCGTGACGCTGTTCTCGGGCATGCTCGACAAGCCCGCTGGCATCGAGATTGTGTGGGACGACGAGATCACCCCCAAGGGCGACGGCGCGTGGACACCCGCCGATCGTTCGCAAGCCGCGAGCGAGCACCGCAACCTCGAGATCCCCGACGACGCCGTCAAGGTCCACGTGATGTTCGTCGACGGCCACGCGGCGGAGGACGAGGAGATGTCCGGGGCGATCTTGGGTTACGCGTGGGGCTCGACGATCATGATGTTCAAGGACACGATCCAATCCAACTGCATGGCCGCGATCCTTGGGCCGCTGCAAGACCAGCTGTGTCGTGAGGCGGAGTACTTGATCTGGGCCCACGAGTTTGGCCACGTGATTGGTCTGGTCGACAACGGGCTGCCCATGGTCGAGGACCACCGTGACCCAAACCCGGACCACGGCGACCACGACGCCAACGCGGACTGCGTCATGTATTGGGCGTACTCGAGCACCGACGCGCTCGACTCGATCCTGGATCGGCTGATCAACATGCAGCCGCCCGTCGAATTCGACGACGCATGCCTCGCCGACATCGACGCCGCCAAGTAGTGACGCGCGCTGTTGCGCCCAAACCCAGAGTCGCTCGCAGCGGTCACGGCATTCATGGCACTCACGGCATTCATGGACTCGCGCGCAGGCGGGTCACCGTGAGGGTGCCAGACACGTCGTCGGCCGCCGAGGCCCAGGTGCCGCTGCCGTCGGCCGCGATCGACCAGGTTCCAGCGATGTTGCGCCCCAGCACTTGGTACTCCAGCTGCGCCGTGCCGTCGTCCGTGACGGCGCCGCTGAACTCGTACTTCCATCGCTCTTTGCCGTCGAGCAGCTTGCGACCGGTCCCGCTGAGGTCGCAGCGATCAACGTCAACGCTGATCTCGTTGAGCGAGCGCCCGCCGATCCAATTGGACTTGGTCGCGGCGGTCGCCACAGTGCGAAGCTCCCAGTCGCCTTGCCACTGCGCAGCCACCCGCGCGCACGCGTTCGCGCGGGGCCGCGCGGGGGCCTGGGCAGCCGCACGGGAGCCCGGCTTGTCGACCACCGCGGCCTCGTCGCTGGATGGGTCGTCTTCGCCGAGCAGCGGACCCACGACCAGCCCCCCGATCACCGCGGTGAGCAGCAAGCCGCCCGCGACCACCGTTGGCATGATCCACGGCGCGGGCCCCTGTGGGCGGGTGGCCTCTGCGACGATTGCTATGGTGTCGAACTTTTTGACTCCTGCCGACTGGTGGCCCCCGGCTGACTGGTGGCCCGGCACAACCCGCGCCGCGCCCGAAGACGAGCTGCTTGGCGCGGGCGAGGACGGCTGAGCAGACCCCGGCGTCGCCCGATGGGTAGCGAGCACCGCGAGCACTTCGTTCGCGTTGCGCGGCCGCGCGGCGGGGTCCTTCTCGAGCAAGCGCACCACCAGCTGCTCGACGTTGGGCGGCAGGCCCCGGCGGGCGTGCTCTGGCAGCCGCGGCGTGGGTGCGGTGCACAGCTGCTCCAAGAACACCCGCGGCGAGTCGGCCTCGAAGGGCGCGCGCCCGGCCAGCAGCTCCCACATGACAAGACCAAGCGAGAACAGATCCGAGCGGCCGTCGACTGACCGCGCGTCGATCTGCTCGGGGCTCATGTAGCGCAGCGTGCCAGCCGGGTTGTTCGTCGTGTTGCCGGCCATGGTCTGGACGATCTTGGCGATCCCAAAGTCCATGACCTTCACGCGGCCATCGGTGAGGCGCATGACGTTCTCGGGTTTGAGGTCGCGGTGGATCACCGCTGGCTGCCGGGAGTGGGCGACCCGCAGCGCCGAGGCGATCTGCCAGGCGTAGTCGGCGACCTCGCGCCAGGGCAGCGCGCCGCGAGCGTTGAGCAGCTCGCGCAAGGTATGACCCTCGAGGTATTCGAGCGCCATCACCAGCTGACCTTCGATCTCCGCGCAGTGCAGACAGCGGACGATGTGCGGATCGTCGAGGCTTGCGAGGATCCCCATCTCGGCCACGAACTGGCGGCGAGCCTGGCCGGTCCCGCTGAGCTCGCTGCGCAGGATCTTCAGGGCCACGCGGCGGCGAGACAGCTGCTCTTCGGCCTCGTAGACCGTCCCCATCCCACCTTGGCCGAGCACGCGAAGGATCAGGTAGTCACCGAACGGCCGCGGGTGTTGGGGGTTGGGCTCGGTGTCGTGCATCCGAATCGGCTCGTGGGCGGTCAGGATACACGAGCCGTGGCTCCAGCGTCGCGCCGATGCTGGGGCCAAGCGCGGCCGAAGCCGGCGGGTCGCGCGGCCCACGGACCGCCTGAACAGCGTGGTCGCCGGACTTCATTGAACCGGAGGACACATACTGTTGCTTGTGAGCTCCGGGCACAGGTGGGATGATCACGACATGACTCGCTTAGGTCTGCCCAATTTCGCGCTCGTGCTGCCATGCGTCTTGCTGATCCCCGTTGCCACCGCAGGGTGCAACGACGACACCAGCGTGACCGACACCGCGACCTTCGAGACCGACACGGGAGACGGCGACGGCGATGGCGACGGAGACGGCGACGGAGACGGAGACGGCGACCCGGGCGACGGCGACGGCGACGGCGACGGCGACGGCGATCCCAGCGAGTGCCTCAATGGTCAAGAGCAGTGCACCGACACCGGACACGACATCTGCGTGGACGGCAGCTGGGAGTCCGACCCATGTCCGGCCGACACCTATTGCAAGGCGGGCACCGGCACCTGTGACCCCTGCGAGTGTGTGCCCGGCGAAGAGGGCCTCTGCGCCGACGAGAACAACATCTCGGTCTGCAACGACGAGTGCTCGGGCTACGACGCCAGCCCGTGCGTGGGTGGGCCCTGTATTGTCGACGCTTGCGCCGAGCTGATCTGCTCCCCCGACGCGTCGTACTGCACGAGCGACGACACCTTCCACATTTGCAACGACACCGGCACAGAGTTTGGCGACGAGCAAGAGTGCCCCGGCAATGAAGTGTGCTTTGGCGGCGAGTGTGTCGACGCCTGCGATAAGGCCGAGCTCACCAAGTCCAGCGTTGGCTGCGAGTTCTGGGCGGTCGACATGGCGAACCAGCCGCCGCGCGACAAATTCACCTACGCGATCTCGGTCGCCAACCCCAGCGAAGACGACATCGCAACCGTCAAGATCTGGGACAAGCGCATCGGCGCCCAGACCGTCATCATCCAAGACACCGTGGGTCCGCGGCAGTCGAAGGTGTTCAACGTCTCGGGCTCGCACGGGGGCTACACCAGCTACTACAACGGCATGGACGCGGGGATCCTGACCAGCGGCATCGCTACGGGCACCGCGTTTCGGGTCGAGACCGACATCCCGGTCGTGGCCACGCAGTTCAACCCGATCGGCGGCGCGTCCAGCATCACCGCGGAGGCCTCGCTGCTGCTGCCCACGCACTCGCTTGGCAACGAGTACCTGCACCTCGCGTGGGCCCTGGGTTACGGCGCCGGGTCGGCCCTCAACGTGATCGCAACCGAGAACGACACCACCGTCACGATCACCCCCCACGTCGACACCCCAGCAGGCACGGGCGGGCTCCCGGCAATGACCGCCGGGGTCCCAACCGACATCGTCCTCGACGCCTACGACTACATTCAGATCGGCATCGTCGATCAAAACATGGAGGACCAGCTGCAGAGCATGTCCGGCTCGCGGATCGAGTCCGACAAGCCCGTCGCCGTGTTCGGCGGTCACTCCTGCGCCAACGTCCCCGACGAGGTCGTCAACGGCTGCGATCACGTCGAAGAGCAGATCTTCCCGCTCGCAACGTGGGGCAACAACTACGTCGCCTCGCGCAACCCTATCCGCGACATGGAGCCGATGCGCTGGCGGATCATCGCCAGCAAGGACGACACCGTCATCGACTTCGAGCCCCCGATCTCGCTGGGGGCCCAGATCATCCTCGACAGCGGCGACATGGTCGAGTTTGACGAGCACCAGGATTTCTATGTGTCGGCCGACGATCCGATCTTGATGGCCGGCTACATGTACGGCTGCTCGTCGGTGACCTCGCCCTGCATCGGCGATCCCTACATGGTGCTCATGGTCCCGGTCGAGCAGTACCGCACCGACTACGTGTTCTTGGTCGATGACTCGTACGTGCAGGACTTCGCCAAGCTGGTCCGTCCCGCTGGCGTCGAGGTCAACGTCGAGTGCCTTGGCGGCCCGGTCCCCGACAATCGCTGGACCGCGATCGGTGCCAGCAACTGGGAGTGGGCAACGATCGACATGAACCCCGGCGAGGCCATGTGCACCCAGGGGACCAACCAAGCCAGCTCGGCGCAGGGCTTTGGCGTGATCGTCAGCGGGCAGTCGAGCTTCGCCAGCTACGCGTACCCGGGCGGCCTCTCGCTCGACGAGATCAACCCGCTGTAATCCAGCAGGGTGTGGAAGTTCCGCGGGCGTCGTCAGATGCGTCGCTGCGCGCCGAGGCCAAGGAGCGAAGCCGAAGTCGTATCGGGCATACTTCGAGGTTTTGCGACGCAGGCATTCGGTGGGCAGAGGCGTATCTGGCGTCGTGGGACGGGCCTACCGGTCGAACGCGGGCGTCTCGGTTGTCCGAGGCGCCCGCGTTCAGACCTAGCGAGTGACCCGGACATCAGTGATACTGGCGGCCATGCGGCTGCGACGTCTTGGTGGGCTTGCGTTTGTCTCTGGCCTGGTTGTTGGATGCGGTGACAGTGGATCGGGTGAGGGCGAGGGGCCAAACACCTTCACGCTGAGCGCAGAGACCAGCGCATCCAGCGGTGACGGAGACGGAGACGGTGACGGCGATCCCGGTGACGGCGACGGCGATCCCGGTGATGGCGATGGTGATGGTGATGGTGATGGCGACGGTGACGACGACCCAGTGAAGTTCGACGTCGAACCAACCATGACCGACGTGCCCGGCAACACCGGGGATCTGTGCAAGGTCCAAGAAGACGGCGACGGCATGGGCCCGTGCGAGGAGGTCGCCCCCGCCAACAGCTTCGAGCCGGTCTTGCAGTGGGCGTTCACGCCCGACGACGGCAACCACCAGACCCTCACGACCCCGCTGGTCGCCAACCTCACCGACGACAACGACGACGGCGAGATCGATCTTTGCGACATCCCCGACGTCGTCTTGCTCGCGTTCCCGACCGCGCCCAACCCCGGCAACCTGTACGTGCTCGACGGTGAGACCGGGGCGCTGCACTTCAAGATCCCCCAGCCGGTCAATTGGCGGACCACGCCTGCGCTCGGCGACATCGACGACGACGGGGTCTCCGAGATCCTGGTGCAGTCCAACCAGAACACGATCTACTGCTTCGAGCACGACGGCACCCTGAAGTGGGAGAGCGCCTCGGTCGCTGCGGCCCCGCACGCCGGCACCGGTCCTGCGATCGCGCTGGCCGACATCGACACCGACGGCGACGTCGAGATCATCTTCGAGAACATCGTGCTCGACCACAACGGGCAGGTGCTGTGGACCAGCAACACCACCAACCAGTGGAGTCCCGCGACCGTGGCCGCGGACCTCGACGGCGACGACTACATGGAGATCATCCATCCAACCGCCGCGTATCGCTACGATGGGTCGCTCTACTACGACAGCGCAGGCGTGGGCTCCGGGTTCACGGCCGTCGCCAACATGGACGACGACGACGACCCCGAGATCGTGATTGCCTCGAACACCGGGATCTCGGTGCTCGAGCACGACGGCACCGTCAAGTTCAGCGGTCTCAAACCAGTCGGTGGCTTCAACTACGCGCGTCCGCCAGCGGTCCACGACATGAACGGTGACGACATCGCGGACTTCTGCGTGGGCGCAGGCAGCCGGTTTGCCGTCTACAACCAGATGGGCGGCGTGATCTGGGACGTCGCCGTTGACGACGGCAGCGGCTCGGCTGGCAGCACCGCGTTTGACTTCCTGGGCGACAACGGGGCCGAGGCCATGTACGGCGACGAGAACTTCATCTGGGCGTTCGGCCAGGGTGGCGCGCCGGTGGTCCAGCAAGCGCGCAGCAGCGCGACGGTCGTCGAGTACCCGATCGTCGTCGACGTTGACAACGACGGCTCAGCGGAGATCGTCGTTGGCTCGAGCCATCCATTTGTGTACAGCGGGGACGCCAATCCGTTTCCGACCGTGCAGGTGTTTCAGGACGCCGAGAATCGGTGGATCCAGGCCCGGCGGATCTGGAATCAGCATACCTATCACGTCACAAACGTGCGCGAGGATGGCACGATTCCGCAGTATGAAGACAAGCATTGGTTGGAGCTGAACACCTTTCGGACCAATGCGCAGATCGAGAATGGTGGGATCTGCGATCCGGTTGGGTGAACGGGCGGGGTGCCGAGTTGGCAGGTGAGGGCCGGCGAGATCGGCACTCGGGGGTCCGGCGCTGATTCTAAGTGCTTGATATTGCTTATAGTTTTGCGTCGGAACGCGTATCGCTAAGCACTACCGCGATGACGATCACAGCGCTTCTACTCGAGTCGTTTCTGTTCGCGCTCCTCGCAAGCCCGCCCGGTGGATCCGGCGGTGACCATCCTCCGCGGCCGCCTCGCGAGGCTGTTGAAGCTTGCGTCGACAAGGCGAGCGGGGACGCGTGTTCGTTCGAAGGTCGCGAGGGCGAGACCGTGGACGGCTCGTGCTTCACACCTGAAGATGACAAGCCGCTCGCGTGCCGGCCCGAGCAACCGCCGCGTTGAGCGAGCGCTATCGCGTCGGCCCGCCGCCTCAAAACGCGACCGTCACCGGGCAGTGGTCCGACACCTGATCATAAAACACCGGGCAGCTCTCCCCCGGCTCGCAGCCAACGCTCTCACACGGCCCACGCGCCACAGCCTCCCCCGCCGGCCGGCTGGTGAACACGTGGTCCAGCGCGCTGCCAAGGCAGGTGTTCTGCGGCCGCCAATAGGCCGTACACCCCAGCTCTTGCGTGGTCCAGTGCAGCCCCGTGTCACCCGCAAACTGCCCGAGGTTCACCCGGTCGACCTCACCCGTCGAGTTGAAGTCACCCATCACGATCACCTGATCACCCCCCCGCGCCGAGCGGCGCACGATCCCCGTCAGCACCTGCAGCTGCGCACGCCGGGTCTCGACCCCATCACCACCCGCTCGCAGGTGCACGACGAACACCCGCAGCGTCGGCCCGCCGTTGCGGTCGAACAGCCGAACCTCGAGCACGGGCCGGCCGCTGCCCTTGGTCTGGGTCCCACGATGCAAGCGCGCATAGTCGAGCTCGTAGTGGTAGCCATTGTAGAGCACCCCCGGAAGCAGCGGCCGCTCCGTTCCAGCGTAGGGCCCAAACTCCGCGCGCCAGCTCTTGCCCAGCTGCCGCTTGGCCGCCGCCGCAAACGCGACCGGATCGTTGATCTCTTGGACCGCGATCACCGGCACCTCGAGCGCCTTGATCGTCTCGAACGCGCCGTCGATCTGCCCCGGGCTCTCGGGGAAGTTGCGAATGTTGAAGGTGGCCACCCGCAGGCCCGGCTCTGGGCACGCGCGCTGGCTGCCCACGAACAACAAGATCGCCAACCCGGCCAGCGGCAGCGCGACGCCGCGGCGAAGCCACACCAAGCGCGCGAGCAGGCCAAGGATCGAGCGAGGTCGAGCGGCATCGGTCACCCGAACAGTAGACCTCCGCGGGCTTCGGTGCGCAATCCCTCCCGGTATACGCGAGAGGGTGGCCTCGGTGAGCCAAGCTCCCCGAGGCCACCGTGCTCGAGCTCAGCTGATGCGCTGCAACTTCCACCAGGCCGCGGCATTCGTCGACCTGACGGGAGGGAAGGGGTTACCTCGCGTCATCGGGATCACGCGCTCGTCCTGCGTGGGCTGGGGGGTTGTGGATGGAGCGTCGGCGTATCGATCGAATACATACGATCCGCTGGTTGGACACGTCGCGCCGGTTTTGAATTGGTCGCCAATGTTGGTCATCTGTACGCGACCGTGAAGCTGAAGCCCGGGTGGATCGAATGGGCTGTACGCGCGATCTCACATCGCGTCGCCCATCACGAACTCGGTGATCGGCGATCCGCGGCGAAATTGGCCGCCGTACACACCCCAACCGTGCGCAGGTCGGCGGGCAGACGACCCACAAAACAATTCGTGACCACCGCCACCGAGAGCTCGCGCTCTGGATCCGCCCACGCCCCCGAGCCACCCAACCCAAAGTGCCCAAATGCATCTGCGCTGGCGATCCCAAGATCCCGGTCGCGGCCAAACATGGACACCCGCACGCCCAGCGACACTGGCCGGTGGTAGCCCATCTTCACCCGCAGCGGGAATGGGATCACGCGCCCAAGCCCAACGCTCTGATCTGCGCGGGCCCGATCGATCGCGGCGCGCGACAACAGACGCACCCCACCAAGCTCGCCGCCGTTGGCCAGCGCCGCGTAGATGCGCGACAGCGAGATCGCGTCGAACACCCCGTTGACCGAGGGGATCACGGCCCGCAAGAACGCGGGCGCGTTCAGGTTGAGCTGTGAGAGCCCCGGGGGGGCCATCGCTCGCATCGCCTGGGCGGGATCAAAGCGCAGACCGAGCGCGCGGGTGACTTTGCTGCCCAACCCAATACCCATGCCGATCCCCGCCTGGGCCAGCGCGGGCGCCTGCGAGACCAGCGAGCGGGCTGCTCCCGAGCGTGGCGGCTCTCCAGTCTGGACTTGGATGATCTTGGCGACGCGATGGTGCTCTGAGTCCGGCAGCCCAATGTAGCAACCAGTCAGCGCCAGCGGCTTGGCGATGCACTCGCGCAGCAAGTCGGAGAACAAGGCCCCGGTCGCGCGCTGCAACAGCTCGCCGACCAGCCAGCCAAAGGTCCACGCGTGGTAGCCAAGATCCCGCCCAGGCGCGTGCGCAGGCTTGGCCCGCGCGAGGGCGCCGACCATGCGCTCCCAATCATAGATATCCTCGATGCGCTCGATCGTGTCGGGCAACATGTAGAGCCCCGCGCGGTGCGAGACGAGCTCGTGGACGGTGATGTCCCGCTTGCCAGCTTGGGCGAACTCCGGCCAGTAGCGCGCGACCGGTGCGGCGAGATCAATGATCCCGCGATCGGCGATGATGTGCAGCAGCGTCGCCGTCACGCCCTTGACCGTTGAGAGACCCATCACCAGGGTCTCGGGCTGCATCAGCGCGCCGTCCCGATCCCGGGTTCCAACCGCGAGGTTGGCGACGAGCTGACCGCGGTGATGCACGCTGAGCACGGCGCCACCGGGGCCGCGGGCGGGCACGTAGAGCTCGAGGGCGCGGACCAGCGGCGCGAACTCGGGGGTGACGAACCCTCGCGGCTTGGCTGCGCTCACCGGTGGTCTTCAGCCGTTTGGACTGCCCACGCTGCTCAGCGCGAACCCAGTCATGTCGGAGTAGGTGTACGCGCCAACGAGGCCGTTGTAGGTCTGAAACTGCCCGGTCTCGGGGTCGATCTTGCTGACGTTCGACCCGTTGGCGACCGCCCACACGTAGCCCTCGAAGTCGATGCTGATCCCGTACGCGCCCCCGGCTGGCCAGGATTTTTCGACCTGCAGGGTGTCGCGGTTGACCCCGATCACGCCTTGGTTGCCGCTCGAGGCCTGCCACAGCAAGCCGTCTTCGCCGACGTCCGCCATGCAGCCGGTGTAGCCGCCAGTCGAGGCCGTGGTCCACGTCTCGAGCACCGGGTCGAAGCGGGCCACATAGTTGCGACACAGCCAGACCATGCCGTCTTCGTCGACGGTCATGCCGTACCACGAGGCGTCGTTGGGGGTGTTGTAGACGGTATAGGTCATGTCCTCGCGGTTGACCTTGAGCAGCTTGCCCGAGCTGCCCAGCTGCGAGCCCCAGAAGTTGCCGTCGCCATCCACGGCGCCGCCGTAGATCCCGTAGAAGTCCGCAGCCATTCCGTTGCCGCCAGTGGGGACGTTGATCATTTCTTTGATCGAGCCGTCGTCGCCGTCGAGCACCATCACGTCGATGCCCTGGCCGTTCGAGCCGGCCGTCCACAGCTCTTCGTCTTCCCACTGGCAGGTGCCCTGGTTGAACTCACCGGGCCCCCACGCGACCGGGCGCTGGGTCTGGTAGTTGAACGGCGTGTGCCAAGCAACGCACTCTTCTTCGCCCCAGGGCAAGAACGCGGCGCTGTTGGAGGTCTGGATGCCGGGCATCCCGTTGGACTCTTCGCAGAAGCTCTCGTCGGCGTAGATCTTGGTGACGCCACCCACGCGACTGGCGACCGCGACGTGGCCCGAGAGGCTGACCGAGGTCCGCGAGGGGCTGCCCCCGCCGTTGGGGCGGACCTGATAGCGGCCGACCTCTGTGACGGTCTTGGTGTCGATCTTGGAGATCGTGCCTTGCGAGCTGTTGGCCGCCCACAGATACGACCACTCGGGCTCGTTGGCGTTGCCGCCCCCGCCGCCGCAGTTCATGGATCCGTCGGGGACCGAGAGCGTGTCCCACTTGTGGTTGCCACCGTCAGCGGAGCCGCCATCGCCGTCACCATCGCCGTCGCCGGGATCACCGTCGCCGTCGCCGGGACCCGAGTCGCCATCACCATCGCCGCCTTGATCGTTGCCGTTGGTCTCGCTGCTGTTGCCGTTGTCGTTGCCGTTGTCCAGGGTGCCGATCGGCGCCGGTCCATCTGCAATGAATCCGTCAGCCGAGTCATCACCGCAGCCGCTCAACAACAACACGCCCACGCTCATCAAGTTCAGTACGGGTAGCTTCTTCACGTCCGCCAACTTAGCAAAAGATCGCGGTGACCGGACAAAACAAATCGACCACGGCGAGACGCCGTGGTCGATTGGCTTGGCTCCGTTGCCAGCCCGGTACGAGACTAGCCGGCCGGCGGGCAGCCGTAGGTGCCGTCGAACACGGCGCCACCGGTCTTGAAGTCGTCACAGTAGGTGCCGCAGAAGGTCACGATCACGCCTTCTTCCAGCCAGGTCCAACCGTCCTCGTTGGCGCAGTCCTCGACCTTGGGGATCTTCATACCGTCGGAGGTGAACTCCACGTAGGGGATCTGGATTGGATCCGGCGGGCCCTGCTCGGTGCTGTTGAGGTCGATGATGCACTCGGTGATGTCTTGGAAGATATCGCCAAGCGCCATCAGCAGCTCGTCTTGGTTGGTGGAGTTGAAGAACTTCTCGGCATCGTTGCCACCGTTCTTCGGCGCGCCACCGGCGAGCGCGACCTCGTTGAGGCCGACGAAGGGGTTGGCCTCTGGCGAGCCGTCGACGCCAGCGCCAACGTACTCATCGACGATGTCGATGCCGATCACGAAGGTCGTGATGTTGCTGTCCATGTACGCCGCCTCGACGGTCGGCGCGAGGGTATCGTCGTAGACCTCGATCAGGTCGAAGGTCGTCTGCCCGCCGGGCGTGCAGTTGGCCGCGCCGTCGGTGATCAGCAGGACATACCTGGCCAGATCAGGCGACTGCGCCTCGAGGTGTGCGACGGCCGAGTTCATTCCGCGGGTCGCTGGGGTCCCACCAACGATCTCCAGGCTGTTCGCGTTGGCGCCGGGGATCGCCGAGATGATCGCCGCGCCGTTGTCGAGCGCGACGCCGACCTCGGGCATGCCGTTGGTGATGCACGAGTCGGCGTTGTAGCAGTTGGAGCTCTGCTGGGTCGCGTTGGGGCACGCGTCCTCGGATGGAAACCGCTGAATCCCGGCGTTCATGGCCGGGCCGAACTGGTCCATGACCGTGACGACGACGCCGTGCAGCGAGTTCCAGCGGGTCACGTCGGGGGTCTGGTCGTCGAGGTCGTGGTCCCAAGAGTTGATGACCATGCTGCCCGAGGCATCGACCACGAGCACGACGTTCGGGGGCACGTACTCCGGGGCGATCGAGACCTCGCCACAGTTCATGCCGTCATCACCGTCGCCGTCGCCACTCGTGGCGGGGTCGCCATCGCCATCACCCGCGTCGCCGTCGCCATCGCCGGTGTCACCGTCACCGTCGCCGCTCATGGTGATGTTGATCGAGGTCGAGTCGTCGGCGTCCGTCTCGGGTGGGTCACTGGGACACGCTGCCAGAGCGAGCGCGAGCGGAAGGGTGAGGCAAGTTGTAATGGTGCGGTTCATTGGTTTTGAAGCTCCTCGAGCGTGACGGGATCGCGGGGGGGGTCGGAGGTTCGACACCAGCAACGCTGGTCTTTCTCGCCGAATTTTTTGGGTGTCCGCTGGGGGACCACGGTCGCCGTCACCTCGGTTCGGGAGGATGGAATCTTAACATCGAACGAAGCCGGGTGGGGGCCCGTCCGCGAGGGCGCTTGTTCGCGTCGTTCGATGATAGCCATGAACGGCGTTCAATTGGGAATTTTGTCGGGACGCTCGTAGCCGCTTTGGTCGAGCGTCGTCACCCGTCTATCGCGCAGGTGGATCAGCGCAGCGTCGCCAGCGTCCTGCGCCTGCGGTCGGCGTCGAGCCCAAGCTCGACGAGCCGGGTGATCAGCTCTGAATACCCGATCCCGGCCGCCCCCATCATCTTGGGATACATGCTGATCGAGGTGAAGCCGGGCATCGTGTTGACTTCGTTGAGCCACGGCGTCAGCGAGCCCCGCTCGACCAGAAAGTCCACGCGCGCGAGCCCAGCACAGCGGGTGGCCCGAACCGCCCGCAGCGCGAGATCGCGGAGCAGGGCGGTGGTGTCACGCGGGAGCTCGACCGGGATCGCGTAGGTCGCGACATCGTCGATATATTTGCTTTCGTAGGTGTACCACTGACCGGTGGGCAAGATGATCTCGCCCGGCATGCTGACGATCGTGTCGGGTCCGCCGTCGCCCAACACGGCCAGCTCGATCTCGCGCGCGTCGAGACCCTGCTCGACGATGATCCTGGTGTCGTAGCGCAAGGCCAGCGCGAGCGCGGCGTCGAGCTCGGCGCGGTCGCTTGCGCGGCTCACACCAACGGAGGAGCCCTGGTTGGCGGGCTTGACGAAGATCGGGTAGCCGAGCTCGGCGGCCGCCCCGTGGGCCCGGGCGAGCGCGTGCTCGTGGCCCTCGAGCACGACGTCGAGGCTCAACCCCGGTGTGACGGGGATCTCGTAGGGGGCCGCCGCGACGTGGTGCTTGAACGCGGCCTTGTCCATGCACAGCGACGAGGCCAGCACCCCCGACCCGACGTAGGGCACACCCAACACCTCGAACAGCCCTTGAAAGGTGCCGTCCTCGCCGTGGGGACCGTGCAGCAGCGGGAACACGCAGGCGCACGAGCGCAGCAGCGGGGCGATCTCGGCGACGTCCTCGCCGTCTTGCACGAGCTCGGCGAGCGGGCGCGCGGGCGACCCGGTCTTGAACTGGCCCTCGCGCGTGACCGCGATCGGCACCGGCTCGAACCGGGTGCGGTCGATCGCGGCGAGGACCTCTGTCGCGCTGCGGATCGAGACTTCGTGCTCCGAGGAGCGACCTCCATAGATCAGTGCCAGGCGCTGGGTGCTCATGATTTGGGTCGGTCCGGTCGGCGGAATCTATCAGACTCGTACAGGCGCTCACGGGCACGCCCCAAGAAAGCCAAAACGTCCGCTCACGACTCAGAAGCTGCGGAGGATGGCTGCGACCACCAGATCCTGAGCCGCGCGGCTGCTGTCGAGCTCGCCGCCGTTGACCAGCACCGAGAACCCAAGGCTGCGATCACCCGTGGGTGAGCGGACGATCCCCGAGAGGCTGCTCGCTCCGCCGTAGGTGCCTGTCTTGGCCAGCACCCGGGCGCCAGCGTGAGGGACGCGAGCGTGGAGGGTGCCCTCGCCGCCGGCCTTGGCGAAGCTCGCCAGCAGCGCATGCGCAGCCGAACCAGGACGCTGCGCCAAGCTCAACACGTCAACGACGAAGCTCGGGCTCAGGCGGCCGTCGTGGGACAGGCCGGATCCGTTGACGAAGCGCTGGTTGTCGGCGCGGGTCGGGCTAACGCGATCGGCGAAGCGCTGAAGCTGCGCGACGCCAGCGGCCCAGGTGCCGGGCTCACCGGTCGCCCGCCACGCCAGCGTGCGAAGAACTTGCTCGGCCGTGAAGTTGTTGGAGTAGCGCAGCGCCGAGGTCAGCACCGTGATCAGCGAGGCGGACTCGTGGGTGGCGATCAGCTCGGCGTTGGCCGAGGCGCGACCCCGCGTGACCGGCAGCGGCGGGCCACCGGTGTGCGCGGCCAGCAGCTGCGCGAAGTTGTGGCCGGCGACCAAGCCTGGGTCGGCGACCCGGCGGCGCACGCTGATCGGCGCGTGTCCGCCTGGGATCGCGCCAGCGACCTCGACGATCGTCCGGCCGTCGGCGCCCGGGCGGGTCGTGACCTCGAGCGAGCCGGCGTCCGTGCGGGTGTCGGCGATCAGCTCGATCGCGGCGCCAGACGGCTCGATGTGGATCTGGGCGGGGCGCAGGTAGGCGCCGGGCGAGGTGATGACCTCGACGGTCCCGTAGTCGAGCGCCAGGGCCCCGCTGGGGGCGATGTAGCTCTCGCCGGGCCCGTCGCTGCGAAACCCCGGGCCGAGCGTGCGCGCGTCGAACACGAAGTCGTCGATGATCACCCGGCGAACACCGGCAAGATCGATCTCGCTGGCGACGCGAGCGGCGAGCCGGTGGAGGTCACGGACGTGAAGATCTGGATCGCCCTCGCCGCGCAGGATCAGGGCGTCGCCCTCGCGCAGCACCTTGGTCTCGAACCGGTAGTCGGCCCCAAGCAGCTCGACCGCCGCGATCGCGGTGATCAGCTTTTGGTTGCTCGCCGGGTTGAGCGCCCGGTCGGCGTCCCGCGACAGCACCACCTCACCGCGGTCGAGGTCGCGGATCTCCACGGCCACACGCCCATCCAACCCCGACAGCGCCGCGTCGATGCGCGCCCGCAAGCTGCGCTCCGTCGCCTCGCCTGGCTGTCGGTCGACGGCGACCAGGGCCTGCAGGCGCCCGTCGATCCGCGCGGGCCAGCTGGCGGGGACGCGGCGCTCGGCTTGGACCGTGGCCGCGAGCAGCGTCGACACGCTGTGTGGCACCAGCGCGAGCGGGGGCGCCTGGTTGTCGGGCGGGGCGTCCTCGGACTTGGCCGCGCCCGCGAACCCGGCCCGGGTCAGCAGCCCGGAGAGCAGGAACACGGCGAACAGCGGGGAGTAGCGACGCAGCACGAGGACTCACAGAGGTTGGCTCCTGCTATCCCACGGTCCCCCGCGCACGCCAAAAAACCGTCGCGCAGGGCCACCGCAGCGCGCCCCACTTGACACCTTTGCGGTGCTGGGCTTTGACGGCTTCCCATGCTCGACATCAAGCTGCTGCGGGACGAACCCGAGCGCATCGCTCAGAACCTGCGAGATCGTGGCACCCGCGTGTTCACCGACATCGCGGACACGCCCGCGTCCGACTGGGCCGCGCAGACGGTCGCCCGGCTCGTCAGCCTCGACGGGACCTACCGCGACTTGTTGAGCGCCGCCGAAGATCTGCGTCGCGAGCAAAACGAGAACTCCGCCGCGACCAAGGCCGTCTCCAAGCTTCCCAAGGATCAGCAAGCCGCGGCCCGGACCCCGCTGATCGAAGCCGGCCGCGCCCTGCGAGACAAAGAAAAGCAGCTGCGCGAGGACACCGACGCGGCCCAGCGCGCGCGCGATGAAGCCTGGGCGCTGGTCCCCAACCTGACCCATCCCGACACCCCCCGTGGCCACCGTGACGCCGACCACGCCGAGCTGCATCAGTGGGGGCAGCGGCGCGACTTCGCGGCCGAGGGCTTCGTCCCCAAGGACCACCTCGAGCTGGCCGAGGCCCTCGACCTGGTCGACTTCGCGTCGGGGGCCAAGGTCGTCGGGCAAAAATTTTACTACTTGGTCAACGAGGCCGTGCTGCTGGACATGGCCCTGCAGCGGCACGCGCTAGAGATCGCCCGCAAGCACGGCTTCAAGCTGCACACCACCCCCGACCTCGCGCGGGTCGAGATCCTCGATGGTCTTGGCTTCAACCCCCGCGGCGAGTCGACGCAGGTCTACAGCATCGCCAACTCGGATCTGTGCTTGGTCGGCACCGCCGAGATCACCCTGGGCGGCATGCTGGCCGACGAGATCTTGGAAGCCGAGCGGCTGCCCTTGCTCGTCGCGGGGCTCTCGCACTGCTTTCGGACCGAGGCCGGCTCACACGGGCAAGAGTCGCGGGGCCTGTATCGCGTGCACCAGTTCACCAAGGTCGAGCTGTTTGCGTTCACGGCCGGCGATCTCGAGATCAGCGAGGCCATGCACGCGCGCTTGCGTGACATCGAAGAAGAGATCTTTCAGAGCCTTGGGCTGCCCTACCGGGTCATCGACATCGCCAGCGGCGACCTTGGCGGGCCGGCCTACCGCAAGTTCGACCTCGAGGCGTGGATGCCAGGTCGCGGCGACTGGGGCGAGATCACCAGCACCAGCAACTGCACCGACTATCAGGCCCGGCGGCTCAAGATCCGCTATCGGCCCGAGCCAGTCGACGGCAAGAAGCAAAAGCCGCGGATGGTCCACATGCTCAACGGGACCGCGGTCGCGACCAGCCGGGCGTTGGTCGCGGTGCTCGAGAACTATCAGCAGGCCGACGGCAGCGTCGTGATCCCCGAGGTCTTGCGGCCGCTGTGTGGGTTTGAGCGGATCGGGCCGCGCGCGTAGCCGGCTCGAGGGGGGGGCGCGCGGTCTTGCTGACGGCACGACCCGCGCCCTGATCACGCGCAGGTCACCTTCCCGTCCTGCTTCATCCAGTTGCCTTCGCAGTACAGCACGTTGCTGCACGAATTGATGTTCTCTTTGGCGATGGCGACGCAGCCCTCGCCAGTGAAATTGCTGACGGTGTTGCAGCACCAGGTGCTGATCCTCTTGGATCTCTTCGGGGGGCTCGCGCTCGTCCGGGTCGGTGCTTGGGTTGGAGGTGACGCCGCACGCGGCGAGGATCGTGAACACGAAGGTCTTGGCGTACATGACCGCAGGGTGACGACCGTCGCGGACTTGTCGATTGCCATCGCCGCGCACTCCATGCGGGTGAGGGTTGGTCATCGAGCGCCACGCGGACGTGACAGTGAAAATTTCTCGGACAGAAACGCCCGGGTCCGGTAACCCTCATGTTCGAGTGCCCGTCCGCGAACATGCTGCGCTCGAGCGCGAGTTCGAGGCGCTCTACGATGAGCAGTTCGCGTTCGTCTGGCGATCGCTCCGGTCGTTTGGGGTCCCGCCTTCGTGCCTCGAGGACGCGACCCAGGAGCCGAGTCACCCGCAGCGAACACCAGCACACCTGCGGCGAAGCGATCAGTCACCGTCCAGCTCGGCGTCGATGATCGAGCACCAACCCCGCCCCGTAGTTTCGGCGTCGGGTTGCGGCTGCACGGCGGCGGCGGCTATGGCCCCACCAACTCGAGCTTCGGCGCGGTCGGGGCTGGCGTTGCACTGTTCGGCCACCGCTGGCGATGGTCCGTCGACGCCGGCTGGTGGCTGCCCCGCACGATCCTCCGCGAGCAGGCAGGCGGTCGGTTTCAAGCCTGGTGGATCGGTACCCGCGGCTGCGTGGTCCCGCAGCGCGGCGAGCTCGAGTTTCCGCTGTGCGCCGGGATGGAGGCCGGGCAGGTGTTCGCGCGAGGGCTCGCCCCGGCGATCAACACGCGTGACGCCACTTCGCCATGGATCGCCGCGACGTTGACCCCGGCAGTTGCGTGGGTCGTGACCGCTCGCGTTGCGATTGTCGCCGAGGCCGGGCTGTTGCTGCCGCTCGGTCGCGGTAGCTTCGACGTTGGCGAGCAGAGCCTCGCGTCGCTCTCGCCTGTGGGCATCCGCGCGCTGCTGGCCGTAGAGCTGCGGCTATGATCGATGGGCAGCCGGCTCAGTTCATCCACTGGATCGCCCACGAGGTCTCGGGGGTGAGCTCGCAGACAACCCCCGATTGCGCCTGGACACCCCAGAACTGCCACGGTTGTTGAGCGATCGTCGTGAGGTCGTCCTCTCCCGGGTACACCGTCACGTTGTTTCCGAGCAGGAACTTCTTGGCGGTGACCGTGTGGTTGGGGCAGCAGTCCATGTCGAGCTCGGCGCAGGCGCACTGATCCGCTTCAAGCTGGTCCGCGAGCTGCGGTTGCCAGTTGCCGATCTTGCCGACCGCCGACATGGTCAAGCCATTGCTCTCACGGTTGGCGTTGAAGAGCAGCTGGCTGCCGGGGCCCTCGTCCGAGTGAATCGACAGCGAGCCGTAGATGCACGCGTCGTTCTCCGGGTACAGGAGCGGGGCCGCCTGCACGAAGTAGCACCCGATCCACGGCTGATTGGAATTGAGCTCCTGCGGGGGGATCAGCGTGGCGAGGTCCAGAGACTTCGCGCTCACGATCAACTCTTGACCGTCGTTACAGTTGGCGCAGAGTTCTTCGCAGGTGTTGACGACCCAGTCGCCGTTGTCCTGGGCAATGAGCTTCACATACTTGTTCACGCTGCCGGCACACTGTTGATTGTCGAACTGCGCTGGCGCGCCAAACCGGGGCCACAGACCCTCGGTGGTTGGAACGTCGCACCCATCGGCCATCATGTCGAGCTTGGGGCCGTCGTCGGGAGCCTCCATCCCGGTGTCGGGCGGTCCGTCGTCGGATGTTGCCGTGTCGCCGTCGCCGGTCGTGGTGCTGGTGCTCGCGCTTGTTGACGCGCTCGTGTTGCCTGCGGTTGTGTCTGATGTGTCACTGGTTCCGGTTGTGTCGCCGTCGCCGTTGAACGCTGGGTTGGGGAGCTGACAGCCAAGCCCAAGCACGAAGGGGGTGAGGATGGTGCAAGCAAGTAAGGGCCGCGTCATGGCGACAGGGTAGCACCCCGGGATATGCTCGCGGTGAGTGCTTGGCTGCACCTACATCGGTGGTTCGCAGTATGGCCTGCTGGATGCCGGTTGCATGGCCATGATCACCCTGACGAACGGGGGCTGCGGCGAGGTCATTGACCTCAGCGACACGCCCGAAGGGCGGACCTTCATGGTCGAGGGCAACCTCGACCGGAGCTTGTGGACGCGCCGAATGCGTCGCTCGATCAACGCCCTCGAACATCACTACATCGTTTGCGGCGCCGGTCGGACTGGGTGGCACATGATCCGCGAACTGCTCGAGACCCAGCGGGCCCTCGTGCTGATCGACCTCGACGAACCCAAGGCGCGCGCACTGCTCGAAGAGCTGCAGGCCGACTTTTCGATCGTGATCGGCGACGCGATTGACGACGAGATCTTGCGCAAGGCCGGCATCGATCGCGCCAAGGGGTTGTGCGTCGCGACCCCGCAGGACAAAGAGAACCTGTTGATCACGGTGACCGCTCGCATGATCCGAGGGGATCTGCGGATCGTCGCTCGCTGTACGGATGAAAAGGTCTACCAGAAGCTGCAGCAAGCCGGCGCCGACGCGGTGGTCTCGCCCAATACGATTGGCTTGTCGCGGATCCTCGCCCCCGTCGACAGAGCCCAGAGGTCCCAGGCGAACCCCCGTCTGCGTCTAGTTTGTTACAACTCGATCCTTCAGGTCGGCCACGATGGCGCTAACCAACTCGTCGATTGGGATGCGTGCGTCGAGACTCAGATCGGCGACGGTGCTGAGCGCGGGAACCTCGACCTCAGTCGAGTGCTCCTCCGCCGCTGCGTCTCCAGGGCGAGCGCGATCATGGGCACGCCTCCAACGGGTGTCAGCATCGGCATCCAGAAAGACGAGAATGAGAGGACATGGCGCGAGCGCGCGGCGCGTCGCCTCTACTGCTTGGAGATGACGGAGACCGTCGATAACAATACCTTCGCGGTCCCAAGTCGCGCTGTGGAGAACGGCGTTGCAGAACCGTTCCATGCCGAGGTCGGCGATCAGTTGCTCTCCGAGTGCCTGTAGTGCGGCCCGGGATTCATCGGCTCCTCGCTTGGAGGCCTCGGCGCGGACGAAGTCACCAAACGAGACTCGGGGGCATCCCGTACGATCCGCGATACGGCGCGAGACTTCGGTCTTTCCTGCTCCGATACCCCCAGACACCGCCACTGCCCACTTCATGGCACACCGTCCCCCGGAGTGTGTACGACAACCCAGCCGCGGCGATCTCGCTTGGAGATCTCGACCGGTGTCGAGAGAGACCGCACGCTCGACAGCTCGAACAGGCTCACGAACCGGGCGTCTGCGCGCGACTCCCAGAATCCCGGAACGTCGTCTCGAAGGCGACCGCCGAACTCACGGCGGATCCCGGAAAGAGTCGTTTCCGCAGGAACCTCGAAGAACCAGGCTCGCCGGACTCGGCACGCGGCAACGATTGGGCCGGAGGACCGTTTCAGCAGGATATAGTCTCCGCGATGTACCGCTCCGTAGGGCGCGACACGCCGCTTCGAGAACCGCGATTCGACTTCCTTTGAGCCGTCTAGAACGTACGACAGCCACGGCTCCCTGAAGACCGCCAAGTGGACCGCAGCGAGCGCCTGCGAGCCGGACCGTCCGATCCTACGAAGTTGATCCCAAACGACTGCTCCTTCCCCGTTGGGGCCGAGGACTTGCTTGATGGTTTCGGTCTCCGTGAGTTCGCTCAGGGGCACGCTTGGCTAGTACCCCAACGATTCGGAGAACACAAATGGTCGTCACCGGATGGTCACCCGATCAATCGGTGTGGCGCGGGCTTCGCCATCGAACCGCGCCTCGAGTTCCCGCATCCAAGCCGCGATCGCTCGGACCTGGACTTCTTCGGTCGCGCGTTCCGCATCATCCCTGATCCGAACCAGCGGACCCCGCAACCGTTCTCCAACTACGCCAAAGGTAACGACGCGAAGTGGTGCTGTCCGAAGCGGAAGATTCGGGTGAACAGACTGCAGGCGATCGACGAACCGCGCCACCCTGTCATCGATGTTGTGCACCGATGGCCCTGTGAGGGTAACGTACGCGTATAGATCAACGCCTGTCGCCAGAAGCCGTGCAAAAAGGTCAAACTGTTGATCGAACAGCTTTGGAGCTGCCCCCGTGTTAAAGGCGAACGACTCGTTGTCGAAGCCCTTAAAGCATGCGACGCGTCCGTACCCCTTGAAGGTAGCGACTAGTATCCGCTGCTCCTCGGTCAAGTATGTCCAGAAATAGTCCGTGCTCAAGTTGTCGTCTGACCACAGGTAGACCTTGCCCTCCAAGTTGCGAGCACGCAGCGCCTCCATGGTCCAGGGAACCCACTCCGGGCACAAGTCCGGTTGACCACCGCTGAGAACGATCATCGCCGGCCGTGTCGCATCTGGCTCCGCGATGTACCGATCTACGAGTTCGCCCGCATTTACCCACTCTCCGTGAGCTTCGCGTCCATCCAGAAGCTCAAATGGGACGAAACAGTACCAGCAGCGCCAGTTGCATCCCGCATTCTGAAACACCTCCGCGGTTAGCGAATCACTTTGTTCTCGACCGAGGCTGGAGAGAGCTGGCACAATCGGCAGCGGGGTGGCTGGCCACCCTTCGCCGCCACTGCCCTTGTAGAAATGGCGAATGCGTCCCAGACCACCGCAGTTAGGCGGTAAGGTCATGTCCTTCTCCTGTACGGATCCTGCAATCCTAGAAATTAGCAACTGCCTCTGCGCTGGCCGGACGATGCGTTGACGCATCTTCGCTGAGTATTTTTCAGTCTTGATGTAGCCCGTCATCGCTTCTTCCTACTAGTCGCCTTCCTGGCCCACTGATTCGGGATCCGGGGTACCTTCTGAGGGTTCGGGTTTAGGTCGGGCAGGCGTTGGTCGACGTAGAGGAGCACTAATTGAGTGAGATACTTGATCTCCTCCTCCGACAAGTCTCGGTCCGGCGGGACGCCATGCCAATACTCGATGCATTTCCGACAGCAGGCGGCCACAGCGTGCTGGGCGTAGTGAAGTACGTTTTTGTCGTACGGAGTTTGGCGCCCTTGCCTCGGGTGTTTGGCGCTACCAACTGAGCTTCTGATGCGGGCCTCAGCGGCTGCGTCAAAACCCAACCGGCCCTTCCGCTTGGCGTGATTGATGGCGTGTTGATCAAAGCGCCGGTGGAAAAATGCGTGTCGGATTAGCTCATGCTTGAGGGCGTCGAACGTGTACTGGACATCCCTAATGTCCCGGCGCCTCACACGGTCCCATGAAACGAGGCCAGCACCGCAGTCGCGGCAGTGTCCAGTCGGCCTCGGTTGTTTCGGGAGCTTCTTCTGCAAGAAGCAGTGCAGCCCGTTCTCACAGTCGGTGTCCGTGCAACGGATCGCAAGCGGCTTCAGAACATCGTCATCGTCATCCATGTCAAGCTCCCATGTCCAGGAGCGCCAGCCTCAGCAAGTGGCGTTCGGACGATTCGAGCATTGCGGTCTGCACATGTCCCAGCAGAAATTCCCGCGCATCTTCCCAGGGTGAACCCGGTGGTTGGAGGTTGTTCGCGGCACCCCACCAGTTCTCGCCTTGGAGAGCCAATCGGTACGCCATGTAGTTCGCCAGCACATCAACGCGAACCGAGTTTCGTTTTGCCACGGCTGGAACCGAACGCTTGAGCCATTGGAGCCTACCGCTGCAGTCGCGCACACTTTCCTCTGCCAGTTCTTCCGCCCTGTTTCCCAGCAGGACGTTTCCGGCGAACTTCGTGGCCCGCTGCTCCTCCTTCTGGTCCACAGCGCCGTGCATGCCCGTCTCTCCTTCTAGCATCTCGTAGTCGCGCTCCTCAGTGTGACAAGCTACGTGGTACATCTCGTGCAGGAGGTCGTGCATCCACCGTGCCTCAGAAGCCGTCTTCTGCTTGAGAACGATCGCGCTGCGCCCGTTGATCCTCCAGAAAGCTCCATGAAAACCTCCGCTCTCGGCAAGCGGCACTACTGGAACGCCGCGGGACCACAGGTAGTCGAGAAGCGTCGAGAGCCTTATCGAATCTGGGGAACCTAGTTCCCGAAGCAGACCCGATGCCGATGTGGGAATCGGGTCGCCAGACGTCTCTGGTGTTCCCTTCACTGCGATCTCCGCGACGAACCTCGCGTAGGCAGTCAGCACGTCCGTGCGTGTGGCCTGGGCCGTCGCAGGCAGCTTGTATCGGGGGGCGCCGGCGAATGTAGCGACCTTCAGGGGGCTGCTACCCGCGAAGATGTCTACCGAGGACCAGCCGAAGATACGCGAAACCACGTCTCCAGCCCGGAGTGCTGTCTGGGCATCATTCTCCTCGTCCGCACTCTCGTTAAAGAGTCGGCGAGTGAAGAAGGTCGGATCCACACCGGCCTTCTTCAGCCTCCCTCGTAGTGCGGACATTGAAACGTCCACGCCCGGAAGGAAAACCTCTTCCCTGACTGCTACCCCTAGCACTCGTGCAATTTGCTGGATCCTCGCAAGGCTCGCGGTTGCGTAGTCGTTCGCCTCGTATCGTTGAACTTGCTGCGGCGCTAGGGCCAACCTCTCGGCCAATTCCTTCTGGGTAAGACCTGCCGCGATCCGAGCTCGAATCAGCGCGGTCGGCAGCTCATCGAACGAGGAGACTCGGAGAACAGACACGCGACCCTCACGTAGGGCGGTGTAGTCAGCGAGTTCGTCGATCAGGTCGTCGAGTTGGCTCTGCATTGCGCGACGCTGCAGCGAGACGATCGGGTCGTCGGCAGCGGACTTCGCTCCGAGCTGCTGGAGCGCACCCTCGAAGGACTCCGCTTGGCTGCGCGTGATCCGGTACTCCCGTTCGTTCTTGATCATGACTTCCACCTCGTCAGATTCAGCCCGACGATGCCTTTCCGGGCCCCGGTCGCCTTGTTGGTTTGGAAGAACTCCAAGTAGATCTCCGACGGGGATGCTGCCACATGCGCGGGGAACAGCTCCCCACCGTACTTGGCCTTCTGCGTTGCCCGACCAGGGTCAAACGTTGTCAGTACCGGGTCGAGCAGGTTAGTGGCGACTCCGGTGATGTCCCAGCACGCGTCAAAGTCGTTAGGATGGACCTTCGATGTCACGAAGCTCCCATCGACGTAGACGCATCCACACCCCGCGGTTGCGAGGGCGATGAGCGCCTGCTCCAGGCCCAGAAGGAGGGACTCCCTGTGAGGCGTGCCGCCGAACCGAGCGGTGAATTCCTCCCAACTCGCCCAGAAAATTCCGGGCGGGAGACAACCCGTGATCGGATCGAAGTCGGGCACGGGCACGGACACAACAATAATGTTGTGTCCCTGGTTCGTCAAGTAGGCTGGAATTGCGGCGGGCACCCAGGGCTGAGGTACACCACGCGCATCGCACGCGCACTCGGAGGAGCCGGCGCGTACGCAGTCGTGAAGCTTGGCACCGCGGGTCTCCCGTTTCAGCACCTCGGCAGGAACTAGACACAGAATCGGACGCGTAGGGTGCACCTCAGGCGCACTTGAGGTGACCAGCACCCGGCACGGGATCCACGCTCGGGGCCAAGTTGTCGATGACGAGCAGGAACCGCTTGGTGTGAGCCCCTGGCCCAACGGGTTGGACCGCCTGAACCGGGGTGGGGCCGCGGTCCTCAGCCCAGCGAAGCGCAACTAACGCGACCGAGTTCGGCGACCGAAGTGCCCACCATCGAGCCACGCCGCTCGATCGGGAATTGCGCGGCGAACCACGCGCCAGCGGGCCCGCTGGACGCTCACACAATGCGCACGACTGCTGAACTCGAACCCACGACGAGCACCAGCCTCATCGGTACGAGATGCGGGTTCAACCATCCATGGTTTCCTCACGGTAGGGTTGATCACGCCGCGGAGTCGAGTGGCAGCCATGGCCGCACCGCGGGAGCCGGCATCCTCGATGCGCGTAACAAGGCAACCGTCTCCGACAGTAGATCTCACCCACTGGGTCAAGTAGACTGCTATGTACTGCCAATCATGCCAAAGCAAAGTCTCTCGCAGCAGATCGGTAGCCGTGGTCACCGCTGGGTGATGTCACAAATCTCCGAGCATGGTAGTTGGATTGCCCGCGATCTGACAGAAGACTTCGGTGTCGATGCGGAAGCGGAGTTGGCGGAGCCTTGTGACTCGAGGGGAAACCGAGAACTCAAGGGCGACATTCTCAAACTCCAGTTCAAGGTCGAGCACAAGGACGGGTATGTCAAGGTCAAGGTCGAGAGCAAGCATCTAAGGTATGCCAAATCATGCCGCTGTCCTGTGGTTCTGGTATGCGTCGATCTCGTCATGATGCAGGCATGGTATTTGTGGCTGCAGCGATGGGGCCTCCATTTTAGGCATTCACGAACTCAGGATTCATCGGTCGTCTGGCTCGCTCATGATCAGACCCTCTCTAGTGGGCTTCGGGGCGAACTCCGCAATATCGCAGTTGGTCGCAACGAAACTCAACTCGTTCTCAGTTTACTAGACGCGATGCGGTCTGCGTCGGCCCTGAATCTGGAATGCGCCGCCGCTGATATAGTGACAGTTCTTGCACAACGCATCCCTACGATATCAGATCGCGGCCTTGTCAACCTCGTTGTTCAGGCTGCCGCGGATCTCGGCTGCAAACTACGCGGAACGATCCGGGGAGATGCTGTTGCCAAGCAGATGTTCTTGGCTCTCCTAGAGTTTTTGTGGGTCGCGGGAGACCCCACTTCGGCCGCCAAGGGCACGGAGACAGCCGCAGGCGGTGATCTGAGCAGAAAAGAAGCGCGCACGGCGTACAGGGGCGACAATGAGGGTGTTCTAAGCACTCAACACCGCTCCCGCAGCCATGCGCGCCACCAGTCTACTCCGAACCATTATCGCTCTCCAAGACACGATCGTCACCGCCGTCGAATTTGACGAGCAAGGGGTGATCGCCGACGTCCAGCCCACCTGGGAGATCGCCCGTTGCAGCGTCTGCCACGGCAAGTGCCCCGGGGTACGACGGGCGCCAGCGGACCTAGCGACACCTCGACCTCGGCGGCATGGTTTGTCGGATTCGCTACTCCATCCGACGGGTCTCGTGCTTCGACTGTGGTGTCAAGGTCGAGGCCGTGCCTTGGGCACAGAGCGGCTCCCGATTTACGCGGACGTTCGAGATGCACACGACCTACCTCGCGCAACAGAACGACAAGACCACGGTCACCAAGCTCATGCGCATCGGCTGGACCACCGTCGGCAAAATCATCCACCGCGTGGTCGCTGACCAACTAGGCGACATCGACCGCCTCGACAACCTGCGGCTCATCGGCATCGACGAGATCAGCTACCGACGTCACCACGAGTACATCACCGTCGTCGTCGACCACGAGCGCGGCGTCGTCGTCTGGGCGGCCAAGGGCAAGAGCGCGGCCACGCTCAAACAGTTCTTTGACGCTCTGGGCCCACAGCGGCTCGCCAAACTCTCGAGTCCGTGACGATCGACATGAGCGCGGCGTACATCAAGGCGGTCGCTGAGGCCGCCCCAAACGCGACGATCATCTTCGATCGCTTTCACGTCCAGAAACTCGCCAACGAGGCCACCGACGAGGTCCGGCGAGACGAGGTCCGCGAGGCCGAACCCGAGGACAAGAAGGCGCTCAAAAACACTCGGTGGCAGCTACTCAAGAGCCCATGGAACCTGACTGACCTCGAGGACAAGAAGCTGGCCGACCTGCCAAAGACCAACGAACGAATCTACCGGGGGTACCTCCTCAAGGAGACCCTGGTCGCCATCTTGGAGTGCAGCTCGATCGTCATCGCTGAGTGGAAGCTCGACGAATGGGACGCGTGGGCCAGCCGCTCTCGGCTCACGCCCTTCGTGAAGCTGGCCAAGACGATCCGCAGGCATCGCTTCCTCGCCAAGAACTTCGGCGATCAGTTTGACCGTGATACAGTCGACAGGATTGTTCGCCGAGGCACCGATGGTTGGTCGATCACGGGCATGGCCGTTTTGGGGCTCCTCTACGACCAACACTTCACTCAGGTCGCCTCGCTGACTCTGCCTGAGCACTTTCTGACCACCGGATGCTCTCATGTTGCTTTTTATTGTGCATTGCGAGAACACTGTCCCCAGCGCAGCACCTATTCGTTCATCGGCGGGCCTGGTGATTTCCGATTTGGGGGACTACGTTTTGATTTCCCTGACGATTGGTCTGGCTTTGCGAACAAGATGGCAAACCAAGGGCCTTCGGCAATCATTCAGTGGCTTGTTAAGGACGACGCTTAGAGAGCAAGGAGACCCACCAGCGGCCCAAGTCGGCGAGCACCTGCGCGACGTCGTCGGGCCTATTCGGCACCACCACGCCCGATCTGATCAAGGGGATCGCCCACTAAGAATAGCGCCCGAAGCGCGGGCTAAGGCCTCTTAGGTAGTCTATCAGCACATCGGCGCCATCGAAGAAGACTCACGATCCCGGCCCAGCGCTTCGACGCAGACGGCGGTGGTGATCGCTGACCGCTCGGCTTGGACGTGCTGTGACTCTGTTGCTGCAGCCTCTCCGCCCTGGAACCCACCGGACCACACTGCGCGAGAACCCAACAATCACGGCGGGACGCGGGGCAAGGCCGCGCCATCGTTGCGGAAATCCGCATCCCGCCGTACGGGCTACTCCCCTACACCGCCGCAATAATCCCATTAAAGCTAGCACTAGGCCGCATGGCCTTCGTCGCCAGCTCTTCGTTGGGCTGATAATACCCCCCAAGATCCACAGCCCCCCCCTGAGCCGCGTTGAGCTCCGCAACGATCGTCGCCTCGCTCCCGCTCAACGCCTCAGCAACCTTAGCAAACCGCCCCGCAAGCTCGCCATCCTCCTCCTGCGCCGCCAAAGCCTGCGCCCAATACATAGCCAAATAAAACTGGCTACCCCGGTTATCCAGCTCATTCACCTTCCGCGAAGGCGACTTGTTCTGCAGCAGATACTGCGTAGTCGCAGCGTCCAGCGCAGCCCCCAGCACGTTCGCCCGCGGCAGCTCATACCGCTCCCCAAGGTGCTCGAGCGACACCGCCAGCGCCAAAAACTCCCCAAGCGAGTCCCAGCGCAGATGCCCCTCAGCCTCGAACTGCTGCACATGCTTGGGCGCTGACCCGCCAGCGCCCGTCTCAAACAGACCGCCCCCCGCCATCAGCGGGACGATCGACAGCATCTTCGCGCTGGTCCCCAACTCCAGGATCGGGAACAGGTCCGTCAGATAATCCCGCAGCACGTTCCCGGTGACCGAGATCGTGTCCTTGCCCGCCTTGATCCGCTCCAGCGAGAACTGCGTGGCCTCCATGGGCGACATGATCGGCAGCTCGAGACCCTCGGTGTCGAGCTCCGCGAGGCAGGCTTTGACCTTGGCGATGATCTGCGCGTCGTGGGCCCGCTCCGCGTCCAGCCAGAACACGGCGGGCACACCCGTCGCGCGGGCGCGGCGGACGGCGAGCTGGACCCAGTCGCGGACCGGGGCGTCCTTGGCTTGGCACCCGCGCCAGATGTCGCCGGGCTCGACGGTGTGCTCGAGCAGGGTGGCCCCAGCGGCGTCAACGACCCGCACGGTGCCGGCCGCTGCGATCTCGAAGGTCTTGTCGTGCGAGCCGTACTCCTCGGCCTTCTGGGCCATCAGACCGACGTTGGACACGCTGCCCATGGTCCGCGGATCAAACGCGCCGTGCTGCCGACAAAAGTCCACGACGACCTGATAGACACCGGCGTAGCTGCTGTCGGGCAGCACGGCGATCGTGTCTTGCAGCTTGCCGGCGGCGTTCCACATCTTGCCCGAGCTGCGGATCATTGCTGGCATCGAGGCGTCAACGATCACGTCGCTGGGCACGTGCAAGTTGGTGATGCCCTTGTCGGAGTCGACCATCGCGAGGGCGGGGCCAGCCTCGAGCGCGGCCTTGATGTCTGCTTGGATCTCTGCGCGCTTGTCCGCGGGCAGCTGGCCAAGCTTGGACTCGAGGTCGCCGAAGCCGTTGTTCACGTCAACGCCAAGCTCTTCAAACGTGGCGCCGTGCTTCTCGAACAGGCCAGCGAAGAACACCCGAACCGCGTGGCCGAAGATGATCGGGTCCGAGACCTTCATCATCGTGGCCTTCATGTGCAGCGAGAACAGCAGGCCCTCGCGCTTGGCGGCGGCGACTTGCTCGGCCAGGAAGGTGAGCAGGGCGGCCTTGCTGAGCACCGTGGCGTCGATGATCTCGCCCGGGAGCAGGCCCAGATCATCCTTGAGCACAGTGGTGGTGCCGTCGGCGGCGACGTGCTCGATGCGGACGCTGGTTGCGGCGGGGACCGTCAGCGACTTCTCGTTGCTGCGGAAGTCGCCGCTGTCCATGGTCGCGACGCGGGTCTTGGAGTCGCCCGACCACGCGCCCATCGAGTGCGGGTTGTTGCGGGCGTAGGCCTTGACGGCTGCGGGGGCGCGGCGATCGGAGTTGCCCTCGCGCAGGACCGGGTTGACGGCGCTGCCCTTGATCTTGTCGTAGCGGGCCTGGGCTTCGCGCTCGTCGGCGGTGGCGGGCTCTTCGGGGTAGTTGGGGAGCGCGTAGCCGTGGGCTTGCAGCTCCTTGATCGCGGCCTTGAGCTGCGGGACGGAGGCGCTGATGTTTGGCAGCTTGATGATGTTCGCGGCCGGGGTCTTGGCCAGCTCACCGAGCTCGGCGAGCGCGTCGTGACACTTGCTGCGTTGCGCATCCGTGAGCTTGTCCGAGAACGCCGCCAGGATCCGGGCCGCCAGCGAGATGTCGCGGCTCTCGACCACGACACCCGCGGAGCCAGCGAAGGCCTGGATGATCGGCAAGAAGGAATAGGTCGCCAGCGCCGGCGCCTCGTCGGTCTTGGTGTAGATGATGGTTGGGGTCTCGGACATCTTTGCGCTCTTGTTCTTCTTCTACGCCCGGTGGGGCGTGGGGAGCCGAATATCACCGATCCAGGCCGCGCTGAACAGGGGCGGCGCCGTTCAGTCGCGGGCTTGCTCCCACAGCTGCAAGAAGCGCTCGGCGGAGCGCTGCATGGGCTCGAGATCCATGCCGTCGCGGCGCAGTCGCTCCCAGTGCTGCGGCAACATGCCGGGGTGGGCGAGGCCGCGCGTGTCGATGTCCAGCGCGGGCAGCCCGTCTGGCAGATCCGCGCGCCGACGACACCGACCCGCGCCGTAGACCGGCTTGGAGTGCGACAGCCAGCCGTTCCAATCCGACGACCAGCCCACGGCCAGGCGTGCGCGCTGGGCTGGCGTCAGCGGGCCCGTGGTGCCGAACAGCTCCTCGGTGTGTGCGCCAAGCAGCGCGACGACGGCCTCGTGATGCGCGCGGAACATCTCGAGGGTTCCGCGGCAGACATCGGCTGGGATCGCGCGGCTGGGATCGGCGGGATGGATCGGGTCGAGCTTGGCGCCCGCGAGCCCCAGCGAGAACATGCCGCCCTGCCGATAGAGCTCGATCACCTGGTCGTCGCGCTGGGCCAGCTCGGTGTCGCGGATCGCCGCGAGCTTGCCGTGGGTGATCACCGGCGCGATGCCGTTGGCACCGGTAACCTCTAGCGCGTCGTCGATCGAGGTCTGGGTCATGTGGCTCAGATCGACGAGGATCCCGGCTGCGTCGAGCTCGACGATCGCCTGCTTGCCGCGAAAGGTGAGGCCGCGGCGCTCCCCGTAGCGACGGCGCTTGGCGCCACGGCGGTTGACGATCGGTCCGATCGCGCCCGGCAGGATCCCGGCGCTGCCCAATTCATCGTCGCGCAGGTGGATGAGCGTCATGAGCACAACCCCCTGCTCGGCCCAGAACGCGGCGTCCTCGGGGTTGTTCAGCAGCAGGTGGCCGCCCTCGATCGAGTGCAGAATCACGATCTTGTCGGTGTCGCGCAGCAGCGCGCGGACTTGCTCCGGGCTGCGTCCGATCGCGTAGCGATCGCTGTGCGCGGCCACGAACGCCTCTACATAGGCGAACTGGCGCAGGATCAGCTTGCGCGCGTGCGCGGGGCTGCGCGCGCGCTCGGCCGCCATCGCCGCGGCGAGGAACAAGCGCACCCCCGACTGCTCGAGATAGGGGGCAAACACAGTCTGACGAAACTGGTGACGATAGGATCGCCGCGGCGCGCGGTCGCGCAGGCCCTTGCCAAAGATCCGCCACGGAATGTGCATCGCGGGATGCGCTTGCCAATCGATCATCGGCTCGGGTGAGCTCGCTTGCTCGCTTTCGGGGGCCTTTGGAGATTGTGGCGCTGGCCGGCAGCCAAGTCCGGCCACGATGACGATCGTGATGAAGAGCTTCTCGAGCATGGTCCCGCGGGTTCAGATAGTAACACGCGACAAGGACGCCTTGCACCACGGGCTGCGAGAAACGTGGCGCATTTACTTCTGACCTTCGGGGGCCCCTGCTCACCAAAACCGCACAATAATTGAAGCTGAAAATGACCATTCTTCACGCTCGAAGGGGACAAAGTCATGGACGGAAACCGAAACAACAAGAACACGCTCTCGTGCATCATGTACGCCGGCTTGGCGCTGGCTATCGCTGGATGCGGCACCGAGGCAGACATCAACACGGTCGACTCCGTCGACAACGTCATCGCCGCCGTCCCCGGTGACGAGGTCCACGACACGGACATGTTCCGGGGCTGGATCGGCTACACATCCGAGGAATATCCCTCGTTGATGTGTCCAAATCACTACGCGGTTCGCGGGTTCGACTGCGATGGTTCCTACTGTGACAATGTCAGCCCCTATTGTGAAGAAGTGGGCGGCACCCAGATCGGCTCGAGCTACTGGACCGACTACTTCTCCGAGGAAGGGTCTGGGTACGAGAACGAGGGCCACTGTTGGGGATCCAACGAATGGATGACGGGGGTCGACTGTACGGGCAGCTACTGCGACAACCTGAGCTTGCGCTGCACGGCCTTCCCGGGCTCGAAGACGGGCAATTGTTACTGGTCGGGCTGGTACTCCGAAGAGCAGTCCGCGTTCATGGCGGGCAACGGCTACTACATCAAGGGAATGGAGTGCAACGGCAGCTACTGCGACAATAAGCGCTATCGCTACTGCCGGTTCTACTGAGCGCTCTTTCAGCTCGGGCGAGTTTTCTCGCCCGCTGGCGCGCGGCGGTGTTAGGCTGCGGCCGCGGTCGAGGCCGCGCAGTCCCCATGAAGCGCGCAACCTTCCACGAAGCCCTCGCCGCCACCGCTCGAATCTCTTGCTGCGCGGCGTTGCTGGCGAGCCCCGGTTGTCGGGCCGAGCAGAGCACGGCCCCCGACTCGGGCTCGGGTGAGGGGTCTGCTGACGGCGCCGCGCCAGCGGTGATCGCCGAGCCAGATCCGTCGGTCACAGACGCGCAGCGCGAGGCCGCGCTCTCGCCCGAGCTCGAGCAGCGCGGTGAGCTGGCGGCCTGTGAGTCGCGGCTTGCGACCAACGAGAACGCCGAGCTCGACGCTACGGAAGCCAACCAACGCTGCTGCAACATGCTGCTGACCGCGATCAGTGCGCCGTTCCCCGAGGACGCGGACGAGCAGACCAAGGCCGCCAGCAATCAGACCTACGACGTCTGGATGCACAATCAAACCGCGTGCTGTGCCCTGCTCGATTGGCCCGGGGGCGCGTGCACGCCGTGGGGCCCGCCCACGCCGCCGTCGGCCCAACGCTCGCTGGCCCAGCTCAGCCCGGCGTCGAAGCCGGGGATCTTGGATCTGCGCGACGAGGCGCGGGAGCTCGGGCTGTCGCTGGCCACGCAGCCTGCGACCGCGCAGCTGCAGCGGGCCGCGGTCGTCACGTGGACCGGGCGCATGGTCAACGAGCATGGTTCCGCCCGCGTGTTCGAGGGCCTGAGCGCCCAGCTCGAGCAGCTCACGGGCGCGGCCAAGCTGAGCGCTAGCGAGCGCACCCGGCTGCGCGGCTTCGCGGACGAGGAGCGCCTGCATGGGGTGATGTGTGGGGCGGTCGTCGAGGCCCTTGGTGGTTCAGCGCGGGCGCCCGCGTTGCCGGCGACCGCGTTTCCCAGCCACGACGACGCACGCTCGCCGCTCGAGGCCGCGCTGCGCAACCTCTTGAGCGTGTGCTGCCTGAGCGAGACGGTCGCGGTCGCGCTGATCGGCGCCGAGCGGATCGAGATGCCCGAGGGCCCGCTGCGCGAGCTGCTGAGCCAGATCTACGCAGACGAGTGTGGCCACGCAAACTTTGGCTGGCGGCTGCTGCCGCGCTTGCTCGCGGGCGCCAACCCGGCGCTGCTCGACCGGCTTGGTGACTATCTCGAGGTCGCGTTCGCCGAGCTCGAGCGCCACGAGCTCGCCCATCTGCCGGCCGCGTTCGTGGTTCCAGCGGGCGGTGAAGCGTTTGGGCTGTGCGAGGGGGCGGCGGCGCGCGAGCTGTTCCACGCGTGCGTCGAGGCGGTGATCATTCCGGGCCTCGAAGCCCACGGCTTGCCAGCTCGGCGGGCCTGGGCGCGGCGGGGCGTCACCGCTCCAACGAAGGCACGCTCGGATCACGCCGTCCACGCGCACGCTTACGCTCAGCCAGCTTGCTGAAGCTCCCGCGCGCCGCCAGAGCTCAGTCGACCACGCAGTAACTCGACTCGTCGTCGAGCTTGGTCGCCCGCTTGCGCGTGCCCTCCAGCAGGTCACCCATGGCCAGCGCAACGTCATACTGGTGCAGCCCTGAGGCGGTGGTCTCCTGACCAACCCACTCGCCAGGTTCGTGGGTGGGTCGTCGCTCGGCCCGTCACCCTGCAGATAGCTATTGAACGCGATGTAGCACCCGGTCTGACTGGGCTTCTCGCACGCCGTCACGGACCCGAACGAGCCGCGTCCCGAGCAAGTGCTCGGGACGCGGCGTAGTCGAGCCCGTGGGGCTATTGCGGGACGATGATCCAGGTCTCCGTGACGTCGGCGCAATTGTACAGGTTGGCGTTGGCCCCGTTGTTCATCGTGTTGTTGCCGACGATGTTGAGGCACATGTTCGGGTTCCACTCCGCGTGGATCTTGTTGTCGTTGGGGTCGAACACCCAAGACTCGGACACCGAGTCGCAGTCGTACATGTTGACGTCCACCCCGTTGGTCGACGAGTTGTTGCCGACCGCGTTGAGGCACATGCCATCGTTCCAGGTCGCGCGGATCTGGCCGTCGCGCGGGAAGTAGATGTCAAAGCTCTCCGCCACGGAGTTGCAGTTGTAGAGGTTGACCGACTGGCCGTTGGACGAGCTGTTGTTGCCGATGACGTTGAGGCAAAGGTTGTTGTTCCACGCGGCCTTGATCTTCGCGTTGGTGGTTGTGGGGCCGGTCCAGTCGGTCCCGCCGAACTGACCGTTGGCGTCGGCGTAGTCGAGGTACTTGGTGTCGCTCACTTTGTTGTAGCAGTACAGATCGTCGCGCCCGTCGCCGTCGTAGTCGTCGGTGTAGAGCACGGCGTTGCTGCCGGTGCACCAGGTCGACGCCGCCGACCAGTCGGTTCCCCAGAACTCACCGTTGGCGTCGGCGTAGTCAATCCACTTGGTCGACGAGCCGTGGCAGAGCATGTCGTCGCGGCCGTCACCGTTGAAGTCGCCAACCAGGAGCTCGCCGGAGCTGTCCAGGCACCAATTCGCGCTCCGGACCCAATCGGTGCCCCCGAAGGCGCCGCCGCTCTGGAAGTCAATCCACTTCTTGCCGTTGTCCGTGCCGTGGCACAGGTAGTCGGTCGCGCTGTCACCGTTGAAGTCGCCAGCGAACAGCTCCTGGGTCGAGCCGGTGCACCAGGTCCCGCTGGGCTTGTCGTCGCCAACGTTGACGATCTGGGTCAGGTCGAAGAAGTCGATGGTCGTGCTGTAGCCGTTCCAGCTGGCGATGGTGTGGGTGTGGTCGCCGCTGCAGTTCGCCCAGCAGATTGGCCACGGGATGGTGTAGTTGATGCTAAATGTGATGTCGCCGGACAGCGTGGTCAGGAACGCCGAGGCGTACTCGTTGAACACCAAGCGAACGGCCGAGAGCGGCGAGTAGTCGATGACCTCGACCCCGACCGTGAATGGGACGTCGAGCTCGAGCAGGTTGAGCGTGGCGATGATCCCACCGCTGACGTATTCGCTGTAGTTGACGGTGGTCCCGGCCTTGGCGGCGATGTCCATGAACGGGGTGATCGTGCCTTCAACCTCGACGCCTTGCCGGGTCGTGCTCGCGGTGATCGTGGTCTGCTCGGTGTCGATGCCAACGGTGCCCTCGAGCCACAGTCCCGCGCTGACCGAGCCGCAGCCATCATCAAAGTTGACGCCGACCAGGCTCACGCTCTTGGTCAAGGTTGGATCGATGTCGAGGCTGGCCGCGTCGAAGATGTCCTGAAGCGACACCGGGTCGCCGTCGCTGAGCTGGATCTCGAACTCCGGGATGAACTCGTAGGTGAAGATCGACGCGCCCATCGCCACGCCGCCGCCACCAAAGTCGTAGCCAATGAAGGTCGCGTAGATGTCGAGGACGTCGACGGAGTTGTCGAACACCGTGCCCTCGGAGTACACGCCCGCCTCGAACCAAGAGCCCGCGCTGTGGATCTCGATGCCCTTGTAGGTCGTGGCCGCGCCGTCCGAGCCGTTGACGTCTAGCCAGGTCTCGAAGCTCAGGCCCGAGTAGCCAAACCCGTAGCTGCTGTTCGCGCCCCAGCTGTCGCCCCACACTTCGGCGCTGCGGGCCGAGGCGGCGCCGGGTTGGGACACGGGGAGGCCGTCTTCACCGACCACTTGGCGCACGATCACGACCGGGACCGCCGCGCAGTCGTTGGCCCGCGGCTCGAGCTCGCCAGGGTAGACGGCTTGATCAAACTGGGTCTCGAGGCAGGTGACCAGCTCGAACTCTTCGATGTTCGACCAGGCCCCATTTACGATCGCCTCGCGGGCGGCGTCCTCGAGGTACAGCGCGCTCGAGACGGTCAGGTCGCCGTTGCTCGGGACCTCGACGTTGGCGAGGGTGCTCGGCTCGTCATTCTTGCGTTGGATCAGCGGGAGCCCGGCGTCGGTCGAGCCGAGCGGGCGGATGTGGTGGGCAATGTGGACCTGTCCTTCGTCGAGCGCCTTGCCGTCGGCGAGCCCGGTGATCCGCGAGCGCGAGGTCACGCTGAAGTCGGGGCGATTGACGAGTGCCGGCGCCTCGCCATCAGGGGCGGCGACCGGGACCACGGCGACCACCGACGAGAGGTTGAGCTCGCGCAGCTGCGCATCGAGACCGGGGTTGTCGTGCAGCGAGTACTGGGTCTCGCAGGTCTCACAGCCTTCGAGGCTGACCGCCGCCGCGGCGACGACCGAGTAGATGTCGTAGCCCGTGGGGTTGGACGCGTCGATCACCCGATCACCAATCCGGTTCCACGGGTCGAACGACGCAAACAGCTCGACGTCGTCGCGCCCAGCGAGCTCGTAGCACTCGCGGTCGACCATGAACTCAGCCTCGTTTGCGTACGCGGTGGGCGAGTCGACGCCCTCGAGCTGCTCGGGATCGCTGGTGTGCTCGACGGGCATCGCCCCGAGCACGCACCCGGCCGCGCCGTCGCTGGTTCGCATGCCGATCAGGAGATCGGTCGCGTAGGCCTCGCCGCTCAGCTCCGCGTTAATCGCAACCCGCAGCGGATGCAACAGCTGCGGATCATCGGCGCTGGTGATCTCGAGCTTGGTCACCGTGATGTGATCGTTGGCGACGGCCGCTTCGTCGCCGTCGGAGTTGGTCGTGTCACCACAACCGGTGGCGAGAACGAGGGGAACTGCGAAGGTGCAGAGGGTGCGAGTGATGACTTGTTTGGACATTGGCTTTGACTCGATCTGTCGTTGGGCAAGGGGGCGCCGTTCGCCGGTCCCACCGGGCCGGACGTTGGGCGGACGTTGGAGGGGGACTGAGCTAGTTCGCGGCCTTCCAGTGGCCGGACATGCTGCGGCCGAGCGCCGCGAGGCGCTCGGGGTTGCGATCGTCGCTAGTGAGCTGCGCGTGCAGGTGCTCGCGCAGCAACGAGTCGGCTTGGGCGTCGCCGTGCTTGGCAGCCTCGCCGAGCAGCGCGACGGCGGCTCGTTGTTCGGCCTGCGCAGCGCTGGCGAGGCTGTCCGCGGCGAGGCTGATCAGGCCCTCGCTTGGCTGTTGATCATGGCGGCGGGCGACCGACGTCGCGGTCTCGAGCGCGCTGGTTCGGACCACCCGATCTTCATCGCCAAGCGCCTGCTCGAGGTGCGGATAGGCCTGCTCGGGCGACATCTGCCGCATCGCGTGCGCGGCCTGCTTGCGGACCGTTGGGCTCTCGTGGTCGACGTAGGTGCCAATCACGTCAGCGAGCTCGTCGTGCCCAGCGTTGCCCGCCGCAGCCAGGGCGTGACCCAGCTGCGCCTCGTCGGCGGGCGCGGCCAGCCAGTCATGAATCTGTCCGCGGGCCTGGGCGGCGAGCTCGGGGTCTTGGGCGGCGGCGGTGTTGGCCACGGTCCCGAGCGCCAGCGCCATCGAGCCACGCTCGATCGACGCGAGGCCCTCGTTGTTCGCCGCAGCCGCGACGAGCTCGATCATCTCGGGCGTGGGCTGCTGAACCATCGACAGCGCATGCGCGGCGGCGATCTGGTGGCTCACGTCGGGCCAGGCGCCAAGGATGTCGACCAGCGCGCCCTTGGCCTGCTCGGTGTTGGCCGAGCCCAGCGCGTAGAACAGGCCCGAACGAGCGATACGCTCTTGGTCGAACTCGCCGGACCGCAGCCGCGCCAACAGCTCGCCGGTCTGCTCGGGGTTGGCCCGCAGCCAGTCGCGCAGCATGTTGCCGTAGTCGCTGACCGAACCCGACGCGACCAGCTCGCGGTAGTTGGCGAGCGCGTCGTCGAGCGGCACTTCACGCAGCGCCTCATCAAAGTCGGTGCTTGGGTCGCGCGGCTTGGACCCGAGCCGTCCAAAGCTCCAGCCGCCGTCGGCGAGGTTGACCTGCGGCGAGAAGCCGTTGGGCGCGACGCGGCGAGCCTGGGTCGAGCGGAAGTGCGTGCCGAAGGGTCGGTCGCCAAGGCTGAACTCGAGGTCGCGCTCGTTGGTCAGCGTCTCGAACCAGGCGTCGGCGGCGAGCTCGACCTCGATCGTCGACGCGAGGATCTCGACTGCGATCGGCGCGACGCGACCGGTCTCGCTGCCGATCGCGTAGGACACAGCGGCGCCGTTGATCCGCCCGTCTTCGTAGTTGAAGCGCGCGGCGTAGCGACCGGTCGCGTCGAAGCTGGTCCCGCCGTAGCTGCCGGCCTCGCTGGTCTTGCTTGGCGCGATGAACCCAAGCCCCGCGGCCATCAGCTGCTGCTCGCGGGCGGCGTCGAGGTCACCCTCGCTGCGCCAGCCAAACTCGCGGATGCCACAGCGGGGATCCACGCGGATCAAGAAGGTGTCGGACAGCCCAGCCGAGGCCGTGGGGGCCCCGTTGCTGGCCGTGATGCCGCCGTCGTCGATGCGCGCCGCGAGGACGCTCGAGCCGTCGTCGTCGCGCGCGACCGCCACGAGCTCGACGTGCCAGCTGCGGTCGATCTGCTGGGCTTGGTCCTGCGTCGCGTGGACCTGCGCCTGGCCGCCAGCGTCGACCTCGTCCGCGAGCCGGCTCATGTCGATCTCGACGCTGGTCTGGCTGACGACCTCATAGGCCATCGCGGTGCCGGGCTCGAAGCTGCACAGGCGCCCTTGCGAGCTCGCGGCGCTGAGTCGAGCGTGGTGGACGAGGCTGGCGCGCTGCTGTTGTTCGCCCTCGCGGACCTCGCTGACCGCGGCCGACTCCTCGGAGGAGCCAAGCGCGAACCAGGCCAATCCGAAGACAAGTGGCGCGGCGATCGCAATGACGGCTGGCCGGCGATTCTTGGACGCGAGTGGTGAAGGCGACTGGCTTTGATCCGGCATCGCTCGTCCGATGAGCAATCAGCGTGCCAGTGACCGTGGATCGGAAATTCGCTGTGACGCCCGCAGTTCGGCCGTTTAGCGCCCAACTCGAGACTGTTCGAGACGGTCTCGAGACTGCCGCGACCGACCGTCGCCGACGCCTGCGACGGTTGCGAAGCCCGTCCAGGCGAGTACGCTCCGGCGCCAGAGCGCCACCACCATGTCATCGCAACGAGTCTCCGCCTGTCTCATCGCCGCGCTCGCGCTTGCTTGCGCAGCGCCGGCACCAAGCTCCACCCCGTCCGCCGAGCCTCCCGTGCCCGCGCCCGTGCAAGTCGAGGAGGAGCCGGCCCAGGCCAGCAGCGCGATCACGCTTGGCGACCTCCAGACAGAGATCACCGCCCCGGTTGGCGCCGAGCTGTACTACGCGTACCCGGATCACGCCTCGGTTGGCTACGGCGCGGTGTTCGAGGTCGAAGATCCACAGATCATCCAACACCTCCGGACCGACGTGGCGTTCGAGCAATCCAAGGCGGACCGCGCGGGCAAGACGGGGGCCGACAAGGCCACGGGCACCTTCGTGTTCAAGGCCGTCGCGCCCGGGACAACTGGCTTGCGCATCACCAGGAAGTTCCGCGGCGAGACGGAGTACGAGGCCGCCTTCACGATCACCGTTGTCGAGCCCTGAACCCGAAGCGCAGGCGCTGCCCGCCGCTGGGGTAGCTTGGCGTGGGGATGCGCTCGCATGCAGGTCGCGTGGAGTGGATCACGGGCCCCCATTGCCCGCGCAGGTCCAGTACACTCGCGCGCATGTCCGACGCCGCGTCCGACGCCCCGCTCCGGTCTGCCAGCCCCATCACGATCGAGCCGCTGCCCGGCGGGTACGATCGGCCCGGCGCGCGTCGGTTGCTGAGCGACAGCAAGCTGCCGTCCGCGATCCACAAGGTCGTCAAGGCGCCCTTCGGTCACACGGTCTTGAGCCTGCAGACCCTGGACGCGGTGGTTGAGGCGTTTGATGTCGCGCAGCAGGCCGGTCAGGCGATCCAGGGCGCGCTGATGGAGGACATCGCCCAGTCCGGCTCGCTGGCGATCCCCGAGCCAACCCGAGATCAGCGGCTGTTCGTTGGTGCGTTCACGACCACGGTGCTGCTCGACAAGCTGCGGCTTGGGCTGGTCCCGCTGGCCCCAAGCCCGAAGATCGAGAGCGACCTCGAGGCCGACGGGCTCGAGGATCTGCTCGAGGTCACGGTGGGTGATCTGCTGCCGCGCCTGGCCAAGATGGCGACCAACTACCTGCAGACCCAGGCCCAGCAAAAGCCCGAGGCCGCAGATCCCAAGCTCGAGGCCCGCGAGGGTTGGATCGTGACCACGCTGTTGGCCTTCGCCGCCCAGCTGCACGGGGCGGTTCAGCGCCTGACCCACCTTGGCCGCCTGCGCCCGTTTGGGATCGCGCTTGCCAAGCGCCGGGTCACCGTTGGCGAGCTGCGCTACGAGGGCTTTCACTCCCGCGCGGCCATGGATCCGGTCACGGATCTCAGCCCGGTTCGCGTCGAGGACATCGTTGGCAACGAAGAGTACGTCCAGGCCGGGCTCAAGCTCGCCCGTGACGTCGCCGCGTTCGACCTCGAGGCGGGGACCAGCCCCAAGCGCATCAACCCGGTGTTGTTTGGGCTTGGCCGGCCGGGCTGCGGCAAGACCATCACCGCCCACGCGATCGGCAATTACTTCCTGGACTATTGCCGCGAGCGCGACATCCCGGCCCGGTTCAAGGTCATCCGCCGCACGGACTGGGCCAGCGCGTATCAAAACGCCAGCGCCAACCAGCTGGTCAAGATCTTCAAAGAAGAGATCTACGGGTTCGACGGGGTCGTGGGCGTGTATTGGCCCGACATCGACACCGCGTTCGCCAGCCGCGGCAGCGGTGATCTGCGCATGGAAGAGAAGAACAACCTTGGCGCGGTGTTTGGCATCTTCGACGGCACGCTGATCCCCAAGGACGGCAAGTGGTTCATGATCTGCGACGCCAACTATATGCAGATGGACGAGGCCACGCGCTCGCGCATCGCCCAAAACCCCTTCACGGTCCCGGGCCCCGTCAGCGCGCAGGACTTCGTCAAGCTCATGCGCGACATCTTGCTGCGCGACGTTCGGCGCTTCGTCAACCCCGATGACCCGCGCTGGCTCGAGGCTGGGCAGGCTTGCGTTGACAGTAAATTGTCGGGGCGCAACGTAGAGAGCATCACAAACAACATTCGCGCGCACGTGCAGGACTTCGAGTACCCAAACGACTACTTCAAGGCCACGCTCGAGCGGCGGCGCGAGATCATTGATCAGTACAGCAAGCGCGTGACCGTGGACGACGTGATCGAGCGGGTCCAGCAGTTCGCAGAGTTCCAGGTCGAGGCCGAGGACAAGGCCGCCCGGGATCGGTTCGAGAACGAGGTCTCGGACATGGTCCGCCAGCTCAACGCGGGCCGGGCCGCGAGCGAGCGGGCCGCCGAGGCGTTTCAGGCCGAGATCGAGAAGAAGGCCGGGGCCGCGCCTTCGACCACGTAGGCATCTGGACGCTCGCGCGTCATGTTCAGCGGGTCACGGGCCCGCTGCGTCAGCCACCCGAAACGCCCGCTCCATCTCGGTTTGCTGCCGCCGCGAGATCCCGCGCGCTGTCGCCACTTCGCGCCAACCTCGAACCACCCCGGTCACCAGATCGATGATCGCGTTCGCCCGATCCTTGCGAACCCTGAACATCTCCGCGACCTCGCGCACGAGTCGCAGATCCTGAGCGTTGTCCTTGTCCGAGATGTTCAGGCTCAGCCCCTCGCCCCACGCGACGGGGTTGATGTCGTATGCCGGGGACAGCCGCCAACCATTTTGGGTCAACATGAACCCATGATTGCGCAGGTGATCATCGACATTGGAGATGCACACGAACAGGACAATGCGCCGCCACAGCTGCTCGAGATCCTTGCTGGGTTCTGCGCCCGACTGGATCAGGGCTTCGGCCAACTCCAGGTAGCTCACGTCATCGGATGCTTCGCCATCGGTGCGTTGCAGCAGCGTCATCGCCGACGCAAAGTGCAGGCGTTGGCCCTGGGGTGTCCGATCAAACCGCTGCGAGATGAAGGTGTGATGCTTGCTGGCGAATCGAGCGCAGGTCGAGGTTGGCACGTCCACGCCCGCGCGGCTGGCGAGTTCGTGCGCCACGCCCTCCCACGCGCCAACGTCAATATCGTCATCGGTGCTCGGGAATTTGGCGATATGTAGCCACCCGTTGTGATCGACGACGCTGGCCTTGGGGCGCGCGCCGCCGAGCGAGCGGCCGGGCGCCAGCATCATCGTGAGCCACCGCGAGTAGTTGGGGTGCTCCTCGGACCCCTCTTGCTCGAGCTGCCGACTGGCATTTTCTAGCTCGCGCAGGGCGGTCCATGGGGGGGAGGCGAGCTCGACATTGTCGTCGAGGAAGGGGCCCTCTGGCGCCAAGCGAAATCGCAGCGCCCCCATTCGGTGACCGTCGAAGACGCCAAGCAAGTAGTCGGACTCCATCAATTGCCGCCGCGCCCGCCCTTGCTCGCGCGTGAGTTGGGCCTCCCGGCGCTCGAGCAACACGCGACCCCACCGATCCGGGCTCGAGTCCAAGAACACGCCAAAGTTCGCTTGATCAGCCGCAGGGTAGTGGGGCCCCGGATACAGGCTCAACGAAGGATCGAGCGCGAACGCGTGCTCGCTGGTGAGCCACGCCTGGTCGTACTCGAACGAGAAGACCTCGCGCCCGCGCACCCGCACAGCCGACAACACACCCACGCGGGACAGCGGCGCACCCGACCAGTCGGCCCACACCTGGATCGCGCGCTCATGATTGGCGATCATCATCGTCCTTTCGGGCCCGACGCCGAGGGCGGCCGCGCGTGGGCAGCCCGGCATCTTGCAGCTTGCGCCCAAGTTCGTCGTCGCGCGCGAGCAGAGCGAGGTCTCCGTGCAGACCGAGCACGTGCAGGACATTTGCGTAGCTCCCCAGCGTGGCGCTTGGCTCGCCCCGCTCGATCGCGGCGAGGGTCGTGCGAGACATCCCAGCGCGCTCGGCCACCAAGCTTGCAGACAGGCGCCGCCGCAGCCGCGCGAGCCGGATGTTCTCGCCGAGCCCGACCAGGAGGCGGCGGACAGCGGGGAGCGGCGGGTTGCTCTTCCTGGCCATGATGTTCAATATGTTTAGCAATAGATGGTAGATTTGTCCAGAATAATGAACAATTAGGGTGCGCGTAGGGCGCGGCGTGCATGGCCGCTTGGTCAGCGCTCGTTCAACCACCGCCGTCGTCGGCGCGCTCGTCCCAGGCCAGGTCGATCAGCTCGTCGAGGACCACCCGCAGCTGGGCCTGGTCCTGCCCCTCGAGCGGCACGGTGCTCAGGTACGCGTTGAAGCGCGGCAGCACCCGCTCGACGATCCCGCCAGGCTGTTGCTCGAGCGCTTCGATGCAGGCCGCGGCCGCCGGCCGATAGTGTGCGAACTTGCGAATGAACACCTGAATGGCGACGGACTGGGTCGAGAACGCCCGCTCGGTCAGCGAGTAGTCGCCATCGATCACGGTGAGCTCGGCGATCCACCACAGTCGCGAGAAGGTATTGCAGTCATGGCGCAGCCCGGCGCGCCAGAAGCGATCGCGCATCGTCGCCCAAGACTGAAACTCGTAGCGGTGGCGCACGAACGCGGGCTGATGCACGACCGCGAGGAATCGAAACACCCCAGGGTCGGCGGCGACGCGCCTCGAGATCGGCAGCGCGCGGTGGATCGCGACAGCAGCGCGCGCGTCGATCTGGCTCGAGTGCTGGGGGACCACGCTCATGATCTGCGCGAGGCCGAGGTCGAGCTGCTCGAGCTCAATCGCGTGGCTGAGCGGCTGGACGTGGTCGCGCCAGGCGGTCGCGGCGTGGCGCTGCAGCTGGCCCGTGACCAGCTCTTGGGTCACGAGTCGGCGGCCCGTGGGGGCCAGGCTCTGCAACAGGGCGCTCATGAGATCTCATCCGCGAGCTTGGCTGCGAGCTGTGCGAGCTCGCCCGAGACCTGGATCACCGCGTCGAGCTGCACGAGCAAGCTTGGCAGCTGGCGATGGTCGTGGCACAGGCGCTCGCGCCGGGCCGCGTCGTCGACTTCGTCGGGGTACAGGCGGACCAGCCACTGATCGAGGACCGATCGCTCCCATGCGTAGGCGTGGTCGCCGTCTTCGACAAAGCGGGTGCTGGCGGACAGGAACAGCTGCGTCCACACGCCGGCTTGGATGCGCTCGAACAGCAGCTCGCGGGCGCGGGCGCGGGGCCCCGTCGTGCCCTTGGCGTCGAGCACGGCGCGGACATGCTCGTGATCCGCGTTGAGGTACAAGATCGGATCTTCGCGGGCGAGGTCGAGCCGGTACAGGCTTGCTCGCTGAGGCGGTGGGATCGACGGCTCTTGGGCGAATGAGCGGTATTGAATGTCGAGGTAATTTCCAGCGCGCTCAATGGGCTTGTCGATCAGCAGCTGCCACGAGCGCGCGCTGGCGAGGCGAGCGCCCGCGAGCGAAGCCACGCCGGGCGTGTCGTGGGTGGCGGCGCGCGAGCGGATCACGAACGCGTCGATCTCTGCGACGTCCGCGAATTCGTCGCGGCGCAGCTCGAGCGTGAGCTCGAACCGGCCGCCGCTGCCCTGGTTCCAGTTCAGCAGCCCCACCTGCCGACGCACGCGGGTGCGATCGCAGCGGAGCGCGACCAGGATCGCCAGCGGTGGGTCGTCGCGCTCGTGGGCCCCCACGACTTGGGTGACAACCCGTGACGGCACGCTGAGCTGAAGATCCAGCGTGGCCCGCTGCCACGCCGCGCTGAGATCCACGGTGTGGCCGCGCGGGTCGAGGCGATCGATGACGCTGACGCTCGTGTCCGCGTCGAGCTGGCCGCCAAGGACCGCGAGCTTCAGCGCGTGCGCTTCGTGGACCCACGGAAAAAATCGCTGCTCCGACGCCGCCGTCTGCTTCATGGCGGCGGCTCCTGCAGCTCACCGAACACGCGCAGGCCAAGCTCGGCGCCCAGCAGCTCGGTGCGGGTTGGTTCGGCGCTGCCCGTGACCGCCAGGCTCAGCACGCCAAGCGGGACTTCGACCTCCGCGTTGCCACCGTGCAGATCCACGGGGAGCTCGGGCTCGGTGTGCAGCGTGGCAATTGCCAGCTCGCCAACGGGCGCGCCGTCCTCACCCACGTGGTGCAGGCACAGCGTCGCGCGCCAGGGCCGGGCGCCCAGGTCCGGCTCGATCGTCCCGGCGAAGCGCCAGATATCGCCGTCGAGCTGGGCTTGGAATTCTCGAAAGTGAAACGCGCTGGGGCCCTTGCTCGCGGATCGACCGGTGCGACCGAGCGCGAAGCGCTTGCGCAGGCGCTCCGGTCCCTGCACGCCAGCGGCGGCGACGGGGGCCAGCAGCTCGCGCAGCGCAGCGCCCACGCCGTCCCACAGGCGCGAGAACACCTGCCCGTAGCCGCGGGTCCACATGTCCTTGACCGCGGGCGTGGCGTGCCAGCTGTCGTGACCGGGCGGCTCGGCGTCTCGCAAGAAGCGCTCGATCGCGAGATCTTCGTGGGTCGGGTCGCTGGGATCGCGGCCACGCCCACACGCCAAGATCGCGTGGAACGGTCGCAGCCCGGACATTCCGGCGAGATCGCGGTAGGCCACCACCATCCCGGCGCCGCGAAAGCAGGCGAGCGTGCGCGCGTGGGGTTCGTCGTCGTCGGCGAGCCGCACGATCAGATCCACGGTGCCGCGGATTCTCTTGCCACCCACGCGGGGCCGCGGGAGCTCGATCGCAACGGGGACCCGCGCGACGTCACCCGCTCGCTCGAGCGTGGGCTTGGCGTGGTCGCGGCGGCGCCAACAATCGACGAAGGGTGCGAGCTCGGGGAGGTCCGCGGCGTCGACGGGCGCGCCGCCAACCTGGATCTCGAGCCCGCGCTGGTCGGGCTGCATGGCTGGCCAAAACCACTGGGCGGCGTGCTCGCGCAGCTTGGCGGTGAGCTCGGCTGGCTGCAGCTGTTGCTCGGCCGCGGGCTCGCGGAACCCAAGCACCAGCACGGACGTGCCCGCCGCCTCGCTGCGCTCGAGGGCGAGCCGCTGGGCGAGCCGCTGCGCTTGCTTGGACCACACAGACTCCGCGCGACGTCGGTCGCCGTCGAGCTCGACCGCGCGTCCGAACCACCCCGGCCCCGTGAAGCCCTCGCCGTTGACTTCGTGGTAGGGCAGCTCGGCGCGACCGATGAGCCGCGGCGAGCGACGACCCTTGGGATCCTCGGACAGCTGCGAGCTGAACAGCACCGTCGAGAGGCCCGAGAAGCTCCACAGCACCGACTTACCAAGCCCGTAGCTGCCGCCCGCGCTGTCGCTCTGCTTGACGCTAAACAGGGTGTCTTTGCACAGCGCACGAAAGTGCGAGCCCTCGCCGTCCTCGTCGCCGGTCAGTCCAACGGTGCCGCGATCTTCGATCCGCAGGGCGAGCAGGCGATCGCTGGTCTCGAGCTCGGACAGGAACTCGGCCAGCCGCCGGCCGCTTGGGGTTGGGGTCTGGCCCGCGCCCGCGAGGTGGTCGCGCAGCGCTGGCCAGTGCACCGCTTCGAAGAAGGCCGCGAGTGACTCACCCTCGAGCTCGACCAGCTCAAAGGCGATCTGCGCGGCACCCAGCGCTTGATCGTTGGCGTTCTGGCACACCTCGCGCACGAACGAGCCAAGCTGATGCCCAAACGCGTGCTCCGCAGCCTGGCCGCCGCGCCGCGCCCCAGACGGGGGGAGCTCGTCGAAGATCCAGCGGATCGGGGCAGGGGCCACGGGGCGGACGATAGCGAGGACTGAACGGCAGCGCGAGGGCTGCCGCATTTTGGTTGCTCTGCGTGCGGCCAGGCGCTTGCCGGGCCCCTTCACTCGGGTGCCCGGTCTGCTAGACTCTGGGCGGCCCAAGACCTCCGCGGGGGTCTTGGTCTGCGCGAAGTCTCTAGTCGACCCATGTCGAGGTTGTGATGGCAAAGCAAGATGAACTCCCGACGTTGGCCTTTCCGGCCATGAAACAATGGCTGGCGTGGCTGGGCGTGAACCACAAAGTCTCGGATGGGCTGTGGGTCAAGCTTGCGAAGAAGGCCAGCGGGATCGCGTCAATCGACTACGTGGAGGCCCGCGAAGGCGCGTTGATCCACGGCTGGATTGACGGTCAAAAGCGCAGCATTGACGCGCAGTACTACGCGATTCGGTTCACGCCCCGTCGCAAGCGCAGCAAGTGGTCGAAGATCAACCGCGAGATCGTCGAGGGCTTGATCGAAGAGGGCAAGCTGAAGCCCGCCGGCCTCGCGCAAGTTCAGGCTGCGCGCGCAGATGGTCGGTGGGACGCGGCCTACGCTGGCGCGGCGACAATCGAGGTCCACCCGGAGCTGCAGGCGGCGCTTGATCGCAACGCCAAGGCCAAGCGGGCGTTCGCCAAGGTCAGCGCCGCGAATCGCTACTCGATCCTCTACAATGTCAACGACGCAAAAAAGCCCGAAACGCGCGCGCGTCGGATCTCCAAGTACATTGCAATGTTGGTTGATGGCGAGGCCGGTTAGTGGGCCCGAATCGAGCGACTCGCGCCGCGTTCGCATCTGACACGCCGTGACGGTGTTCATTGAGCAATCATGACGATCAACGTGAATTGGGTCAGGGACCCACCTGGCGATCGGCGCGCGCTGACGGCCCGCGCGAGCGACTCACGCACGGGATCGTCGCTCGATGGTCGCCGCGAGCAGCCTCAGCACTGCTTGCAACGACGACACGAGCGTCACCGACGCGACCACCACGGAGACCGGCGACGGGGACGGGGACGGCGACGGAGACGGCGACCTGTGTGGCAATGAAGTGGTCGAAGACGGCGAAGAGTGCGATCTAGGCCTCGCCAACGCGGATGACGCTGCGTGTACGAGCACATGCATGGTGGCCGCGTGCGGCGACAGCCTGGTCTACGCTGGCGTGGAAGAGTGCGACGACGCGGGGGAGAGCGCCGAGTGCAATGATGATTGCACCGTGGCGGCTTGTGGCGACGCGAAGCTGAACGTGCTCGCGGGCGAAGTCTGCGACGATGGCAACGATGACGACACCGACGACTGCGTTGGGGGTTGCATCGCGGCCACCTGCGGCGACGGCTTTGTCTGGGCCGGAAACGAGACCTGCGACGACGGCAACGACATCAACGGCGACGGATGTAGCGCCATGTGCCAAGGCGAGTCGCTGGGCAAGATCTACCTCACCAGCTCAAACGGCAGCGCGGGCTTCTACGGCTACGACATCGCCAACAACAGCTGGGACACGCTGACCAACCCGCCAACGACGACGCGCAGCCAGATCACCAACGATGGCACCACCGTCTATTTGATGGGCAGCAACAACATTGTCTACAGCTACGACATCAACGACGACTCGTGGTCGAACGTGATGCCGGGCCCTGGCAACCAGGTCAGCAGCCCAATTGGCCTGTTTCACTGGTTTGACGAGGGCTTCTACTACCTCGAGGACGGGACCTCGGCCTTGTACGTGTATCGCAACAACGCTTGGAGCAACTTCGACATCGGCGGGAGCGGATCCTCCGCTGGCACCTGGGACAGCCAAAACGACGAGCTCTACATTCGGACCTGGAATCAGCTCGGGTTTCGCGTGATTGATACGACCAACGACACGGTCGCGCGGACGATCGTCGACGCCACCGCCGTGGGCGAGAACAGTCGGACCGGGTCGTACTTTGACGGCAACTTCTACTCGCGCACCAGCACCGGGGCCATTCAGCGCTTCGATTCTCAGGACGGGATGAAGACCGACACTGGCATGACGCCGACGTCCCAGCACACCGCAACGGACACCGACTTCACCAGCGGGCTCATCTACATCTCTGGCTACAGCCCCGGCACCGCGTTTCAGGTGTTTGACACCTCGGACGACAGCCTCACGACGCTGGCGAACCAGCCCAACGTCACGAATCACTCGACGATCACCGTGATGCGCGTGCCCCAGTAGGGCGTACAGTAGCGGGTGAGGGTCCGGCAGCTCGCCGGACCCTGCATGCGTTCACACTACTCCGCCAGCCCCAGCCCCGCCCTGAGCCCCCGCAGCAGCGCCACGGCGTTGCGGCCCAGGTGCTCGGTGTAATAGCCACCCTCTTGGATCGCCGCGACCGGAATCCCCATACACCCGATCCGCTCGCCCAGCGCAAAAAAATCTTCGGTGGTCAATTTGAAGTCACCGATTGGATCGCGCTCATAGGCATCCAGCCCCGCCGCGAGCACCAGATAGTCGGGCTCGAACGCCTCGATCGCCGGTATCGCGTGGGCCTCGAGCGCCTTGATGTAGTGGGCCCCGTCGATCTTGGGCTCGAGCACGAGGTTCATGTTGTACCCGCGCCCGCGGGCCTCGCCGACCTCGGACGCGAACCCACAAAAGAACGGAAAGTACTCGCGCGGGTCCCCGTGCAGGGAGATCGTCAACACCTTCTCATCGCGCAAGAACAGGCTCTGGGTGCCGTTGCCGTGGTGGAAGTCGATGTCCAAGACAACGACCCGGCCGGCCCGACGCAAGACCTTGGCCGCGACCCCAGAGTTGTTGAAGTAGCAGTAGCCACCAAACAGATCGCGCTGGGCGTGGTGGCCAGGGGGCCGCGAGAGCGCGTAGGCAAGCTTGGCCCCCTTGCGCAGGGTGTCGGCGGCCGAGCGGGCACACGCGGCGCTCCAGGTCGCGGCGCTGAGGGTCTTGGCGTTGAGCGGCGTGCCCGAGTCAAAGCAAAACGCGCCGGCTTGGCGGATGTTGTTGGGGTCGCCCTCGCCGCGCTTGAGCTTGGGAAACACGGTTGGGTAGAAGTCCGTGTCTTCGGGGATCTGCTCGGCGGTCGCGTAGAGGTTGAGCAGCTGCAGGCTATGCAAGCCACGCAGGGCGCTGGCGGGGATCGGCTTGGGCTCGCGAACCTCGAAGTCCTCGCGGGCGTTGCCAACGGCGGTCAAGATTGACTCCGCGCGGGCGGTGGTCTCGGGGTGGGCGATCTTCTCGCCAAACGCCCACTCGTAGCGCGGCTTGAACTCGAGCTGCAGTGGGTTGAAGAACACAGGGGTGCGCTCGCGTGTGCTCACGGCGACCCCTAGCCCGGGTGGGTGTCCAGGCGCCGCGACATGATGTTCATGTCTTCGATGCCGGAGCCGATCCGACACGACTGGCGCATGGTCCCGTTGAACGAGAACCCCAGCCGCGCGAACGCCAAGTTGACCCCTGGAATCCGGGCCCGCGCGAGCGTGAACGCGGTTGGGTACTCGAGCGCGCGCAGGTCGTCCATGAGATCCAGCAGCACGTTCTGCATGAGCCCGCGACCGCGGTGGCTGGGTCGGGTCGCGCAGTCGGTGAGCTCGGCCGTGCGCGCGTCGAGGATTAGATCTGCGCTCGCGCAGGCGACGACGCGGCCGTCGTCCTCGACCAGGCGAAACGGCGTGCCGTCGGCGATCGCGGCGGCGACGTACTCGGGGTCACCCGAGGGCGTGGGGTAGGCAGAGAAGGTCTCGTCGAGCAAGGCCGCGATCGCGGGCGCGTCTTCGACGGTCGCGCGGTGGGTCTCGATGCGCGGTCGCGCGGGCGCTGGTGGCTCCGCCGCAGCCGTGACCTTGGCTTCGTGCGCGGCGAGCAGCGCCTTGACCTCCGCGACTTCGCGCGGGTGGGCCAGATCGCCGCGGTTGGCGTCGGGGTACGCACCCATGACGGCGCAGGCGACCTCGCCCGCGTAGAAGCCCGGGATCAGGCCTTCACGCTCGAACCCGACCTGCTTGAGGCCGTCTTCGACCTGGGGCCGCACAAACGCGACGACGCGGCCGCGATCGAGCTGCTCGGCGGCGGCGAGCAGTGACCGACCAAGCGAGGCGCCGCGCGGACTGCCAGGGTGATCGCAGCGGATCCGATCGGAGTAGACGTCGTCGCGCGCGTGGACCGAGGACGCGCCAGCGACCTTCAGGATCAGCTCGTGGGGATCATCTTGCTCGACTTGCTCACCGGGCCCGCCATGGATCGCGGGCGCAGCCGAAGGAGCGAAGGTTGGGTTCGCTGCTAAGAAATTCTCAATCATCATCCGTCCCTACGGATAACACGATATAGCCAATGCGCCAATGCGAGCAAAACGGCTCTGCGTGCCGTTCTGCTATGTTTGCGAGGGGATTGTGATTGCGCACATTGGAATTTGTGCTCAGTACCGGCGAGGGTTTCCCGCTTGCGGATGGCGCACGTGGACTGACTCACGGTGGCCCGCGCGAGAGCTCAGTCTGCGATTTTCCCGGTGACAGAGAACTCGAAGTGATCGACCGCCTCTGCGGTTGCGAAGTTGTTCGAGTAGCGGGCCGAGCCGCCCGGTGTGAGCACTTCGCCGTCGGCGAAGGTGCTGCCCACACCAACCAACTTGCCGTCCTTGTCGAGCGCCTGGATCTCGATCTCGACGAACTTGGCGCCGAGCGTACCCTCGTTGAACACCTTGCCCTCGAGCTCCCAGCGATTGTCGCCGTACTTGGCCGGCCGCGGCGTGCCGGGCTCGACGCGCAGGCCCTCGACGAGCTTGGGGATGTAGCTGGCCTTGCGCGGCACGACCTCGTAGCGGACCGAGGCGTGGGCGGGTGGATCTTGCACCAAGATCTTGATGGGCGAGCTCTCGTCTGGCCCAAGCACGTCGCGCTCGGCGTAGCCAAAGTCGGTGGTGAGCTCGGTGCCCGCTTCGTCGAGCAGGACCGCGATGACCTTGGGCTTGTCGATTGGAAAGGGCGAGGTGTTGGTGACCACGCCCAGCGCGTAGAACGAGGTCTGGTAGCCGGTCTGGATCCGGTGAAAATCGAAGCTAGCGGTAGCGAGGATCTCGGGCTCGGGCGTGGCGGCGACCGGCGCGGGCGCGACGACCGAGCTGCGGGGGGCGACCTCGGCCGGGTCCTCGCTGCTCGCCGGTACGGCCACCGCCACCGGCTTGGACCTGGCGCCTGGCGCGGACGCGGACGCGGACGCAGAGTTGGACGCGGACGGCTTGGCCCTCCAGCCCATGAGAAACACCCCCCCAGCGAGGCCAACCCCGAGGAGCACCGTGACCAGTCCAAGCACGAGCGCGGTGGCGGGCTTTTGCTGGGTCGGCCCGTTGACGTTGACGTTGACGACGGCTGGGCCCGCCGCGGGTGTCGGCGTACGGCGGAACTGGGTCTCGCAGTAGCGGCAGAAGTACTCGTCGTTGGCGTTTGGGCCCGAGGCTCCGGGCGCACGGCATGAAGGGCAGACCAGGGCTTCGGTCGACACGGCGGGACCATAACCCAATGGCAGGGCGAACAGAATTGATCCCGTGCTCGGGCGCCGACTGATAGACTATTGGCATGGCTGATTTGGATCACGACCAGGTGGATGCGCGGGCGTTGGTAGCGGCCCGGCGGCTACGCTGGAGCATCATCAAGCAGCTTGGCCTGGTGTCTCCGCTACTGGTGCCGCTGGGCTGCTCGGGCAGCACGCCCAACGATGGCGACGACGGCGGGGTGACCACCAATCCCAGCAGCAGCGACGCCGATACGCTCGACACCGCCGACACGCTCGACACCGCTGACACGCTCGACACCGCTGACACGCTCGACACCAACGAGTCCGGCGAGTCCACCGACGGCGCGGCCGAGACCGGCAGTACGGACGAGGGCTCGAGCGACGTCACCGACGACGGCGGCGTCAAGCTCGATCTACCACCGCAGCCCGAGTGCACGCAGCGGTGGCTCGGTCCCGAGCAGGTCGCCGAGGAGTTTCCAAGCTGCGAGTTTGGACCCTTCGATCCCAACCTCTACGTCGAGTACGTCGAGCTCTGCGTCGAGCTCGGCGATGGCACCACCTGCGACGACATCTGCACCGAGAGCTGGTGTGAGGGCATGGAGGTCTGTTTTTGGGGGGAGCCGCTCGAGTCGTGCGGTGTGTTCGAGCAGCCTGGGGCCTGCTGCTTCGTGTTCACGAGCGAGCCGCTGCCGCCGATCGGTCGTCCCTTCGTGGTCGCAGGTCAGGCCAGGCTCGCGCAGCTCGAAGGCGCCGGGCCAGACTCGCGGGTGGCTGCGCACTGGCTCGAGATGGCCCGCGGGGAGCATGCGTCCGTCGCCGCGTTTGCGCGGTTTGTCGGGTTGTTGCAGCGTCATGCTGCGCCCGCGCGATTGGTCGCCGAAGCGATCGCGGCAGCCGGCGACGAGGCCCGCCACGCTCGTCACGCGCTGCAGCTGGCGTCGCGCTTTGCTGGGCGGCCGCTCGCGCTTGGTGGGCTCTCGGTCAGCGGTGCGGCGAGCGAAGACTTGCCCGCCGCGCTGCGGGCCGCGGTGGTCGAGGGCTGCATCGGCGAGACCTTGGCGGCGCACGAGGCGGCGTGCCTGGCCGCGCACGCCAGCGACGAGCAGGTGGTCGAGGTCCTGCGCGAGATCGCCAGCGATGAGGCGCGTCATGCCGCGCTGGCCTGGCGGTTTGTGGCGTGGGCGCTCGCGGCCCACCCGGAGCTCCGGCCGATCGTCGAGGTCGCCTTCGCGCAGGCCGATCTGGCGCCAGATCGCGGGGAGTCCGTCACGTCCGAGGATAGTGATCGCGTACGCGATCTGCTCGCGCTCGGTTGTCCGTCGCCCTCCCAGCGCGCGCAGTGGCGCCGCGTCGCCCAAGCGCAGCTCATTGGTCCGTGCGCAGAGCAATTGCTTGGGCTCGGGCCGGCCGCGGCCGTGGTCTGAGGGCAGTAGCGAGCGCAGGATCGCGGTCGCGCTGATGTGGACGGCGCGGATCCTGATGAAGCTGGGCTACAAGGGCGTCGCGCTGTGACACCCGCGCAAGCCCGCGACGACTAGATCCTCGCTGGCAGCCTCGCCGTTCGGGTCAGCGCGCACGAGCTTGGTGCCGTGCGACGCCGACAGCTGCTCGAGCCGCTGACGGACCTGCCGACCGCGCTGGCCTTGGGCGGGCTCGGGGTGCCAGCCGGGCTGCCGAACGATATACGCCGGATGAAACCGGGCCTCGTCCAAGCAGGGTCGCGCGCTGGCGGGCATGTCCCGATAGCGCACGCGCAGCACCCCCGTCATGCCCGGTCGGTGGTCGTTGCGAGGAAACAAGAAGTTGCCGAGCGAGTAGGCGATGAGCCCGTCGTGGTCGTCCCCGCTCGAGTGGCGCTCGATCGCTTGCAGCACGTGGGGGTGGTGTCCAATCACCAAGTCCACGCCGTTGTCGAGCAAGGTCCGGGCCGCGATCTTGTTCGAGTTGCCGACGTCGTTGGCGTACTCGCTGCCCCAGTGTACGACGACGATCAGCAGATCATGATCGGCCCGCGCGCTGGCGATGATCGGCAGCAGCCGCTCGCGGACCTGCCCAAGCGAAGTGAAGGGCAGCTGCGGGCCATCGCGCACGCCAACATGGTTGCGCAAGGTCGCAAACGCGACGAAGCCGATCCGCCAGCCTTGAACCTCGAGGGTCTCGACCCGCAGCAGCGGGTCTTCGGTGCGCGAGCTGCCGATCGCAAATAACCCAGCATCGGCCAGCACCTGCGGCCCCTCGAGCTGACCTTCGACGCCCAGATCGAAGTAGTGATTGTTGGCGAGCGACATCACCGTGAAGCCCCCGCGCAGCAGCTGATCCATGTGCGCGGCCGAGGTCCCAAACCGCCACTTGTTGCTGCTTGGCGACAGCGGTGGAACCTCGAACATCGCGGGGCTCTCGAGGTTGCCCACGACCACATCCGCGGCCAGCTGCGAAGCGACCCTTGCGAACGGGTCGTCCGCGGGCGGGTGCATCTGGGCAAAGAACTCCTCGCCCCGATGCACGAGGTAGCGACCCAGCACGACATCGCCAACAAAGGTCAGCTCGAGAGTCTCGGCGCGCGCGGGTGGGACCGGCTCGGCCTCGACGGGCGCCACCACCAAGTGCGGTTCGGGTCCAGACGCCGGAGCTTCCGGGTTGGCACGGCCGACATGCGTGGGCGGCCGTTGCTCGATACAGCCAACCAACATCAAGCTCACGAGCCCAAAGCCCCTCGTGCCCGTCCTCAAAGCACGCTCGCGAAGCCAGCGACCGCAAACCGCGAAGGCGCCCGTGGGGTCATAATTGAACACGTAAATGGAGAGGCACCCAACAGCAGCAGGTGGTCAGACGAGAGCCCCCTGCTAGGGGGCCACACATACCCCTGCGAACAAACGGCCCGTTGGGAGCGAGCGAAGCGAGTGACCGCGAAGTGCGAAGGCGGCTGTGGGGTAACAATCACTTGTCTTCGCAGCGAGTTTCATTGGGGGCGCAGTTGAAGCGCACGTGAATGTGCGCAGTGTGCCCAGACTGATTGCGGACGATCCCATTGTTGTGTCCGCTCTTCTCGGGGTACTGCAGCACGTGCTCGATCGTGGCTTGGTCCGCGCCTGCCCGCTTGGCGGCGGCCAGCAGGTGCTTTTGACGATCCGTGGTCAGATAGATCGTCTGGACTTCGCCCGTGTCGACGAGCGCCATGACCAGGCCCCACAGCGCGTCCCAGTCGACGTCGCTGATCTGCTCGGCCGAGCCGCCGCGGGCGACCACGGGCAGGCGAATGTCGACGTCGCGACCGCTGCGGTGCGAGGAGTGGGGCTTGAGCTTGCCGCCGCCTTGCTTGCTGATCGCCCCGATCTTGAGCGCGCCCGTGAAGCCCGAGTCGCGCCGCCAGCGGGCGATGGCGAGCTGCAGGTTGTCCAGGGTGTGGCTGCTGCCGTAGGCCTCGTCGGGCCGGCGCAGGGTGTAGAGCTGCTTGTTCTCTGGCAGCTGCAGCGCGTTGATGAGCTTGCCGTTGCTGGGGGTGCCAACCGAGATCGAGCCCGTGCGGATCTTGACCAGCGGCAGCGGAGCCAACGCGGCGTCGTTGGCAGCGGTCTCACCCGCAGGGCCTGCTGGCTTGGGTTGCTTGACCGCCGGCTCGACCCAGATCACCAGCTTCTGCCCAGCCTTGAACGCCTTGGGCACCTTGGGGTTCCAGCGCAGGCGCAGCAGGTCGGGATCTACGTTGTGGGCCTTGGCGATCCGGTTCCAGGTGTCGCCCGACTTGACGATGTACTCGAGCTTTTGCTGCGGCGGCGGGGCGTGCTTGGTCAGCACGCGGAGCGAGCGGCCGGCGAAGATCTTGGGATCCTTGGGGTCGAGCTTGTTCCAGCGGATCAGCGAGTCGGTGCTGACCTTGTAGCGGGTGGCGATGTCGCCAAGCCGCTCACCGGGGATGATCCGGTGCTTGATCCACGTGGCCTTGGCTTCGCTGGCTTCCCCGGCTTCCCTGGCGTCTTTGGTGCTCGCTGGGAGTGGCTCGGACGCGGACGCGGGCGCGCTCACGGTCAGCGGCAGCCACACGCCAGCGAACACGAGCGCGAACAGGCTGCGGCGACCCGAGTGGTGTCGGGCGAATGCGGGACGGCGTGTCAAAAGCGGCGCACAGGATACCCAAGGCTGAGCGAGCTTCAAGCTTGGATTTCGTGACCCGCCCGCGCTGAAAATTGCTGGGCCTGGGTCGTATACGCGCCCGATTCGTAGCGCGTTCGGAGCTTGCTGTCGGTCTCCAGCAGCTCAGCGCAGCGACGCAGGGCGATCGCGTGTGCGTACGAGACGCCTCCGTAGATGACCAACGTGGCCGCGACCGGGAGCAAATCCGTGCCGCCTGCGAGCGGCAGGATCATCGCGAGCGTGACGCCGACGGCGTTCAGAACCAGGGCGTAGGTGCACAGCTGCCGTGCCTTGGCCGCGGCGCCCGGGTCCCTTCGCAGCAGCGCGTAGCCGACTCGCCAGATCCGAACCGCGAGGATCAGGCCGGGGATCGAGACCAACCCGATGCCCGCCACGAACAGCCCCACCAACCCAAGCAGCCCGCCGGGCACCGCCATTTGGCCCATGTAGATCGACCACAGGGCAGTCCGGCGGATCAGCTTGGGCGCGCGGTTTTGGACTACCACGTCGCGGGTGGGCACTGAGCCGGCCGATTGGCGAAAGGGGCCAACGTGTGACGCGATCTCGCGTCGCTCGAAGCGGACCCACCGCGCTCGATGTCGGCGCTCGCAGGCCGTGTAGGTAAACAGTCCACCGAAGACAAACAGGGCGACGACGATGACGGGTTCCATGCTGGTTTCTCGCGGCCGAGCAGACGCCGGGGGTGGCGTCGTTGTTCATATACTTTCAGAAAGTTCTGAAAGTTCAAGATGAAACGACATGGACCCGTCAGCCGACTCGTCCAGCCTACTTGAGCCACTTCAGGATCGCCGGGATCACCTTGCTCTGCTCGGACGCCGAGATCCGCTCGAGCACAGAATTGGCAGTCTGGACGAACTGCGCGAGCTCGGTCAGCTGCTTGTGGAAGGCCTTGGCCTTGGCGCTGCGCAGACCCTTGGTGCCGGCGAGGCAGGACTCGAGCAGGGCCAGGGCCGGCTCGATCTCGCGGCGCTTTCGTTCGCGGGCGATCGTACAGAAGATCGTCCATACGTCTTTTTCAGCCTCGAAGTACTCGCGGCGCTCGCCCTCGACGATCACCCGCCGGACCAGCCCCCAGCCAACGAGCTCGCGCAGGTTGGTGTTGGCGTTGCCCCGGCTGGCGCCGAGCTCGGCCATGACCTCGTCGGTTGACAGCGGGACGTCGCTGACCAGCAGCAATGCGTGGATCATTGCCATTGTGCGGCTGACCCCCCAGCTGGTCCCCAGCGCGCCCCAGCTGCGAACGAAGGTCTGCCGGGCGTCCTCGAGGGGATCGCCGCTCGCGTCGTCGCTCATGACTTTCGATACTTTCCGAAACCGCTGAACACAAGGGGGGAGCAGGGGGCGTTGGGCCGCAGCTCGAAAAGTCCGCACGCGCGCAGCAAACCACGCGAGACTCGCGCTAGGCAATGGAACGGTCTGGGCAAACTGAACGGTCGCACTCGCCCGAGAGCGTCATCGATCTCGCTGGCGCGGAGCTGGTGCAGTCGGTCTTTCGCACCACCAACGCGCTGCTCGCCAGCCCCAGCGACGCGGAAGAGGTCGCGCTAGATGCCCTGGTCAAGCTCCACAAGAAGCTGACCGAGCTGGCCAGTGGCAACGCCGCCGAGGCGGCCTCGGAGGTGCTCACGGCCTGGCTGCAAGGCCTGCCTGCGTGGCTGGATCAGGTCGCGGTGAGCAAGTCCAAGGGCCGGGCGCCCAAGCGCAAGCGGCACTCTCGCAAGCTCGACGAGCTCGCGCACTTGCACGAGCAGGCCAGCGACCGGAGCAACCCCAAGCAAGTCGCGGCCATGTTGGTCAAGGAGCTGCTCACCTATCTGCCAGGGCGGCATCGCTTCGTGTATGTGCTCGTCGCGGGGCTGGGTCACACCCAGGCCCGGGTCGCCGAGCTTCTGCATCTCGAGCTGGCCCAAGTCACCCGCACGCTGACGGTGGTCGAGACCAAGCTTGGCGAGTTTGGGGCCCACGCGCCGGTCGCCAAGGCGATGGCGGCGGGGTTGGCTGGCGACGGCGGGTCGCCGCTGCACGACTACATGCAGGTGTTTGGTGGGCCAGACGCGGCAACGGAGGCCCGGATCAGGCGGCGCTTCGAGTCGCACCTGCGCGAGGGGGCGGGCCACCTGGATCTCTCGGGCGACTCGTTTCACGCGGGGCAATTTTCAGGCTCGCACTTTCGGCTCGAGGCGATCCGGCCCGAGACGCTTGGGCGATCGGCCGAGTTGGAGTCGGGGATCCACGAACCAGACCCGACGTCGCCCGAACCTGGCTTGGCGCAGCCCGAGCTGGACGCGTCTGGCCTGGCGCCGGGTCGGGGCCGCCAGGGTCTCGCGTGGGGGATCGCGGCGATCGCTTGCGTGGCGGTGGTCGTGCTCGCGGTCTCGCAGCTGCGAATGAGCGAGCGGCTCGCCGCGCTCGACGAGAAGACCCACGAGCTCGTCGAGGTTGGCGCAGCGCAGCCCGCTGACGAAGGGCCGCCGCTGCTCGAGCCAGGCAGCTTCGCCGAGCTCGAGCACGGCAGCCGCGTCGAGCCCTCAAAAGACGCCGTCGCCAAGCTGGTGCGCAGCGACAGCAAGGGGGCAGAGATCGCGCTGTCGGCCGGCTCGGTCAGCCTTCACGTCAAGCGCTACGACGGCGCGACCTGGGTGGTTCACGCGGGTCGCTACAACATCGTTGCGACGGCGGCACGGTTTCGCGTGAGCTTCACGGACGCGGTGCCCGAGGTCGAGGTGTTTCAGGGCAAGGTCCGGGTCAGCGGCGGCTTGCTTGGCCCAGAGGGGGTCGAGGTCAGCTCTGCAGTGCACACATTGGCCGCGATGATGGCGACCAGCGAGCAGGCGCTGCCGCCACCCGAGATGCTTGGCGCGCCGGTCGACCCGGTCGCGGGCGCCGACGCAGCGGAGCCCACGGGCTACGTGGATCCGCTCGCCCATGACGAGATGTTTGGTCGCGCGCTCGCGCTGCGCGGCACCAAGCCCGACGAGGCCGAGGCGTTGTTTCGTCGGCTCGTGGATCTTGGCCGCGACGACTGGGTGACCGAGCGCGCGTTCGAGCAGCTGCGCACCATGGTCGCGCCTGATCAGCGCGAGGCGCTGCGGCAGGCGTACGCCGAGCGGTTTACCGACGGGATGTTCGCCGAGCCGTTCGCCGCGCTGGGCTGTCAGGCGCTCGAAGATGACGCGGCGGACAGCTGCTGGACCGACTTCGCAGAGAAATTTCCGAACTCGCTCTACGGGCCGTGAGCCCCGCTCAGACCCGAATGACGGGCAGCTTGCCCGGGGGCAGCTTGATCTCGCACTCGGACTTCTCGCGGATCTCTTCCACGGTGACGCCCGGCGCAATCTCCACGAGCGTGCACCCCTGTGGCCCAAGCTTGAAGTAGCCGAGATCCGTGACCAGCTCGTGAACCACGCGCTTACCCGTGAGCGGCAGCTTGCACTGCTTGAGCAGCTTGTGATCGCCGGACTTGTTGACGTGATCCATGGTCACGATCACCCGCTTGGCGCCGGCGACGAGATCCATTGCGCCGCCCATGCCCTTGACCTTCTTGCCGGGGATCATCCAGTTGGCGAGGTCGCCGTGCTCGCTGACCTCCATGGCCCCGAGCACGCACAGATCCAGGTGGCCGCCGCGGATCATTGCGAAGCTGTCGTGGCTGCCAAAGAAGCTGGCGCCCGCGATCGCGGTGACGGTTTGCTTGCCGGCGTTGATGAGATCGGCGTCGACCTCTGCCTCGGTTGGAAACGGGCCGATGCCGAGCAGGCCGTTCTCACTGTGCAGCACCACCTGCATGCCCTTGGGGACATGGTTGGCGACCAGCGTGGGCATGCCGATGCCAAGGTTGACGTAGTAGCCGTCGCGCAGCTCTTTGGCCACGCGCATGACGATTTGTTCGCGAGTCATCGCCATGGTCAGGCCTCCCTCGTGGTGCGAAATTCGATCTGCTTGTCGTAGGACGGGCCAACGATGATCCGATTGACGAAGATCCCAGGCGTGTGGACGGTGTTGGGATCGAGCTCGCCGGGCTCGACGAGCTCTTCAACCTCGGCGACGGTGATTGTCGCCGCGGTGGCCATGGCCTGGTTGAAGTTGTTGGCGGTGTGCCGGTAGATCAGGTTGCCGTGGCGGTCGCCCTTCCAGGCCTTGACCAGCGCGAAGTCGGCCTTGAGCGGGGCCTCGAACACGTACCAGCGGCCGTCGATCTCGCGGACTTCTTTGCCCTCGGCGACGGGGGTGCCGTAGCCGGTTGGCGTGTAGAACCCACCGATCCCCGCGCCGCCGGCCCGGATCCGCTCCGCCAGGGTGCCCTGGGGGACCAGCGTGACCTTCAGCTGGCCGGACAAGAACAGCCGCTCGAAGGTCTTGTTCTCGCCCACGTACGAGCCGGTCATGCTGCGCACCTGGCCAGCGTCTAGCAGCACGCCCAAGCCGACGCCGTCGATGCCACAGTTGTTGGAGATGATGTCGAGATCTTTGTGGCCGGCGGCGTGCACGGCTTTGATCAGGTTCTCTGGGTTGCCGCACAACCCAAAGCCACCGGACATCAGGGTGATACCGTCGCGCATGCCCTCGATGGCGGCGCTGGCGGAGGGGTAGGTCTTGTCCATGGAGCGCGCAGTGTCGCGCGCGGTCCGGTCGCGAGGCAAGGCTTCTTTTTGCGCGCTGGTTGGGCCTTGACGCGTGTAAGAGCGTAGAAGTCTGGACGTGTCTTGGCGAAGGAAGATCAACATGCAACGAACCAATTCTAAACTTGGGTCGAAACTTGGGTCGAAACTTGGGTCGATACTCGGGTCGATACTCGGGCTGCTTGGCTGTGTGGCGGTGGGGCTGTGCGGGTGCCAACCGGGTGAGGCCGATGATGGCGACGGCCCAACCGAGACGAGCTCCGACACCGAGACGAGCTCCGACACCGAGACGGACACCGGGGGCAGTCCCACGGACGCGGAGGGGCGCAGGCCGTGGGTCGATGACTGGGAGATCGTCGGCGCGGGTCCGGCCGAGGGCCTCGAGCTGTTGTCGATCGGTGATCGCGTGTCGAGTGACAACTTCGCCAACCGCGGCGACATCGAGGTCAACTACGTCGAGGGCGCGACGGAGATCACGATCGAGATGCAGCGCTTCTCACTCAGCAAGATGAGCTGGGCCCAGAACGCGTTCGACCGCATGCTGCCGTGGCTCTACGATCTCCCCGCCCCGGCGCCGCCCGACACGCTCAGCCAGAACGACGCGTGCTGGGCACCGGGGACCACTGCGTGTTATGTGAGGGTGTTCTACGACGGTCTAATTCAGCCACTGCGCGACGGGGCCAACTTTCGCGTCACGATCCCCGCCGGCTGGGATGGCGCGCTGCTGCTGGTGACCTCGGACAATCTGCATGAGGGCATTGAGGACTACCCGGATCGCAGCGACGTCACCGTGGATGGGCTGGCGGGCTCGGTAGACGTGGACCTGGACTCGGGAAATGTAGCGATCCGTCTCGACCCCAACACAAACCATTATGCGGGGTGTCCAGACAATGACGCTTGCGTGATGTCGGGCTACGCGCCAGGCTGCGGCTGCTTCGAGCCGACCACCGTGAGCGTGGCAAACAGCGCAGGGCAGGCGTCAAACGTGACCGTCGATGTTGGCGATGCCGACCATTGGTACACGGTGATCCTCGAGAATCGGGCGATCCTCGGGCCTGGGGAGTCGGGTTGTAACGCGACCATCGATTGCGCGGCGTTCGCTGATTGTCAGCTCGACCCGGAGTTTGCCGATGTCAACGGAAAGCAGCGGGGCGAGGTCAACTATCCGGGTGATCCCGCGATCCCAGGCGCCGGGATTCGCATCGCGCTCATCAGCGAGAGCTGCGACGACGTGGCCTATGTCAACGGGCCAGAAGACTACGAAAACCCCGAGATGCCGGTTGGAGAGCGCGGTCACCTCGAGGTTTGTGTTGGCTGCCTGTAGGCTACGGGCGCTGATAGACAATGGTCACGGGCACATCGTCGAGGGTCAGGACCATCGCGGGCTGCACGGTCCCAAACCGATCCCAGATCTCGATCTCGTCGCTGAGCATGTGCTTTTCGGGGAACAGCAACGCCGCGTCGGCGCGGCCAAGGCCGTTGGGTTGCCAGCCAGGCCAGCGACCTTCTCGGCGGTACTGTTCAACTGCGAGTTGGTGGACGTCGTGCAAATACACGCGCTCGGCTGGCAGCACGCCTTGCTCGAGCAGGGGCACGACCGCGTGGCCCCAATAGCCACGGTTGAGCCCGGTCGCGGCCGCGCCTCGGGCACCGCCAGCGAGGGGTGCGTACTGCGAGAGGTTGAACGGGTGCCCGTGAATTGTCGCCCACGCGCCGGGGGCCAGCACGGCGATCAGCACCACCGGCGGCGCCCGGCGCAGCAGCTTGGGCCAATCACGCAAGAGCGTGCGGGCCCGCCACCACAGCCGGCCCCAGGCCATCGCGGCGAGCAAGGCCATGAACGGGTAGGCGGTCAGCCAGTGCTTGGTGCCGCCGAAGATCGGGATCCAAGGTAGGGCGATCAGCAGCAGCGGAAACGCGGCCAGGCCAACGTACAAGAGCGGCTCTTCGCGGCCCTCGAAGCTTGGCAGCGGCGCGACCCAGCGGGGCTGCGGGTCGTCGCTGCGTGGCCGTCGTCGCCTGCGCCCGCGGTTGTCGCCAAACCGACCCAGGTGACGCAGCGCGCGGGGCGTACGAATGGTCCGCATCGTCAGCAAGAAGCCGACACACGACAACAACAAGAGCGCGCTCGGGACCGTCGCCCAGGTCATCACGAACGGGTAGGTGATCGGCAGCGGCGGGCGGTTGTAGTTGTGCCCGAGAAACTCCATGTTGTAGTAGCTGTGCTCGCTGTGGAACGCGAAGTATTCGCCCAATCGCGCGAAGGTGTCGTCCCACATCCACGGCCACAACAACAGGGCGACCAGCGGGCCAAGCACGGCCATGCTGATCAGCGGCAGCGGCACAATCTGGGTGAGCCGCGGGCGTTGGCCCTCTTGCCGCCAGCGCAGCGCCAAGCACACCCACAGGTGCAGGGCCAGGAGCGGGCCCATGAACAGCGCGTTGTGCTTGACGGCGATCGCCACCCCCAGCAGCGGCCCGATCGCCAGACCCCACCGCCAGTCGCTGAGCGCCCGCAGCCAGACCAGCGCGAGCAGCAGGGTCATTGTGGCGATCGGGACATCGAAGGCGTGCAAGCTGGCGTGAAAGGCCACGCGCGGGAGCAAGATGAAGTAGCCAGCCGCGAGCAGGCCGCCAAGGTAGCCGCCGCCAAGTCGGTGGCCGGTTGCGCACAGCAGCGTGACCGCCAGTCCAGCGAGGAGGATCGCGGGTAAGCGCATCGCCGCGCCCTCTCGCATCCAGTGCCACCTGCCGCCCTCGACCACCGCGAGCTCGCTTCGCCAGGCGCGCTTGCGTGGGTTGCTGATCGCGTTGATCTCGGCCACGACCTCGGGCGCGGGGGGCTCGGCGAAGGTCCGCGCGGACATGCCCGCCGCGAGCTTCATCAGCGCGGGGTGCTCGTGGTTGATGCCAAAGTAGCGATCACGGATCTCGGGGGTGTTGGCCTCGCTGCCCTGTTCGAGCCAGCGGGCGACCCAAGCCGCGTAGTGCCGCGATGACTCGAGGTACACGCCCTCGTCGCGTACGTAGCCGATCTGCGCTTCACCGCGCAGCAGCACCAGCACCGTCAGCACGCCGAGCAGCGCCGCGAGCAGGCGTGGGGATTTCAGCGCTTGGAGCACGCGCACGCGCAGCGTGGGTGGGGACAGCTCGCTCACGGGGTCGCGCTCCCTTCTTCAAAACCACGCAGCTCCACGCACAACGAGTCGGTGGGGGTGTCGCGGTGGCCATCGCGCTGCCAGGTGCCCGCGACCGTGGACGTGACGCGCAGCTCGAGCTCGTGCTTGCCAGCGGGGGTTGCGAGCGCGAACGCGGCCCAGCCTTGATCGTCGGTGAACACCCAGCGCGCGGCGGCGGCTCCATCGAGCCACAGCTCCAGGCGCGCGGTCGGGTCGGCGCGCAGGCGTGAGTTGAAGTCGGCGAAGCCCACGTGGCCCCGGATGTGGTCGCCAAGCTCGAGCTCGCCCAGGTTGATGGCTGCGGTCACGCCGTCGCCAAGCTCGAGCACCAAGCAGCGTCGGGGGCGATAGTCGATCTCGACGGTGCGCAGCGAGACGCGGCCCTCTTTGCAGTCCCAGGTCCCCGTGCCGCCGCGACACCGACCCTGCGCAGTGGTGATCGTGTGGACCGACTCGAGCAGCGAGAAGCGCTCGGTGCCGATGTCTTGTTCGTACTCTTGCAGCGACAGCTCGCCGACGTCGTGAACGCTGATCAGCTTGGGCCGCGGCAGGCCCTCGAGCTCGGCGCGCAGGGGGCCTCGCCAGGGGCGCTCGCGCTTGTGGGTGAGCAGCCAGAACCGGGGGAAGCTGCGCAGATCCGGGTAGGCCAGCGCGTCCCAGCTGCGGGTCTGCGGCAGACGCATGCGCGCGCTTGGGCCAAGCCACTCGCTGGCAACGATCACGGGCTCGGTCGCTTCGCTGGATTGGTTGGCGAGCACCGTGGCGACTTCGTCCCAGTCGGCCTCGCCGATCCGCTCGCGGTACTCGAGGAACGCGGAGATCGACTCGATGGCCGCGAGCGCGCAGAGCAGGCCGAGCAGGATGACTGCGCCGTTGGGGCGGATCAGCCGAACGGCGGCGTGGTGCCTGGGCGCGGGAGGAGGGGGAGGGCGCTTCGGGGGTGGCGTCGGTGGTTCCGGGTCGGGTGGAGTGTCGGGCGCGAGGTCGGCCGCGACCTCGACGGGTGTGTCGACCGCGGGGGCCAGCGCGTCGGCGGTGAGCGCCGACGGTGGTTCCGCGAGCGCGTCGGCATCGAGCGCCGACGCAGGCTTGGGCGACGCGTCGGCATCGAGCGCAGGGGTCGGCTCGGTCGTCGCGTCGGTTGGGTGGTCCGCGGCGTCGCCCGCCGCGACCTCGCCGGGACCCTCGTGCGGGTCGGGCACATCGGGATGCTACTCCACGACCCCGGCCGCGTCTGGGGGGGGGGTCGTATTTGGGTGCGAACGGTCGGGGACCGGCGGTGCGCGGCTGTCACCCGTCCGCTCCTGGCGCTCTTGCGCCGCGGTTGCTCGTCTACAGCGGTGGCCGCCCTGCGTCGCAGATCTTGCAGATTGCCGCAGTCCAGAGTGCCTCTAGGTTTTTCCCATGTTGCCCACCACGGTCATGGCACTGGTGCTCTCTGCTTCGCCAACGTACCCACCCCCGCAGGTCGTCGCTGACGAGTACACCACTTCGGAAGGTCGCCGCACGCGGTGGGCGTCGGTGACGTACACGCTGCCGGACGGTCGAAGTGCCGAGGTCGTCCTGGTTGCCGACGACGCGGCTCGGGGCGATGGCTATCTGTTCGTAGAAGGTGAGGTGATCGTTCATGCAACCTACGACGACACCATCGGACTCGACAGCTGGACGACATCAACTCCGGGAGGCGACGCGTTGGCTGCTGCGGCCCTATTTGGACTCTCGGGCGCGCCGGGCCATGCGCTCCTGGACGCATTCACCGAAGGACCCCAGGCGTTCCCTTGCAGTGAGTTTGGGAAGGGCGTGCTCAAAGCGGCGCGTTACATGTGGACGGGGATGGTCGCAGCATCCGGGGCTGCGTGCTGCGGTGCCACGGCGGGCTCCGGTTGTATTTTGTGCGCTGGCGCGGCGGCGATCGCCAATGAAGTCGGAAAAGATGCCCTCAACAACTATTGCGATTGACGTACCGTGTCGAAACATCTGCAGCGGCTCGAAGCTCCCACCAAGCCCCAACGCGGGATCTTGCCCTCCATGTCGTGGTGGAACCGCGCCGAAAACTGGCGGATGATCGCCGTGCCCTTCGCCCTCGCCATGGGCATCATGCTGCTCGTGGTGTCTGCGCTGAACCTGACGTGGTGGGCAGCGGGCGCGTTGGCGGCGTCCATTGCCTACTTATCGCTCGGAGTCGTGGAGCGCTGCATCCGCCACGTGGTCGGTCGCAAACCCACGCGAGAGCCAGAGCAGCCCAGGCGTAACTCGTAAGGACGCGCCGAGCTACCTCGCTACGGCTCGCACCGCAGCGCGCACGCCGGCGGCCATTGGTTCACTGATTGTCGGCGGTCACCGTCGCCCCACGCAACCGCCATTGTTTTACCCGCGCCTTCAGGATCTCGTCCACCGTCGTCGCGCCGCCGCTCAACACGAGGCGTCGCTGCGCATCCAACAGGAACTCCTCGATCTCACTAAACGAGTGGCCCGCGAGCACCGAACGAACGCTCTTCTTCACTGGGCCGCCAACTGTGACGCCCTGCTGTTGCTCGAAGGCGTCGAGGAACCGGTTGATGTCGCGGCCAACGGGCGGAGGGAGGTTGAGCCGAAGTTGAAAGCGGCGCCAGACGGCACGGTCGAGCAACTCTGGGTGGTTGGTCGCCGTGATCACGACAGCGTGAGACGGGAGCGCGTCGATGTTGAGCAAGAGCGAGCTGACGATACGCTTGACCTCACGCGTTTCGTGCTCGTCGCCCCGCTCTTTGCCCAGCGTGTCGAACTCGTCGAAGAAGAGCACGCAGCGGCGCGTTCGGACGTAGTCGAACATCCTCGCTAGCCGGGCGGCGGTCTCGCCCAGAAAACTACCGATCACCGCGTCGTAACGAACAACCAGCATTGGCACTGCCAGCTCACCCGCGAGCGCCGCGGCGAGCGAGGTCTTGCCGTTGCCTGGTGGCCCGGAGAGCAACACTCGGTGCCGAGGCTCGAGGGCATGGGCCCGCAGTACGTCCACGCGCCGCTGCTCCTCCAGCAGCTCGGTGCAGGCGCCGAGTACGGCGGTCGGGAGCGTGAGGTCGGCGAGTAGACGACGTGGGTGGACCTCATGGACCAGCGATCCGACGTCGGGGGGAACGGTGGTCTCGACGCCGCGCGCGTTGGTATGAAGGAACTCCTGCAGTCGATCCGCGACGACGTGATGTTGTCGCTCGCGTTCCTCAGCGACGATGGCCTCCACCGTCCGGCGGAAGCCGATTTGGTCGCCCTGCGCGCCTGCGCGGACGAGCGAGATCGATCAGAAGGTCGGCGCGAGCCATCGTTCTGCGAAGATCTTCGCCCAAAACCGGCCGTCATGCCACTCAGCCTTCGCAGAATGCCTTGACAGCGTCGAGATCCGCTTCGACCGGGCTACCCCGCGACGCCTCGCACCGCAGCGCGCACGTCGACGACCAGCGTGGTGATGTTGTCCCGCGAGCCGGCCTCGAACGCGGCGGCTGTCAGCGCTTCGGCGGCTTCCTCGACCTCACCCACGCCAAGCAGGCCCGCGATCGCCTCGGGCTCCAGCGCGCCGCTGAGGCCGTCGGTGCACAGCAAGAACCGATCCCCCGCGACGAGCTCGAGCCGGGCCAGCTCGGGTCGCTCGTCGTCGACCGGCCCAAGCGCCCGCGCCACCCCAGTGCACGAGGGCGGTGCCGGTCCAGGGTCGAGCATGCGACTCACCCCCGCCACCGCGCGACCTCCACGGCCTGCCGACATCCCGGGCACCGACGCGCCTCGACGCGCACGCGCGCCCCACATCCGTCGCAGGCCCGCCGCCACACGCGATCCTCCAGCGCGCGCTTGGCCACGATCACGCCAACGCCCGCCAAGCTGGCGACGACCACGAACCCAAGCGCCAAGATCGGCGCGAGCACGATCGCCACCATCAACCCCAGCACCCCGCCAAGCTCCAGCCACGCCAGCCAGGTTCGCGGGCTCAACACGCCCTCGCCAGCGCCCACCAGCTGTTGATGCAGCTGCGCCCGCAAGTGGTGAGTGCCGACCGCGAGCCCAGCCCCGACCATCGCCGCGCCCCACTGCGGAATTTCTAGCCCGGCTCCGCTCGCCGAAGCCTGGATCGTTCCGGCCGCCAGCGCCCCCGCGCCCCCGCGCAGCGCGTACGCGACCATGTCGAACAGCGCTTGCAGATCCTCATCTTGCTCGGCCAGCTCTTCGACGATCACCAGCGCCAACAAGACCCCCAGCCCAACGTTGCTGGTCATCCACGGGTGCGGCGCAGCCAGCAGCTCGAACCGCCCCGCGAGCCCCAGGCACAGCAAGGTCAGGCTTGCGCGGGTGCCCGCCAACGCGCTGGTCGAGACCAGCCGTGCCACGAGCTCGGCGATCATGACAAGCCCCCCAGCTCACAACACATGACACGTGAGTGGAGGGGTCCCCGGTGGTTGCGGGTGGTCAGACGAGAGCCCCCTTCTAGGGGGCCAGTGATGCCCCCCACAAACAACCTGCCCTTTGGGAGCGAGCGAAGCGAGTGACCGCGAAGTGCGAAGGCGGCTGTGGGGGTCATGATAGGAATCCCAGCAAAGTGTCGAACGCCGAGGCCAACGCCGCGAACGCGAGCGCCAGCGCGATCACAGAGGCGATCAACGCCGCAAAGCACAGCACCAGCACGACCCACTCCCAGCTGGCGATCGGTCGGGGCATGGCTTCACGGCGCAGCTGCCAGTGCACGTAGGTGGTCACAGCCCACGCCGCGATCGCGACCTCGCCCGCGCTGATCACCGCCTTGACGGGCAGCCCGAGCACGGGGATCAGGCTCAGCGCCTCGGTCACGATCACGGTCAGCGCCAGCGCGACCGCCATGACCAGGCGGGCCGTCCAGCGGGTCAGGACCCGACGTCGGGGCGAGAGCATCGCGGTGGTTGGTTGCAGGATCCCAGCGCGGATCCACGCCGCCGCGATCAGCAACACCAACGCGCCGATCAAGGGCACCCACCCCAACAACAGGTGGGCGGCCCCAACCGCGATCGCGATCCCGATCAGCTGCCGGCGACCACGCCCGCGCACCTCGTCTGCCAGCGAGACCCCTGCTAGCCGCGGATCCACGGGGGACTCACACCACGAGCACGGCGCGGACCCAAACAGTGAGCGGGGTCCAAGCAGCTCGGCGCACGCTGGGCAGCGGGCATCCAAGAGCAATGCCCTGGCATGGGCAGTCTGATCCCCGGCTGGCACCACCGAAGTCTAACAGAGCGACGCACTCGACAACGCAGGACCGAGCCCTGAAACTTCGCCGATGTCTTGCCTTCGTCCCGCGCTAACTCGACTCGTGCTCGTGCTCCCCTGCTTCGCGCTTGCTTGCAACGCCACGATCATAGAGGGCAACACCAGCAGCGTCGGAGATCCCGACAGCGAGAGCACCGGAGATGGCGATGGAGATGGCGATGGCGACGGCGACGGCGATGGTGACGAGGGCGACGGCGACGGAGATCCCGGAGACGGCGATGGCGATGGCGACGGAGACGGAGATGGTGACGAGGGCGACGGAGATGGCGACGGCGATGGCGACGGCGACGGAGATGGTGACGAGGGCGACGGCGACGGGGATCCCGTCGACCCAAATTGCCAGGGCATCCCAAATTGCCAGGACGTGACCGCGCAGTGGCAGATCAAGGGCAGCTCGCTCGATCCGCTGTCCACGAACCCGAGCCTCGCGACCTGGAACAACATCGGCGGCAACCAGATCACGCTCACCGACGGCAATGATGTTGCGTTCGGTACTGTGGGCGCCGACACGATCAGCTGCCTCAACGGCACCGACGCCGTCGAGGGCCTGTCGGGCGACGACGACATCGACGCTGGCTCGGGCCTCGACACGATCCACGGCGACGACGGCAACGACAAGATCCAGGGCAAGGGCGACGCCGACATGCTGTATGGCGACGCCGGCGACGACTTGATCTACGGCGACGAGGGCAGCGACAGGCTCTACGGCGGCGATGGCAACGACGTGTTGTTTGGCGGCAACGAAAACGACGAGCTGTGGGGCAACGCAGGCGACGACTGGCTGTTGGGCGACAACGGCAACGACACCCTGACTGGCGGTGATGGCAACGACTACCTGCGCGGGGGCACCGGCAACGACGACCTGCTCGGTCAGGCCGGATTGGACATCCTCGAGGGTGAAGGCGGGGCCGACACGCTTGGCGGGGGGCTCGACGACGACATCTACATCTGGCGCTTTGGCCACGGCGACGACACGATCAGCGGTGAGACCGGCGGCGCCGATATCGTCTGGCTTGGCGACTACGCCCCCGAAGACGTGATCCTGCTGAGGGTCGACGACGACCTGCGAATCGTCGTGCCGAGCGGGATGGTGACGGTCGTCGGCTTCTACGCCAACCAAAACGTGATCGAAGAGATTCAGACGGAGTATTAGTGACCCCAACATAGACCCCTCTCTAGAAGCCCTAGAAGAAGGCTCTGAACCCGCTTCCTGTGTCCATGGGGCGCACGCTGTGCGGAAGAATTGGCGCGCTGGAGTAGAGCGCGCGCATGGCGGAGTCTCGTGCCGCACACCCTAAGTTCGATCCGGGTCATGCACGGCACTGAGGCCCAATGGCAGTGTCGCAGCTCCTAGCAGTACGCCCGGTACAGCGTCGTCGCCGCTCCTCGCCCTTGGGCCTCAGCTCCGCACCTAACCCGGAACGAACTTAGGGTGTGCGGCACTAGTGAGCAGATCTGCTCGCATCTCGACAAATGCCGCTCGCTCGTCCACTGTCACCCAATGATATCGGTTCGGACCATCCCCTTGTCCGCGGTGATGCTCGCGCTCGCCTGCAGCGCAGGTGCCGGTGAGGAGTCCATGAGCTACTCGTCGTCGTTTGGCAGCGGCAATCAGAGCTCGACCTCCGACACCGCGATGGAAGGCACCGACGCGGGCAGCGATGACAGCAGCGATCCCTGTAACGGAGTCCCCTGCGAAGACGCGACCGATGACATCCCGATCACCGGCGGCATCTCGAGCGCGATCGTCCCCGACATGAACGTGGATCTCACGCCGTGGGCGGCGGTCGGCGTGGGCGGCATGGCGCTGGTCGGTACCGAGGGCAGCGAGAACCTCGAGGGCGCGGAGCTCTCGGACATGCTGGATGCCCTGGGCGGCAACGACCAGCTCCTGGGTCTGCTCGGCGACGATCTGCTGCTCGGGGGCGGCGGCAACGACTCGCTCGACGGCGCCGACGGCAACGATCGACTCGAGGGTGGGCCCGGCATCGACATCTGTGAGGGCTTCAACGGCCTCGATCTCATCTACGGTGGCCCCGGTGACGACAAGCTCTACGGCGGCAACGAGGCCGACGTGCTGTACGGTGAGGCGCAGGTCGACGAGCTGTATGGCGAGGTCGGCGACGATCGGCTGTTTGGCGGCGACGACCCTGACCTGCTCGACGGGGCGATGGGCAACGACATCCTGTGGGGCGAGGCCGGAGACGACACCTTGATGGGCGGCGAGGGCTCCGACACCTTGCTAGGTGGTGAGGGCGCGGACCTGCTCGCTGGCGGCCCCGGCGACGACGTGTACATCTGGCGCAGCGGTGACGGCGACGACGTGATCGATGGCGACGACGACGGCAGCGACGTGCTGTGGCTTGGCGGCGTCAGCCCCAGCGATCTGATGCCGCTGCGGGCCGGCAACGACTACGTCGTGGTCACGCCCTCGGGCACGATCCGGGTGGTCGACTTCTACATTGGCCTCAATCAGATTGAGGCGATTCAGACCGAGCAGCCATAGGTTGTTATCAGCTCGGGCGAGGGCTTCTCGCCCGCTTGCGGACGCCATTCGTCGACCGGTTCAGCAAGGGCAGCGGGCTGTTATCAGCTCGGGCGAGGGCACCGACCCACTCAGGTCTTGACGACCTTGGCGCGCAGGGCTGCCTTGCCGTCTTTGACGTAGACGCTGAACTGCACGTCGGTGACGTCGGCGCGGCTCAGCAAGGTGTCGCTCTGCTTGCGCAGCTTCTTGGCGAACTTCTCGTAGGTGAAGCCTTCGGTCGGCTCTCCGCACGCGCCCTTGGTCTCGACGAACTCGTCGTAGATGCGGCGGTAGTAGCTCTCGCGGTCGTCTTCGCCGCCGCCGTCGACCTCGAGGCCAGCGTCGAGGCCAGCGAAGCTGACCGAGTCGCCGTCTAGCGCGAGCGCTGGGGGGTCGACTTCATCGCTGAAGGCGGGCGCGGGCGCGGGCGGCTTGGTTGACGGAGCCGGAGGCGGGGCGAGCGGAGGGGCGCTCGCACCGGGGAGGTCGATCGCGTCGGGCTCGTGGTGGACGGCGCGCGACGGGGCCTGGCTGGCGCTGCGATCGTTGGTGTCGAGCGGGAGCGACTCGTCAGCGTCGACCTGCGAGCTGCTGAGGCTCTCGTGGGATTGGCTGCGAGCGCGGCGAGGCGCCGCCCGCAGGCTGCGAGTGCTGCGGGTCCGACGAGGCGCGCCACCATCCGACAGCTGCGCGTCCGAGTCGAGCAGCTCGTTCTCCCACGAGACCCGCAGCGCCTCCATGGCGGTCGCCGCGGAGCGGGCGACGAGGCCCAGCTCACCACCGTAGGTGTCGTGGTAGAGCTCGTGCTGCCGGCCCTCGGTGATGCCGTTGAACTCCTTGGCGAGCCGACGAAGCGGCGTGTTGTACTCGATGTGGGGCAGGTACATCGTCAGGCCAAGGCTGATCACCAGCAGCCCACCAACCAAGATCCAGTTGAGCTGCTTGAGGCCGCCCGCGTCCAGCGCGACCTGCAGCGCGGTCGCCATGTCCTGCTGGGTCGAGCCCAGGGTGTTGCTGGACAGGACCACGAACAAGGTCCCGCTCTTGCCCTTGCCAGCCGGGCCGGGAACCCGCGCAGCCGAGCCAAGCCGGCCGTCGCTGCTGCCGTCGTTGACCATGAACACGCCGCTCGCACCTTCGGGCGGGATGCTGTCCATGTGCTGGGTGGCGAACGCGATCAGCTCTTCATGCTTGGCGCCACCGATTGCGTCGCCCAACACCTCACCGTCGCGGACCAGGCCCGCGGGGTTGCGGGTGCCGACGACGCCACGGAAAAAGGATCCACCACCAAGCTCGACGGCCCGGATCGTGACGAGCCGGCGCTGGGCCGCGTCGGTCAGCGGGCGCGAGAGCTTGACCGCGTGGAGCTTGCCCGCCAGCGTTGACGAGAGCAGCGCCGGCTCTTCGCTGTCGAGCGCCGACTCCATCGCCGCCATCTTCACGAGCTCGTCGAACAGCTCTGGCGCCAGACCCGTCCGGGCCAGGATGTTGCCGCTCTTGTCGACGATCGCCATGCTCATGCGCGGGTACTCGTTGAGCAGGCCCTCGTTGGCGACCTGCACGAACACCTGCTGCAGCGAGGGGCCCTCGAGCCCATCTTCGTCGGGGACCGGCACCGCGGGTCCGTCGAGGGCTTCGCGGAGGCGCGTGTCGGCGAGCAACCCGGGCCCAAGCGAGACCGTGGACGAGTTGATGTCCGACGCGAGCGCCGCCATCCCCGCCTCGGTCACCGCACGCACCGCGGTCTCATCGGCATCCGTGAAACCGCCGGCCGAGCCGGTTGAGAGCAGATACATGCCGGCAAGGCACGCAGTGGCCAAGATAGCGAGAACGGCTGTCCAGATCTTCGTGAAAAGCACGACCGTTGCCGAGTGTAGGGTTTCCCGGACCGAAGTGGAACAAGTGCTCGCACCTCACGCTGGTTTGCACGCTAGAGCCAGTTTGCTGGCGTTCTAGCGTTTCGCTGGCTGGGCCGGGCGTCCGGGACCGCGGGCTTGGGTCCAATGTCTTCAGCTCGGGCGAGGATGTTTTCAGCTCGGGCGAGGCTCCTCGCCCGCTCGACGGACCGAGGCGCGGCGGGCAGCCGGCTGCAAACCGAGCCGCGCCGGGCCGATAGGTCGGACATGCGAAGCATATTGGTAGCGCTGGGTTGTATCGGCGCCGTCGCGGCCGGCTGGCTGTGTACGCATCTGAACAGCGCGCTCGTGGTGCCGCTGGTGCTCGCGGGGGTGCTCGCGGGGGTGCTGTGGGCCTGCGTCCGAAAGGTCGGTCAGCGCGATGAGGTCTCGCGGATCATCTTCGTGGGGCTGATCCTCTGTGCGGGGGTGCTGCGCGGCGCGAGCGTGGGGGCGCAGGCAGCTGAGCGCGTGGTCGAGCGGGGGTGGTCGGACGCGATGCGCAGCTTCGAGGTGGTCGGGGCCAGTGAGCCTGGCCCGCGCTGCCGGATCCAGCTGCGGGGTCCGGGGTCCGGATCATGGGGGTGGGGGTCGGGGTCGGCGCGGAAGATCGTCGTCGCGGCGCCGCCCGAAGCGTGCCCGCGGGCGAGCGGGGATCAGGTCGCGATCTTGGCCCCCGCGCTGCAGCGAACGTGGCGAAGCGCGCTCGATCGTGGCGTTCGCGCGGGCGAGCCAGCGTTCAATCTGGGTCGGGGTCCCGTGATCTGGGCTCGTCCTTCGATCTCGCGCCCACGCTGGCGTCGGCCGCTGGATCGCTACTGGCGGTGGGTCGCGCAGCTGCGTCAGCGCGCGTGGTCGTCCACGCGCGGCGACGCGGCGGCGAGCTTGGTCGTCGCCGCCGGGCTCGGGCTGCGCTCGGCCCTCGCTCCCGAGCTGCGCGACGATCTTCGGGCCGCCGGGCTGGGTCACTTGATCGCGGTCAGCGGGTTGCACATCGCCGTCGCTGCGCTGTGGCTGCAGGTCCTGGCGCGGCGGGTGGCGGTGCTGCTGGGCCTGTCGCCCGCCCACGCGTGCGTGCTGGCGTGGGTGCCTCTGTGGGCGTACGTCGGCCTCACGGGCGGCGCGGCTTCGGCCGTCCGCGCGGCGGCGATGTTGACCGCGATCGAGCTCGGGGTCGTCGTGGGTCGACCCACGCACGGTCCAACCGCGCTCGCGTGCGTGGCCGCGGCGATGTTGCTGTGGCAGCCCAGCTGGCTGGTGGATCCCGGCTTCGCGCTGTCGCTGGCTGCGATGACCGCGATCGTCTCGGCCCCGCGCGAGCTCGGCGTGCTGGGAATGAGCTGGCGGATCACCTGGGCGACGGCGCCGCTGAGCGTGCTGTACTTCGATGTCGCGCCCTTGCATGGGTTGCTCGGCAACGCGGTCGCGCTGCCATTGTTCGGGCTCATGATGCCGGCGGCGTTGGTCGCGAGCGTGGGCCCTGGCTTGCTCGGTGAGCTCGCGCTGGCGTTCGCGCGCTTGTTTGCGAACCCGATCCTGGATGTGTGCGCGCTGTTGTCTCGGCTGCCAGCGGCGGGTCCGGCCGCGCTGTGCTGTGCGGCTGTGCTGGCGCTCGCGCTGCGCCGCGCGCTGCCAACCCGGGCACCCGAGCAGCCGTCGCGCGCTTGGTTGCCGCCCCGAAATGCGTGCTTGCTGGCGGTGGCGATCTCGGCGGGGCTGCTGCTCGACGGCGCCACGGATCGGCGACACGTTGGGCCGCCCCGCTTTGACTGGGTTGCGATCGGCACGCCGCGATCACTCTCGCTGATGGTCGCTGATCCCAGCAGCCCGGCGAGCGCGTGCCTGTACCGACCGACCGACTCGGCCACGACCTGGACGCAGCTGTTCGAGCTGTTGCAAGTCCGCCAGCTCAGCCGGCTCGACGCCCGATTCCCCGCGCCGTCCGATCAGCCCGCGCGCGCCCGGGTCGGCCCCACCGACGACCCACGCACGCGCGCGCTCGCGGACCAGCTCGCGCGCGCGGGGATCGGCCTCAACGCGCTCGAGCTCGCCGCACCAGAAGATCATTGTCAGCCGCCCGAGCGCGCCCGCGTCCGCGCGGCGCTTCGTGCATGTCGCGCTCGCCAGGGCGGACACGGGCGCGCGCTGGCACGCAGCGCGGCTGGCCGGATCAGCTGCCGGATCGAAGATCGCTGGGTGCCGGCCCCAGAGCTCGACCACATCTGACCAGAATTCACGGATCCGGCGGCGCTTCGCTACACTGCGCGCGTGTCCGAGTTCGTCGCGCGGCTGATCGAGGTGAGCGAGGATCAGCGCGGCCGGGTCCACGAGCTCTCTCTTGGCGCTCACGTGCTGGGACGGGGTGCGGGCGCCGATGTGGTCCTCGATCACAGTGACGTGTCGCGGCGCCATGCCGAGCTGACGATCACCCCCGAGGGCGCGACGATCCGCGACCTCGGCAGCAAGAACGGCTTCATGGTCGACGGACACAAGGTCTCGCAGGTCAGCCTCACGCACGGCTCGCGGGTGGCGTTTGGTGAGCTGCTGCTGACCTTCGAGCACCGCGGCGCCCGGGTCGATCGTCTGCTCGCGCGCAGCGGCGAGCTCACGGTCCGCCGTCCCAAGCCGGCGTCGCTCGGCGCAACGAGCGTGGCCTCGGTCCAATCGGCGCCCTCGTTGCTCGTGCCGCTGGTCGCAACCGTGACCTTCACGCTGCTGTTGACCGCGCTGTTGGTGCTCGGATGACCCAAGCTCTGCGCGCGCAGCATCTGCGCAAGCTCCCCGGCGTCGATCGGCTGCTCGAGCATCCGCGGCTGACCGACCTTGGCCTGCGTCACGCGTTGGTCCGGCGCGTGGTCGTTGACGCGATCGCGGCCGAGCGCGCGCGGGTCCTGGCAGCGATCGACGCCGCCCGCGACCCCAACCCGCCGGTCGCCGAGCTGGATCAGCTCGCCGCCATCGCGCGGGCGCGGCTCGATCATTGGCTACGCGTGCATCCGCGAGCGGTGCTCAACGGGACCGGCGTGCTGCTGCACACCAACCTCGGCCGCGCGCCGCTCTCGGCCGCGGCGCGCCTCGCTGTCAACGACGCCGCGGGCACCTGTGACCTCGAGCTCGATCTCGGCGATGGCAAGCGCGGCAGTCGTCTGGCGGTGCTCTCGCCGCTGTTGGCCGCGCTGTTCGAGGCCGAGGACGTGCTCGTCGTCAACAACGGCGCGGCGGCGCTGCTGCTCGCGTGCACGGCCCTCGCCGGCGGTGGCCCCACGGGCGGCGTCGCGCTGTCCCGCGGACAGCACGTGGAGATCGGCGACAGCTTTCGGGTCGCAGAGATGGCCGCGGCGGGCGGGGTCCCGGTGCTCGCGATTGGCAGCACCAACCGCACCCACTTGCGCGACTACGCAGCGGCGCTGCAGGGCCGGCCCGAAGCGGCGCTGTTGTGGGTTCACCAGAGCAACTTCGTCCAGGCTGGCTTCGTCCACCAACCAGAGCTCGCGCAGCTCGCTGGGCTCGCAGGCTCGCATGGCGTGCCACTGATCGCCGACCTCGGGAGCGGGTCGATGGGCGTCGTGTCCTCGTCCGGCGAAGGGGTTGGCGTGCTCGCCGAGGAGCCAACCGTGAGCGCCTACCTCGAGCAGGGCGCGACAGTCGTCACCTTCTCTGGCGACAAATTACTGGGCGGTCCCCAAGCCGGAATTTTGGCCGGCTCGGCCCGCGCGATCGCCCGGTGTCGCCGGCACCCGCTGGCCCGTGCGCTGCGGTGCGGAAAGCTGGCGCTCGCGGCCCTCCACGCCACCGCAATTGCCCACGCCAGCGCCAACTCGCCCGATCTGCCGTTTCACGGGATGCTCGCGGTCGGGCAAGCGCAACTTCGCGCTCGGGGCCAGCGGCTGTGCCACGCGCTGGGCTGGTCGCCGGATCACGTGCAGGACTGCGAGGCGACGATCGGCGGCGGTTCACTGCCCGGTCAGACGCTCGCTAGCGTGGCCTTGGTCGCGCCCGGCAACGCCCAGCGGGCGGCCGCGTGTCTGCGTCGCGGTGATCCGCCGTTGGTCGGGCGCACCCGTGACAAGCAGCTGTGGATCGATCTGCGCACGCTCACGGACATCGATGACGAGCTGCTACTGAAGAGTTTGCGCCAGCTCGACTGACGCAGCTTCTGCAGCGCGATCTTGACCCTTGGTCGGCGCGCGGTTCGATAAGACACTGTGCCGATGCCCGCGTCCTACGAGTTGTTCGTCGACAGAGAACTGTTCGTCGTCCGCTGGCGCAACCCGACCGAGGAAGGCGCGCACGCGCTGGCGCTGGAGGTCGAGAAGCAACATCGGGAGATCGGTGTCCCGCTGGTGTTCGTGTTCGTGGTCGGATCCGACTGCCCGCCGCCGAGCAAGCAGACCGCCGAGGTCATGCTGCGCCGCCACGAGCGGGTGTACGACATCACCCAGACCGTCCGCGCCGTGGTGCTTGGCGGTTCGCTTCGGCAGACGGTGATGCGCAGCGTGATGACGGCGATGACCCTCGCCGCCGGCTTGCGAGGCCAGCCCTTCGCCGTTGACAAGACCATGGAAGAGCTCGCCCGCGTGGTTCAACACATGCTCGGACGCGACGCGGATCAGCTGCTGCGAGCCATGGTCGCCAACGGGATCATCAACACCGACGAGGCCGGCCTCACCGTCCAAGACGCCGCCGAGTCAGCCTGAGTCCCGCACAGCCGCCCCGAACACTCGCAACTCTTCCGGGAACCCCCGGGCCGCCCCTCGAACATGAGTCGGGACAAGCCATCATCCCCCCGAGGACCCCCTACGACATGAACCAGCTATGTTTCGGGGTACCCCCCCCTACCCCAAAACTATCCCAACTGATCTCCGGGGGCCCCACCGTGGCCCTCCAAGCTAAACCAACACACCTCCAACGACCCCCGACCCCCCGCCAACGTCAAACCAGACATCCCCAAACCCCACTGACCTACCCAACACACGTCGGCGCCCCCCGGTCCAACCCAGCAGTTCGTGCCGCTCCTTCGCCAGCTGACTGTCCGAACGGACACTCTTGCTGCCTTGGCCTGTCGAGTTGCGGTGGAATTCCGAACCTGCGGCGCAGCCGCTACAGTAACGAAGTGGCGGCGGGCGACGACGACGACAAACTCCCCGATCCCGCCGATCTTCCAAACATCGCGGATCTTCCAAGTCTCGATGACTTCGAAGATCTCGATGACTTCGAACATCTCGACCTCGGTGACTACCGCGATGACTCATGGTCGAGCGAAGCACTCGGCCCTGTCAGGTCCAGCTTGCCGCCGCGATGGAGCGAGCTGATTCGGGTTGTCTCCCGCGCCCGCGCGGTCAACCTGGCCAACCCCAACCATCCATTGGTCGAGATCGGCCGGTTCGGGGCGATCGTCCCGCGCGGCCGCGGGGGCTGTGGGTTGGTGTTCGAGGTCCACGATCCACAGCTCGACCGCCGCGTCGCGCTCAAGCTGTGTCTGCGCAGCGGGCCCGCGGCCGAGGCCGCGATCATGCACGAGGCCCGGGTGCTGGCGAAGCTCTCGCACCCCAACATCATCGCGGTGCACGAGACCGGCCGCCACGGCGACGACGTGTTCTTCGTGATGGACCTGGTCGAGGGCAGGCGGAACTCGGGCTACGACCTGATCAACAAGCAGCCGCGCTGGCAGGACGCCGTCAACATCTATGTCGCCGCCGGCTCGGGGCTCGCGGCCGCCCACGACGCAAACATCATTCACGGCGACTTCAAGCCCGGGAACGTGCTGATCGACCAGCTGTGCGAGCGGCCTCGGGTCGCGGACTTTGGGTTCGCGCGGATCTTGCTCGAGCACACGCCCGCCAGCGAGCGCGAGCAGGTCAAGTTCAAGATCGGCACGCTGCCCTACATGGCACCCGAGGTGCTGCGTGGGCAGCCTGGCGATCAACTGTCCGATCAGTGGTCGTTTTGCGTGTCGCTGTGGGAGACCCTGGAGGGCCGGCGACCGTATCGGGGCTACTCCGCGGGGCTGCTGCTCGAGTCGATCGCGCTCGGCGAGCCGTGGGCGATCCAGCCCGAGGACAAGGTGCCCACGGCCTTGCGCGCGGTGCTTCGGGTTGGGTTGTCGCTCGATCCGCGCAACCGCCACGCAGACATGCACACGCTCGTGCGGAGGCTTCGCGAGCTGACGCAGCCGGCGCAGGTGCTGGTGGTGCCCCCCACCCCGCCGCCGCGACGGCGACGACGGTTGCTCGCCGGACCAGACGATGTGCCGCGACCTGGGATCTTCTTTCTGGCGATGTTCTTGGCGTTCACGGTGCTGCTCGGGTCGATCACGTCAGCGATGTTCTGGGCGCGCCAGGACTCGGCGCGCGCACGAGCCGAGGCGACCGCGGTGCAGCCGGCTCCGGCTCCGACTCCGGCTCCCCTCGCCCCGGCGCCGGATCTCGAGGGCGAGCGCGCGCTGGGGCGCGTCTTGGGGCTGATCGAGGCGGGTGACTACGTCGCGGCCGATGCCAAGTGGGAAGCAGAGGTCAGGAGGCGGGACAGTCTGCATCGCTCGAGCGTCGACGGAAGCATGCTCGTCGCGCTCGCGTT
>NZ_JMCC02000297.1 GCF_000737335.2 Enhygromyxa salina | reverse complement strand
CACACATGTGAAGCATCCTCACTGATCTACTTCCCCACCTACCTGATGTGGCTCAATTCTGACAAGAAAGCAACTTTGGAGAACCATGAACCTACCTTTAGAGCTGGACGTGGACCCATCAGCATTCAAAATCATGTGTAAAAAACAGGAGAAAATGTCACTTTTTTTTAACCCTTGAATTTTTTTGGTAGACACTCCCGGCTTCTGGGTTCCTTTTTGTGATGGTTCTTATTACTCTTCAAAAGCTCCCAATCTTCAAGACCATTGACCGTAATTGGAAGCCTAATGTGCGTAAAAAGGGGCGGAGCTTCAAGTTTTAGAGAATGGACTCTGGGAGAGGGTATGTGGCAAAGGTTACTCAATTTAATGTCCCTCACATGGAAATAACATTGGGATCAAGAGCTTTATTATCTTAAATTCTAAAGTCCACATCCACCATTTCCCTAGTAAAAAGAGGGGCTCTGTTATTTAGCCATTTGTGTACTTTTTGTGAGGAGGTTATGTCAATAATATCCTTTTTGCTGCTGAAGTTGCGGAGAGTTTTGGCCACATATTCTATTGTAGTCTGGATCTTCCTCGGTAGGCTAAGCGTCGTTCCACACACAACAACATCTCTCCACTGTTTGTTTAAAGTTTAGAAAGAAAATATCCATCGTTCACAAGATCGTAGGAGAAGGACACGACTTAAGGATCCCCCGGGCCATACTAGTACTGGATGCATCTGCAGGATATCGCGGCCGCACGGTCATCAATTCTTTAAGTGCGGAGGCGCCAGGGGGCACAGAGAATCTTTTTTTTCATAGCGGGCCCTCGTCAGCTC
>NZ_JMCC02000296.1 GCF_000737335.2 Enhygromyxa salina | reverse complement strand
ACCGCCGCGACCTCGCTGCTCGACTCCGAGACGTTCTCGGCGAGCAGTCAGCGTGACGCGGTGAACCGGGTGCTCACGGCGATATCGCCTGATGACAGCGAGGTGGCCTACACGTACGACGAGGGCGGTGCGCTGCAGGCTGTGGACGTCAAGCACCGCGGCAGCTCCACGGCGGAGACGGTCGTGGGGGACATCACCTACAACGCCCGCGGCCAGCGCGAGTCCGTGGTCTACGGCTCGACCTCGAGCCCGACCACGACGACCAGCTACACGTACGACCCGCAGACCTACCGGCTCGCGTCGCTCTCGACCGTGCGCGGCAGCGACGACGCCAACCTTCAGGGCCTGCATTACCACTATGACCCGGTCGGCAACATCACCGACATCCGCGACTCCGCGCAGCAGACGGTCTACTTCAACAATTCCGTCGTCGAGGCCGCGAACTCGTACACCTATGATGCGACGTACCGGCTGATAGAGGCCACCGGCCGCGAGCACAGTACCCAAGGCACGACGCAGCGTACGGACGTACAGATCACGCCCGGCCCGCAGCCGATGACGAGCGATCCGTCGGCGATGCGGCGGTACACGCAGAAGTTTACCTACGACGAGGTGGGTAACATTCTGAAGATGCAGCATATCCCCGCCTCGGGGAGCGGCTGGACTCGGTACTACGAATACGACGAATACGGCAACCGGCTCGAGAAGACCTCAGCCCCCGGAGACCCGGCAAACGGGCCATACACGCACGCGTACACCTACGACGCGCACGGCAACATGACCGCGATGCCGCACCTGTCGAGCATGGTGTGGAACCACGACGACGA
>NZ_JMCC02000295.1 GCF_000737335.2 Enhygromyxa salina | reverse complement strand
AGGGAGCTAGCGAATCTCGAGAATGACACCATGCGTCAGCGTGACACGCGCGATGTCCGCATGTCAAGCGCAGCTCGGGTGGAGACGGGTGCGGTGCGGCGTGTCACCCCAAGTAGAGGGCTTTAGTCGTCGTTTTCATGCTGAAGACGGTGCACCAATTTTCGGCGGAGCCATGCGAGCGTTCGGCGATGGGAGGACTGCACGCTGGACGGGTTGCGGCCTGTGATCGCGGCGACCTCGGCGTATGTCAGCCCCTTGGTCTCTCGCAGCGCCAGCGCATGCCGCCTGGGGGTTGGAAGCTCAGCGATGACGCGGAGGGCCGAACGCAACACCTGGCGCCGGGCCGCCGCTTCAGTTGGGCTTGTGCCGCCGGCGGACATGTCGTCCAGGCACGACTCACCCGTGATCAGCGTGAGCGGTACGCGGCCTCGGACACGCCAGATCTCGCGTCTGATTACAGTGATCATGTACGGCCGCGCGGATGCGTTCCTAAGATCAACTGGTGGCCGTAGGAGCATGCTCAGCAGAACATTGTGAGCGACGTCTTCGGCCGCGTCCCCGGCCCCGAGCTTCCTGGCGTAGACTATGGTCCACTCGAGGTGTCGCACTGCGAACGCCTGCTTTGCTTGCCCGTCCCCCTTGCCAATGAGCGCCAGGAGCTCACGATCCGACCGTTCCACGCCGTCGACTCTACCATGGAGCCGCGGCGCGCTGGAAGCCAAGAAGCTCCGTGCGGTGGATAGCGCCTTCTTGGTGGCCCAAGTCCTGCGTGAGGCGAACGAGCCCGATGCCGCGGTCGTCGTGGGCGACCGCTACGAGCTGGTGCGCAAGGTCGGCGCGGGCGGGT
>NZ_JMCC02000294.1 GCF_000737335.2 Enhygromyxa salina | reverse complement strand
TGTCGAAGAAGTAGCGGGCCAAGGTCGCGCCGGCGTCCCGGTCGAAGTCGCCCGGCCCGCAGCGCGATCGCGTTGGGGTCGAGCTTGGCCCGCGCAGCGATGATCTGCGAGACCGTTCGCGTGCGCGGGTAGTCCTCGGCCGTCGCGTTCGACTCGCGCCAGCGCGCGCGCTCCTCGGGGGTGCGCAGCGCGAGGGTGGCCAGGGCCCGCTCGGGCTCCGCGGCCGCGCCCGCCAGCAACAGCTCGAGCCGCGCGGCCAGCCACTGGGCGTGGTCCGCGTCGAGACCCGCGCCCGCGTGAACGTGCAGCGAGCCAGCCTCGTTTATGCGCACCCGCAGGGCTCGCTCGCCGCCCGGATCTAGAGCCGCGCCCGGCAGCTCGACGCGGATCGGCAGCGGTGCTTGCGAGGCCGCGCCGAGCTCGGGGTGACGCTGCCATCGATCGCGGCGAAGCGGCGCCCTCCCCCGCAGCTTGGCCAGCTTCGTGGCCAAGCGGGCGGCGAGCCGCGGCAGGCTGTCCGCGAGCGCCCCGGCCGGCACGTCGAGCTGAAGCTCGGTCTCGAGCAGCGCGCTCGTCCAGGCTCGCTGACCTGCGAGCGCGAGCGCGACGCTGCGCTCCTCGCCCCGCGCCAGGCGACGGAACAGGGCCAAGACAGCGGCCAGGGCCAGGGCCTCGGGGCTCGGCCCAGCCTCGCGCAGCGCCGCGGGCAGCTCGACGAGGCCCGCGTCCGCGCGTGGTGAGGGCCGGAGCTGACCCAAGCGCGGCGGCAGCAGCGGTGAGCGGGTGACGAGGTCCCGTACCCATCGCGGCTCACCGA
>NZ_JMCC02000293.1 GCF_000737335.2 Enhygromyxa salina | reverse complement strand
CTTGCTGGACGCAGTGGGCTACGCATGAGGCCGCTCTGCAACCGCCAAAGTCGAGACTAGTAGGTGGCCTCATCTTCGTCGGGGACCAGACCGCGACGCCACGGCTGGCCCAGCCCAGAGCGTTCGGCCTCCCATCCTGGTTCGAGATTCAGCACCTCACGGAGGGTTGGGTCGTCGTCAAGGACGTGTCCGATCCCCACTACGCGATAGTCGTCTCCACTGTCCTGATGAGCGCTTCCGCAGTACAAGCCCCAGTCGCCGTCGGCTCCCCGACAGACCAGTAGTACGGGACGCTTGCGCTCGAAAACATGGATGCAGATCAGTGCTGCACAATGGTAGTCGAGTTCTGGATTCATGACGTGTTTACTCTGGCTTTGGCCCCGACCACTACTTTGTGGTCTTTGCCCCTTTGGAGCGGTTGCACGTGCGACAGGAGACCGTGATGTTGTCGGGTCCCGACCCGCCGCCTCGCGACCAGGGCACGACGTGGTCGAACTCTCGTGAGTTAGGCGCTCCTGCGCCATCTCGGACTTCAGTACCACAGTATTCGCATCGCTTCATGCCGTCAGAACCGGTCGCCCTACGGTTGGCCTGACGCCTCGCCTCGGCGCGTGCGCGGCGAGGTTCTGGTGCGACGGCATCGGCAACCTTTTTCTTTTTGCGCTTGACCGTCCCCGCGACCAGCGGCAGCGCCTCCTTCGCCTGTCGCCGCGCGAGGACCTCGATCCCGCCCTCGACCAGCGCCCCCGCTTCGGCGTCGCCACCGATCAAGAACAGCGTCATCTCGATCGAGATCACGACGTAAGTCGGCGGGTCCTGCATCACCTACGACACCCGGTCCCCCCTTCAGGCGGCGCGCCCGTCGGCTCAAACCCGCTCGGATCCGTGCGCGAGA
>NZ_JMCC02000292.1 GCF_000737335.2 Enhygromyxa salina | reverse complement strand
AGGATCATGGGTGGCCCGGTGGCGGGCCACCGTCCCGGTGACGGGCCACTTTGCGATCGCAGAAATATCGCAAGTCACCGAGATGACTACGATCGTCGTGCCGGCATGTCGCTTGCGATTCAGCAGGCTCGATGGCCGACCCCGAGCAGCTTGCGACCGCGCATGAGGCCCTGATCTTGCTTCTCAGCAAGATGCCTCGACTGGCGTTGATCGAGATCCTGTGTGCGGCCGCGGGGATTGATCTGATCGAGGTCAGTGAAGTCCGTGAGCGCACGCCGACCTTTGAAGTTCCCAACCTCAACCGCCGGGCACGCAAAGGGTTGATCGATTTCTTGCTCGTCGCTATTGCCGGCAACGGTGTCACCCTCATGCACTGGATTATCGAGGTGCAGCTGTGCTGGGACGCGAATAAACAGTGGAATTGGGCGCTCTACGCGGTCGCGGTCGGGGCGGAGTCGAAGAAACCCGCGGTCGTGGCCGTGTTTACGCCTGATCCAGTGCTTCGGGCCCGCATACGCACGAAGTTGATCCCGAAAATATTGCCACCACCTGCCCTCGTTGAGCCGGATCATATCGAGCTGATTGACGACGTCGAAGAGGCACGGCGTCGACCCCACGAGACGATCCTCGGCGCCGTCTACCACGCAGCGTCGGACACGCCCGTGGAGCGGCGGGTGGCCGCGATCCGGGCCGCTTGGATTGCGGTACAGACCCTCGATCCGTGGGAGTGCCGGAGCTACACTGTGCTCATGCTGACGACCACGCCCACCGACATCGCCGAGCGTGCCCGCGAAGAATTGCGCGAGCAGGAGGAACGGGACTCGTATCGCTTCATCACCTTCGAGGAGTACGAGATCTCCGATCTCGAGCGCAACAGCTTCCTGGGCGAGAAGGCCCACCGAATCGGCAAGCAGGAAGGCCG
>NZ_JMCC02000291.1 GCF_000737335.2 Enhygromyxa salina | reverse complement strand
CGATCTACGACGAGCGCGGGCTGACCTATCGGGAGACACGTGGTGCCGAGTCGGCTCATGCGGTGACGACCCAATTCGACTACGACGCCAACGGCAACGAGCGGCGCGTGCTCGAGGGCGTTGAGGGGTCTGAACAGATCACGACCTCGACCTATGATTGCGCGGATCGACTCGCGCTGGTCGAAGACGCGATGGGCAACCAGACGAGCTTCAAGTACGACGCTGCCGGCAACCAGATCGAGCAGTCCTTTCATGGGGAATTGGTCGACCTGCCCGGCCCGGGGGCCAACGTATTGCTCAGCCGAACGCGAGTCAGCTATGACGCGATGAATCGGCCTGTAGTGACATCGCGTGATCACTTCGACCCGGCGAGCCAGACGCCGATCGGCGATGGTGCCTCGGTGACGACGCGGGTGTACGATCGTGAGTCCCGCGTGATCCTGGAGATCGACGACAACGGCGAGCAGGCCGCCCGTGAGTACGACGCGGCGGGTCGGCCGCTGCGGACAATCGACGCTGAGGGGAACATCGTCGAGCTCACCTACGACGCCAACGGCAACGTGATCGAGCGGGCGCTCACCGATGTCTCGAGTTCGTCCACGGACGCCGTGGTCGGGGTTTGGCGCTACGTCTACGACGAGGGCAACAACTTGGTCCAGACGACCGATCCGCTTGGGAACGCGTCGCACAATTGCTACGACTCGCTCGGGCGGCTAACCGCGGAGGTCGATCCTCGTGGTAATCGGACGCTGCACAAGCATGACGGACTTGGTCGGTTGATCGAGTCGGCGCACGTGATGACCGACGATGGGACCGGCGCTGGCGACGAGACCGATATCATCGTCACGCGACAAACATGGGACGACAGCGACCGCCTGGCCAGCCGCGAGGATCCCGGCGGCAACGTCACGCTCTACGAGTACGACTCGCTCAACCGCCTCACGCGGGAGCAATTCGCCGACGGCGGGGCCAACACCTTCAGCTACGACGCGCATGACAACCTCGTGTCGCAGCAGGATCCCAGCGGCACGCAGCTGGTGTTTGGCCTCGATCAGCTTGGACGACGGGTCGGCGTGACCGTGATCCCGGGGCCGGGCGTGAACGCGGACACCAGCTTCGAGCGCTTCGCGTTCGACGGCCGGTCGCTGCTGGTCGGCGCGAGCGACGACGACAGCCAGATCTCGTGGCGCCACGACTCCCTGGGCGCGGCGCTGCTCGAGACGCAGACCGCGACGGGCGGACCCGCGCGAGCGATCACCTATGCGCGCGACGGGCTCGGCAACGCGACCGCGACGACGTATCCCGGCGGTCGCGTGGTCGAGCGCAGCTTTGACGGCCTGCGTCGGACTCGGACCCTCACCGAGGGCGGGGCCCCGCTGGTTCAGTTCGACTATCTCGGCCCGAGCGTGGCGCGGCGGACCTACTTCCAGCCCAACACCACGTCCGAGTACACCTACGACGTAGCGAGGCGCATGGTCGCCAGCGAGCACGTCGAGCTCGGCGGCGAGGTGATCGACAGCCGCACCTAC
>NZ_JMCC02000290.1 GCF_000737335.2 Enhygromyxa salina | reverse complement strand
CGGAGGTCGCAATTGCGGCGTAGCTCACCGAATTCAAACTGGTCGTCGCTCTAGCGTTCAGAGCGACACGACCGATTCCGCCTCGACGAGGCCCCGACCCCCGCCGCCACATGGTAGGTCGGGCGCTCCACACGATGTTCAACGGCGGCTCGTCGCCAATACATGGTGTCCTTGGGCCGCCGTCGTGGCGTAGGCCCACGGCGTCGCCTTGGCTGCCGCACGCCCTTCAGGCAGGCAGGCGGGCGCCGTGGCGTTGGTGTGACTGTCACCCATCCGCGTCCACGCCACCGCGTCGGACTCGTCGATGTTGACCTCGCAGCCGACGGCGCCCACCCACGCGCTGCTCGAGCAGGCCAAGCGCGGCGGCGGTTGCAGCGACACGAGGTCTCTGGGGTGAGTCGCGCGAGGAAGCTGTGAGGGTGCGTTGTACCCCTCGGCGACTGTGCCAAACGAGAACGCAAGATAGTCTCCGCGTCGCAGACCGCGACGAGTAAAGTTGCGGGCTCGACTGGTGCGGATGGCACTTCGCCCTGCTTGCGAATGTGGCAGGTTGCCTGAAGGATGGATGCTTTTCAGCGGTTGATCAGCGTGGCCATCGCCGCATGTTGGGTGCTGCTCAGCGGCTGTGGGGATCGCCCGGACCTCCCCGCACCGGGGCTGCGCGGTGCTCTAGATGTCAGGATGCTCGAGCCGCCCAGCCAGGCGGCTGGCGAGCCGCACGCGTTCGATCGCTGCCCGGATGGCGCTTGTCCGCGCGATGAAGCTGGGTATCTGTTTTCGGGGGAATTCCATGAGCGGGTGGTTGATCTGCGGGTGCGGGGCTGTACGGTCGGGCTCGACCTGGTGTGGGCGCGCCGCTATCGATCGCGCCTGGGGCCGGCCGCGGGGCGGTCGCCGCTTGGGAACAATTGGGACCACAGCTACAATATTTATGCGGAGCTTG
>NZ_JMCC02000289.1 GCF_000737335.2 Enhygromyxa salina | reverse complement strand
GTGGACAAGCTGCGGGCTGATGACCCGGACTACTTCGAGACGCGGTTCGCTTATAACGCCGATGGCCACGTCAGCCGCGTCGTCCACCCGCGAGGGAACGCGACGGTGTCGATCTACGAGGGGGATCTGAGTTCCGCTGCGTCGCCGCGGATCCGAGGCAACCTGCGGGAGCGTCGCTATGAGGCCGACGTGTGTGACAGCGGCCTCCCGCGGATCCGCGAGTTGTTCGAGTACGCGCCGGGACTCGGCAACGAACACGACGCCCAAGACTTCGTCGTGCTTGCCACCGACGCGCGCGGCAACGTCACCCAGGCACGCTATGACGCCGCTGGGAATCGCACATCGATCATTCACCCCGAGCCAGATACCCGCGAAGACATGGAGTACAGCTCTGTCGGCCAGCTGACCCGGCATCAGCTGCCGGCGGACCCACAGGGCGTCCGCCGCGAGGTGGTCTTCAGCTACGCCGATGACGGGCATGTTCGTCAGGAGATCGTCGACCCTGATGGGCTGGCGCTGACGACCACCAAAGAGTTTGACGCCGCGTGCAATGAAGTCCGGCGCGTGGACCCGCGCGGCAACGACAAGCTCTACCTCTATAACGCGCGCGACGAGCTGGTCCGCGAGCTGGGTCCTGCCACCACGTGCCCTGCGACATGCGGAGGCGGTGCGGCCACGCGGGCGTACACGGATCACATCTATGACGCCAACATGAACCTGGTCCGCGTCGACTACGAGGCGCTCGATTGTGCAGGTGCGCCGCAGGGCAACGGCGTGGTCTCGACCTCGTTTGCGTATGACGTTCTCAACGAGCTCACGCTCACCACCGAGCAGGTTGGCGACGGCCGCGTGCTCACCAGCGTGCTTGGCTACGACGCCAACCGCGAGGTCACGCTACAGCAGCAGGGCGAGGCCACGATCACCACGATCTACGACGAGCGCGGGCTGACCTATCGGGAG
>NZ_JMCC02000288.1 GCF_000737335.2 Enhygromyxa salina | reverse complement strand
GAAAAAAAACCTCGAGCGTTAACTCGAGGTTTCTTAATAAGTGGCGGAACGGACGGGACTCGAACCCGCGACCCCCTGCGTGACAGGCAGGTATTCTAACCGACTGAACTACCGCTCCACCGAATTCTTTTACAACCACCGGTTTTATGACCGGCTTACTGCTTAATTTGATGCCTGGCAGTTCCCTACTCTCGCATGGGGAGACCCCACACTACCATCGGCGCTACGGCGTTTCACTTCTGAGTTCGGCATGGGGTCAGGTGGGACCGCCGCGCTAAGGCCGCCAGGCAAATTCTGTCTTCCGCGCCGCCCGACGGGCCGCGCAGAATTATCCGGTACAGGCTGAAAATCTTCGCGTCTCGCAAAACGCCTCTGGCGTTGTAAGGTTAAGCCTCACGGGTCATTAGTACCGGTTAGCTCAACGCATCGCTGCGCTTACACACCCGGCCTATCAACGTCGTCGTCTTCAACGTTCCTTCAGGACTCTCAAGGAGTCAGGGAGAACTCATCTCGGGGCAAGTTTCGTGCTTAGATGCTTTCAGCACTTATCTCTTCCGCACTTAGCTACCGGGCAGTGCCATTGGCATGACAACCCGAACACCAGCGGTGCGTTCACTCCGGTCCTCTCGTACTAGGAGCAACCCCCCTCAGTTTTCCAGCGCCCACGGCAGATAGGGACCGAACTGTCTCACGACGTTCTAAACCCAGCTCGCGTACCACTTTAAACGGCGAACAGCCGTACCCTTGGGACCTACTTCAGCCCCAGGATGTGATGAGCCGACATCAAGGTGCCAAACACCGCCGTCGATATGAACTCTTGGGCGGTATCAGCCTGTTATCCCCGGAGTACCTTTTATCCGTTGAGCGATGGCCCTTCCATTCAGAACCACCGGATCACTATGACCTGCTTTCGCACCTGCTCGCGCCGTCACGCTCGCATCCGGCGTCCGACCAAACTCCGCCACCAGCCCACGACGTACGTCCA